>QQUN01000068.1 GCA_008501585.1 Pseudomonadota bacterium | reverse complement strand
AGTCGCCCAGCCGCGCGATCGCCTCGATGCCGTCCATGCCCGGCATGCGCCAGTCGAGGAGGATGCAGTCGATCTGGCCGCCGCCGACCACCCGCGCCAGACAGGCATCGACCAGCGCCTGTCCGCTCTCGACCACCGTGGCCGCCCAGCCAAAGCGCGTGCACACTTCCATCATCAGCCGCCGGTCGGTCTCGTCGTCGTCGGCGATGATCACCTGCAGCGGCCGCTCCGGTCGCCCGCGGCCCGGCTCGGGCAAGGGCCCCTGCGCGGGCGCGAATGGCAGCTCCAGCCAGAACAGCGAGCCCTCGCCAAGACGGCTCTCGACCCCCACCGTTCCCCCCATGAGCGCGCTCAGCCGCTTGACGATCGACAGCCCCAGCCCGCTGCCACCGAAACGCCGGGTCGTGGACGCATCGGCCTGGGAAAAGGCATCGAACAGCTTCGGCAGCACATCCGGCGCGATCCCGACGCCCGAGTCCTGCACGCCGAAGCGCAGGCGCAGCGGCGTCTCGCCCGGCGGCGTGCGGCAGGAAACGTGCACGCTGACCGTCCCGGTTTCGGTGAACTTGATGGCATTGCCGATCAGGTTGATCAGCATCTGGCGCAGGCGATTGCCATCGGCATGCAGCGCCGCCGGCAGCCCGTCGGGCACGGCCGCCACCTCGAAGCCGACGCCCTTGGCGGCGGCCACCGGCGCGAACATCTGCTGGAGTTCCTCAAGCACCGAAGAGAGGCGGAAGTCGTGCGCGTCGAGTTCCAGCTCGCCCGCCTCGATCTTCGAGAAATCGAGGACATCGTTGATCAGGCCGAGCAGATTCCGCCCCGACACCTCAATGGTCTCCAGGTCCTTGCGCTGCGACGCTTCGAGCCGTGACTGGCCGAGCAGGTAGGTCCCGCCGATGATGGCATTGAGCGGCGTGCGGATCTCGTGGCTCATGGTGGCCAGGAAGTTGCTCTTGGCGCGACTGGCCGACTCCGCCTGCTCCTTGGCCTGCTGCAGTTCGCGCGCCTGCGCCTTGTGTTCGCGCAGATCGACGATGCTGCTGACGATGTAGGGCGTGTCGTCGTGATAGAGCACATTGAGGCTGACCGCCACGGGCACTTCCTCCCCCGTGCGGCTGAGCCCGACGAAATCCCCATGCTCGCCGGCGGAGCGGACCGGCCGATGCCCCGGGCCGGCCATGAAGCGCTCGCGCAACTGGGCATGGATGCCGCGCAGGCGCTCGGGCAGCAGCATGTCCACCGACTGCCCCTGCAAGGCCGCGGGCGCGTAGCCGAAGAGCGTCTCCATCGCCTGGTTGGCCCGCACGATCCGCCCCGCGCCATCGGTGACCAGGATGCCGCCGGGCGCCGCATCGATCAGGGCGCCCAGCTCGGCTTCCCGGGCCTCGGCCGCGCGCAGCCGCTGCAGCCGCTGCCATGACTCGCGCACCGAATAATAGGCAATCAGCCAGAGCGCGCCGAGCAGGCCCAGCGCCATGCCGGCCAGCAGGCTGCGCCCCTCCCCCGAGCGGACGAAAGAGGTCGCGTTGAGCGATGCATTGGGGATGAAGCGCAGCACCGTCCATGCAAACTGGCCGGCGTGGGCAGCGGTGCCGAAGGCGGCATCGGCCCCGAGCGGATCGACCGAACGGAATAGATAGAGGCCCGCCGGGCCGCGCCAGCGCCCCTCCGGCGCCTCGTGCAGCGCCGCCCACAAGGCCGGCTGGGTGACCGACAGGTCCGCGTCGTCCTGGCGATGCAGCACGGCCTCGCCCAGGCTGGCCCGCCCGCCGACCAGCGCTTGCCCGCCCTCATCGATCAGCAGGCTGCTGACCCCATGCGAAAACGGCACGGTTTCGCGCACCCGCTCGGCAATCGCCTCGGCGCGGTAATTGAGCACCACCACGCCGACCCGCTCGCCGGACACGTCCGACACCAGTGCGGCGAAGCGGATGGTCGGGTTGAGGGGCGTCTCGATCGCCCCGTGCTCCATGTTCAGCTCCAGCGGCGACACATAGTGCTGGCCCGGCGGCAGGGCCATCGCCGCCTGGAAGTAGGGGCGGGCCGACTTGTCCTGACGCTGCGCCGCCGGCACCACCTGCCCGTCGCGGTAGTCGACCCGCACCTGCTCCATGCCGTTCACATCCAGGAAGCGCAGCTGCGCATAGCGGCGATAGCCTTCGGCTGCGGCACTGAAGGCCTGCTCCACCCGCGGCGCAAACGCATCCGCCGCGCTGGTGGCATGGAGCGCACCGACCAGCGTGGCGAGGACGTGGAGGTTGCCGTTGATCTCGGCAAACTCCTGGCGCAAGGACACATCGACGCTGGACAGATAGCCTTGTTCGCGGGCCGCGATGACATCGATGCGGGACGCCTCGTGGCGTTCGATGGCAAAGGGCGCCAGCCCGCCGACGACGACGGCCGCGATCGCGGCCATCACGACAAATCGGCGCATCACCGTGCGATGCAGCACCGATGGCATCGCCTCGGTCGATGGGCCGTCCGTGGACCGCTCGCCGCGCCCCATCACGGCGCCAGCAGGCGGGCCAGACGCCCCAGCAGTTGCGGGATGTCGACCGGCTTCTCGAGCACATCGACCGCCCCGGCGGCCAGCGCCGTCTGGCGCACCGTCGCCGACACTTCGGCGGTGACCAGCATCACCGGGATGTCGCGGGTCGTTGCCGACGCGCGCAGGCGCTGCATCACCGCCAGCCCATCCATGCCCGGCATGTAGAGATCGAGCAGGATCAAGTCGGGCTGCTGCGCGCTGGCCACCTCGACGCCTTCCTCGCCCGAGGTGGCCACGTGGACGTCGTAGCGCCCCATGAGCACCTTGCCGAGCACAAGGATGTTCTCGGGCGCATCATCAACGATCAGAATCGAAGCCATCGCTTTCTCCTTGCGCACCTGCCGGGGCCGGCGGCGCCGGGAACACCTGCTCCGCCGGCATCGGGCGCCCCAGCAGGAAGCCCTGCATGACATCACAGCCGAGCGAGGCGAGATAGTCTTGCTGCGCCTGGGTCTCCACGCCCTCGGCAATCACGCCCAGGCCCATGGCGTGCGCCATGGCGATCGTCGCCGAGCAGATGGCGGCGTCGTTGGCATCGGTCTCGATGTCGCGCACAAAGCTCTTGTCCAGCTTCAGGCGCTGGATCGGCAGCACCTTCAGGTAGGCCAGTGACGAATAACCGGTGCCGAAGTCGTCCACCGCCAGGCACACCCCCTGCGCACGCAAGGCCTGGAGGATTTCGATCGTCGCTTCCGGGTTCTGCATCGCCACCGATTCGGTCAGTTCGATCACCAGGTCGGCGCCGCGCAACTGGTGGCGGGCAAGCGCATCGGCCACCAGGCGGGGCAGGCCAGCCTGCCGGAACTGATGGAGCGACAGGTTGATCGCGACGCTCACACCGGTGATGCCGGCCATCTGCCACGCCTTGAGCTGGCGACAGGCCTCGTCGAGCACCCAGGCGCCAATCGCCAGGATCAGGCCGGTGTCTTCGGCGATGGGCACGAACTGGTCGGGCGGCACCCAGCCCAGCTCGCTGTCGTGCCAGCGCAGCAAGGCCTCCACGCCGCAGACCTGCCCGTTCGATTGCAGGATCTGGGGCTGGTAGTGCAGGGCCAGCCGCCGGTGCTCGAAGGCCAGGTACAACCGCGATTCGATCTTGCGCCGCCGCGAGGTCGCCACGTTCAGTTCGCTGCGGAAGAACTGGAAGTTGTTGCGCCCCTTGCCTTTTGCGTCATACAGCGCCAGGTCGGCGTTCTTCATCAGCTCCTCGTAGCAATCCCCGTCGTCGGGGTAGAGGCACACGCCAATGCTGGCCGAGGTGCGCAGCGCATGGCCCAGCACCTCGTAGGGCCGGCCGAGCGCCTTGACCAGCTGCCGCGCCACCCGCGCCGCCACCTCGGCGTCGGCGTCGTCCAGCACCACCACGAACTCGTCGCCGCCCAGGCGGGCCACCGTATCGCTCTCGCGCACGCCGCCGGACAGGCGCTGCGCCACTTCCAGCAGCAGCCCGTCCCCCACCGGATGCCCCAGGCTGTCATTGATCTCCTTGAAGCGGTCGAGGTCGATGAACATCACCGCCAGCCGGCACCCGCTACGCTGCTGGTGCGCAAGCGCGTGCTCCAGCGTGAGCTTGAGCATCAGCCGGTTGGGCAGCCCGGTGAGCGAATCGTGATGGGCGAGGAACTCGATGTGCTCCTGCGCTGCCTTGCGCTCACTGATGTCGGTAAAAATGGCGATGAAGTTCTCGACCCCGCCCTCGGGCGAGCGGACCACCGAGATGGTCAGCAGCTTGGGCTGGATCTCCCCGGCCTTGTTGCGGTCCCAGATCTCGCCCTGCCACAGCCCCTCGTTGAGCACAGCGCTCCACATCGCCTCGTACTCCTCGCGCGAGGTCCGGCCCGATGCCAGCATGCGCGGGTTCTTGCCACGCACCTCGTCCAGGCTGTAGCCGGTCAGGCGTGTAAAGGCCGGGTTGATGTCGATGATGCGGTTGTCGCGATCGGTCACCATGATCGCCTCGCCGCTGTGGCGGAAGACCAGCGAAGCGAGGCGCAGCTGGCGTTCGGCACGCTTGCGCTGCAGCACATTCCGCACCCGGGCCTGTAGCACCGAGGTGATGACCGGCTTGGTCAGATAGTCGTCGGCGCCGACATCGAGCCCGTCGATCTGGGTCTGCTCCGAGACATCGGCGCTGACCAGGATGACCGGAATGTCGCGGGTCGGCTCGTTCGCGCGCAGGCGGCGCAGCACCTGGATGCCGTCCATGCCGGGCATGACCACATCGAGCAGGATCAGGTCCGGCGCACGCCGGGCGACCAGGGCCAGCGCCGCCTCGCCGGAGGTGGCGAACTGCACCTCGTACACCACCTCGAGCGCCCGGCCGAGCACCAGCACGTTGTCGGGGGCGTCATCTACCAGCAGGATCCGCGGTCGTACGCTCACGCCACCTCCTGTGAATCGAGCGCCGAGCGGAAATGCGCCAGCGCCTCCATGGCCACCGCGTAGCGGAGGTTGCGCACCGCCCGCGCCACCGGCCGGAAATCGAGCGCCAGTGCGCTGCCGTCGAGCATCGACTCGATCTCCACGCTCAGCACACCGGCGGACAGCAGGTGGCTGTCGAGCATGGCCTCGAGCGAGACGAGGTGGCGCTCGAGCGCTTCGCGGCCCACCGGCGCCATGTCCGCATCGCGCCGGCCCACCTCGGGCGGCTGCTCGGCCAGCCAGGCGTCGATACCGGCCATGAGCTCGGCGTGGGCCTCGGCAAACGCCTGGTGCGGTGGCGCCTCCGCCGGCGCACCGTCGACCAGCGCCCGTTCGAGCGCATGGGCGCTGGCAACGAAGCGGCTGGCGGCAAAGTTGGCGGCAATCCCCCGCAGCTTGTGCAGGTGGGCCGCCGCCGACGCTGCCTGGCCGAAGCGGAGCATGGCGTCGATCTGTGCCGGCGCCTCACTCGCCTCGGCAGCAAAGCGGGTGAGCAGGGTCTGCAGGAAATCGGCGTCGCCCTGCATGCGCCGATGGGCCTGCTCGCGGTCGATCCCGGCAATCTCCGGAAAGGCCGCGGGCACCGACGCGCTCTCGCGCGGCGCGGGCAGCTCGGGCAGGCGCTCGACCGGCAGCGAGGCGCGCCGCACCACCTCGATCTGCTGGCGCACGACCCGGATCAGATCCTCGGGGTCGAGCGGTTTGCACAGCACCTGGTTCATGCCCGCATCCTCCGCCTGCGCGATTTGCGTCGGCAGCGCGCCGGCGGTGAGCGCGACGATCGGCAGCTGCCCGACATCGCGCAGCTGGCGAATCCGGCGCGTGGCGGTAAAGCCGTCCATTGTCGGCATCTGCACGTCCATGAGGATCAGGTCGAAGGCTTCGCCCGACTCGACCTTGTGCACCGCCTGCTCGCCGTCACTGCACACGCTCACCGTCGCGCCCTGGCGCTCCAGGATCCGGCGGCAGACATCGAGGTTGAGCGTGCTGTCATCGACCACCAGCACATGCACGCCAGGCAGCCAGCGACTGTGCCCGTCGCTGATGGCGGTGGCGGTCAGCACATGGTCATAGCCCTTGCCGCTGGCCACGAGTGCTTCATTGACCTGGTTGAAGAGGGTCGACGGGTTGACCGGCTTGGGCAGGATCCGGTCGGAGAGCGTGTCGGCACCCTGGCTGCGCAGATCGTCCACATCGTGGGCCGTGGTCATGATCACCGCCGGCAGCGACACGCCCTTGAGGCGTCCGCGCAGTATCCGCAGGGCACTCAGGCCGTCGAGGCTGGGCATCCGCCAGTCGAGGATGACGCAATCGACGGGCCGGCCGCTGGTCATCCGCATCAGCACCCGCTCGATCATCGACTCGCCCGATTCGGCCGCCTCGGCGTTCCAGCCCAGTTGATCCGCCATCCCGAGCAGGACATCACGCTGGTAGGGCTCGTCGTCGACAATCAGCACTTCGAGTGCGCGACGCTCGCCGGCGCCGGCCTGCTGGGGCAGGCGCATCAGGGTCCGGCCAAAGGGCAGTTCGAACCAGAAGGTGCTCCCGACCCCCGCGGCACTGTCGGCGCCCACCCGCCCGCCCATGCCTTCGACCAGCTGGCGGACGATCGACAGGCCCAGGCCGGAACCGCCATG
>QQUN01000005.1 GCA_008501585.1 Pseudomonadota bacterium | reverse complement strand
CTTCAAGAAGCTGCACCCGGCCTTTGCCAACCTGAAGCCCGAAGAGATGATCAAGAACGGCCTGTCCGCGCCGCTGCATGAGGGCGCCATGAAGTACTACAAGGAAAAGGGCTGGATGTAATCGGCCCGGTGTCGGCCGGCGCCATGCCGGCCGATTTAATCCACATCGTTGCGCAAGCAGGTCCGCCGGTGTACTAATACGTACGTTTGTGCGATAAGGGCACCCCTCCTTTATCCAACCAACCGCTACTACGCACGGAGACGAAGTCATGGCTGGCGTCAAGAAGACAAAAGAGCATCACCAGCTCAGCGACGAAGAACTCAAGCAGATTGTTGCTGAAGCCGATACGGGCGGACGGAAACCCAGCGGCGCCGTCGCCCGGGCGATGATGCTGATTGCGCTGGCCTGGTCGTTGTTTCAGGTGTGGATCGCATCGCCGCTCCCCTTTACCTTCGGGGTCCTGGTGTTCAACGACACGGAATCCCGCGCCATCCACCTGGCCTTTTCCGTGTTCCTGGCCTTCATGGCCTACCCGGCGTTCAAGCGCTCGCCGCGGGAATACATCCCGGCGGTGGACTGGCTGCTGGCGTTCGTGGGCGCATTCTGCGCGGCCTACCTCTTTCTGTTCTACTCGCAGCTGGCGGAGCGTCCGGGCAGCCCGACCGACTACGACCTGATCGTTGCCGTGGCCGGCATGGTGCTGCTGCTTGAAGCCGCACGCCGTGCGCTGGGCCTGCCGATGGTGATCCTGGCCATCGTCTTCATCATCTACATCTTCGCCGGCCCGCACATGCCCGACATGATCGCCCACAAGGGCGCGTCGCTGGCCAAGGGCATGAGCCACCTGTGGCTGACCACCGAAGGCGTGTTTGGCGTGGCGCTGGGGGTTTCCTCGGGCTTCATCTTCCTGTTCGTGCTGTTCGGTGCACTGCTCGAAACGGCGGGGGCGGGCAACTACTTCATCAAGAGCGCAGTCGGCCTGCTCGGCCACCTGCGCGGCGGTCCGGCCAAGGCCGCGGTGGTGGCCTCGGCGGCCACCGGCGTGATTTCCGGCTCGTCGATCGCCAACGTGGTGACGACCGGCACCTTCACGATCCCGCTGATGAAGCGCATTGGCTACCGGGCCGACAAGGCCGGTGCGGTCGAGGTGGCCGGTTCGGTCAACGGCCAGATCATGCCGCCGGTGATGGGCGCAGCGGCCTTCCTGATGGTCGAATATGTCGGCATCCCGTATGTGCAGGTGCTCAAGCACGCGATCGTGCCGGCGCTGATCTCCTATATCGCGCTGTTCTACATCGTGCACCTGGAGGCCATGAAAGCCAACCTGCAGGGCATCCCGCGCGAGAACCCGAAGCCCTGGCAGCAAAGCCTGGTCAGCTTTACCATGACGGTCTCCGGTCTGATCATCCTGGCGGGCATCGTGTATTGGGGCTTGGGCTGGATCAAGACGGTGGCGCCAGAGGGCTCCATCGTCATCATCGCCATCCTGATGGGCATCGCCTACATCGCACTGCTCAAGCTGGCGACGAAGTACCCCGAGCTGCACATGGACGACCCGAACGACCCGATCGAGAGCCTGCCGGACGTGGGGCCGACGCTGAAGTCCGGCCTGCACTACCTGCTGCCGGTCGCCGCGCTGATCTGGAACCTGATGGTCGAGCAGCTCTCCCCGGCCTTGTCGGCATTCTGGGCCACGATGTTCCTGTGCTTCATCCTGGTCACGCAGCGCCCGATCACCGCCTTCTTCCGTGGCGTGAGCAACCCGGGCGTGGAGTTCCGTCGCGGCCTTCAGGACCTGCTCGACGGGCTGGTCACCGGTGCGCGCAACATGATCGGCATTGGTATCGCCACCGCCGCCGCCGGCGTGATCGTCGGTACCGTGACGCTGACCGGCGTCGGCCTGGTGATGACCGAGCTGGTCGAGACGCTCTCCGGCGGCAACATCGTGATCATGCTGTTCATGGTGGCCTTCATCTGCCTGATCCTCGGCATGGGCCTGCCGACCACCGCCAACTACATCATCGTGTCCACCCTGATGGCGCCGGTGATTGTCGAGGTCGGTGCGCAGAATGGACTACTGGTGCCGTTGATCGCCGTCCATCTGTTCGTGTTCTATTTCGGCCTGATGGCGGACGTCACCCCGCCGGTGGGGCTGGCGTCCTACGCAGCGGCGGGTATTGCGCTGACCGATCCGATCAAGACCGGTATCACCGCCTTTACCTACTCGATCCGCACCGCGGTGCTGCCTTTCATGTTCATCTTCAACACCCAGTTGCTGCTGATCGACATCGAGGGGCCGTTCCACCTGTTCCTGACCTTGTTCAGTGCGACCGTGGCAAGCCTGATCTTTGCCGCCGCCACGCAAGGCTGGTTCATGACGCGGAGCAAGCGCTGGGAATCGGCGGTGCTGATCGTGCTGACCTTCGTGCTGTTCCGCCCGGGCTTCGTCATGGACGAAGTCTTCCCGCCGTACGAGCGCCTGCATGGCAATCCGGCCATCGAGGCGGTCAACGCCGTGCCTGACAATGACCGGCTGCGCATCTTCATCGAAGGCATCAATATCGACGGCAAGGAGATCGCCAAGGGCGTATTGCTGCCGCTCGGCCCGAAGGCCGAGAACGCCAAGGCGCGCCTGGCGGCCGCTGGCGTCAAGGTGGTGCCATTCGGTGAAGACATCCAGGTGGTCGGCGTCGATTTCGGCTCACAGGCCGAAAAACTGGGTATCGAGCAGGGCTTCAAGATCACTGCGGTCGAGATCCCGAACGAGCGCCCCGCCAAGGAATGGATGTTCCTGCCCGCATTTGCCGTGCTCGCACTGATCGTCATGATCCAGCGCCGCCGCGCCAAGCATACCGACCCGCACGCCACGCCTGCCGCTGCGTAGGCACCGGTCGCCCGCAGCCTTGAACAAACGCCCCGGTAGCCCCGGGGCGTTTTTTTGTCGGTGGCGCTGCCGCAGCGCGACTCGCGCAAAAAAAGCCGCCATCTCTCGATGGCGGCTTTCTGCCGGGGTGCTTGCCGCTGCGGTGAGCGGGCTTACTCGCCCGACTTGCCGGCGCGCTTGCGCTCGTGTTCCTTCAGGAAGCGCTTGCGCAGGCGGATCGACTTGGGTGTGATCTCGACCAGCTCGTCGTCGGTGATGAATTCGATCGCCGACTCCAGCGTCAGCTTGATCGGCGGCACCAGGCGCACGGCTTCGTCGGTGCCCGAGGCACGCACGTTGGTCAGCTGCTTGCCCTTGATCGGGTTGACCACCAGGTCGTTGTCACGGGTGTGGATGCCGATGACCATGCCTTCGTACAGCGCATCGCCCGGGTTCACGAACATGCGGCCGCGGTCCTGCAGGTTCCACAGGGCATAGGCCACGGCGGCGCCGTCATTCTGGGAGATGAGCACGCCGTTGCGACGGTCCGCCATGCTACCGGCCATCGGGCCGTAGTCGTCGAACACGTGGCTGGCCAGACCCGTACCGCGGGTCAGGGTGAGGAACTCGCCCTGGAAGCCGATCAGGCCGCGTGCCGGGATGCGGTATTCGAGGCGTACGCGACCCTTGCCGTCAGGCTGCATGTCCTGCAGTTCGCCGCGGCGACGGCCGAGTTCTTCCATCACGCCGCCCTGGTGTTCTTCCTCGACGTCGACGGTCAGCATTTCGTACGGTTCGCACTTGACGCCGTCAATGTCCTTGAACACCACGCGCGGGCGGCCCACGGCCAGCTCGTAGCCTTCGCGGCGCATGTTTTCAAGCAGGATGGTCAGGTGCAGTTCGCCACGGCCGGACACCTCGAAGACTTCCGAGTCGGCGGTGTAGTTCACGCGCAGGGCGACGTTCTTGAGCAGTTCCTTTTCCAGACGCTCGCGGATCTGGCGGCTGGTCACGAACTTGCCTTCACGGCCGGCCAGGGGCGAGGTGTTGACCATGAAGTTCATGGTCAGCGTCGGCTCGTCGACGGCAATGGGGGGCAGGGGGGCGGGGGCATCGGGCGCGCACAGCGTGACGCCGATATTCACCTGCTCGATACCCGACACCAGGATGATGTCGCCGGCTTCGGCCGATTCGGCCGAGCTGCGATCGAGGCCCTTGAAGGTCAGCACCTGGCCGACCTTGGCCTTGCCACGGTTTTCGTCGCCGTACATGACGACCACTTCCTGGTTCGGCATGATGCGGCCGCGACGCACGCGGCCAATACCGAGCTGGCCGATGTAGGTGGAGTAGTCGAGCGAACAGATCTGGATCTGCAGCGGCGCGTCGGCGTCGACATCCGGCTGGTCGACATGCTCGAGAATGGCTTCAAACAGCGGCTTCATGTCGGTGCCGGGCTTGTCGGCGTCGAGCATGGCGAAGCCGTTGAGCGCGGAGGCGTAAACCACCGGGAAGTCGAGCTGTTCTTCGGTGGCGCCGAGCTTGTCGAACAGGTCGAAGGTGTGGTCGATCACCCAGTTCGGGCGCGAACCCGGGCGGTCGATCTTGTTGATGACGACGATCGGCTTGAGGCCCATGGCCAGCGCCTTGCGGGTCACGAAGCGGGTCTGCGGCATCGGGCCTTCGACCGCATCGACCAGCAGCAGCACGCCGTCGACCATCGACAGCACGCGCTCGACCTCGCCACCGAAGTCGGCGTGCCCCGGGGTGTCGACGATGTTGATGTGAGTGTCGCCGTACTGGATGGCGCAGTTTTTCGACAAAATCGTGATGCCACGCTCTTTTTCGAGATCGTTGCTGTCCATCACGCGTTCGGACACGGCCTGGTGGGCCGCGAAGGTGCCGGACTGGCGCAGGAGTTGGTCGACCAGGGTGGTTTTGCCGTGGTCAACGTGAGCGATGATGGCAATGTTGCGAATGGAGCGGGACATGAAAGCGCCGGAAGTGTTTGAAAAGGGGCGGATTCTATCATGGCCTGTGGCGTTGCAGCAGGCTTCCGCCAGAAGGTGTGTGCCAGTTGCCGGCCGGCTGCGTGGTAAAATCTGCGCCCTTTTTCACCTGCAGCAGGAGTAGCCCGGATGCTGGCCATCATCGGCGGAAGCGGTCTGACGCAACTGGCGTCACTTGAAATCACCCGTCGCGAGGTGGTGCGCACGCCCTACGGCGAGCCCTCTGGCGCGCTGACCTTCGGGCAGGTGTGCAATCAGCCGGTGGTGTTCCTGGCGCGGCACGGCTACGGCCACACGATTCCGCCGCATCTGGTCAACTACCGCGCCAACCTGTGGGCGCTCAAGCACGCCGGCGCGCAGGGCGTGATCTCGGTGGCCTCGGTCGGCGGCATCCGCGCCGATTTCGGCCCCGGGGTGCTGGTGGTGCCCGATCAGATCATCGATTACACCTGGGGGCGCAAGAGCACGTATTTCGATGCGCTCGACCAGCCGGTGCACCATGTCGATTTCACCCATCCGTATGATCCGGCCCTGCGCCAGCGCCTGCTTGCCGCTGCAGCGGCAGCCGGCCAGGCGATTCACGATGGCGGCGTCTATGCCACCACGCAGGGGCCACGCCTGGAAACGGCGGCCGAGATCGACCGTTTCGAACGTGATGGCGCCGACCTGGTCGGCATGACCGGCATGCCGGAGGCGGTGCTCGCGCGTGAGCTGGAACTGCCTTACGCGGCCATCAACGTGGTGGCGAACTTCGCGGCCGGCCGGGCGTCGAGCGAGCAGGGCATCAGTTTCGACAGTATCGAGGTGGTCCTGCACGAGGCCATGGTGCGAGTGCGCTGCATTCTCGACAGCCTGTGCGTCAAGGACACTGCCTGACGGCTGTCCCGCGACACCAAACAGACCCATCACGCCCGTCGGACCCGGGTAAAAACAACGCGGCCGCTTCCCCAAACCGGGGAAGCGGCCGCGGTCGTCTGACGCGCCGAGGCGCGGGCGACGGGCTAGATTTTCAGCTTGTCGATGAGATCCTTTTCGACCCGCAGCACATGGGTGTCGCTCGACAAGCCGCGCCCGGTGACCAGGAACGTGTCTTCGACACGCTCACCCAGGGTCGAGATCTTGGCGGCCAGCACCGACACTTCGTGGTAGGCAAGGGTGTCGGCGATATCAAACAGCAGGCCCGGGCGGTCGGCGGCGGTGAGCGTCAGGATGTAGTGCTTGCCACTGTCGTCCGCACGCAGCCTCACTGCCGGCGCCACCGGGAAATGCCGAACCTTGCGTGACAGCCGGGTGTCGGTCGGGCGATCGATCGGCGCATCGCTGCTCAGTCGCGTCGTCAGTTCGTGTTCGATCAGGGCCAGGTGATCCCGGTAGTGGGCGTCGCCGCCCGGGTTTTGCAGCACGAAGCTGTCGAGCGCGAAATTGTGCCGCGTGGTGTGCACCTTGGCGTCCAGGATGGTGTAGCCCAGCTTGCCGAAGAAGCCGCACAGCCGCTTGAACAGATCGCGCTGGTCGTGCGTGAACACCATCACCTGCAGGCCTTCGCCGCCTTCGCTCAGGCGCGCCTTGACCACTGGCTCGGGACTGTCGGGCCGGTGATACAGATGGCGGGTGTGCCAGGCGATCTCGTCGGCCGAGTGGCGCATGAAATACACCGAATCGAGCTTCGCCCACAGCGCGTCTTCAGTCCCCGGCCGCAAACCGAAATAGCGCAGGATGCGCGCCGCATCCTGCTGCCGGTCGTCCAGCCCCAGCGCCTCGACGGCCGAGGCGCCGCGCAGCAAGCGTTGCGTTGCGTGGAAGAGGTCTTCGAGCAAGCGGGCTTTCCAGCCGTTCCAGACCTTGGGGCTGGTGCCTCGGATGTCGGCATGGGTCAGCAGGTAGAGCGCGACCAGGCGCTCCTCGTTGCCCACGCGCGCCGCAAAGCGCTCGACGACCGCCGGGTCGGTGATGTCTTCCTTCTGCGCCACATGCGACATGACCAGATGGTTCTCCACCAGCCATTCGACCAGGGCCGTTTCGGCCGGCGCCATGGCGTGTTGCTCGCAGAAATTGCGGGCATCGACCATGCCGAGCTTGGAGTGATCGCCGCCGCGCCCCTTGGCGATGTCGTGGAACAGCGAGGCGACATACAGCAGCCAGTGGTCCTGGTAGCCCAGCATCAGCCGCGTCATCAGCGGATATTCGTGCGCGTGCTCGCCCATGGTGAATCGGCGCAGGTTGCGCAACACCATCATGGTGTGCTGATCGACCGTATACACATGAAACAGGTCGTGCTGCATCTGGCAGGAAATCTTGCGCCAGGGCGGGAGGTAGTTGCTCAGGATGCCGTACTGGTTCATGCGGCGGAAGTTATGGACGATGCCGCGGCGCGCCTTGAGCAGCGAGATGAAACGCTCGCGGTTGGCCGGGTCGGCCCGGAAGCGGGCGTTGATCTGGCGGCGATTGATCCACAAGGCGCGCAGGGTGCGGGCCGTCATGCCGGTCAGTTCGGAGCGTTGCTGCAGGATCTGGAAGGCTTCGAGCATGGCCGAGGGCGTGTGCTCGAACAGGTCGTCTTCCCGGATATCCAGCAGGTCGCGGACGCTCTGGAAACGCTCGTTGATGAAGAACGGCGCGGCGCGCTCCTGCTCGAACAACACATCCTGGTAGTTCAGCGACAGCAAGGTGTTGAGTTGCATCACCTTTTTGGCGGTGAGGTAGTAGCGCTGCATCAGCACCTCGGCCGCACGCTTGCCGGCGGTGGGCTTGATGCCGAAGGCCTTGGCGAGGTTTTCCTGGTGATCGAACAACAACCGGTCTTCCGCCCGGCCGGCGAGCAGATGCAGGCGGATGCGCACATGCTGCAAGAAGCGCTCGGCCGAGCGCAGATCGTTGGCCTCATCGGCCGTGATCAGCCGCCGGTGGGCCAGATCGCGCCAGCTCTTGCCAAGCCCGGCCGCCCGGCTCACCCAGCCCAGCACCTGCAGGTCACGCAGCCCGCCGGGGCTCTCCTTGCAGTTGGGCTCGAGCGAGTAGGGGCTGTCTTCGTAGCGCGCATAGCGCTGTTCCTGCTCTCGTTGTTTTGCCGCGAAGAAGGTGGCCACGTCGAGATCGGCATGCAGCTGCGCCTCGAGTTGATCGAAGAGCGCGCGCGGCCCGGCCAGAAGACGCTTCTCCAGCAGATTGGTCTGGATGGTGACGTCCTGCCGGGCGGTCTCGATACATTCGTCGACCGTGCGTACGCTGTGGCCGATATGCAGGCCAATGTCCCACAGCGCACCGACAAAGCCGGTCAGCGCCGCTTCGCTGTCGGGACCGACCTCGCCCGGCAGCAGGATGAGTAGGTCGACATCCGAGTGTGGATGCAGCTCGCCGCGACCGTAGCCCCCCGTGGCAATCAGGGCAATCTCGGCCGGCAGTGCAAAGCTGCGCCACAACTGCTTGAGGGCGCCATCGACCAGTGCGGTGCGCCCCCGGAGATAGGCGCGGGTCAGCGGGTGCTGCACATAGCTGGCGGCAAGCTTTTTTTCGCCCTCGCGGACGGTGTCGCGCACGGCGGCGATGGCCGCGCGCTGAGGGTCAACGGCGGCCCGTGCGGTCATGACAGAAGCGCATCCACCAGGGCAGGGCGCGCCGGCGTGCCGTCAGAGACGGTCAGCACCTCGACGCCGGTGTCGGTGACTAGGATGGTGTGCTCCCACTGGGCGGAGAGGCTGCGATCCTTGGTGACGATCGTCCAGCCGTCGGGCAGTTCGGAGATGGCCGCCTTGCCGGCGTTGATCATCGGCTCGATGGTGAAGGTCATGCCGGCCTTCAGTTCCAGGCCCGTTCCGGCCCGGCCGTAGTGCAGCACCTGCGGGTCTTCATGAAATTTCTTGCCGATGCCGTGGCCGCAGAACTCGCGCACGACCGAAAAGCCGTTGTCTTCGGCGTGCTTCTGGATGGCGGCGCCGATGTCACCCAGGCGTGCGCCGGGCTTGACCATCGCAATGCCCACCCACATGCACTCGTACGTCACCTGGCACAGCCGCTTGGCGAGAATGGATACGCCCGACCCCACCTGGAACATGCGGCTGGTGTCGCCGTGGTAGCCGTCCTTGATGACGGTGATGTCGATGTTGACGATGTCGCCCTTCTTGAGCGCCTTGTCGCTCGGCACGCCATGGCACACCTGGTGGTTGATCGAGGTGCAGATGGATTTCGGATACGGCGTATAGCCGGCCGGTGCGTAGTTGAGCGGCGCCGGAATGGCTTGCTGGACGTTCACGATGTAGTCGTGGCAGAGCTTGTCGAGTTCATCCGTGGTCACGCCAGGCTTGACGTGGGGCGTGATGAAATCGAGCACCTCCGAGGCGAGGCGGCCTGCGACGCGCATGCGCTGAATGTCTTCTGAGTTCTTGATGTCGATGGTCATGCTGGAATGGGCCAGGCAGGGGTCGGTAAAGGCGAAAGGCTATCGCATGGCGCCGCTGCCAGCAATCTTGGGCTTGATTCACGGCGCTGCGGCGCTTGAGCGCTGTCATGTTGCACTGCTATACTTGCGAGCTTGCTTGATCGTGGTGATCGGGCAAGACAAATCCACACGCCCGGTTTTCCACTGGAAAGGGTCTGTCCGCCTGGCGGGCAGTAGCGACCGCAAGGTTGCGTCCGGGCGGAGGCTCAACCCTTTAGGAGCAACACAATGTCTAACGTCACGATGCGCCAGATGCTCGAAGCCGGCGTTCACTTTGGTCACCAGACCCGTTTCTGGAACCCCCGCATGGCCCCGTACATCTTCGGCCAGCGCAACAAGATTCACATCGTCAACC
Organism: Pseudomonadota bacterium; assembly: GCA_008501585.1. Classification (GTDB taxonomy): domain Bacteria; phylum Pseudomonadota; class Gammaproteobacteria; order Burkholderiales; family Rhodocyclaceae; genus Nitrogeniibacter. Next base: position 310,637 of record QQUN01000005.1, on the reverse strand, counting down.
TCGAAAAGACGATGGTCAACTATCGCGAAGCGATGGACTTCATCCGCAAGCTGGCCGCCAACAAGGGCACCATCCTGTTCGTCAGCACCAAGCGCCAGGCACGCGAAATCATCGCCGAAGAAGCGCAGCGTTGCGGCATGCCCTATGTTGACGAGCGCTGGCTCGGCGGCATGCTGACCAACTTCAAGACGGTCAAGCAGTCGATCAAGCGCCTGAAGGACATGGAGACCATGGTCGAAGACGGTTCGATCGAGCGCCTGTCCAAGAAAGAAGCGCTGATGATGACCCGCGAGATCGAGAAGCTGCGCAAGAGTATCGGCGGCATCAAGGATATGGGCGGCCTGCCGGACGCCATCTTCGTGGTCGACGTTGGCTATCACAAGATCGCCATCACCGAAACCCGCAAGCTGGGTATCCCCATCGTTGCCGTGGTCGACACCAACCACTCGCCCGAAGGCGTGGATTTCGTGATCCCGGGTAACGACGACTCCAGCCGCGCAATCCGCCTCTACGCCCGTGGCGCAGCCGATGCCGTGCTCGAAGGCCGCAGCCAGGCCATGCACGAAATCGTGGCCGCCGGTGGCGACGAGTTCGTCGAAGTGGAAGTGGAAGAAGGCGCTGCCGACGAAGCCCAGGGCTGAGACCGGTACGCACCACGTTTCAATTACAGAATTCAGGAGTAAGCATGGCGGCAATTACCGCAGGCATGGTGAAAGAACTGCGCGAGAAGACCGACGCGCCGATGATGGAGTGCAAGAAGGCGCTGACCGAAGCTGACGGCGATCTGGCCAAGGCGGAGGAGATCCTGCGCGTCAAGTTGGGCAACAAGGCCAGCAAGGCAGCCAGCCGCGTGACCGCGGAAGGCATCGTGGCCACCTGGATTGCCGACGACGGCAAGCTGGCCGCGATGGTCGAACTCAACTGCGAGACCGACTTCGTTGCCAAAAACGACGACTTCCTGGCGCTCGGCGGCAAGCTGGCCGAACTGGTGGCCAAGCAGAACCCGGCTGACGTGGCCGCGCTGTCTGCACTGGAAATCGACGGCCAGACGGTGGAAGCCGTCCGCGCAGCACTGGTTGGCAAGATCGGCGAAAACATGTCGATCCGTCGCTTCAGCCGCATCCAGACCGAAGGCGCCGTGGCCAGCTACATCCATGGCGGCGCCAAGATTGGCGTGCTGGTGGACGTGGTCGGCGGTGACGACGAGCTGGGCCGCGACCTGGCCATGCACATCGCTGCCAGCAAGCCGAAGGCCCTGTCGAGCGACCAGGTCGACGCTGCGCTGATCGAGACCGAGCGCCGCATCGCCACCGAAAAGGCCGCCGAATCCGGCAAGCCGGCCGACATCGTTGCCAAGATGGTTGAAGGCACGGTGCAGAAGTTCCTCAAGGAAGTGACGCTGCTGGGTCAGCCGTTCGTCAAGAACGACAAGCAGACCATCGAGGCGCTGCTCAAGTCGAAGAACGCAACGGTCGGCAGCTTCGTGCTGTACATCGTTGGCGAAGGCATCGAGAAGAAGGTCGATGACTTCGCGGCTGAAGTGGCTGCCCAGGCTGCCGCTGCGGCGAAGAAGTAATTGCCGGAGAGCCCCGCATGACAACCCCCGCTTACCAGCGCATCCTGCTGAAACTCTCCGGAGAGGCCCTGATGGGTGATGATGCCTACGGCATCAACCCGGATGTCGTCTCGCGGATTGTGGGTGAGGTCGCCGAGGTCGCCCGCATGGGCGTCCAGGTGGGGGTGGTCATCGGCGGCGGCAACATTTTCCGGGGCATGGCCGGTGCGGCATCCGGCATGGATCGCGCAACAGCCGACTACATGGGCATGTTGGCGACCGTGATGAATGCCATGGCACTGGCCGATGCCATGCGTGCGGCAGGCGTGGTGGCTCGCGTCCAGTCGGCGCTGAACATCGAGCAGGTCGTCGAGCCCTATATCCGGGGCAAGGCGATCCGCTATCTGGAAAATGGCCGTGTGGTCATTTTCGGCGCAGGTACCGGCAACCCGTTTTTCACGACGGATACTGCCGCTGCGTTGCGCGGTGCCGAAATCGGTGCACAAATCGTGCTCAAGGCCACCAAGGTGGACGGTATCTACACCGCCGATCCGAAGCGCGATCCCCATGCTGAGCGGTTCAGCCGGATCAGTTTCGACGAGGCCATCAGCCGCAATCTGCAGGTGATGGACGCAACGGCCTTCGCCTTGTGCCGCGATCAAAAGTTGCCGCTCAACGTGTTCAGCATCTTCAAGCCCGGTGCGCTCAAGCGCGTCGTGATGGGCGAAGATGAAGGCACGCTGGTCTACTGCTGAGGAACCCGAGATGATCTCTGAACTGAAAGTCGCCACCGAAAAGAAAATGAAGAAATCGGTGGAAGCGCTGAACAACGACCTCGGAAAGATCCGCACCGGGCGTGCGCATACCGGCTTGCTCGACCATGTGACCGTCGACTACTACGGCAGCATGGTGCCGGTCAATCAGGTGGCCAACGTCACCCTGATCGACGCGCGCACCATCGGCGTCCAGCCGTGGGAAAAGAACATGGTGGGCAAGGTTGAAAAAGCGATCCGTGACTCCGATCTGGGCCTGAACCCCGCAGCCGTCGGTGATCTGATCCGCGTGCCGATGCCCGCGCTGACCGAAGAGCGCCGCCGTGACCTGATCAAGGTCGTCAAGCAGGAAGGCGAGGGCGCCAAGGTGGCGATCCGCAATCTGCGCCGCGACGCCAACAGTTCGCTGAAAGACGCCCTGAAGGACAAGCTGATCTCCGAAGACGAAGACCGCAAGGCCCAGGACGACATCCAGAAACTGACCGACAAGTACATTGCCGAAGTCGATGCACTGCTGGTGCAGAAAGAACAGGACATGATGCAGGTCTGAGCCGGCGCCACGCCGCTCGACTCTGGATCACCATCCCGGATGGCAACATCCAAATTCGCCAGCTCCACACGCGCCATTCCGGCGCGTGACACCGGGCCGCAGCATGTTGCCATCATCATGGACGGCAACGGCCGCTGGGCCCGCAAGCGCTTCCTGCCCCGCGTTGCCGGCCATGTCCGCGGCGTGGAGACGGTGCGCACCATCATCCGCTGTTGCATCGAGCGCAACATCTCGCATCTGACGCTGTTTGCGTTCAGCTCCGAGAACTGGCGGCGCCCGGCCGACGAAGTCTCGTTTCTGATGCAGTTGTTCATGCGTTCGCTCAAGAAGGAAATCGAGCGCATCCACGAGAACAACATCCGCTTCCGGGTCATCGGTGACCTCAGCCGCTTCGATGCCTCGCTGGTCGCCATGATCCGCGATGCCGAGGCACTCACTGCCGACAACACCCGCCTGAACCTGACCGTCGCCGCCAACTATGGCGGGCGCTGGGACATTCTCCAGGGCGTTCAGAAGTTGGTGGCAGACGGTGTCGCCGCCACCGACATTACCGAAGAGGCGCTCGAACCGCATCTGTCGATGGCGTTCGCCCCCGAGCCCGACCTGTTCATCCGCACGGGTGGCGAAAAGCGGATCAGCAACTTCCTGCTGTGGCAGCTCGCCTACACCGAACTGTATTTCACCGACACCTTGTGGCCGGACTTCGGCGACACGGCGTTCGACGAAGCGCTGGCCTCCTACAACCAGCGCGAGCGCCGCTTCGGGCGAACGAGCGAGCAACTGGAAACCGCCGCCGACTCGGCCAAAGGCGCCTCCCGTGCTTAAGGCCCGTGTTCTCACCGCCATCGTCATGCTGGCGGTACTGTCGCTGGCCCTGGGGGTGTTTTCGGCGCCGGCATGGATCGGTTTTGTGGCGATAATCGCCGCCCTGGCCGGATGGGAGTGGGCGGGTCTCGCCAAATGGTCGCCAGCCATCCGCATCGCCTATGGTGTGGCGCTCGGCGCTCTGGTTGCGTTCGTGGCGGTTGCCAGCGGCTTGTGGGTTCAGTCCGTACAGGCCGCCATCCTGGCCCCCCTCCTGTGGTGCTCCGTTGCATTCTGGGTGCTGCTTGCCTTTCCCTGGCTGGTGCGTCGCTGGCCGCTGGGGCAGGGGGTGCCGGCGGCACTCGTCGGCGCCGTGGTGGTGGTGCCAACCGGACTGGCAATGATCTATCTGCGTCATGTCGATGTGGCGATCCTGCTCGCGGCCATGGCCGTGGTGTGGGTGGCCGACATCGCCGCCTACTTTTCCGGACGCGCCTTTGGCCGGCGGAAGCTGGCGCCGGCCATCAGCCCCGGCAAGAGCTGGGAGGGTGTCTACGGCGCCATCGTCGCAGTCGAGCTCTACGGCCTGGCGCTCACCCGGCTGTTCGGGATTGAACTCTCGACGCAGAATGTCCTCCTAGGAGCCATGGCACTGGCGGTGCTCACTGCCATCAGTGTCATCGGTGACCTGTTCGAATCGCTCCTCAAGCGGCAGGCCGGCATCAAGGACAGCAGCGCGCTGCTGCCGGGTCATGGTGGCATCCTCGACCGGATCGACAGCTTGACGTCGACGCTGCCGATGGTGGCGTGCCTGGTGTTGTTGCTGACCGGCTGAACGCTTGTCCGTCAGTGCGCACGACGGCGCCGGCGCCGGGAGCATCATGTTCCGATATTCATCGTAGGCACGGTATGCAAAGCTTGACCATTCTTGGCGCAACGGGCTCGATCGGTGTCAGCACCCTGGATGTGGTCGCCCGACACCCGGATCGCTATCGCATCTTTGCCCTGACCGGCCGCACCCAGCTCGCGCGGCTCGCCGAGCAGTGCACCCGCTTCAAGGCGCGTTATGCGGTGGTGGACGACCCGCACGCGGCCGCCCGCCTGCAAACCCTGCTATCCGAGCATGGCAGCACCACCGAGGTGTTGCACGGCGCCGACCAGCTCGCCGCCGTGGCGCAAGCGCCGGAGGTCGATACGGTCATGGCGGCCATCGTCGGCGCGGCCGGGCTGCGACCGACACTGGCGGCCGCGCGGGCGGGAAAACGCGTGCTGCTGGCCAACAAGGAGGCGCTGGTGATGTCCGGCGCGCTGTTCATGGCCGCCGTCGAGTCGGGCGGGGCGACCCTGCTTCCCATCGATAGCGAGCACAACGCCGTCTTCCAGGCGCTGCCCGCCGGGTATGCGCGCGACCCCGGCGCCGCGGGTGTCCGGCGTGTCCTGCTGACGGCTTCCGGCGGACCGTTCCGTGATCGCGCGGTCGACTCCCTGGCCCGCGTCAGCCCGGACGAAGCCTGTGCCCATCCCAACTGGGCGATGGGGCGAAAGATCTCGGTCGATTCGGCAACCATGATGAACAAAGGGCTCGAGGTGATCGAGGCACACTGGTTGTTCGGCGTGCCGGCCGAGCGCATCGACGTCGTTGTTCACCGGCAAAGCGTGATCCACTCGATGGTCGAATACGCCGACGGTTCGGTGCTGGCCCAGCTGGGTAACCCCGACATGCGCACGCCGATTGCCCACGCGCTGGCCTTCCCGGAACGGATCGATGCCGGTGTCAGCCCGCTCGATCTGTGCGCGATCGGGCGGCTGGATTTCGAACAGCCGGATCACCGCCGTTTCCCGTGCCTGCCACTGGCCTACGCTGCACTGCGGGCCGGGCGCGGCGTGCCGGCGGCAATGAATGCGGCGAACGAGGTCGCGGTCGACGCGTTCCTCGCCGGCCGCTTGAGCTACCTGTCGATCGCACGGGTGGTCGATGCGGTCATGACTCGCCTGAGCGGCGCCGGCGATGCCAGCATTGAAGAACTCGAAGCCGTCGACGCCGAAGCGCGGGCACTCGCCAGCGAGCGGGTGCTATCGGCAGAGGCCGCGTGATGTCGATCTTCCAGTACCTCGTTCCTTTCGTGGTCGGTCTCGGGCTTCTGATCCTGATTCACGAGCTCGGCCATTACTCGGTCGCGCGCTGGTGCAATGTCAAGGTGCTGCGGTTTTCGGTCGGCTTTGGCCGGCCCCTGCTCAAGTGGCGTGCGGGCAAGGATCGCACCGAATGGGTGCTCGCCCTGTTCCCGCTCGGTGGCTACGTCAAGATGCTCGACGAGCGGGAAGGGGAGGTGTCAGATGCCGAACGCCCGCGCGCCTTCACGCAGCAAAGCGTCTGGCGCCGCTTCGCCATCGTCGCTGCCGGCCCGCTGGCCAACCTGGGACTGGCGGTGCTGTTGTATTGGGTGGTGTTCGTCGGCGGGGTCGAAGAACTGCGCGCGCGGGTCGATGTCACTCGCCCCGACAGCGTGGCCGCCCAGGCCGGCTTTGTCAGTGGCGACGAGATCGTGCAGGTGGGCGAGGTGACGGTACGCTCCTGGCAAGACTGGCGCTGGCGCCTGCTCAAGGCCGTACTGGACGAGCCCGCGATCGATGTCACGGTGGTGACGGCCGAAGGCGCGCGAGTCACCCGCCATGTGTCGCTGCAGGGCATCACCATCGACGAGGAGAAGAACGATCCGGTCGCACAGCTGGGTTTCCGCCCCTATCGCCCGCTCATCCCGCCTGTCGTCGGCGACGTGGTTGCCGACGGACCGGCAGCGCAGGCCGGGCTGCGCGCCGGCGATACGGTGATCGAGATCGACCGAGAACCCATCGAGGACTGGGCGGAGCTGGTCGAGCGGGTCAGCGCGGCGCCCGAACGCGCCATGCAGTTCGCATGGCTGCGCGACGGGGCCCGGATGGCGGGGGTGCTGACGCCGGCGCTCGCCGAGCGCGACGGCGTACCTGTTGGCCGGGTGGGCATCATGGTCGCGCCGTTGCCGGAGAGTCGTGAGTCGATGTTCGTCACGGTGTCCCACGGGCCGCTCGAAGGCCTGGGCAAGGCCGTGGCACAAACCTGGGAAATGAGCACCTTCAGCCTGGCCATGATCGGCCGCATGCTGACTGGTGAACTGTCGTGGAAAAACCTCAGCGGTCCGGTCACGATTGCCGACTACGCGGGGCAGAGCGCGCAGATGGGGCTCGACCATTACCTCAAGTTTCTGGCCCTCATCAGCATCAGTCTCGGGGTGCTCAACCTGCTCCCCATCCCGGTGCTGGACGGTGGGCATTTGCTGTATTATGTGATCGAAATGCTGCGAGGCGGCCCCGTCCCGGAACGCGTGATGGAGATTGGCCAGCAAGTCGGTCTTGCCCTTCTCGTCATGCTCATGGCTTTCGCTTTTTACAACGACATCAACCGCCTGATTTCTGGCTGATTCCTCAATGAAACTGAAGCTTCTTTCCGGGCTGCTCGCAGCCCTGTCCGTGGCCGCACCTGCGTTCGCGTTTGACACCTTTGTCGTCAAGGATATTCGCGTCGAAGGCATCCAGCGAACCGAGGCCGGCACGGTGTTTACCTATCTCCCGGTCAAGGTGGGAGACCGCTTCTCCGAAGCTCAGGCAGCCGAGTCGATCAAGGCGCTGTTTGCCACCGGCTTTTTCGACGATGTGCGCATCGAGGTCGAGAACGATGTGCTGGTGGTGGTGGTCGATGAGCGTCCCGCCGTGGCGCAGATCGACTTCTCCGGCGTCAAGGAGTTTGACAAGGACGCGCTCAAGAAGGGCCTCAAGGACGTCGGCCTGGGTGAGTCGCGCATTTTCGACCGTTCGGTGCTGGAGCGCGCCGAGCAGGAACTCAAGCGCCAGTACCTGACCCGCGGCAAGTACGCGGCCACGGTGCAGACCACCGTGACCCCGCTCGAGCGCAACCGTGTGGCCGTGCGTTTCGATGTCGACGAGGGCGATGTCGCCAAGATCCGCCAGATCAAGATCGTCGGCGCCACCCTGTTCGAAGAAGAGGACCTGCTCGACCTGTTCGAACAGACCACGCCGGGCTGGCTGACCTGGTACACCAAGTCCGACCAGTACTCGAAGCAGAAGCTGTCGGGCGACCTGGAAACACTGCGCTCGTTTTATCTGAACCAGGGCTATCTGGACTTCAGCATCGACTCCACCCAGGTGTCGATCACGCCGGACAAGAAAGACATCTACATCACCATCGCGGTCACCGAGGGCGAAAAGTACACCGTCTCGGCCGTCTCGCTGACCGGCGACCTCATCCTGGATGACGCCGAGTACCGCGATCTCGTCAAGGTCAAGGCCGGCGACGTGTTCTCGCGCGAAGCGCTGACCAACACCAACAAGGCCATCACGGAGCGCCTCGGCAACGAGGGCTATGCCTTCGCCAACGTCAACGCCGCCCCCGAGGTGGATCGCGAAAAGCACCAGGTGGCGTTCACGATCTTCGTCGATCCGGGCAAGCGGGTGTATGTCCGCCGTATCAACGTCGAAGGCAACGACCGTACCCGCGACGAAGTCGCCCGCCGCGAAATGCGCCAGATGGAAGGCGCCTGGTATGACGGCGAGCGCATCAACAAATCCAAGGTCCGCCTCGACCGACTCGGCTTCTTCGAAGAAGTGGCGGTGCAGACGCCCGCCGTGCCCGGCACCACCGACCAGGTGGACGTCAACTTCAAGGTCAAGGAACGCCAGACCGGCAACCTGTCGCTGGGTGTCGGCTTCTCGAGTTCCGACAGCGTCGTCCTCTCGGCGGCCGTGGCACAGCAGAACCTGTTCGGCTCGGGCAACGCACTGAACCTGCAACTCAACACCAGCGAGAGCACCCGCACCTATTCGCTGTCCTACACCAATCCGTACTACACGGTCGACGGTGTCAGCCGCGGTTTCGATGTCTATCACCGCACCTATGATGCCGACTCGCTCGACCTGGCGCGCTACAAGACCGCCTCGACCGGCCTGGGCCTGCGCTACGGCTTCCCGATTGCGGAAGACGATCGAATCAACGTCGGCCTGACGGTTGATCGCACCGAGGTCACCACCTTCGATGACAGCCCGGTGCAGTACAAGGACTTCGTCACCGCCTTCGGCAATGAAGCCACCAGTCTGCTCGGCTCGGTCAGTTGGTCGCGCGATGGTCGCGACAGCCTGCTCTATCCGCGCATGGGCCAGTACCAGCGCGCCTTCCTCGAAGTCGCGATCCCGCCGGCCGAACTGCGCTATGCCAAGGCGTCCTACCAGCACCAGTACTGGTTCCCGATCGGGCAGGACTCGGCCTTCATGCTTAACGGCGAGGTGGGCTGGGCCGTCGGGTATGGTGGCAAGCCCTTGCCCTTCTTCAAGAACTTCTACGCCGGCGGTATTGGCTCGGTCCGAGGCTTCAAGCAAAGCTCGCTGGGTCCGCGGATCCTCAACACCGATGGAGACCTGGACGCCATCGGCGGTAACCGGCGCATCATCGCCAACGCGGAGTACTATTTCCCGTTGCCTGGCACCGGGCGCGACCGCAGCTTCCGCCTGTCGGCCTTCTTCGATGCCGGTAACGTGTGGGGTCAAGACGAGAAGCTCGAGTTCAGTGAGCTGCGCTATAGTGCCGGCCTTGGATTCTCCTGGAGTTCGCCGATCGGGCCGCTGAAACTCAGCGTGGGCTTCCCGATCAAGAAAGAAGAAGACGACAAGATCCAGCGATTCCAGTTCCAGTTGGGCTCGGTGTTCTAACCCGGGCCGGCCCGTTATATTTCGGAGGTTTGCGTGAAGTTTTCCCGTTATTCAATTTATATGTTTGCGGCTTTGATGCTGGGTGCGGGCTCTGCCATGGCCCAGGCGCGCATCGGCTTTGTCAATTCCGAGCGCGTCATGCGTGAAGCCGCGCCGGCCGTCCAGGCCCAGCAGCGCCTCGAGAAAGAATTCGCCAAGCGTGATGGCGAGCTGCAAGGTATTGCCAAAGAATTGCAGGCCATGCAGAGCAATCTGGAAAAGAACAGCCTGACCATGCCCGAAGCCGAGCGCCGCAAGAAAGAGCGCGACTTCGGCGACCTGAGCCGTGATTTCCAGCGCCGCCAGCGCGAGTTCCGCGAAGACCTGAACCAGCGCCGCAACGAAGAGCTGGCCACGGTGCTCGACCGTGCCAACAAGGTGGTGAAGAAGATCGCCGAGGCCGAAAAGTACGACATCATTTTCCAGGAAGCCGTCTACGCCAGCCCAAGCATCGACATCACCGACAAAGTGATCAAGGCGCTTGCCGAGAACCCGTAAGGGCGAGCACGTTGTGGCCATGCGCGTTGATGAGATCGTCGCCCGACTGGGCGGGGAACTGCTCGGACCGGGCGATACGCTGATCCGCGCGCTGGCGCCGCTGGACAGCGCCGGCCCGGACGACATCAGCTTTCTCGCCAACCCGAAATATCGCAAGCAACTCGACAGCACGGGCGCCGCGGCAGTCATCGTCGGCAAGGGGCTGACACCGTCGGCGGGGCAGAGCTATATCGTCGCCGAGGCACCGTATCTGTATTTCGCGCGGGTGGCGCAATTGCTCCATCCCGAACCGGTGCCCGTGCCCGGCATCGACCCGCGGGCCAGTGTCCGCAGTGCGGTTCCTGCGTCGGTCCGTGTCGAGGCCGGCGCCAGCGTCGACGAATCGGTCGTGCTGGGTGAGGGCGTGGTGGTCGGTGCCGGCACGGTGGTCGGCCGCGGCTGCCGGGTCGGCGACGGCACGCGCTTGAGCGCCAATGTCACGATCTATCCTGACTGCGTGATCGGCAGCCAGTGCCGCATTCATTCGGGGGTGGTAATTGGGGCCGACGGCTTCGGCTATGCGCGTGAGCGCGATGGCCGGTGGGTCAAGATTCCGCAGACCGGCCGGGTCGTCATCGGCGATGATGTCGAGATCGGCGCCAACACCACGATCGACCGCGGCGCCATGGACGACACCGTGATTGCCGATGGCGTGAAACTGGACAACCAGATCCAGATTGCGCACAACGTCAAGATCGGCACCATGACGGCCGTCGCGGGCTGTGTCGGCATTGCCGGCAGCACCCGGATCGGTGCGCGCTGCATGATCGGCGGCCAGGCCGGCATCATCGGCCACCTCGAGATTGCCGACGACGTGGTGGTGTCCGCCGGCACCCTGGTCACCAAATCAATACGAAAAGCGGGCGTGTATACCGCCAACCTGCCACTGCAGGCGCATGCAGACTGGGTGAGGGAGTTTTCCCACCTGCGCCATCTCGATGCCATGGCGGCACGCATCCGCGAACTTGAAAAACGACTGGACAAGGGAGAAGCCGCGTCGTGACCACACTAGATATCAACGAGATCGTCAAATACCTGCCGCACCGCTATCCGTTCCTGCTGGTCGACCGCGTGGTCGAACTGGAAGAGAACAAGCGCGTGGTGGCGATCAAGAACGTCACCATCAACGAACCGTTCTTTCCGGGCCACTTTCCGAACCATCCGGTGATGCCGGGCGTCCTGATCGTCGAGGCGATGGCGCAGGCCGCGGCCGTGCTGTCGTTCAAGAGCATGGGGGTCATGCCTGACGAAAACTCCCTGGTGCTGTTTGCCGGCATCGACAATGTCCGCTTCAAGCGCCCGGTGACCCCGGGCGACCAGCTGGTGATGGAAGTGGAGATCGTCAACGCCAAGCGAAACATCTACAAGTATCACGGTGTCGCCCGGGTCGACGGCCAGATCGCCGCCGAGGCTGATCTCATGTGCGCGCTCAAGACCAAGCCATGATCCATCCGACGGCCATCATTCATCCGGACGCCAGGCTGGCCGACGGCGTCAGTGTCGGCGCCTACAGCCTGATCGGCCCGCATGTCGAGATCGGAGCGAACACACGCATCGGTCCGCATGTGGTCATCGAGGGGCACACCCGCATCGGCGCCGACAACGAGATCTTCCAGTTCTGTTCGATCGGCGCGTCGCCGCAGGACAAAAAGTACGACGACGAGCCCACCCGGCTCGAGATCGGCGACCGCAACACCATCCGCGAGTACTGTTCGTTCAACGTCGGCACCTCGCAGGACGCCGGCGTCACCCGGGTCGGCAACGACAACTGGATCATGGCCTATGTCCACGTGGCGCATGACTGCCAGGTGGGCGACCACACCATCTTTGCCAACAACGCCACGCTGGCCGGCCATGTTCACGTCGGCGACTGGGCCATTCTCGGCGGCTTTACCGGGGTGCATCAGTTCGTCCGCGTGGGGGCGCATTCCTTCTGCGGCGTCGGCACAGTGCTGCTGCAGGACCTGCCGCCCTACGTGACGGTCTCCGGCAACCCGTCGCGGCCGCACGGCATCAACAGCGAGGGCCTGAAGCGACGCGGCTATTCGTCCGACGACATCATGGCCATCAAGCGCGCCTACCGTGCGCTGTATCGTTCCGGCCTGAGCCTCGACGAAGCCCGCCAGACGATCGCCAGCGCGGCAAGCGAGCACGAGGTGGTCAAGCTGTTCTCGGACTTCATTGCGGTTTCCAGCCGCGGCATCGTCCGCTGACACCATGGGCTTACGCATCGCCCTGGTCGCGGGCGAAGCATCCGGCGACCTGCTAGCCAGCCACCTCATTGCCGCGCTCAAGGCGCGCGTGCCGGCGCTGCACTGCGAAGGCATCGGCGGCCCCAAGATGGAAGCGGCCGGCTTCGAGGCCTGGTGGCCGTATGACCGGCTCGCTGTGCACGGCTATGTCGATGCGCTCAAGCGTTATCGCGAGCTGTCGCGCATGCGGCGCGCCTTGCTCAACCGCCTCCTGAAAGACCCACCCGACGTCTTCATCGGTGTCGATGCGCCGGACTTCAACCTCTGGCTCGAACAGCAGTTGCGGCGCCACGGCGTGCGTACCGTGCACTTCGTCAGCCCCTCGATCTGGGCCTGGCGAGGCGGCCGGATCAAGCGCATCCGCACGGCCGTCGACCACATGTTGTGCCTGTTTCCGTTCGAACCGGCCATCTACGCGGCGGCCGGCATTCCGGCCACCTATGTCGGCCACCCGCTGGCCGACACCTTTCCGCTCGCCCCCAACTGCCGGGAGGCCCGCGAGCGCCTGCACCTGCCGCAGCAGGCGCCGGTCTTTGCCCTGCTGCCCGGCAGCCGCGAATCGGAAGTGAGCAATCTGGCGCCCTTGTTCATCGACACGGCCAAGTATCTGCTCGCGCGCTACCCGGACGCCCGCTTCCTGGTACCGCTTGCCACCCGCGAGACACGTACCTTGTTCGAGCACGCGCAGTACGCCGCCGACGCCAGGGATCTCCCGCTGAGCCTGCTGTTCGGCCATGCCGTCGACGCCATGACGGCCGCCGATGTCGTGCTCGTTGCCAGCGGCACCGCCTCGCTCGAAGCCGCGTTGCTCAAGCGGCCGATGGTGATCTCCTACCGCATGGGCGACCTGCAGTACCGCCTGATGAAACGCATGGCCTATCTGCCCTGGGTTGGCTTGCCGAACATCCTGTGCAATGAAGGCGTGGTACCCGAACTCCTGCAGGACAACGCCACACCGGAGGCGCTCGGCGAAGCGCTGGCGCGCTGGTACGACGATATCGCCGCCCGTCACGCGCTGGCCGAGCGCTTCACCGCCTTGCACCACACGCTGCGCCAGGACACCGCGCAGCGGGCCGCCGATATCATCCTGCCGATGCTCGAGGCCAGCCCCCATGACCAGCCCTGAAAACCGCTTGATCTGTGGCGTCGACGAGGCCGGGCGCGGTCCGCTGTGCGGCTCGGTCGTTGCCGCGGCAGTCATTCTCGATCCTGCCCGGCCGATCGACGGGCTCGCCGACTCCAAGAAGCTCACCGAAAAACGGCGAGATCGACTCGCGCCCATCATCCGCGAGCGTGCGCTGGCCTGGGCGGTGGCCGAAGCCAGTGTGGAGGAAATCGACGCGCTCAACATCCTCCACGCCACCATGCTCGCCATGAAGCGCGCGGTCGAAGCGCTTGATGTGGCGCCCGATGAAGTACTGGTCGATGGCAACCGCTGCCCGCAGATCGCCTACCCGGTGCAGGCCGTGGTCAAGGGCGATTCACTGGTCGCCGCCATTTCCGCGGCGTCGATTCTCGCCAAGACCGTGCGCGACGCGCAGATGCTCGCGCTCGACGCCGCCTACCCGCAGTATGGCCTGGCCGGCCACAAGGGCTATCCCACCGCTGCCCATCTGGCGGCCATTCGCCAGCACGGCGTGAAAGACTTCTACCGCAAGAGTTTCGGCCCGGTACGCGCCCTCTGGCTCAATCCGCCCCTGTTCGAGGACTGACCGCATGAACGCACATCACGTCTTGTTGTTCTTCCATCTGCTCGGCGTCATCGTCTGGGTCGGCGGCATGGCCTTTGCCTACCTGTGCCTGCGCCCGGCCGCGGGCGCGCTGCCACCGCCGGAGCGTCTGCGTCTGTGGGCGGGGGTTTTTTCGCGCTTCTTCCCCATGGTGTGGGTCGCGGTGCTGAGCATCCTGATCACCGGCTTCGGCGGCCTGATGGCGGTCGGCTTCGCCGGTGCCCCGCGCGCGTGGCACATCATGATGAGCGTCGGGCTGTTGATGGTCGGCATCTATGCCTATGTCTGGTTCGTACCGTGGCAGCGCCTGCGCCAGGCGGTCGCGGCCGAGCGCTGGCCCGACGGCGGTGCCGCCCTCGCACGTATCCGGCAGGCGGTCGCGGTCAATACCAGTCTCGGCTTCATCAACGTCGCGGTGGCGACGCTCGGCCTCGCGGCATGATCGCCATTCACTCGCGGGACAACCCGCTGGTCAAGCGCATCCACGCGCTGTCGACCTCCGGGCGCGAGCGGCGCAAGACTGGCCTGACGGTACTCGATGGCGCCCACCTGGTGAGCGCCGCCCTCGACGCCGGCTGGCCATTGGCTCAACTGGTGATCAGCGACAGCGGCCTCCTGCGGGAAGAACACCGCGCGCTGCTGGCGCGCTGCCAGGGCAGCTGCCCGGTCGCCAGCCTGCCCGACGCCCTGTTTGCCCATGTCAGCGCCGTCGACTCGCCATCGGGGCTGCTGGCGCTGCTGCAGACACCCGGGGGCAACACGCCGGTGGTGTCCGACACCACCTCCCTGATCGTCCTCGACGCGGTGCAGGACGCCGGCAATCTCGGTACCTTGCTGCGCACCGCCGCCGGCGCGGGCATCGAACTGGCGCTGCTGACCGAAGGCTGTGCTCAGGCCTGGTCGCCGCGCGTGCTGCGTGCAGGCATGGGCGCGCACTTCCGGATGCAGGTGCATGAGCATGTCGATGTCCCTGCGCTGCTGTCCGCTTACACGGGGCAGATCGCGGCGACCGTGCTCGGCGCACAGAGCCGTTCGCTCTTCACGCTCGACCTGTCAGGCCCGACCGCCTGGCTGTTCGGTGCCGAGGGGCAGGGCCTATCGGCGCAGTTGCAGGCGATGGCCACCACTCAGGTGCACATCCCCATGCCGGGCCAGGTCGAGTCGCTCAATGTCGCGGCCGCCGCGGCAATCTGCCTGTTCGAGCAGGTCCGTCAGCGCAGCTGATCCGCCTGCCGACACACCGCCACCCGCAACGCTCGTCGCCCGGAATCCGCCGTTTGCGTGCGGTATGTCACGCACAGGCCGCGGTCGTCAAGAATTGCTGTAATGTTTTGTGACGATTTGCCGAGAATGTCTCCGGGGAGTTGGAGACCCTTCGTCAGTCAGAAAAAAGCTTGCCCCCTTGCATCCCGATAGACGGAACAATCCGCGGCGGCTGCAAGGCATCCACACCTGGAGACAAACGATGATGCTTGCCTACGCCAAGACGGCAAAAGGCGTGGCTGAGGTCGAGACGCGCGCCGACCGCCTCAAGCCCGCCCTCCGACGGTTGCTGATCCTCGTCGACGGAAAGAAACCGCTGGAGATCCTCAAGTCGCTGATCGGCAGTGACACCATTGAAGAACCGCTCACCCAGTTGATCGATGGCGGCTATATCGAGCCGGTCGAGGCCGCAAACGACCCTGCCGGCCCACAGACGACCGCCCCCGCGGCGCCCAGCTTCGACCTGGCCAGCCTGCCCGACGTGCGCGATCCGAAGGCGCTCGACAAGGCCAAGAACTTCATGATCAACACGCTCAAGCACTTCCATGGGCCGTACACCAAGCTCGACCTGATGCGGGTCGTGCAGGCCAGCGAGAGCCACGCCGAGTTGCGCACGCATTACGCCGACTGGCTGCGCTGCATGCATGAGTCGATCATGGCCGAGCGCCGGCTCGACGAATTGAACCGGCAGCTGTTCGACGTCCTGTAGCGGCTCTCAGCCGAGGCGGTCATCCGCCAGATGGTAGTGGGGGTCTTCCAGCAGGTTGACCTCCACCATATCGCGCGCCTTGCCCAGCAGGTCGCGGCAATCCGGACTCAGATGGCGCAGGTGCAGGCGCTTGCCGAGCACGCGGTAGCGCTCGGCCAGGCCGTCGATGGCCTCCAGCCCGGAGTGGTCGACCACGCGAGCGTGGCGGAAGTCGACCACCACGTCGTCCGGATCGGTGCGCGGCGAAAACAGGCCTTGGAAGTTCTGGCTCGAGGCAAAGAACAGCGAGCCGTGCAGATCGTAGACCTTCCAGCCATGCGCCTCGGTACCGACCTCGGCGCGGATCTCCTTGGCGTGCTGCCAGGCGAACACCAGCGCCGAAATCACCACGCCGAACAGCACCGCGATGGCCAGGTCGGTGAACACGGTCACCACCGTCACCGCCACGATCACGAACGCATCGTGCCGCGGCACTTTGCCCAGGACGCGCAGGCTTGCCCATTCAAAGGTTTTCTCGGCCACCACGAACATCAGCGCAATCAACGCGGCCAGCGGGATCTGCTCGATCAAGGGCGAGGCAAAGAGCACGAAACTGAGCAGAAACAGCGCCGCCGCAATGCCCGACAGCCGGCTGCGGGCGCCGTTGTCGATGTTGATCATGCTCTGGCCGATCATCGCGCAGCCCCCCATGCCGCCGAAGAAGCCGGTAATCACATTGGCCACCCCCTGGCCCACGCATTCGCGATTGGGCTGGCCGCGGGTGTCCGTGATCTCATCGATCAGGTTCAGCGTCAGCAGGGACTCGATCAGTCCGATGGCCGCGAGGATCGCGCTGTAGGGCAGGATGACCTGCAAGGTCTCCCAGTTCAGCGGCACCGTCGGCAGATGGAAGCTCGGCAGCCCGCCCTGGATCGAGGCCAGATCGCCCACGGTGCGGGTGTCGATGCCTCCGAAGATGACCACCAGCGACACGATGACGATGCCGGCCAGCGAGGCGGGCACCGCACGGGTCAGGCGCGGGACGAGGTAGATGATGGCCATGGTCAGCACGATCAGCGCGGCCATGACGTACAACGACTCGCCCTGCATCCATTGCAGCGCGCCGTCGGCCCCCGGCACCTTGAAGTGGCCAAATTGGGCCAGGAAGATCACGATCGCCAGGCCATTGACGAAACCGAGCATCACCGGATGGGGCACCATGCGGATGAACTTGCCGAATTTCATCAGGCCGAAAGCGATCTGCAGCACGCCCATCAACACCACGGTCGCAAACAGATACTCCACGCCATGCGTGGCCACCAGCGCCACCATCACCACGGCCAGCGCGCCCGTCGCACCGGAGATCATGCCCGGCCGGCCGCCGATGGCCGCGGTCACCAGCCCCATCATGAATGCCGCGTAGAGGCCGATGAGCGGGTGCACGCCGGCCACAAAGGCAAAGGCGATGGCTTCGGGCACCAGGGCGAGGGCGACGGTCAGGCCGCTCAACAGGTTGGTCTTGATTTGTTCGGGCGTCAGCGAGACGGACACGGCAGCTCCAGGCGGGGGGGTCAATGATCCCGGCCCGCAGGGCGGGTGGTGTCGACGGCGGCAGACGGGAAACGCCCGGACGACCCCGGACGAGGGGTGCTGCGACGCGCATCAGCGCGGGGGATCAATCAGTTGGGGAGAAGTGCTATCGTTATTTTGCGTCGCAGCAATTCTAGCACTGATCCACCGTGCACGACCGCCCGGACACTCATCGGTCCGGCGTCGGCAACACCAGGGCGCAAACCGCCGCCGGATCGTTGTCGGGATTGAACGGCACATGCCCCAGACAGGGCGCGCCAAGGCGTTGTGCCAGGGCATGACGATTCTCGGAAACGCACTGCATGTCCGGATCGATCTGATTGGCCACCCAGCCCGCGAGCGTCAGGCCACGCGCGGCAATGGCCTCGGCGGTGAGCAGCGCATGGTTGATGCACCCGAGTCGCATGCCGACGACGAGGATGACCGGCAAGTCCAGGGCGACGGCCAGGTCGGCGGTATCGAAGGTATCGGTCAGCGGCACCCGGAAACCGCCCACGCCTTCGACCAGCACCAGATCGGCCTGTGCCCGCAAACGGGCAAAGGCATCCAGAATTGTCGCCGGCGCAATCGACACCTGCTCGATGGCGGCGGCAATGTGCGGCGCAACCGGCGTACGCAGGCAGACCGGGTTCAGGTCGGCCAGCCCCGGATCGATGCTGCTCGCCGACCGCAGGCGGGCGGCGTCTTCATTGACCCAGGCGCCGTCGCGCCATTCGGCCCCCGCGGCCACCGGCTTCATGCCGATGGCGCTCAGGCCGGCGCGGCGGGCAGTGTGGAGGAGGGCGCAGGTGGTAAAGGTTTTGCCGATCTCGGTGTCGGTGCCGGCGATGAAGTAGGCAGAGGGCATCAGTCAGTCCTGTGGAGGGCGAGCAGAATCACGTCGTAGGTGGCCGGCAGCAGGCCGTCGGTGCGGCGATGACGCTCGTAGGTGGCCTCAAGTTGCCGCCACGCGGCCTTGCCCAGCGGTTTGCGCCGACGCCCGCTCCCCACCTGGTGGGCGCCGATGGCCTTGATGTCCTTGAGCAAGTGGCGAAGACTCCCCGCCGTGGCCGCCGCCGGAATGCGCCGGCACCCGGCGACCTGCAGCCCGCCCTGGATGGCCGACTGTTGCCAGGTGTCCGGGCCGTGAAAGCCGATCACATGTTCGGCATCATCAATGCCACGAAACGCGTCGCGCAGCTCCCACAAGGTCTGCGGCCCCAGCGTGGCCACCCAGGCCGTACCGCCGGCTTGCAGGACGCGCCCCAGCTCCGCCATGACCCGTGCCGGGTTGCACCATTGCACCGCCAGGCTGGACCAGATGGCGTCCACCGACGCATCGGCCAGCGGCAGGTGTTCGAGGTCGCCGCAGATGGCGGTCTGTCCGGGGCGGTCGACATGGCAGGCCAGCATGCCGGGAGCAAAATCCAGCGCGTAGCGCCTGGCCGGCGCGAGCCAGTCGATCAGCACGGTGGCGCCGGTACCGGTGCCACAGCCGGCATCGAGCAGGCGCTGGACGGGTGCGCCGGGCGGGTGCGCCTTGGCCAGATCGAGCAAGTGGCCGCAGATCTCCCGCTGCACGGCGGCGGCGGCATCGTAGGTGGCGGCGGCCCGGTCGAACGCCGCCCGGACCCGTTGCTTGCGCTCAGTCATCGGCAAAACTGTGGAGCAGGCGCGCACAGTCGGCGGCACGGGCAACAAAGGGCGCATGGCCCGCGTCGGCAAACTCCGAGTAGCGCGCATCGGGCAAGCCGTCGGCCATCGCACGTGCCGCGGCCGCGGGCATCAGGGCATCGTGAGCGCCATGAAGAAGACGCACCGGGCAGCCGACCTGGGCAAGTGACTCACGCAGGTCGACCTGCGCGAGGATGTCGAGCCCATCGGCCAGCCATGGCGCGGATGCGGCCGTTACCGGCACCAGGGCGCCAGTGAGCTGGCGGGTCACCTCACGACGCGCCGTGTCGCCCAGTGCCTGCAGGGCCACGAAGCGGCGCTGGGTCTTGTCGGGCGCGACGGCAAACTCCCGACGGAAGCCGTCGACCACCGCTGGGGGCTGCGCGCAGGCCCAGTCGGCGCGCTGGACAAAGCAGGGGCTGGCACCGATCAGCGCCAGACACGCCACCTTGGCCGGGTGGCGACGGGCCAGGTCGAGGGCGAGCAGTGCCCCGAGCGACCAGCCGCACACCAGCGCGTGATCGGGCAGCTCGGCCGCCAGCGCATCGGCCCACGCAGCCAGGCTCGGCGCATGGGGGCGGGGCGCATCGTCGGCATGGCCGGGGAGGGCGGGGGCGGTACACGGCCAGGCCGGATCGAGCTGGGCCCGCAACGGCTGCCACACCGCCGGGGTCAGGCCCCAGCCGTGGAGCAGTACGAGGGGCGGGCGACTCATGGCGTGCGTTCGATCCGGTGAAGGGCGTCGGTCAATCGGGAAATATCGTGTTCGGTGTGTGCCGCGCTGAGCGAGATGCGCAGCCGGGCCGTGCCTTGCGGGACGGTCGGCGGCCGAATCGCCGGCACCCACAGGCCGTCATCCCACAGTGCCGCAGCCGCGGCCACGGCGGCGGCATTATCCCCGATTTTCACCGGCTGGATAGGGGTGGCGGACGGCATGCGCTGCCACTGCGCCAGATGGAGGGTGTCGTGCAGTTGCTGTTGATGCGCCGCCAGTGTGCTGCGCAGGGCGTCGCCGCGCTCGATCAGGTCGACGGCGGTGAGCAGGGCATGGGCCAGCGCCGGAGGCGCGCCGGTGGTGAAAATATAGGTGCGCATGGTCTGCATCAGCCACTCGACCACATCGGCGTGCCCGGCCACGAAGGCGCCCGACAGGCCGGCGGCCTTGCCGAGCGTGCCGACCAGCAGCAGGCGCCAGTGGGCCAGCCCGGCGGCGGCGAGTGCGCCGCGGCCTTGCGGCCCGAGCACACCGAAGCCATGGGCGTCATCCACGAGCAGCCAGGCGTCGTGCGCCTCGGCCAGCGCCAACAGCTCGGCCAGCGGGGCGATGTCACCGTCCATGCTGAACACGCTGTCGGTCACGATCAGCTTGCGGCGGGCCGTACTGGCCGCCAGCAGGCGCGACAGGGCGGCGGTGTCGCCATGGGCGTAGCGATGATGCTCGGCGCGGCTCAACAGCGCGCCATCGACCAGCGAGGCGTGGTTGAGGCGGTCGGCAAAGAGGGCGTCACCACGCCCGAGCAGCGCAGCGGCGATGCCCATGTTCACCATGTAGCCGGTGGAGAACACCAGCGCGCGCTCGCAGCCCGTGAACTCGGCCAGCCGGGCTTCGAGGCGCTCATGCACCGCATAGTGGCCGCTGACCAGGTGCGAGGCCCCCGCACCGCCCCCCCAGCGTGCCGCGCCCTCGGCGAGGGCTGCCGCCAGCGCCGGGTGGGCGGCGAGGCCGAGATAGTCGTTGCTGCAAAAGGACAGCATCTGCCGGCCATCGACCACGGCATGCGGGCCACAGGGCGTCGTCAGGGTGCGCCGGCGGCGGATGAGCGATTTGCCGGCGCGATCGGCCAGATCGGCACGCAATTGGGTGAGCAGCGTCATCGGGCTCAGCGCAGACTGTGTTCGAGTGCGGCAGCCGCACCGCCGACCAGATGGGCGATGTCATCGGCCTCGACGATATACGGCGGCATGAAATACACGGTGTTGCCCAGCGGGCGCAGCAGCACGCCGGCGTCCAGGCCGGCGGCGAAAAAGCGCTGGCTGAAGTCGCGCCGCGGCGTCGCGACATCAAACGCGAGGATCATGCCGCGCTGGCGCAGGTGGCGCACCGCCGGGTGGCCGTCAAATGCCGCCTGCGCGGCGTCGCCGAGCTGGCGGGCACGCACCGTGTTGGCGTTGATCACATCGTCGGCCTTGAAGATGTCGAGCGTCGCCAGCGCCGCCCGGCAGGCCAGCGGGTTGCCGGTGTAGGAGTGCGAGTGCAGGAAGCCGCGGTGCACGTCGTCGTCGTAGAAACAGTCGTAGATCGCATCGGTGGACAGCACCAGCGACAGCGGCAGGTAGCCCCCCGAGATGCCCTTGGACAGGCACATCATGTCCGGCCAGATACCGGCCTGCTCGCAGGCGAAGAAGGTGCCGGTGCGGCCGCAGCCGACGGCGATTTCATCGGCGATGAGATGGACCCGGTAGGTATCGCACAAGGCCCGGGCGCGGCGCAGGTAGTGCGGGTGGTACATCGCCATGCCGACCGCCCCCTGGACCAGCGGCTCGACGATCAGCGCAGCGATCTCGTCGTGGTGTTCGGCCAAATAGTGTTCCAGCGCCAGCGCCGCGCGTTCGGCCACATCCTCGTCGGTCTCACCCGGCTCGGCCTGGCGGGCATCGGGGCTGGGCACCGTGGCCCCGGCGCGTACCAGCGGGGCATAAGCGTCGCGGAAGAGCGCCACATCGGTCACCGCCAGCGCGCCCACCGTTTCGCCGTGGTAGCTGCCGGCCAGGCTGATGAAGCGATCCTTGCCGGTTTCGCCCTGGTTGCGCCACGCATGCATACTCATCTTGAGCGCAATCTCGGTCGCCGAGGCGCCATCCGAGGCATAGAAGGCATGGCCCAGGCGGTGGCCGGTGAGGGCGGAGAGGCGCTCCGACAACTCGACCACCGGCGCATGGGTGAAGCCGGCGAGCATCACATGCTCAAGGGTTTCGAGCTGCTCGCAGATCGCGTCATTGATGCGCGGGTTGCAGTGCCCGAACAGATTCACCCACCAGGCGCTGACACCGTCGAGGAAGCGTCGCCCCGTGTCGTCGTACAGCCACACCCCCTCGCCGCGGGTGACGGGCACCAGCGGCAGGGATTCATGGCTCTTCATTTGCGTGCACGGATGCCAGACCGCACGGCGGGAGCGTTCGAGCAAGGGAGACTGGGTCATAGCGGCGGGCCGGAAGCTGCGGAATCGTCCAATACTCTGAAATCGCCGGGGCGCTGTCAAACACGGCATTTCAGGCCCCTCGGGGCAGCCCGCCCGGACTGCGCCGGGGGCGGCGCTTTTGCTACCATGGGCGCTTCCGACGCACGACAGGTCTCGCATGCACTTCGTTATTTCTCCCGCCAAATCGCTGGACTACGACACCCCCGCGCCCGATTGCAAACCCAGCCAGCCGGCGTTTCTCGATGCTGCCGAAACCCTCGTCGGCGTCATGCGCGATTTCAGCCCGGCCGCGCTGGGCGAGTTGATGCACATCTCGGACAAGCTCGCCGCCCTCAACGTGGCCCGCTTTGCCGAGTGGTCGCGCCCGTTCAACCGCAAGAACGCCAAGCCCTGCCTGTTCGCGTTCAATGGCGATGTCTACGATGGGCTTGACGCCGCCACGCTGGACGCCGAGGGCGTGGCTTACGCGCAGCAGCATCTGCGCATCCTCTCCGGGCTCTACGGCGTACTGCGTCCGCTGGACCTGATGCAGGCCTACCGGCTCGAGATGGGCACGCGACTGGCCACGCCGGCCGGGCGCAATCTGTACGATTTCTGGGGCGAGCGGCCGACCGAGGCGATCAACGCCTTGCTCGGCGCATCCACCGACAAGGTGCTGGTAAACCTCGCCTCCGAGGAGTACTTCAAGGTCATCCGGCCGGACAGCCTCAAGGGGCGGATCGTCACCCCGGTGTTCGAGGACTGGAAAGGTGGCCGATACAAGATCATCAGCTTCCACGCCAAGCGCGCCCGCGGCCTGATGGTGCGCTACGCGATCGACCACCGGCTGAGCGATGTCGACGATCTCAAAGGCTTCGACACCGACGGCTACCACTTTGCCGCCGACGCCTCCGACGCCGATCGCTGGGTCTTCCGGCGGCGCCAGGACGGCGTGGTCTGACACACAACCGACAGCAGGAGAGCGATCGTGGGCATCCGGATCAGCCAGGGGTTTGACAGCGGCAGCATCGAGGTGGTGAGCGCAGCGGCGCCCGAGGCGATCCGCCTGCGCCTGCGGCCGGACAATGCCGCCAGCTTTTGCCAGTGGTTCCATTTCCGGGTGCACGACGCTGCCGGCGTGCCGTTGCGGATGGTGTTCGAGAACGCGGCCGAGGCCGCGTATCCGGACGGCTGGCCCGGCTATCGCGCGGTGGCCTCCTACGACCGCCGGGTGTGGTTCCGGGTGCCGGGCACACGCTTCGAGGACGGCCGCCTGGTCATCGAGCACACCCCCGAACGCAACAACATCTACTACGCCTACTTCGAGCCCTATTCGCACGAGCGCCATCTCGACCTGCTGGGCCGGGCCGAAATGTCACCGTACGCGCAGGTGCGCTCGCTCGGCGAAACGGTTGACGGGCGCAGCGTCGATTGCGTGGTGGTGGGCCGGCCGGCGCCCGAGCGCCAGCCGGTGTGGATCATTGCCCGCCAGCATCCGGGCGAGACGATGGCGGAGTGGTTCATCGAGGGCCTGCTCGAACGCCTGCTCGACGGCGCCGATCCGCTGGCCCGGCGGGTGCGCGAGCATGCCTGCCTGTACATCGTGCCGAACATGAACCCGGACGGCGCGATCCGCGGCAACCTGCGGACCAATGCCGCCGGCGCCAACCTCAACCGCGAATGGATGGCGCCGAGCACGGCGCGCAGCCCCGAGGTGCAGTGCGTGCGCGAACAGATGGAAGCCACCGGTTGCGCGCTCTTTCTCGACATCCATGGGGACGAATCGCTGCCCTATGTCTTCATCGACGGTGCGCAGATGGTGCCGGGCGTCCCGGACACGATGGCGGCCCGCGAAGCGGCCTTTCTGGCCGCGCTGGCCGACGCCAGCCCCGACTTCCAGACCGAGGTCGGCTACACCCCCGACCGTTTCGGCGAGGACATGCTGACCCTCGCCAGCAAATGGGTGGCGCACCGTTTCGGCTGCCTGTCGCTGACGCTCGAGATGCCGTTCAAGGACAACCACCTGTTGCCGGACGGCCACTACGGCTGGAACGGCGCCCGCAGCAAGCGGCTCGGCGCCGCCATGCTGCAAGCCATGCTGAGAGATCTGACGCGGCGGTGAGCGTTCAGAACTTGTGAATAAATCTACTGCGCGTGCCGATTGCTGCGTTGCTCACTCGCTCACTCCTCGCCTATCCATTTGATATGTCTCGTCGTTCGCTCGCTCGCGCCTTGCACTCGGCCCTGCTCGCTACGATTTCTTCACAAGTTCTCAGGAAATGACCGGGTGGCTGTTGAGCCACTGCACGGCGCGGCCGACATGCCCGGTGACGCGGCGGACGAGCGCATCGATGGCATGGGCGAAGGTGGCGCTGCGTAGGGCGTGCGCTCGCGCAAGATAGTGTTCGGGGCTCATCAAGGTGTGCTGCGGATTGCCGGGGTTGGCGGTGCGTTGCATGGTGTGTTGCTCCAGTTGCATCGGCCGATCTGGGTCGGCTCACGACGATACGGATGACTCTACGCGCCGTTGTGCGTCGCAACAAACGATCATTGATGATGTGACGCATCAGTTTGACTAAACTGTGCCCATGCCCCGATCCATGCCGCCCCTCGCATCGCTGCGCGTCTTCGAGACCGCGGCTCGCCACCTGAGCTTCAAGCAGGCGGCCGAGGAACTGCATGTCACCCCGGCGGCAGTGAGCCAGCAAATCAAGGCGCTGGAGGCGCATCTGGGCGTGGCCTTGTTTCACCGGCTGACACGCGCCCTGGCCCTGACGGACGCGGGCGAGCGCCTGCTGCCGGGCGTCAGCGAGGGGCTGGCGCATCTTGCGGCAGCGGTCGAATCGGTTGACGGCCAGTCGCTGTCACGCCACCTGCGCGTCACCGTGCCGCCGGCCTTCGCCGGGCGCTGGCTGGTGCATCGCCTGCAACGCTTCACCGAGGCCCACCCGGACATCGATCTGGTGCTCGGGACGGCGCCAAACACGGTCGACGCACCGGACCTCGAAGACGTCGAATCGGATCTGGTCGCCCTGCGCGAGGGCCAGATCGATCTCGAGGTTCGTTTTGGCCGGGGGAGCTACCCCGGCATGCGGACCGACCTGCTCATGGAGGTGGCGTATGTGCCGGTGTGCCACCCCGATCTGCTCAAGGGGCAGCGTCGCCTCAAACAAGCCACCGACTTGCGCTTCCACACCCTCTTGCATGACGACACCGCCGTGGGCCGCTCCGAGCGGGTGAGCTGGGAAGACTGGCTGCGCGCGGCCAAAGTGCGCGGCGTTGACCCGCATCGCGGTCCGCACTTTTCCAACTCCAGCCTGGCATTGGAGGCAGCAATGGACGGGATGGGCGTGGTGCTCGGCCTCGACCCGATGGTGCGCCGGGACATCGAGGCCGGGCGGCTGGTACGGCCCTTTGACCTGGCCATTCCCTCGCGCTACGCCTATTACCTCGTCTGCCCGGTCACCACGGCCGAGCGCCCGGCGATCGCCCAGTTTCGCCACTGGTTGCTGGCTGCACGCTAGAAACGGTTGGCGCCGGCGAGAAAGTGCTGACTCATCGCCTCAAGCGAGGGGTTGTTCGGCAACATCACGCCGTTGACTTCCAGCGTCGGGGTGCCCACGCCGCCGCTCGTCCAGCCACCGGCGCGCAATTTGGCCCACATCGCCTCGCCGGCCGAACGGTCGGTGTCGATGAACACTTCGCGATAGCGCACGCCCAGCGCGTCGAACTGGGCACGCTTCTGGTCGCAATAGCCGCAGGTGGTCAGCGAGTACATGACGATCCGGTCCCGCGCCGGATCGTAGTGGCGCAGGGCGGCGTTCTGAAGCCCGCTTGCACTGCCGGCATCAGAGGTGAGGCCGGCCGTGTCGCCATAGCGCATGGCGGCACCGGCAATATCCTGGGCAAAGAAACTGAAGGCGAGCATGGACGAGGCGACGACAACCACCAGCGCGCCAACCGCAGCCCCCCAGCTCGTCGGTTGTGGGCGGGCACCGTAGGTGTTGTCGTCCTTGCTGCCGGGGAAGAACATCAGCAGCAGGCTGAACAGGGCGCCGACATACGGAATGGCCGTGATCAGCACCCACCAGCCGCGCCAGTCGAAATCATGGCAGCGCAGGATGCTCAGGCGGATGCCGAAGAACACGCCGACCAGGGCGCACAGCCCGAGCACCAGAAAGCTTTCCATGCGCACGCCGGCGAGGGCGATCCACATCAGCACGCTGGTGAGCAGCATGCTGCCCGCGAAATAAGACCGCCGCCCGATCCGCCCGCCAAAGTCGGCGCCGAACAGGCGGGCCGGCTCGGCCTGCACCACGGGGGCATCGCCCGGGTGGATCCGCAGGCTGCGGTGCTGGATGTCGGACACGCCGGCCTTTGCCTCCTGCGCCTGTGCTTCGCGGGCGGCGAGCACGCGCGGCATGTCGCAGCCGCAGTTCAGGCAGAGGGTGCGCCGCGGCTGATGGTGCCCGCACTCGGGGCAGTCCATCTCGGTCGCGGGCGCGGGCTCGGCCGGCACCAGATCGAGTGCAGGCGTCGGCGGTGTTGCGGCCTGCGGCGGGCGGATCGGCGCCGGGGGTGGCGTGGCCGGGCGGGGCGCTTCGGTGTCGTCGCGCTCGGCCTCGACCCGGATCCCGATCCCCATGGCGGACAACTTGCGCCGGTAGCTTTGCGCCCGCTCGGCGTCGAGCCCCTTCTTGAGCGTGACCCGCTTGCCGGAGAACAGCCTGGGCGCCTGCTCGGGCGCGAGCTTGAGCATGGCCAGCAACTGTGCCTTGACCTGGTCGGGATCGTGGCCGGGCAGGATGTCACCGGAAAAAACGAGTTTGTATTGCGTCATGGTGTGGGCAGCAGGCGGTCGGCACTGTCCGCCAGTCTAATGCATATTGGATGCACGGAGACGAGCGGCACAGCGGGCGCGGCGTGACACAGTCGACCCTGCCGGGCGAATGCGTACAATGCCGGCTGCCCGAGCCAGGAGTCACATGAATGGAATCACGCCTCGAAACGCTGGAGTGCAAGCTGATGGCCGCCGAAGACATGCTCGACGGCATGAACATGACCCTGTTTCGTCAACAGGAGGCGATCGAGTTGCTACAAGCCCAGGTGCTGGACCTGAAGCGCCAGCTGCAATCGGTACAGCCACGCGGCGCCGGACGGCCCGAAGACGAAATTCCGCCGCATTACTGAGCGGCCGCAGCCTGCAGCGGCTGGCGAACGCGATCGAAGTCACGCGGCGCCACGTATTGCAGGATCTCCTTGCCGTCGCTGTCGAGGATCAGGTCCAGCCCCTTGTCGGGGAACAGCAGGTGGGTCTGGTGGGCATTGGTGGCGATCCGCTCGGCGGGCTCGCCAAAACGCGCCTGAATGGCGGCTTCGTCGAGATTGACCGACGGAATGAAGACGATGCTGTCGATCGGACGGGTCAGCGCGGTGGACAGGTCGGCCGCGCTGAGCGTGGCCTTGCGGGTGGTCGACTCCATGTATTCGGTCTTGGCCGCCCGTTCACGCATCCCCGCGAGTTCATCGTCGGACAGCGCCACGGTGAGCACCAGCTTGCCGGTCACGAACCCCAGTTGCGCACTGCCCAGATACGCCTCGAGCGCGCCTTTTTCACCCGGTGCAGTCAAAATCGCAATGGCCAGATCCGGGCCGAAACGCGCCTGCGCCTCGCCCAGGGTGCTGCGCCCGAGGGTCAGCCCGAACACCCGGCTCCCGCCCTCGGCATCGACCTCGATCTGCCAGGGCAGGCCGGATTGCGCCTCGGCCAGATCGTCGGCGGAGGGCATGAAGGCCAGCGGCGCGAGAATGGCCAGCAGGACGAGGGACAGGATGGCAACGATCAACTTCATGGTGTTCACGATTCCGATGAGCTGCGGGAGCGGCGATTGTCGCCTGCACGGCAGTGCGGTGCAACGCAGGCATTGCCGGGGGCATGACATCAGCAAGCACTGTTTGTTTGCGTGAATGCGCTATGCCAGAATCCGGGTATCCCGGAACCGGGCAGGGCTTCCGGGTTGGGCGCACAGGCGCTGCGTGGGGAGGGCAAATGAAGCAGGCAAATGAACATCGACGCGCGGCACCGGCCCGGCCCCGGGGCAGCTGGCGGCCGTGGGCGCTCGCCGCGGCACTGTCCGGCGTCGTGCTGGTCGCGGTGCAACGCTGGGATCAGACGGGGGACCGGGCCATGGTGGTGATTCCCGTATTCGCCCTGCTGATATCGGTGATTTTCGGTGGGGCGATCATGGCCATGCGCCTGCGCGGGCAGGCCCGCACCGGCGATTCGCTGCCGCCATCGCGCCCGCACCGCTCACGCAAGCGCCCGCCGGACGCCGCCAGCAATGACGCACCGCCCACCATCCACTCGGCACCGACCGAGTTCGACCCCTCGGCACTGGACGATGCGTCGATGCTCGATTTCGACCCCGACATGGTGCCGGCGGCCACCCGCGTATGGACGCTGAGCCTGCTCGAGAGCCTCGAGTGGCAGCGCTTCGACGCCGTGTGCGTGGCCTACTACACACAGAAGTCGATCTCGCATCGTGCATTGCCGCTGGCGCATGCGCAGGGCTGCGACATCTATCTCTACCAGGACAAGCTCAATCTGGAGACGGCCACCGGCCTGGTCCATGTGCGCAGCCGTGGCGTCACCCACCTGGATGTGCCGGCGGTACGGGAACTGATCGGCGCCATGACACACGAACAGATCGAGCGCGGCTTTTTGATGACCAACGGCCGTTTCACCGCCCAGGCACGCGCGCTCGGACGCGAGCACGGCATCGTGCTGGTGGACGGGCGGGTGCTGCTGGCGATGATCGAGCGTTTGCCGTCGGAATCCCGCACCCGCCTGCACACCATCGCCACCGAGGGCGGCTACACCACGCCCAGCTGCCCGACATGCGGTGAAAAGATGGTCAACGCGACCGGGTCGCACGGCGACTACTGGGGCTGCCGGAACTACCCCGAGTGCGTCACGATCCTGCCGCGACGCCCCGCGCTCGATTAGGGCGTGCTCGCAGCAGAGTCGTCGGCCTGTCGCGCCCGAATGCGTCCGCGACACCATGGGCCGCCGGCTTCGCGCACATCACCGGGAGAACACCAAGGATGCGCCTCGCGATTCGACTCCACCGATGGCTGGCCTGCCTGCCCCTCGTGCTGGCAATGCATGCGGCCGGCGCCGACACCCTGAGACTTGACTCCGCCGCCGGCAAGCTGGCTGTCAGCACCGTCGCCACCGGGCTGGATACCCCGTGGTCACTGGCATTTCTGCCGGATGGCCGGATGCTCGTCAGCGAGCGGCCTGGCCGGCTGCGGATCATCCACGCCGATGGCACGCTGTCGGCACCGGTCGCCCATGTGCCGCCGGTGCATGCCGCCGGCCAGGGCGGTCTGCTCGATGTCGTCCTCGGGCCCGGGTTTGCAACCGACCAGCGGATCTACTTCAGCTTCGCCCAACCCACCGCCCGCGGCGCACGAACCGCCGTCGCCCGCGCGCGGCTCGACGCCGATGCCTCGCCGCCGCAGTTGCGCGAGGTCGAGGTGATCTTCGCCCAGCAGGACGATCTCCCCGGTGGGCACCACTTCGGCTCACGCCTGGTCTTTGACGACACGCAGCATCTGTTCATCACCCTGGGGGAGCGCTATCACGCGCGCGAACGCGCCCAGGCGCTTGACAGCCATCTCGGCAAGATCGTGCGGCTCCGCGCTGACGGCAGCGTGCCGGACGACAACCCCTTCGTCGGTCGCGCGGACGCCTTGCCCGAGATCTGGTCCTACGGCCACCGCAATGTCCAGGGGGCGGCCCGGCATCCCGAAACCGGTGCGCTGTGGACCCACGAGCACGGCCCGCAGGGCGGCGACGAGATCAACATCCCGCGCGCCGGCGCCAATCATGGCTGGCCGGAGATCACCTTCGGGCGCGAGTATGTCACGGGGTGGCAGATCGGCGAAGGCACCGCGCGCCCCGATGTTGCCGCACCGGTGCACCACTGGACGCCATCGATCGCCCCGTCGGGCATGAGCTTTTATACCGGCGCACTGTTTCCCGCCTGGCGGGGCAATCTCTTTGTCGGCTCGCTGAAGTTCGGCATGCTGGTGCGTGTCGTGCTCAAGGGCGAGAAAGTGGTGTCCGAGGAGCGCCTGCTGACCGAAATCGGCCATCGCATCCGTGATGTGCGCCAGGGGCCGGATGGGGCGCTGTACGTGCTCGATGAAACCGAGGGCCGTATCCTGCGCATCGCTCCGGCCCGATGATCACTGCGCCTCGCCGCTGGCCGGCGGCGTAGAACGGGCAATCTCCTCGATGGTGGTGGTGCCGGCGGCGACCTGCCGCGCACCGGCCAGGCGCAGCGGGGTCATGTGCTCGCGTACGGCCTGGGCGCGCAGGCGGGCCACGTCCATCTCCGGGGTGATGAGCTGGCGCAGCGTGGGCGACAGCGTCATCAGCTCGTACAGACCGACCCGGCCGTGATAACCGGTCATCCGGCATTCCAGGCAGCCCACCGGGCCGTTGGCGGTGGTCGGCAGCGTGGACTTCCAGGGCGCCACCAGCTCGTTCCAGTCGGCCTCGTCGATCGGGTGCGGCTTGCGGCAGTGCGGGCACAGGGTGCGCACCAGGCGCTGGGCGAGCACGCCGAGCAGGGTGGAGCGGATGAGGTAGGGCGGCACGCCCAGGTCGAGCAGGCGGGTGATCGCCGAGGGCGCATCGTTGGTGTGCAGGGTGGATAGCACCAGATGCCCGGTGAGCGCGGCCTGGATGGCCATCTCGGCGGTTTCGAGGTCGCGGATCTCGCCGACCATGATCACGTCCGGATCCTGGCGCAGCAAGGTGCGCACGCCACTGGCAAAGTCGAGCCCGATGTTGTGCTGCACCTGCATCTGGTTGAGGTGCGGATAGACCATCTCGATCGGATCTTCGATGGTGCACACGTTCACCTCGGGCGTGGCCAGCTCCTTGAGCGTCGAGTACAGCGTGGTAGTCTTGCCCGAGCCGGTCGGGCCGGTCACCAGGATGATGCCGTTGGGCTGCGAGAACATGCTGCGCCAGCGCTGCGTCTCGCCCTGGCTGAAGCCCAGGTCGTTGAAGGACTTGAGCAGCACATCGGGGTTGAAGATGCGCAGCACCAGCTTTTCGCCGAAGGCCGTCGGCATGGTGGACAGGCGCAGCTCGATCTCCTCGCCCTTGCCCGACTGGGTCTTGATCCGCCCGTCCTGCGGGCGGCGCTTCTCGACCACGTCCATGCGACCCATCAGCTTGATGCGGTTGGTGATCGCCGCGGCCACCGGCACCGGCGTCTGATAGACAAGGTGCATCACGCCGTCGATGCGGAAGCGCACGTTGCACACCTCGCGCCGCGGCTCGATGTGGATGTCGCTGGCGCGCTGCTCGAAGGCGTATTGCAGCAACCAGTCGACGATGTGGATGACCGCCTGGTCGTTGGCGTCGAGCGACTTGTTGGAACCCAGCTTCACCAGCTGCTCGAAGTTGCCGATGCCGCTCTGCGCGCCCTCGTGCTGCGCCACCGCGTGCTTGAGCGAGCGTGCCAGGCTGTAGAACTCGGCCAGGTAGCGCACGATGTCGGTCGGGTTGGCGAGCACGCGGTGGATGCGGATCTTGAGCGCCTGCTCGAGCACCGACAGCCACTCGCTCTCGTAGGGCTCGGCGGTGGCGATGGTCACGTCGTTGTCGCGGATCGCCACCGGCAGGATGCGAAAGCGCGTGGCGTAGGCATGCGAGACCAGGTTGCACACCGAGGAGACGTCGATCTTCAGCGGGTCGATGTGGAAGTAGGGCAGGCCGGCATCGCCGGCCAGCCATTCGGTCAGCGGCTCGACGCTCAGCGTGTCGTGCGGCGCGCAGGCGCGGGTGAGGCGCCGTTCGCCCACCAGCGCCAGCGGATGCTGGTCGTTGCGGCCGCGCATGCGCAGCGCCGTGCGGGTTTCATCGTAGTCGTGGCGGCTGATCTGGCCGGCCTCGAGCAGGCGGGCGAGCAGGGCGTCGGTGGTCAGGCGGCTGGCGGTTCGTGTCATGTCGTCAGGCTATCCGAAGCGCCCCATGGCGGCAATTGGCATCGCGGTGCTTGAGACTTTGGCCCTCGTCCCCATCTGGGTCATGGTTCAATACCCGCTGATGACAAAGGACCGGCCGATGAAAAACCTGTTGCTTGCCCTGGTGTCCGCGCTATGGATGCTGCCCGCGTCCGCCGAAGATATCGGCGGCGTCAACACCGAGTGGAAGCTCACCGGCTCGCACAAGCTGGTGGTGGAGGCGTTTGACGATCCCAAGGTCGAGGGCGTGGCCTGCTATGTTGCCAAACCCGAGCGCGGCGGCATTGCCGGCGCCTTTGGTGTGGCCGAGGAGCTGTCGGACGTGTCGATCGCCTGCCGGCAGGTTGGCCCGATCCGCTTCCGCGAGCCGCTGCCCCGCCAGGAAGACGCCTTCAGCCAGCGCCGGTCGATCATTTTCAAGACCCTGCACGTGGTCCGCATTGTCGATGTCAGCCGGAACACGCTGGTGTATCTGACCTATACCGACAAGGTCATCTCCGGCAGCCCGCAGAATTCGGTGACGGCGGTCACCGTCGACCGCGCCACGCCCATCCCGCTCGAAAAATAAGTCTGCCTTGACTGGACACCTTCACGATGACGACCCATCACCCCCTGTACGAAACCCGCTACGGCGGCGTTGACCAGACGGTTCCCGAGATCACCACCACCTTGATCGACCAGTTGCTGACCCACCGCTCGGTGCGCGCCTTCCGCCCCGATCCGGTCAGCGACGCCCAGCTCGGCGCCATGATTGCGGCGGCGCAGTCGGCCGCCAGCTCGTCCAACCTTCAGGTGTGGAGCGTGGTGGCCGTGCGCGACCAGGCCACGCGCGACCAGCTGGCCGAATTTGCCGGCAACCAGGTGCATGTGCGCAAGGCGCCGCTGCAGCTGGTGTGGCTGGCCGACCTGTCGCGGCTGGCGCACATCGCGGCGGCCGAAGCGCGCCCGAGCGAGGCACTGGACTACACCGAGATGTTTCTCGTCGGCGTGATCGACGCCGCCCTGGCGGCACAGAACGCCGTGGCGGCGGCCGAGTCGATGGGTTTGTCGACGGTGTACATCGGCGGCATGCGCAACCGGCCCGAAGACGTCGCCCGCGTGCTGAACCTGCCCCCGAAAACCTTTGCCGTGTTCGGCATGTGTGTCGGCCATGAAGACGAAGCCCGGCCGGCGAGCGTCAAGCCCCGGCTGCCGCAGTCCGCGGTGCTGCATCATGAACGCTACTCGACCGACCAGGCAGCCGCCATTGCCGACTACAACGCGGCCATGGCCCGGTTCTATGAAGCGCAGCAGATGGACGTAAAGGGCACCTGGGCGGTCCATAGCGCAAAGCGGGTCGCCGGCCCGGCATCGCTGTCGGGGCGCGACCGCCTGGTCGAGGCGCTGAAGCAGCGCGGCTTCGCGCTCAAGTAAGCGCCGGCGGCGTCACCACGCGCCCGGCGAGCCAGCGGACAAAGTCGTCGGCGGGCATCGGCCGGGCATAGTAGTAGCCTTGCACCTCGGCGCAACCGAGCGCCTCGAGCGTGGCGTGCTGATGGGCGTTTTCAACCCCCTCGGCCGTGGTGCGCACGCCCAGGCCCTCGGCCATCTGGATGATGGCGCGGACGATGCTCGCATCATCCGCATCCTCGCTCATGTCGGCCACGAAGGCACGGTCGATCTTGAGTTTGTCGACCGGCAGGCGACGCAGGTAGGCCAGGCACGAGTAGCCGGTGCCGAAATCGTCCACCGCCAGGCGAACACCCATGGCCTTGAGGCGCGAGAGCTGCTCGATCAACGAGGCGGTATCGCCCATCAGCGTGGTTTCGGTGATCTCCAGTTCAAGCCGGCGACCATCGAGGCCCGACGCCGACAAGGCCTCGGCAATGCAGCGTTCAAGCGCACCGTGACGAAACTGCAGTGGCGAGAGGTTGACGGCCACCTGCAAGTCGCCGAGCGGCCAGGCCGCCGCCGCGCGGCAGGCCTCGCGCAGCACCCATTCGCCAATGCTGACGATATGTCCGCTCAGTTCGGCCACCGGAATGAAGCGGTCTGGCCGAACATCGCCCAGCGTCGGGTGGGTCCAGCGCAACAGCGCTTCGGCCCCCAGCGGCCGGCCGGTGCGCAGGCAAAGGATCGGCTGGTAGTGCAGGGCGAACTCACCCCGCGCCAGCGCCGGTCGCAGCCCGTTGCGGATCACCAGTTCGTCCAGCGCGTCGGGGTCGGCGTCCAGGTGATGGCTGCGAAATGTATTCCGCCCGGCCTCCTTGGCCTGGTACATGGCGCCATCGGCCTTGCGGAGCAGGGCGTTGAAGTCATCGCCGTCGTCCGGGTACATGGCAATGCCGATTGACACCGAGGTGACCAGCTCGCCACTGTCGGTGTGATAGGGCGCGCCCAGATGATCGTTGATTCGCTGCGCCACCGAGGTCGCGGCCTCGAGACCGGGCAACTCGTCGAGCAGCACGATGAACTCATCACCGCCCTGGCGGCACACCAGGTCTTTCTCGCCGACACAATGGCGCAGCCGCTGGGCCACCGACTGCAGCAGCGTATCGCCGGCGGTATGGCCGAGCGAGTCATTGACCAACTTGAGGTTGTCAACGTCGACAAACAACAGCGCAACGCGATGGCCGGCCTTGCGTGCCCAGGCAATCACCTGGCCGCAGCGCTCCTCGAGCAGCATGCGGTTGGGCAGTTCGGTGAGCACGTCATGGGTGGCCAGAAAGCGGATGCGGTTCTGTGACGCGTGGTATTCGGTCAGGTCGGAGAAGATGCCGACATGCTGGGTAATCTGCCCGGTGTTGTCGCGGATGGCCGACAACACCAGCCATTCCGGGTAGATCTCGCCGTTCTTGCGGCGATTCCAGATTTCGCCCTGCCAGTGGCCGTTGCGGACCAGTTCGGTCCACAAGCGCAGGTAGAAGGCCTTGTCGTGCCGCCCGGACGAGAGCATCGACGGGCGCCGGCCGATGCATTCATCGGCGGTGTAGCCGGTGGTCCGGCTGAAGGCCGGATTGACCGCCTGGATGCGATTCTGAGCATCGGTGATGACGATCCCTTCCTCGCTCGTGTCGAACAGCCGCGCCGCCAGGCGCAGCTGGGTGTCCTGCGCCTGGCGCTCGAGCAGGATGCCGATCAGGTGAGCGCCAATCTCGAGCAAGCGGCGGTGGAACACCCCTGGCGCACGATGCTCGAAGCTCGACAGCGCGAAGCTGCCGATCACCCGGCCGCCGGCGCCATGAATCGGCATTGACCAGCAGGCGCAGATGTTGAAATCGACCGCTACGGCACGCAGATCCGCCCAGCGCGGATCGGAAAAGGTGTTGCTGACAAACACCGGCTCGCCGCGAAACACCGCATTGCCGCACGAGCCCGCCCCCGGGCCCGGGCGCAGATTGTGCAGGCGCGCCTGCGCTTCATCGGGAATGCTCGGTGCTGCCAGCACCTGCAAGGTGTCGCTCTCCGCGTTCAGGCGCATGGCACTGGCAACGGCGCCGGGCACCAGTTGCTCCTGGAGAAGGCAGAGGCGGGCGATCAGCGCCTGTGGCTCGTCCCCGCGTGCAATGGCGGCCAGCAGGCCCTGCTGAAGATTCAGGATGGCATCCTGCTCTTCGCGAGACAGTTGCTTGTCTTCCCCGGCGTCTTGACGACCGGGCGCGGCACCGTGTTGCGACATGCAGATTCCCTGTTTCCGGCACGATCATGCCACCACGGGCATCGTCGCACACCACGACGACCCGGGCAGCACAGCACCCGCTCAACCAAAACGGGGGATGGTGACAATTATCGGCAGGCAAGACCTTGATCTGAACTGACTTTGTCAGCGGCGACTGAAATTTTTGTGAGCCATGCCCCGATCAACCATCACCGCCCCGAAAATCCGGCTTCAGCGACGGGCATGCCCCGTCGTAAACCCGTCAACCTGCTGGCAGAACACGGGAGACCCGGAATGGAGTTTGAAGCCTTCGTACATCGTGCCGCCGTGCTCGTGTGCGACGACACGATCGGCGCCGATCCAAGCCTTCAGTCGGCACTGCGCCAGGCCGGACTCAGCGCGCTGACGGCGGTTGCCGAGCCCGCCCAGGTGCGGCCGGCACTGCGTGAGCAACGCTACGACCTGATCGTGCTCGAGCTGGATGCAGCCCCGTCGCACGGCCTGGCCTTGCTCGCGCAGTTGCAGCAGGAGCGCGGCGACACCGCCGCGCCACCGGTGCTGGTCATCGTCCCGGCGGAGGCCGTCGCGCTGCGACACCAGGCGCTGGAGCTTGGCGCGGTCGACTTCCTGCAACGCCCCTTCGATACCGAAGCGGCCATGGTGCGGATCCGCAACGCTCTGCATCTTCGCGAGGCCGATCTACGCCAACGCCACCTCGACGACGAGCTTGAAGCGCGGGTCGAAGCGCGCACGGCGGAACTGACCCAGGCCACCGACGCGATCGCGCACCGTCTGGCCCGAGTGTGCGAGAAGGGCGACATGCACGCGGAGCAACACATCCGGCGGATCGGCAAGCTGGCGCGCATCCTGGCGCAGGCGGCCGGCTTGTCGCCGGAGGCATGCTTCCTGATCGAACACGCCGCGCCCCTGCACGACGTGGGCAAACTCGGGATCGCCGACAACATCCTGCTCAAGCCGGGGCAACTGTCGGCGCGCGAATTCGACCATGTCAAACGCCACGCGCAGCTCGGGCGGGATCTGCTCGACGCGCCGGAATCCGCCCTGGTGCGCATGGCCGCGAGCATTGCGGCGCATCACCATGAACGCTGGGACGGCACGGGTTACCCGAGCGGGCTGCAGGGGGAGGCGATTCCGGTGGAAGGGCGGATCACCGCCATCTGCGACGTGTTCGACGCACTGACATCCACACGCCCGTACAAAGACCCGTGGTCGATCCAGAACGCCGTCGACTACCTGGTCGCACAGGCCGGCCACAGCTTCGACCCCGCACTGGTGGCCTGCTTCATCGCCCACCTGGCGGAGGCCGAGGCGGTGCTGAGCGACTACCCCGACACGCTCTGACGCGCCCACATCGCCTGGAGCATGTCACGGTGAGGTGACAAGGCGGTCACATCGACCGCCAGCACCGGACCGCTGAGCGTATGCCCCGACAGACCTGCCGTCAGCCTCACCACGGGCTCGCCAAGCAGGATGTCGACATGGGCCTGGTCGGCCTTCAGGCGCGTCTTGCGATGCCCCTCGTTGACCAGCACGCCGCCGTTGGTCAGGTTGAGCTTCGCCTCCAGAACGGCGTCTGCACCGCCCGAGGCCTTGGCACGCACCTGGCAGGGCACCAGGCGATAGCCATTGACCAGCGCCAGCGCTTGCCGCCGCAGATACGCGCGCAACGCCTCCGGCGCCGCCGGGGCCTTGGCAGCGGCACGCTGACACACCTGGCGTACCTCTTCATCCGTCAGGTGGGGCGCCAGAGCGGCCAGCAGTCCCGGATCAATGGCCTGGGCGGAGGTCGCCTCCGCCTCGACACGATAGCGATGCGCCAGCACCCGCACATCGGCCTTCGCCAGCTGTTTGGTGGTCACGGTCGGCATGCCGTTGAACACCGTGGCGCCCAGCGCCTCGACGAGTTTTTGCTGCAGGCCCGGCAGATCCAGCCCCGCCAGAGCCTCCGGCGCCTCCAGGTCGAACTCGAAATGCACAAGCAGGCGGGCGTTGGACTGGGTCATCTCGATTACCGGTGCGGACGAAAGGGGTCTGGGTGTCAACGGCCACGGCGCGTCGAACTTTATGGTGTGGGCGACGACGAGGTCGTGTCATCGCCCCCCTGGCGCAAAGCTTGAGAACATGCCATCGGCGTATGCCAAAACACAGCACGACAGATGCTGCGCCGCACCAGACGGTCTTTTCCGCGGATATGTCATTTATTAACAAAAATCATTCGGGTGCTTGACCTTTGCCGCCGCTTGCACCAAATTTGCATATTTCATTTTTCCCGCCCCATCACAGCCACGCGGGAAGCGCACGTTAACGCCATCCGATACACCGCGCGCATGACTCATGAGGTCGGCACGCGGCGGTTTGGGGCCCGACGGCCAAACAGGTGGTCCGCTTTGAAACATTCCCTCGCCAGAGACACCGCGCGCGCGCACCCCTACTGGTGCGAACTGGACAGCCGCGGCGTCGTCGATGCCAGTGACGCCTTTATCCGGATCCACGGCCAACACCCGCCGCTCGACCAGTTGTGGCCACATGCACCGGCGCTCATGCGTGCCGTCGACACGGTCCGCGCCTACGGGCATCCCAGCCGTCTCGATGAAGTCGCCGTCGGCACCGGGCTGCTGCCGGTCTGTGGTGTGCTGGTTCTGCCGGGGAGCGGCCGCCAGATCTTTATCGCCGGTACGCCGCGCGAGGGCACGGCCGGTCTGGCGCAGCAACTGGCCTTGTCACGCTGGCGCAGCGACTTTGCCGACGTGGTCTCCGCCCCCTTGCCGCAACAACAGCGCATCGACAACTGCCTGTCGCTCCTGCTGACCCACAGCGGTGCCACCCAGGTCGCCATCATCGAGCAGCGCGCCGAGGGCGGGCGGCTCCTGCACTGCGCCTGCACCCCACCGGCCGATTTCGATGACAAGGACTGCCCCGGATCGGCGCAGACCTTCGATGCGCTGTGGCCGCAGCTCATGGCCCAGGCGTCGGAGACCGAGCCCCGCATCGTCGAACTGGCCGGTACGCGGCCCTTGCTGATCCAGCCGCTGACCCGCGCCGGCGAAGCGGCCTGCCCGCGGGCAATCGTCGTCTATCCGTTCGACGCGACCCGCCGGGCAGCGATCCAGTTCATGGTGAGCACGGTTGGCAACTGGATCGGCAACATCCTGCGCGCCGCCGATGCCGTACGCCTGTCGCAACAGCGCGACCGCCTGTACGCGGAAGTGGTCCGCGCCATGTCCGACGCCGTGCTGGTGGTCGACGACGGCAACCGCGTCCTGCAATGCAATACTGCCGCCGAGCAGCTCGTCGGCGCCGGCGCCGGTGCCATCGTGGGCAGCGATGTGCGCGATCTGATCCAGGCCAATGGCAGCGACGGCGAAGCGGTGGACTGGGTCACGCTGGCCCGGCCCGGGGGCACGGTACGCATCGACCCGGTCGCCTGCGCCCTGCCGCGTCGCGGCGGGGTTGCGATGGTCAAGGGCTCCTGTGCCCGCCTCGGGCTGGCCTCGGATGATGACCCGGCGTCCGGCTCCGTGGTGATGGTGTTGCGCGATGTCAGTCACGAGATCGAGGCGATGCGGCGGGCCGAATGGGATGCGGCCCACGACGGACTCACCGGATTGCACAACCGCGCCGGCTTCGAGCGCCGGATGAGCCAGATCGAGTCCTCCGGCCAGCTCATCTGTGTCGACCTCGACCGTTTCAAGCTCATCAACGACACCTGCGGCCATGCCG
Organism: Pseudomonadota bacterium; assembly: GCA_008501585.1. Classification (GTDB taxonomy): domain Bacteria; phylum Pseudomonadota; class Gammaproteobacteria; order Burkholderiales; family Rhodocyclaceae; genus Nitrogeniibacter. The sequence goes on along the minus strand of QQUN01000005.1, from coordinate 270,842 downwards.
CCGGCGACCAGGTGCTGCGGGCGGTGGCCACCATCATCCGCAAGCACATCCGCCGCATGGATGTGCCGGCGCGGATCGGTGGCGACGAATTCTTCGTGGCCCTGCCGCAATGCCCCGAGGCGGTGGCCATGCGCATCGCCGAATCGATCCGGGCCGATGTCGAGCGCTATGCCTACCTGGATGAACGCGGCGAGGCCTATCACGTGAGCTGTTCCATCGGCGTCTGCGCCTATCTCGACCAGGATTCGCTCCAACGTGCCCGCGCCGAAGCCGACGCGGCCATGTACAGCGCCAAGCGCAGCGGCAAGAACCGCGTGGTGGCCTTCGAGCGCAGTCCGCATGCCATGGCCCGCTCGAGTGATGTGCATTGGGCGCACCGCATCGAGCGCGCCATCGACGAAGACCGTATCGAACTGTGGCGCCAGCCGATCATCGACCTCCAGAACGGTCGGGCGCGGGGTTACGAGGTGCTGGTGCGCATGCGCGACGACAACGGCGTACTGGTGTCGCCGGCCGAGTTCATCCCGCCGGCGGAGCGCTTTGACCTGATCGCCGCCCTCGACCGCCACATCATCTCGCGCATCGCGCGTGATTTCGCCGCCGTGCTCGATGGCGGGCGCTATGTCTCGATCAACCTGTCCGGGCGTTCCGCGTCCGACCCCGGGCTGGCCGAGTGGATCACCGACTGCTTCGAGCGCGCCGATGTGCATCCGCACCAGATCTGTATCGAGCTGACCGAAACGGCTGCCGCGGTTGACCGCACCGATGTGCTCAACCTGATGCACGCCTTGCGCTGCGCCGGCTTCTGCATTGCGCTGGACGACCTCGGCAGCGGCGTCGCCAGCTTCGCCACGCTGCGCGACCTGCCGGTCGATATCGTCAAGCTCGACGGGGGCTATGTGCGGGGTGTGGCGCAAGACGCGCGAGCACAAAAGATCGTTCAGGCCGTGGTGCAGGTGGCACGCAGCCACGGTATCGAGACGGTGGCCGAGTGGATCGAGGACGAAGCCACGCTGTCATGGGTCAGCCAGGCGGGGATCACACGAGGGCAGGGCTTCTATCTCGGTGTGCCTGAACCGGTCGGCCCGGCGGCCGAGATGCGGGCCGGCGCCGCAGCCATGACGCTGAACTGAGTCGCCCTCAGCCCGGCCGGCGGTGTGCTGCCTGGGCGCGCGTCTTGGCGGCGATATAGTCGCCGTGCGAGACATACAGCAAGTCGGCCAGCTTGCGCATCAGGTGGTTTTCATGCGCACAGATTTCACCATCCGCCAGCGCGATCGTCCATAAATACTCGATCACCTGCACTTTCTGCGCCTTGCTCAGGCCCTGGTTGAGACGCGAGGTGAAGGGGTGGAACCCCGGCGCCTCGCGCGCGCCGTCGGCGGCATCGGCAAGCAGTTGGTCGACCGCCGCCGTGTCGAGGCCAAACGCCTTGGCCAGGACCGCACGCACGCTGGCCAGCTCGGCTGACGAGGTGTCGCTGTCGGCCTGCATCATCTCGACCAGCAGCGCCGCCGTCGCCAGCTGCAGCGACACGGATTCTTCCTGAGGGTCGTTTCCCGGGGCCGCCAGTTTGCGCAGCAGGCCTTGTAACGTCTGAATCATCGCGAAATACCTTGTGGGTGAGCCCATGGGGGTGCGCCCGGCGCAGCCCCCCCATGGGCGCACCGGTCAGCGCGAGATCGGCTTGTAGCGGATCCGCTTCGGCTTGGCGCCTTCTTCGCCCAGCCGCTTCTTCTTGTCCGCCTCGTATTCCTGGTAGTTGCCTTCGAAGAAGGCCCACTGCGAGTTGCCCTCGGCGGCCAGGATGTGGGTGCAGATGCGGTCCAGGAACCAGCGATCGTGGCTGATGATCAGCGCGCAGCCGGAGAACTCCAGCAGCGCGTCTTCGAGCGCACGCAGGGTTTCGACGTCCAGATCGTTGGACGGTTCATCGAGCAGCAGCACGTTGCCGCCGGAGATCAGCGTCTTGGCCAGGTGCAGACGGCCGCGTTCACCGCCCGACAGGTTGCCGACGATCTTCTGCTGGTCACCGCCCTTGAAGTTGAAGCGGCCGATGTAGGCGCGGCTGGGGCACTCGAACTTGCCCACGGTGAGGATGTCGGCGCCGCCGGAGATGACGTCGAACACCGTCTTGTCGTTCTCGAGGCCTTCGCGGGACTGATCCACCGCCGCCACCTGCACGGTGCTGCCGATGTCGATGCTGCCCGAATCCGGCTGCTCCTTGCCCATGATCATCTTGAACAGGGTCGACTTGCCGGCGCCGTTGGGGCCGATGATGCCGACGATGGCGCCCGGTGGAATGCTGAAGCTGACGTTGTCCATCAGCAGCTTGTCGCCGAAGGACTTGCTGACGCCCTCGAAGTTGATGACCTTGTCGCCCAGGCGCTCGCCGGGCGGAATGAAGATTTCCTGCGTCTCGTTGCGGCGCTGGTACTCGACGCTCGACATTTCCTCGTAGCGGGCCAGACGCGACTTGCTCTTGGCCTGGCGCGCCTTGGGATTGGAGCGCACCCACTCCAGTTCCTTCTTCATCGCCTTCATGCGCGCCGCTTCCTGCTTGGCTTCCTGCTCCAGGCGCTCTTCCTTCTGCTCCAGCCAGCTGGAGTAGTTGCCTTTCCAGGGGATGCCGTGGCCGCGGTCGAGTTCAAGGATCCACTCGGCGGCGTTGTCGAGGAAGTAGCGGTCGTGGGTGACGGCCACCACGGTGCCGGGAAAGCGCACCAGGAACTGCTCCAGCCACTCCACCGATTCGGCGTCGAGGTGGTTGGTCGGCTCGTCGAGCAGCAGCATGTCGGGCTTGGCCAGCAACAGCTTGCACAGCGCCACGCGGCGCTTCTCGCCGCCGGAGAGCTTGCCGATCACGGCGTCCCAGGGCGGCAGGCGCAAGGCGTCGGCGGCGATTTCCATCTGGGTTTCGACGTCGGCGCCGGCGGTGGAGATGATGTTCTCGTAGCGCGCCTGTTCTTCGGCCAGCTTGTCGAAATCGGCGTCCGGCTCGGCATAGGCGGCGTAGACCGCTTCGAGCTTCTGCTTGGCCTCCATGACCTCGCCCAGAGCCGACTCGACTTCATCCTTGACAGTCTTGGCCGGATCGAGCTCGGGCTCCTGCGGCAGGTAGCCGATGGAGATGTTCGGCAGGTGCTGGACCTCGCCTTCGAATTCGGTATCGACGCCTGCCATGATCTTGAGCACGGTGGACTTGCCCGAGCCATTCAGGCCGAGCAGGCCGATCTTGGCGCCGGGGAAGAAGGACAGCGAAATGTCCTTGATGATCTGGCGTTTCGGGGGGACGACCTTGCTCACTCGGAGCATCGACATTACATATTGGGCCATTGCGTTTGCCGTCGGGTTACGATCAGGGAAAAACCGAAACTTTACCCGAAGCAGCGGCGGCTCGTGCGCCGCGGCGGGCAAGTCAGAGAAAACAACATGCAGATTTGTGTCCTCGGCGCCGGCCTGGCCGGTGTCACCGCCGCCCACGCATTGCGACGTGATGGCCATGACGTGACGGTCATTGATCGTGCCACCGCACCCGCGCAAGAGACCAGCTTCGCCAATGCGGGGCTCATCTCACCCGGCCACGCATTCAGCTGGGCCGCGCCGGGTGCGCCCATCGCCTTGCTCAAGTCGTTGTTCGACCGCCAGCAGGCGCTGCGCATCAAACCGCGCCCCGACCCGGCCCTGTTGCGCTGGGGTTGGCGGTTCATGCGCAACTGCCGCGCCGAACCCTGGGCCCGCAATTCACTCGAGCTGATGCGCCTGGCCAGCTACGCGCAGCGCGTGCTCGAGGCCATCGTTGATGAAACCGGTGTCGAATTTGCCCACACCGGCGGCGGACTCATCTATCTGTACGCCACCGATGCCGCCCTGGCGCAGGCGATCTCCACGCTCACACTGCTGCGCGAGGCGCAGATCGACGCCCATGTGCTGACCCCCGAAGCCGTCGTGCGCCTCGAACCCGCGCTGCGTCAGCGTGCCACGGCCATCGCCGGCGCCATCCATTGCCCCTCCGACGCCAGCGGCGACGCACACCGCTTTACCGTGGGACTGGCCGAATGGTGCCGCGCCCAAGGCGTGCGCTTCTGCTTCAACGAAACCGTAAGCGGCTGGACCGTCAGCGGCGAGCGCATCACCGCGATCACCACCGATCAGGGCGAGCACCGCGCCGACGCCTTCGTGCTCGCGCTGGGCAGCGCCTCGCCACTGCTGGCACGCAAGCTCGGACTGTACTTGCCGATCTACCCGGTGCGTGGCAACTCGGTGTCCTTCCCCATCCACGCCAATCACACCCCACCCATCCTGGCCGGGGTCGATGACGGCACGCTGACCGCCTGGTCGCGCCTGGGCAATGTGCTGCGGCTGACCACCACGGCCGAATTCTCGGGCTACGCCAACCGCCAACCGCCAAAAGATGTCGACATGCTGGTGGCGCGGGCGCGGGCGCTGTTCCCCAATGGCGCCGATTTCAGCCAGCCGTCGGCGTGGTCGGGCCTGCGCCCCATGACGCCTGAAGGTCTCCCGCTGGTCGGGCAGGCCGGACCGCGCAATCTGTGGCTCAACACCGGCCACGGCGCCATGGGCTGGACCACGGCCGCCGGCACCGCGCGCATCCTGGCCGACCTGCTCGCCGGCCGAGCAGTCGAGCATCCCTATCTGCCGCCGCGCCTGCGCTGAGCCTCACTCCGGAATCGGCACCCAGTCCGGATGCGCAAACGTCCGGCCGTAGCGGTTGAGCGCCTGCACGGCCATCAGATAGCCCATGCGCCGGGCCGGCAGATGGGTGGCATGGGTCATGATGTCGGCCCCATCGGCCAATTCCTTCTTGATGTCGGACAGCGCAATGGCGGCATTCTTGTCGGCATGCGCGGTCGGGAAGCTTGCCAGGCGTTTGACGATCCAGTCGGCCAGCGCATCGTATTGCGCCTCGGTGCGCTGGTTCTGACGCAAGTCATGCCCAACGGCGCGCAGCATCTGGGCCAGTTCGTCAATGGCCGTGCGCAGCGGTGCATCGCTGGGCCACTGCGCCGTGGCCTGGGCCGCGGCAGGGTGGGGCGTGGAATCGGCCTGGGCGAGCGGGGCGGCAAGCAGGCAGGTGGTGGCGGCCAGGGCCGCAGCAAGCGTGAAGGGGCGCATGGGCAGAATCTCCGCGAACAAAGCTCGGTCAATCCGGATTTTCGCATGCGCCGGCGGTAGACGGCCAAGCGGGCGCTCGCGGCGCCCGCCCGGCCCGACACGCTACGATTGGGTCACACGCCCTCAGTTGGCAGACGCCACCAGCGACTTGACCTTGTCGTCCTTGCCCGACTTGTTGCTGTCGTACTCGTTGCGGCCGGATTGCACCGAACTGAGCGACTGGACATCGCCGGACACCTCGCCGCCTTCCTCGATCAGGATCTTGCCGTAACGGATCTTGCCGCTGACCCGGCCGGTGGCGTGGATGATCAGCTGCTTGCGCGCGGTCAGCTCGCCATCGAAGTTGCCGTGGATCTCGGCCACGTCGATGCCGACCTTGCCGGAGAACGCGCCTTGCTCGGCGATGCGGATCACACGACTGTCCATGGTCGCCTCGACACGACCTTCCACCACCAGGGTGTCGCAATCGAGAATCTCCGCCCCCTTGAGCTTGACGTCCGGGCCAACGATCAGCCGGCTGCCGCTGTCTTCGGTCGTGTCGTTGCGCGGTGCCTCCGCCGTGGCGGATGTGTCGGGGGTGGCGGGTACGGCGGGCGTATCGGTCTGGCTGCGCATGTGGGCTCCAAAGGTTCCGGGACGGGGGGTGGGGCGAGGCGTCGTCGCTGTCGCGCTGTTTTGGGTCGATGAGCTAAAGGGGGCGGGCGTGGGCTCGGGGGCTTCACGTTTGGGGAACAGGCCGGGTTTGTTGAACATCTCATCTCCTTGAACGATCGCTGCTGCGGGCGAGCACCCGCTTGGCACGGTTCGAGCAAACGGCATGCCATGTGCAGGAAGTGCTTGAATCGCCAACGCTTCGCCCACGCGCAAGTGCGGCCGGCACCGTGACGCCGCGAACGCGTGTCGCCAAATGCCGACACGCTTAACGTCAAACGAAGCCAACCCATTGTTAACCAACGCGTTTGCCATGTCGCCAATCGGCGACACCTCATCGACAGCCGCGCGAGCGCAGAACGTCGGCATACACCGGCGTTTGCATTTGCTTACCGCTTCGCAGCGGCGTGTCGCCTACAGTCGACACTGTCACCCATGCCTTGGGCGGTTTCATGTTTTCCCGAATGTCATTCCGGCAGATGCTGCTCGCCGGCTTCGTACTCATCGCGCTGGTGCTGAGTGCTGCCGCGTTGCAGGGTCTGCGTGTGCTCGAGTCCTTCGCTCAGCAAAGCCGCGCTGGCGCCGATACGGCACTCGGGCTGACCTCGGCTGCCCAACTGCTGGCCCAGCGTACGGTCGATATGGAACGCAGCGCCCGACAGTTCGTGGTACTGGGCGATCCGGCCCTGCGCGCGCGGTATCGTGAAGCGCGCACCGACGCCGAATCGGCACTCAACATCTTCTTTCGTGCCGAACCGGCGACGCTCGGCGGCATGGCCGACACCTGGCGGGCCGCGGCCGACCAGGCTGAATCTGCCATTGTCGGCACGGCCGATGATGCCGCCTTGCGCGAAGCGCTCGACCGGTTGCACCGCATCAACGAGCGACTGAGCGTCGAAGCCCGTCAGTGGATCGCCATGCAAAATGCGCGCCTGCTCGACACGCTTGAAGCGAACCGGCTGCGGCTGGCCTGGCAGGTGCTGCTGGCGCTGCTCGTAGCCGTCGCCCTGGCCGCGTTCTTTGGCTGGCAACTGGCGCGGCCGGTGAAGCAGATCGAGGAGGGCATTGCCCGGCTGGGCGACAACCTGCTCGAGTCACCCGTCGACATCGAAGGTCCGGCCGACCTGCGCCAGGTGGGGCAACGGCTTGACTGGCTTCGCCAGCGCCTCGGCGAACTCGAAGCCGACCGCGCACGCATGCTGCGCCACGTCTCGCATGAGCTGAAGACCCCCCTGGCGGCGCTGCGCGAGGGCATTGCGCTGCTCGATGACGAGGTCACCGAACCGCTGGCCGACGGTCAGCGCGAAGTCGTCAATATCCTCCGTGACAACGCCCACCTGCTGCAGGGACGCATCGAGGATCTGCTCGACTTCAACGCCGCGGTGTTCGACGCGCGGCGCCTCCAGCGCAGCACGATCGCCTTGCAGAGCCTGCTGGCGCAGGTGGCCGACGGCCAGCGCCTGCAAGCCAAGTCTCGCGATGTCGACATCGCGCTGGCAAGCGAGCCGGCCACCATCGATGGCGATGCCGCCAAGCTGAGCGTGGCCATCGGCAACCTGCTGGCCAACGCGATTTCCTTCAGCGCATCGGGCGGCGTGGTGACGCTGAAGGCCACCCGGGCAGCCCAGCATGTCCATATCGACTGCATCGACACCGGGCCGGGTATTGCCGAAGACGATATCCCGCGCATCTTCGACCCGTTCTTCCAGGGGCGTCGCCAGGGTGCGACACCGCGGCAAGGCAGCGGCATCGGGCTGTCCATCGTCCGCGAGTACGTGCAGGCCCACGGCGGCCGCGTCTTGCTGCTGTCCGGAGAAGGCGGCGCACATTTTCGAATCGAACTCCCCGTAAGCACTTGAGCAGGCATGCATACCTTCCTACGACTCTGCCGTCACTCGGCATCCGCATTCGTCTTCGGCCTGCTGGCCGGCTGCGCACAGTTTCCGGTCGCCAACCCGCTGCCGGCCGATGAACCGATCAAGACGGCGGTTCGCCACGACGATGTCACCCCGCGCGCGCTGCTGGCCTACGGCCGGCATGTGGCCGAGCTCGACCCGGCCGGGTTCGCCAGAGAGCTCAAGGCGCTCGAAGGGCAGGGCGCCGACCCGATGAGCCAGATGCGGTTGGCGCTGCTGCACGCACAACCCCGTGCCGAGGCCGACCTGGCCAAGGCCACGGCCCTGCTCGACAAACTGCTCGCCAATCGCAGCCCGGATGCGGCCAGCCTCCACCCGCTGGCGCGGATCCTGCATGTTCAACTCTCCACGCGGGCCCGCCTGCTGGCCCAGAACGAAGCCCTGCTCGCCGAACAGCAGGCCGGCCGCGAGGCGGTGGCCGCCCTGCAACAAAAACTGGACGCGCTGACCGCCATCGAGCGCAGCTTGCCCGCGCCAGCCCCGGCTCGGCGTCCAACGGAGACCACACAATGAACCTCGCCGTGCGTGCCGACCCGGCCGACACCACCGCCCCCGACAGCCCGCGCCTGCTGCTGGTCGACGACGACCCGGACCTGCTCCGCCTGCTCTCGATGCGCCTGCGGGCCAGCAGCTACCGGGTCGAGGCGGTCGACTCGGCCGAAGCGGCGCTGGCACACCTTGCCGTGCGCCCCCCCGACCTGGTGATCAGCGATGTCCGCCTGCCCGGACGTGACGGGCTGGCCCTGTTCGACGAAATCCGCCGCTCGCATCCCGGCCTGCCGGTCATCCTGCTGACCGCCCACGGCAGCATTCCGGACGCGGTCGACGCTACCGCCCGCGGCGTATTCGGCTACCTCACCAAGCCCTTCGACAGCCGGGTGCTGCTCGACAAGGTCAAGCGGGCACTCGATGTCTCCGCACCGCGAACACTCAAGCTCGGCGAAGCCAGCCAGGCCTGGCGCGACGAAATCGTCAGCCGCAGCGCCTGCATGAACGAGGTGCTCGAAGAGGCGCGCATGGTCGCCGCGGGCGATGCATCGGTGCTCATCCGTGGCGCCAGCGGCAGCGGCAAGGAATTGCTCGCCCGCGCCATCCACCGCGCCAGCCCGCGTGCCCAGCAGCCCTTCGTTGCCATCAACTGCGGCGCCATTCCCGAAGCCCTGCTGGAGTCCGAACTCTTCGGCCATGTGAAGGGCGCCTTCACCGGCGCCGCCACCGCCCATGACGGGCTCTTCCTCAGCGCCGACGGCGGCACCTTGTTTCTTGACGAAATCGGCGACATGCCCTTGCCGCTGCAGGTCAAACTTTTGCGGGTGCTGCAGGAGCGCGCGGTACGGCCTGTCGGGGCGACCCGGGCGCGGCCGGTCAATGTCCGCATCATCTCTGCCACGCACCGCGACCTCGATGCCGCCATGCACGAAGGCAGTTTCCGCGAAGATCTCTACTACCGGCTCAATGTCGTCCGCCTGTCGCTGCCCTCGCTCGACGCCCGGCGCGAAGACATCCCCTTGCTCGCCGGCCATTTCATCCAGGGCTTGTCCGAAAAATACGGCAAGACGATTCACGGCTTCGCCCCGGAAGCCCTGGAGATGCTGGTGTCGGCCGCCTGGCCGGGCAACGTGCGGCAGCTCTACAACGTGGTCGAGCAAGTCTGTGCGCTGACCACCACCCCCTTGATCGCTGCCACGCTGGTCCAGCGCGCCTTGCGCACGCCGTCGGTCGAGGTGCTCACCTATGCCGAAGCCCGCCTGCGCTTCGAGCGCGACTACCTGACCCAGGTATTGAAACTGACGGGCGGCAACGTCACCGACGCAGCGCGCCTGGCCGACCGCAACCGCACCGAGTTCTACCGCTTGCTGCAACGCCACGCGCTGACACCGGCCATGTTCCGGCTCGCCGACGCGCCTGCCGATGTCGCTACCGAGGGACAGCCAAAAAGCGCATGAACGCTGGGCAATGCGGCCATGGCCCGGTTTGCCTGTTGCGATTGCACGACAGATTTCCGGGTCAATCGGGCGCGGGTGCCGCAATGGCCCGCCCCCCTTCCACCAAGTGCCTGATATCGCAAGAAAATAGTGAATTGGCATGATCGCTGCTGTAGTGCCGATGACGACCCATTCGGCGTCATCAATCGTTCTACACAGGAGCCTCATCATGAAAAAAGGATTCACTGCAGCCAGCCTGATCGCCATCTCCGCCTTCTCTTTCGGCCTCGTGCAGCCGGCCGCGGCCGGTGACGCAGCCGCCCGCACGGCAGCGCCGGCGATCAGCACCTCGGCGGCCGACGCCGCCATCAAGGGCAAGGTCGAAGCCACGCTGGCCGAAACCACCAGCCTGCAGGACGCCAATATCCGTGTCGAGGTCAGCGACGGCGTGATCCTGCTCAGCGGGCAGGTCAGCTCGGCCGCCCAGCGCGACGCCGCAGCCCAGCGTGCCGCCGGCGTGGAGGGGGTCAAGCGTGTCATCAACGAGCTGGCGGCACCCAAGAGCTGAGCATTGAACAGCGGCCCGCCACGCACGGGCCGAGCGCCAGAATGGCACGCCGTCAGCGGCGTGCCATTTTTCGTTGCGCACCCCGCAAACCCGCATGGTTGCGCGCTTGCGACGATCTGTCGCAGCGTTTGGCCGGCGTTTTTTGCGTCAGGTCAAGCGCCAAATATCATCACATTCTTATGCTTCGACCCGGTTCAAGTTCACAGACAAGCCCGGGAGTTGACGATGTTGAGAATCAAGCTGTTGCCCGCCGCGATCGGCATGCTGGTGGCGCAGGGCGCACTCGCCCAGCACAGTGAAACGGTGATGGACCACGTGGTGGTGACCGCACCGGCCATGGCCGAAGCGCTGGTGGTAAGCACCGACCCGAAGGCACCGCGCCAGCCCGTACCGGCCCATGACGGCGCCGACCTGCTCAAGAACATCCCCGGCTTTTCGGTCATCCGCAAGGGCGGCACCGACGGCGATCCGGTGTTTCGCGGCATGGCGGCATCGCGTTTGGGCATCCTGCTCGACGGCGAGATGATCCTCGGCGGTTGCGGCATGCGCATGGACCCGCCAACGGCCTATGTCTTTCCCGAAGCCTACGACAAGGTCACCGTACTCAAGGGCCCGCAGAGTGTGCGGTATGGCCCCGGCAACAGCGCTGGCGTGGTGCTGTTCGAGCGCCAGGCGCCATCGTTCGACGCACCCGGCGCACGCGGCGACATGAGCCTGCTGGCAGGGAGTGCCGACCGCAACGACCAGGTGCTGACCGGCCAGGCCGGCACGCCGGACTTCTACGCCGACATCGCCGCCACCCGCTCGGATGCCAACAACTACAAGGACGGCGCCGGCAACGAAGTGCATTCCGCCTACACCCGCTGGAGCACCAACCTCGCACTGGGCTGGACCCCCGACCGGGACACCCGGCTTGAACTGTCGCTGGCCAAGAGCGACGGCGAGGCGCGCTACGGCGACCGCAGCATGGACGGCGTCAAGTTCGACCGCGAGAACATCGGCCTCAAGTTCGAGAAATCGAGGCTCTCACCGATGGTCGCCAAGGTCGAGGCGCAGGTCTATTACAACTATGTCGATCATGTGATGGACAACTACTCGCTACGCACCAACACCGGGATGAAGTCGGTCAACAACCCGGACCGCGAAACCCAGGGTGGCCGCCTCGCCACCACGCTCAACCTGTCCGACACCACCGTGCTCGATATCGGCGCCGAGGTGCAACGCAACGAGCACACCTTGCGCAAAGCCAGCAGCATGGCCGGCATTCCGGACTATGAATCGCTCGACCGGACGGCCGACATGCGCTTTTCCAGCTATGGCGTGTTCGGCGAACTGCAGCACATGCTCGCCGATGGCCACCGCATGATCGGCGGCCTGCGCCTCGATCGCAGCCGCGCCGAGGACGAGCGGAGCGGCAAGACCACCTCCGGCATGTCGCAAACCGATACGCTGAAGGCCGGCTTCCTGCGCTACGAGCATGAGCTGGGCGGCGGCAAGACGCTCTATGCCGGGCTCGGCCACAGCGAACGCGCCGCAGACTACTGGGAACGCAACAAGAACCCCGCCGCCATGTCGATGATGAACACCGGCACGGCCAGCACCTTTGATCTCAAGCCGGAAAAAACCACCCAGCTCGATATCGGCGCGCTGCATCAGGCCGGCCCGGTGCAGGCCTCGGTGTCGGCCTTCTTTGCCAAGCACACCGACTACATTCTGATTGAAACCCTGCCATCGGTCAGCACCTGGGCCAGTAACGCCCGCAACATCGACGCCACCACCTGGGGCGCCGAGGCGGACCTGAGCTACGCCTTTACCGCCAACTGGACCGGCACTGCCACGCTGGCCTGGGTGCATGGCGAGAACGACACCGACGACACCGCGCTGGGCCAGATCCCGCCGCTCGAAGGGCGCCTCGGCCTCAACTACAAGACCGAGCGCTGGTCGGCCGGCGCGCTGTGGCGCCTCGTCTCGGGACAGGACCGCGTCAGCGTCGGCACCGGCAACATCGTCGGCCAGGACATCGGCGAAACCGGCGGCTTCGGCGTCTTCTCGGTCAACGCCAGCTACACGCCGAACAAGCGCACGCTGATCTCCGCCGGTATCGACAACCTGTTCGACAAAACCTACGCTGAACACATTTCGCGCAGCGGGGCGAACATCACCGGCTATGACACCACCGAGCGCATCAACGAACCCGGCCGCACGCTGTGGCTGAAACTGCGACTGGCGCTCGACTGAGAACTTGTGAAGGAATCGTCGCGACCAGGGCCGAATGAGCACCACCGCGTTCGGCACGCACCGCCGATGGATTCACATCTGCTGAGGCCCTTGGGGGTGCGCCGGGTGCGCGCCCCCAACCCCTGGGAAACCTAGTGTTGTTGGCCGGGCTGCTGATTTTTCTCGCCGTGATCACCGCCGCCGCGCTGCTGGCGCTGGCCGGCCTGCACCTGGGCTTTCGGGCACCGCGTGTCAAAGGGGAGGGCAGGCTGCCCGGGCTCGGGCACGCACAAGCAACCCGCATCACCACCGCGCGTGGCAAGCAGCTGCACGCCTGGTTCATTCCATCGGCGCACGCCACGAGCACGGTCGTGATCCAGCACGGCTGGGGCGGCAATGCGGAGATGATGCTGCCGCTGGCCATGCCCTTCATCCGCGCCGGATTCCACATCCTGCTCGCCGATGCGCGCAACCATGGCCGCAGTGACGCAGACGGGCATTCATCCCTGCCCAAGTTTGCCGAGGATCTGTCGGCCTGCGTCGGCTGGCTCAAGACGCACCATCCAGCGCAAGCTCGCCAGCTTGTGCTCGTCGGCCACTCGGTGGGCGCCGCGGCTGCCCTGCTGGTGGCCAGCCGGCGTTCGGACATCAGCGCGGTCATCAGCCTGTCGGCCTTTGCGCATCCGCGCTGGACGATGACGCGCGCCCTGCGCCGCTGGCCCTTGCCCGAGCATGTCGTCCGGCTGGCACTGCGCTATGTCGAGTGGGTCATTGGCCATCGCTTCGATGCCATTGCCCCACTGGCCACCGCGGGCCGGCTGCACTGCCCCTTGCTGCTGGTGCATGGCAGCGCCGACACCACCGTCCCGGTCGCCGACGCCCATGCCATTGCCCGGGCGCACGGCGCCCACCTGACACTACTGGAGATCCCCGGCGCCACGCACGACTCGGTCGACCGTATCGAGACACACGCGCCGGCGCTACTGGGATTCCTGGCGCAACACGGTATCCGTCCGGCCCCGGCCTGAGAGCAGACGTGATGCGGTGTTCGCCGCCGGCTTGAGCCCAGCCTGCAAATACGGCAATGTCATTCTTCCACTTGACGAATGCATGCTGTATAACCACGCTTTGCGCTGATCGAGAGACCCGGATGGATATCGACGCCCTGATGCAGCCGCTGGCCGGCGCGCATGGCCCCTGCGGCGAAGACTTGATGTTCTCGCCCGAATTTGACCAGATCCAGGACGCACGTCGCTTCGACGATCCGTCGCTGTCGCAGGGCGAATGGGTCACCTCCGTGAAGGAGGCCGACTGGCACCGCGTGGCGCAGATCTGCACATCGCTGCTCGGCACGCGGACCAAGGATCTGCGGGTGAGCGCATGGCTGAGTGAAGCCCTGGCCAATACACACGGTCTGGGCGGGCTGGCCGACGGCTATCGCTTGCTGGGTCATTTCTGCGCGCATTGGTGGCCGACCCTGCATCCAGTACCCGACGATGACGACATGAGCGAGCGGATCGGCACCCTCGACTGGCTGGTCACCCGCACGGCGCGGCTGATCCGCGAAACCCCCCTCACACAGTCGCCCAAGGGGCAGTACTCCCTGCTGGATCTGGCCTCCGCGCAAGCCACCGCGGCCAGCATCGACCGAAACCCCGACGCCGCCGACACCCTGGCACAGAAGGCGCCGGTCACGCTGGAGCAGTTCGAGGCCGCCCGCAAGGACACGCCGGCAGCGCACTACGCCACCGTGCTCAACGGTGTCGACACGCTGGCAGCGGCGGTCAGCGCCTTCCGGACGGTCATTGACAACGCCCTCGGCGACGACGCGCCAGCCTTCGGCGCCACCTTCGATGCCCTGGACGACCTGCGCACGCGCTGCCAGCGCAATGCCAACGAGGCCGGGCTGCTGCCAGCGCCGGCCGGGCGGCCGGTCACCCCCCAAGCGGCGGCGACGGCCCTGCAAACCCCACCAGCCCGGCTGGACACGACCGGGCCGATCCGCTCCCGTGCCGACGCCATCCGGCAGCTCAACGAGATCGCCGCCTTCTTCAAGCAGACCGAACCCCACAGCCCGGTAGCCTATCTGGCCGAGAAAGCCGCGCGTTGGGGCGGCATGTCATTGCATGAATGGTTGCGCGCCGTGGTCAAGGACGAAGGTGCGCTGTTGCAGATCGAGGACCTGCTCGGCGTGATGCCGGCCCCCCAGGCGCCACCGGAGAACTGGTAGAAAGGTCATCGCGCGCCGGGCCGCGTGCATGGCCGCGTTGGCAACGGCGCGAGAGAACGACGCGGCCGATCAGGCAGATCGGCAGGGCATGAGCGAGTGCGCAACACAGGCATCGGCACGCCCCGCCGTTGGAGCCACGCGTGCTGACGGCCATCCCGTCGCACGGGCAAGCCCTTAATTGGCCATGCGGAACTCGATCCGGCGGTTCTTGGCCCGGCCTTCCGGCGTTTCGTTGTCGGCCACCGGCCGGTCCGGCCCTGCACCCAGCGCACTGAGCATCTCGCCCGGCAAGCCCTTGCGCACCAGGTAGTCGCGAACCGAATTGGCCCGCGACAGGCTGAGCACCACGTTGGCCATCCGCTCACCGCTGCTGTCGGTATGGCCGATGATCTGGATCCGCGGCGCGCCCAGGCGGGTGATGGCCACTGCCATTTCATCGACGATCGCCACGCCGGCCGGCGTCAAGGTGGCCGATCCCGACTCGAATTCGATCACCCGGTTCGACAAGGTTTGATCCAGCGTCGACTGCGCGCTGGCGCCGACAACCAGCGCATTGTCGACGGTGTAGGTCGGGTTCAGCGCCGTCGCCATGTCGCTGACGATCTGCTGGCGCTGGGCCTCGTTGCTGACAGTCCCCTTGAGGGCAATCTGCGTCCCGTTGACCTGCAACTGCCCACCACGGATTTGCCTGAGATTGGGGCCAAGCAGCTTGCCCATGTAGTCGGTCCAGTTCGGCGGCGGCACCACGCCGCCAACCTCCAGCCGGTCGACGACCGCCGTGGCGCCGTAAAGCTCGCGCAGCCGGCTCAGGATGGCGCTTCGGGCAGCCTCGTCCGGGACGACGCCGGAAGCGATCACCTCGTCTGCCTGCGTCGCCCGCGACTGGGCATGCACGAACGGGCAGAGCAGGGCGAGAACAACGGCGACGGTGATACGACATGGCATGCTCATTCCCCCAGAAACACTTCTCGAAAGGTATTCACCACGGCTTCCAGCGTCACCGCCGGTTGCTGCAGGTAGGACGACAGCTTGGCCACGCCGTAGTCACGTGTCAGATCATCGTGCTGGTCGATCCATTCCGGGTCATCCAGCACAATGGCCTGGTCCGGCTCCGAACCAGGCGACATCACGGCCAGCAGCGCCCGCGGTGACGCACCGCTGAAGCCGACCACCAACCGCGCGCCCAGGGCATCCCGGGCAATCAGCACCTGCAGTTCAGCCGCGCTCTTGCGCAGAAACGCCGAGACCAGATACAGCCACAGGCCAGCGGCCAGATTGCGGTGTTGTTCGTCGGCCGGCAGCGGCAGCACCAGCGCCTTGTCGATGGGCGCATTCCCGTTGCCGAGCACCGGTCGCATCAGCAAGCCGATGGCGAGGATGATGCGGCGAACGGCATCCGGCGTCAGCCGCGCCGGTACCAGTGCGGCAAATCCGCCCAGTGTTGTGCGGCGCACGAACTGGCCCAGTGGATCGGCCGCCAGCGCCAGCGAAAATTCGCCACCGCAATCCACGGCGGCCAGCTCACGGAGCATCTGGGCAATGTCGCTGCCCTCGAGCGCGGCGCGAGCAATGCCCCGCAGCTGCCCGAAGGGGCGCGACAAGCCGGCTGGCGCACAACGAAACATGAGCGCATCGTCACGCTCGATGGTGCCAACGGTAAGGAACGGAAAACGCCGGCCGGAGGCGTCCTGGCTGGGCCGGAGATGGCCGACCACCGAGATGCGGCTGCGGGCGCCGACAAAGGCGAAGTCGACGGCCGGGGCGGCGTCGTACGCGGTTTTCCAGCGCGGGTCGTCCGAGAGGCGCTCCATCGTCGATGACACCCAGCGATCGAGCATGCTGATCAGCTGGTGCTGGCTCGGCCCCTTGACGAAATCCCCCCGGCTCGGGAGCTTGCCGAAGCAGGTGGCCGACGCGCCCGGCACGGCACTCATTGGCCAGCCCCCGTCGCGGACAGGGCCATCGCGGCCGTTGGTGCCGGTGCGCCCGTGCCGGCATCGTGTTTGCCGGCGATGTGCACCGGCAGCACGACACCGGCCAGCCCCCGCCGGGGGGCATCATCGGCGCTTGACGCGGCCTGCGCCTGAGCGCTGCTGACGATGCGCAGGTCGACACCCACCTCGACGCCCTCGCGCGCCCAGGACAGGCGGAAGGTGTTGTCGGGCTGACGCACCCGCTGCGCGGCATTGATCATCTTTTCGAGTCCGAACCGGCCGGGGAAGTTGATCAACTCGAGCGATTGACCGTCAAAGGTGGAGGCGACGATACGCGCCCCCGGCAGGCCGGCCGCGTTGGGCCACACGAAGTTGGCCCATTGCAGGGGGCCGTTGCGGTAGTCGAGTTTCTGCCCGTCGATCTCGATGACATAACCGGTGGCGCCGGGCACGGGGCGCGGGCGCAGCATGAACACCGTCTGCGGCGGGGCCGCGTCACCCCCACCGGCCGCCGCGCCGTCGAGCGAGGCGACCCAGCGCGAAAACCCGGTCATGAAGTCCGTGCGCAGGTGGATGCCCAGGTCGCCCCAGGTGCGCGGGGTGATGGTGTTGCCCCGGCGCACGACGAGCGACCCCATGGTGGTGTCCACATAGCGGGCAATGGCGCCCTCGGGTCCGAAGATCTGTGCGATCTCCTGGGGTGAGGCCTCGATGCTGGCCTGTGCCGCAAAGGGGTACTTGATGGCCAGTTTGCGGTTGAATGGCTCATGGACCTGAATGGCCCAGGATGTATTGAGTTCGTCCTCGGCCGGCTGCAGCACCGCGGCAAAGGTTTGCAGCAACGGGCGCAACAGCAGCGGGCGCAGCACCGCACGCTGGTTGTCGGGCATGCCGGTCAGCATCTGTTCGTCAACGAAGCGCAAGGTGTCGGCCAGCTCCGATTCGCCGCCGTCGATGGTCTCGCGCAGCAGCTTGATGGCACCGGGGCCGGGGTCACCCTGGTTCTTCAGCTGATTGAGCCGGGTGCGGACCTTTGACAACTGCTTGAGATAGATGCCGGAGAGCGGTTCGGCGTTGTCCCGCGCCATCATCAGCCGCCCAAAACCGGCAAACTCCTGGCCGATCGGCCCCATGGCCACCTCGACGGCCTTGCCACTCATATTGACGTCCACTTGCACACGGCTCGGCGCCATGCGCAACACCGAGCGCTTGAACCACTCGACAAAGCCCTTCTGTGCCCGCTCGATACCGACATTGGCAAGCGAGGGGTTGTCCCATGAGGTCTGGTCGAAGATGGCCTGGATCAGCGTACCGATCGGCGAGCTTGCCGGGTCGCCCAGGCGGTTCATGCCGGCCACGGCCGCGGGGAAGGAGGCAAAGCTGCTGACACTGATGCCCTGCACGAAGCGCTTCCATTCTTCGGCATATTCCTGCTTGTACATCGCAACGAGCGACTTCTGGATCTGCTCAGGGCTGCCCTCGAGGGTCAGGTCGTCCTTGATCGAGGTCTTCAACACCCAGTCGGCACTGTTCTGTTCGCTGGTCGCCGCCTCCTTGATTGCCGCCTGCACATAGTCTCGCCACGCCTCGACGGTGAAGGCGCCGGACACCACATGGCTTCCGGACACGACCGCGGCATTGTCGGGACCAACCAGGCTGGCAACGGTGACCGGCGGGAAGCGGGTCGACGCGCGCGCCTTGATCTCGGCATAGACACGCTCGGCGGCCGGCATGCCCCGCACCACGCGGCGCAGGTTGTCACGGGTCTGGTCGACAATCGCCAGGTTGTTGTCGACGGTCGGCCAGTCGGGGGCGCGTACGTGCTCGAGATGGAAGGTCAGGATGCGCTCGGCCGCACGGATCATGTGCTCCCGGCTCATGGTGCCGCGATTGGCCTCCAGCCAGCTGCGCCAGAAGCGGGTGATCTGGTCGGAGAGGTGTCCCACCTCGACATGCTCGCGACTGGCCAGCATGAGATAGGTCTTGAGCGCGTTATAGGCGTCTTCGACATCGGTCGGCGCCGCACGTTTGTACGCGCCGCCCGCGGTTGGCGCCCGGGCGGGGACATCCGCCTCCCGGGCGACCAGTTGCGCCGCATTGCGATTGACCTCGCCCAGGAAGGCTTCGAGGTTTTCGGTGACCGGCTTGAGCATCAGGTTGCGCACGCCGGCGAAAAACTCGGCACGCAGCTTATCGGCCAGCTGCTCGCCCTGGTACAGCCCCAGGCCGAGCGACACGGGGTGATCATCGTTGAAACGTTCGAGCTGGACCAGCCGGTCCTGCAGGATACCCAGCGCCTCGATACGGCTTTGCAGGTCGAGCCGCCCGTCCTGAATGCGCACGGCCTGCTGGAGATCCTGTTCGACATTGAGCAACAGCGCCCGATTGTTGACATAGGACCAGCTCCAGCCCCCGAGCGCCACCCCCAGCAGGCACAGGCTGCCAAACACCGCCGCCTGCCGCCAGCGCAGCCGCGAGCGGCTGGCATACTGACGCACCAGGTTGCGGTCGGCGAACATCACCTTGGCGAACAGGTCCTTGAGAAAGAACCCGTGGTTTGCCGTCATCCGCAAAGGCATCGGCCCATCGCCGACAAGGCCGAACTTGCGGATGATCCGCTCATTGGCCAGCGGCTTGGTTTCACCGTCCTGCAGCGCGGAGGTGATGTAGAAGCCACGGAAGATCGGCTTGAACTGGAAGGGATTCTCTTCAAACAGGGTGGCAAGAAAGGCCTTCAGCGCGGGCTTGACGCTGGCGAACTCCGACGGGAACGTCAGCAACCCGGGAGGGGAGCTTTCACCCTGGCTGCGCGACATCTGCGCCACGCTCAATGCCCGCAGGCCTTCATACAAGGCGTCGAAATGCTCATCGAACAGCGCGATGGCATCGCCGCCGCCGGCCGGATCGTAAGGCAGGGTTGCCCCCCAGACCCGGTCACGCTCGTTCCAGTCCAGGTCGTGGAAAAAATCGTGAAACCCCGGGATCAGGTCGGCCTTGGTGAACATCACATACACCGGCGCGAACACGGCAAGCTTCTCGGTCAGTTCCTGGACCCGCTGGCGGAGGTTCTTCGCCAGCCCCATGGCGAAGCTGGGCGAACTGCCCACCAGCTCACCGATGCTGACCGTCACGATGATGCCGTTGATCGGCGCGCGCGGCCGGTGTTTCTTGAGCAGGCCGAGGAAGCCGAGCCATTCGGCGCGGTCTTCCTCGTGCACCGAATAGCGCCCGGCCGTGTCCAGCAAGATGCCCTCGGTCGTGAAGAACCAGTCGCAGTTGCGGGTGCCGCCAATGCCCTTGATGACGTTGCTGCCACCATCATCGAAGGGGAACGTCAGGCCGGAGTTGACGATGGCCGTGCTCTTGCCGGCGGCCGGGTTGCCGATGGTGATGTACCAGGGCAGCTCATACAGGGCGGCCCGCCCCGAGGTTTGTCCGAGGCGTGATCCCTTGATCGTCTTGACGGCCGCCTGCATGCGCTGCTGGAGCGCAGCGATGTCGGCGCGGGCGGCCTCGTTGGCCGAGGCCTTGGCCTGGTCACCTTGCTGCTCGAGCATGGCGCCAAGCTCGTCGGCCGAGCGCCGGGCGCGGCGTCGGCGCACAACCCACACCACCAGCCACAGCACGACAAGCACCGCACTGGCGACTGCCGCCCAGAGCAAGGCGATCTTGAGTGTCCTGGCGCCGAGAAAGAAAAACGCCACGGCCGCGGCAATGCCGACAAAAGCCAGGGTGCGTGAATCGGTAAGAAAGGAGCGGAGTCGAGACATGGGGAAGGGCGTTGGGTCAGGAGGCCTCCGCCGGACAATCAGCCGGCGGCGGAAGAGGAAACAGCAGGACCGCGGCGCGGGCCGTGGGATGTTGCTGCGTGATGCAAAGGGCCGGCCGGTCGGTCACGCTGGCGCTGGCAGCGGCCACCGCGAGCAGCCCCCCAAACGGCGCAAGCGACCCGCACACGGTGCCGATGCACGGATAGTCCGCGGCGGGGTCGAGCGCGGCGAAGTCATCGCCGAAGGCATCGAACAGCTCGCTGGCGCGAGAGGCACGATGGTCGGCGTCACTGACGATGGCGCAGATATCCGCCGGCACCAACTGGTGACGCGGGAGGAGGGCCGTGGCCAGCGCCCCGAGCAGGGTGCCGCTGATGCGGCCGTGGGCGTCGACCGCTTTGTCGCGTGCCGCGCCGTTGACCCGGCTGATGCGGACTTGGGTGTCATCATCTGGCGACGCAGAAAGCAACAGGCAGAGCGCACCTTCGCCCGGCATCATGCCGTTCGGGCTGGTGGCGGAAAACAACATGCCCCGCGCGCTCCACGCTGTCACCGTGGCTGCATCAATCGCCGTGCCGGCCGCCAGTACGCCGTGAATGTCGCCGTCATCCGGTCGCTGACTGGCGCTAACGACAACGCCGTCGAGGTGCGCCATCACCTCGGCTTCGGTCGCGGCGGATTGCAGCACGAGGTCGATACGCTCGGGCGCCAGGCCGTCCAGGCACTGCGACAGCAGCCAGGTGCGCAGGTCGGAAAACTCCGCCACCGGCACCGCCGGCGGCAACAGCCACAGCAGGTGGAAGCGCGCCGCCGTCGTGCGGGCCGCCAGACACTCGCGGACGCGGTCCACGACCCCCGGCAACACGCGAACGATCAGCGCCAGCCAGCGCGACCGCCCCGGCGGCGGATCAAGTTCGGCCACGGCAGCGACATCGAGTTCATCAACCCGCGCGGCAAACACCGGGAACCCGTCATCGTCGGACAAGGCCGCATCGGGTGCCGGACGTTTGCCCTCGGCGACCGCGCTCAGAAGCTGCGCCGCATCGTCCCCAGCCGGTGTGCAGATGAATGAATCGAGGAGGTACACCGACTCGCCATGCGTATCGCTCGATACCGTCGATGGCGCGCCGGCGAGTGGATCATCGGCCACGGCACGGGGCGGCGCAGCCGCCTCGGCGGGGGCCTTGAGATGGTCGATGAAGCCGCGCAGCAGCCAGTAGCCCCCGATCATCGACAGGGGCAGGGCGCCCAGGTAGAGCAGCATTTCGGTGCTGCTCGGCGTGTGGTCGTTGGCCTGCCACCAGCCCAGCACCAAGGCCCAGACGAGCAGCAGCGCAAACAGCGTCGTACCGATGAGCGTCAATGCGGAGGCAAGCATGATTCAGCAGGCGCCCGGGGTCAGTCTGTGGTCAGCGACTGGCTGGCAATCAGCGTGGCACCACACGCCGTGAGGTCGCCATGGCGAGCGGCCGGCCGGCCGTCGATCAACGCGGTGGGGTCGCCGGTGGCGATGGTCGTCACACGACCATGGCCCTTCTTCGGGCACGTGACCTTGTCGCCGACACGTGCAATGCCGCGGCCGCCACAATCACTGTTGTCGGACGCACTGATCACCGTGCCGCCATGGCTTGTCTTATCGCCGAGCAGAATGAAGGGACGGGGCATGTGTTTCTCCAGTGGTCAGGTCGCAGTGTCACGTCAAGGCAAGTTCAGGAAAAACGGCTGCCGATCACCCCGTCGCGGCGCAGCTCGATGTGGCCGAGATCGCGCATGCGCCACCGCCCGCCCCAGGTCAGGCCGACCGACTCGGCCACTTCGCCGTATAGCGTGTAGCCCCGCATGGCCCATGGATCGCGCTCGGAGATGACGAGCTTGCCATCGCGCAAAAATGCGCAATCCGCCGCCAGCCCGTACTGGTGATAGCTCATATAAGCCGCGGCCTGAGTGACCTGCGGCCCCAGCGCCGCCAGTTCGCTCTGGCGCTCGGGTGTGCGGTATCCCTCGATCAACGCAACGTCGTAGCCGTAGCGTTCGCGCATGATCTTGATGACCAGCAGCAGGCGCTGGGTGAACTCCGGGTCAAGTTGCTGCCAGTTGCGGCTGGCATCGACCACATCCGGCCGAACCTGCTCAACCTCCCGGGTAGAAAACATCGCTGGCGGCAGGGCGACCGGGGGTACCAGCTGCTCGCCATGGAGCAGGGCGGCGATCTGGCGATCCGGCCGATAGGCCGTGTCAGCGAAATCGAAGACCGCCGGCCCGGCCAGGGTCAGCACCGCCAGCGGTGGCACGGCGACGGCGAGGGCGCCCAGCAGAACGGCACGCGGGTGGCGGCGAAAGCGTTGCCATTGCCGGCGGACGAAATGCCTGCCATGCGACCCGCCCGACTCGACAAGCGCCCCCGCGCAGCCGGCCAGCTGCAGGGCGCGCGCGCATGCCCGCGCCGACGCGCTGCGACACCCGGCAAGCACGGCCATCCGCCGATCCGGATACATCAGCAGCACCGCCGCACCGCAAACGACGAAGAAATAGAGCGTCAGGACAAAGACAATCACGACCCAGACCGACAACAGTCAGAAAAAAGTCGGCGCCCCATGGAGGCGCCCGCAAGAAATGTTTTCCGGCGCTTCAAAAAAAGCGCTATCTTACGACATCCGGATATTTTCATCTTCTTTTTTTACGACATCGCAATGCACGACAACTCACAACGCATAAACAGCGCGCCGCAGTTGATCTCTGGCCTCGGTACGCCAGCCGCACCAACCGGTCATAGCATCCTGAACGACCTCGAGGCCAGCCGGGGGGGTGCAATACCGCACCCGAACGCCCGTCGCAGGCTGCATTGGCTGACGGCCCTGGCGCTTTCGGCGAGCGCGGGGGCCAGCGTCGTCCTGTACTTGCAAGGGGGCACCGCGGCCCCGGGAGGCGAAAATATCGGCGCAGCGACGGATCGCGCCGCAATCACGCACGTCACGCCAACAACTCAGGCCCCCGTGGCGCCACTACCACCCGTGGCAACAGACTCGTCCGCCGACGTCGCATCGACGCAACCGGTGTCGGCAGGCGCGGCGATCATCCAGCAAACGCCCCAAACGTCAGCAATCGCCGTGCGCGACACCACGACGAGTCATCCGGTGGTCGAGACCATCACAACGGCGGCCATCGCTGCGCCGCCGCCGCGCAAAACAGCGGTGACGAAGTCCGCCGCAAAGAAGCCACGGCCGAAAGTCGCGATCAAACGCAGTAGCGGCGCCGTCCCGCGCACACAAACCGCAGCGACGCAACCCGGTACGCGCCACACCGGTACAGCAGCCACCGAACGAGACGTCGACATCATCACAGCCATCGTGAAAGACAGTCGGTAAGACAGGCCTGGCGCCGCTGGCGCCCGGCAGGCGGTGCGCTAGCGGTTGGAGAAGACCCCGCATCACACCATCTCCTGCACGTCGGTAGGTAGGCTCCGTAAACCGCGATAATTTGTATTATGTAAACCATTAACCTAACGGAAGAACCAAGCTTGCGTCCCCTCCAAGGCCGGACCAGAATCGGTCAGGACTTCTTCGTTTCGACAGGCTGCAAAAGCCATCAGGAGGCCTTTCATGGCAACACGATCCACCAAGGCATCGGGATCGATTGTTCTGGGCGCTGACGGACTCCGTGTCTGGCAAGGCGACATCACCACCCTGTCGGTCGATATGATCGTCAATGCGGCGAATGAAAGCCTGCTCGGCGGCGGCGGTGTCGATGGTGCGATCCATCGGGCGGCGGGCCCCGAGCTTCTCACCTTCTGCCGAACACTCGGGGGCTGCCCGACCGGTGAAGCGCGCCTGACACCCGGCTTCGGTTTGCCCGCGCGCTGGATTGCCCATACCGTGGGGCCGGTGTGGCAAGGCGGGCAGCACCAGGAACCGCACTTGCTCGCCGCGTGCTACCGCAGTGTGTTTTCGCTGGCGATCCGCCAGGGTGCACGCAGCATCGCATTTCCCGCCATCAGTTGCGGCGTCTATGGCTACCCGGCCGTTTCGGCTGCCCGCATCGCTGCAACCGAATGCCGAACAGCGCTGCAGGCTGATAACGGCATCGGCCAGATCACGCTCGTTGCCTATGACGCAAAAATGGCCACGGTTCTCACCGCAGCCATCGATGCCCTGCCGCCGGCGGATTGAACCGTCAGGAATCCAGCAAG
Source organism: Pseudomonadota bacterium (assembly GCA_008501585.1). Classification (GTDB taxonomy): domain Bacteria; phylum Pseudomonadota; class Gammaproteobacteria; order Burkholderiales; family Rhodocyclaceae; genus Nitrogeniibacter. The sequence goes on along the minus strand of QQUN01000005.1, from coordinate 246,309 downwards.
CTGCCCTCGTTGCAACGCATGCGGCAGGCAACGAGCCCCTTGCGCGGTCTGAACGACACGCATTGCGTCTTGAGCGGCATGTTCTCGGAAATTTCCGCCGGCTCGCCCAGTTCGTAGTGATCGATATGGGCCAGTTCAAGGAAATGCTCGGCGGACTGACGGCTGTGGAAAATCGTCAGGCTGCCGTCGCTTGAGCAGACCCAGCGGCCGTTGAGCGAGATGGCATGGCAGGTGCAGTGGTGCATGCAGACAGGATGAATCCTCAGCGTGGCCTGGGCTGCAGACCAAAGCGGCGCCGCTGCTACCTCAAGCCACCCGGCCATGCGGTCGGTTGACGCGATCATGATGTCTCCTCCGTCAATTTTATGTGTCCGGCAAGCACGCGGAAGGCCCTTGTGTCATGCACGGTGGTGCGACATTTTTATGCCGCTTTATCCTGTGTTTTTAGCCGCCGATTTGCGTTCGGTCAACATTTTGCCGACCAGATGCACCGCCGCCCGTCGCCCGGCCAGCTTGATATACTTTCCCGCTTTAACTGGCATGCAGAGGGGCGCACCGATGAAACTCGAAACACTGGCTGTCCACGGCGGCTACTCACCCGATCCGACGACCAACGCGGTGGCGGTGCCGATCTACCAGACCACGTCCTACGCGTTCAACGACACACAGCACGGCGCAGACCTGTTCGACCTGAAAGTCGAAGGCAACATCTACACCCGTATCATGAACCCGACGCAGGCGGTGCTCGAAGCGCGCGTGGCGGCCATGGAGGGCGGCATTGCCGGCCTGGCGCTGGCGTCCGGCATGGCGGCGATCACCTATGCCATCCAGACCATCACGGAAGCGGGCGACAACATCGTCTCGGCCTCGACGCTTTACGGTGGCACCTACAACCTCTTTGCCCACACCCTGCCCCAGATGGGCATTGAGGTGCGCTTTGCCGACTACCGCCAGCCGGAACAATTCGAAACCCTGATCGACGCGCGCACCAAGGCGATTTTCTGCGAGTCGGTCGGCAACCCGCTGGGCAACATCACCGATTTCGAGCGCCTGGTCGAAATCGCCCATCGCAACGGCATTCCGGTCATTGTCGACAACACCGTGCCGACGCCCTATCTGTGCCGCCCCATCGAACACGGTGCCGACATCGTGGTGCACTCGCTCACCAAGTATCTGGGCGGGCACGGCAACTCGATCGGCGGCATGATCGTCGATTCCGGCAAGTTCCCGTGGGCCGAGCACAAGGCACGTTTCAAGCGGCTGAACGAGCCCGACCCGTCGTACCACGGCGTGGTGTACACCGAGGCGCTGGGTGCCGCGGCCTACATCGCCCGCGCCCGCGTCGTGCCCCTGCGCAACATGGGCGCGGCCATCAGCCCGTTCAACGCTTTCCTGATCCTCCAGGGCATTGAAACCGTCGCCCTGCGCATGGACCGCATCTGCGAGAACGCCGTGCGCGTGGCCGAGTTCCTGCAGGGCCACGACAAGGTCGAGTGGGTCAACTATGCCGGGCTGAGCAACCACAAGGACTTTGGGCTGGTCGAGAAGTACATGGGGGGCCGCGCCTCGGGCATTCTGTCCTTTGGCGTAAAAGGTGGCCTCGCGGCGGGCGGACGCTTCCAGGATGCGCTCAAGCTGGTCACGCGCCTGGTCAACATCGGCGACGCGAAATCGCTGGCCTGCCATCCGGCCAGCACCACTCACCGGCAGCTCTCCCCGGCCGAACTGGAGAAAGCCGGCGTATCGGAAGACATGGTGCGCCTGTCGATCGGCATCGAGCATATCGACGATATCCTCGCCGATCTGCGCCAGGCGCTCGACGCGGTCTGAGCCTGCATCAAGCACAAAAAACCGGCGTTCGCGCCGGTTTTTTTATACCCCCACCGCCTCCAGCAAGGCCCTGGCACGCTCCGCATCGAGGTGGGCAATCGCATCGCGCGGACGGCATGCTGCCGCGGCCGAAATATTGCGCTCGACGGCCACGCTTCGCCGGCTGCGGCGACTGGCCGACAGCGCATTGGCGTAGGCAATGCGGATGCTCGGCGACTCCGGATCGAGCACGATGGCGCGTTCGAAATGACGCAAGCCCTGCGAGCGGCTGGCGCCGTGGGCCAGACGCGCCACCACACGTCCGACCTTGTCGGCCACCTCGATGTGATAGCCCCCCAGGGCCGCATGTGCCGCCGCATGATCGGGCTCGAGGGCGATGGCGATCATCAGGCTCTGCCGCACCTTGCTGCCCAGCCCGCGGCCAAGGGCCTTGACGATCGAAATCTGCTGACTGTAACGGGCCAGCGCAAGGGCATGGGTGTACCAGACGTTCGCCCAGCCGGGCTCAATCTGGCTCAGTCGCTCGCAATGCGAGGCGGTATCGCATAACAGGGAGAGAACGCGTTCCGGGTCGTTCTCCAGGTGCATGGCGTAGGCGATGGCCGCCCTGCCCGCCACCACGGCACCGATCGGCCCGACCGCATGGCCGGTGGTCATGGCCGCGCAGAAATCCCCCGCGTGGTAGTCGCGCCACGCCGATTGCAGCAACTCGGCCAAGGTATTGGGGTCGGCATCATGCGAGAGCGCCGGGCCACAACGCTCGAGCTGATCCGCCACGCGGTGCGCATCGGGAAAGATTTCTCGATCACCGCTGTGCAGAGCGGGCCAATGGGTCGCCAGTGACGAACCGGTATAACGATAGACGCGGTCCCCATACGGGAATGCGCGCCATTCGATCTGCTTCATCTGCTCTCCCTGACGGCGGCTCCTGATCGGATTTTTTGCTCGCAGCGTACGCTGACGGTGCCGTCTTGATGCCCGAGCTTACCACCTCAGACAGGGGCGATCATGGCGCACTGCATCATGCGCCCAGATCGTTGATAAACCGGGCCATCACCATGTCCTTTTCCGACAAACCACCGGCGTCGTGAGTCGTCAGCGTGATATCCACCCGGTTGTAGGTATTCGACCACGCCGGATGGTGGTCGAGGCGCTCGGCCATCAGCGCGATACGGCTCATGAAGCCAAAGGCCGCGTTGAAATCCCGGAACCGGAAACTGCGCGCAATCGCCGTCTTGTCCTCATTGAGCGACCAGCCCTCCAGGCTCGCCAGGTTCTGCATCACCACGTTCTCGGTCAAGCGTTTTTGACTCATGGGGCCTCCTGTCATCGCGACGACGTCCGGCATCGCGCAAGCGCGTGTCGTCCATGCTGCTATTAAGGCATGCCGCACCGCGATGAACAAGCGCCGGGCGTATTGCGCGTTGCGCGCCATTCGCCGGACCGATAAGCTTCGCCGCTTTCCTTACGACGAGGTCACACCACCGTGAAGCGCAGCTACGATGCCATCGTGATCGGCGCCGGCGCCGGCGGCATGATGTGCGCCGCGCGGGCCGCACAGCGCGGCCGCCGGGTGTTGCTCGTCGACCATGCCACCACGCGGGCGGAGAAGATCCGGATCTCCGGCGGTGGCCGCTGCAATTTCACCAACCGCAGCGTCAGCGCGGCCAACTTTCTCTCCCAGAACCCCCATTTCTGCCGCTCGGCGCTGGCCCGCTATGGCGCACCGGAATTCATCGCGCTGGTCGAGCGCCATGGCATTCGCTATCACGAGAAGTCCCTCGGGCAGCTCTTTTGTGATGACAGCAGCCAGCAGATCATCGACATGCTGGTCAGCGAATGCGAGGACGGCCAGGTCGATTGGGCCGCGCCGGTCAAGGTCGACGCGGTGTCGCGCGACGAGGCGGGGCGCTTCATGCTGAGGACCGACCATGGCCAGTTCGACGCCGCCGCCGTGATCGTGGCGACGGGCGGTTTGTCGATCCCCAAGATTGGCGCCACCGACCTCGGCTACCGGATTGCACGGCAATTCGACCTGCCGGTGGTGGCACCCCGCCCTGCCCTTGTCCCGCTGACCCTGGATGCGGACACGCTCGCCGCACTGGCCCCGCTCGCCGGCGCCGCCTTCGACGTCGTGGCCCGCTGCGCCGGAGGAGAATTTCGCGAACGGGCCTTGGTCACCCATCGCGGCCTGTCCGGCCCGGCGATCCTGCAGATCTCCAGCTACTGGCAGCAAGCCTGCGCGGCGGGGCGGCCTGAACCCATCCGGCTCGACCTGCTGTCCGGGCACGACGCCGCCACCTGGCTCGCCGAGCACGCGGACAGCAATGCCCTGCTCGGCAACGTATTGGGCGAGGTGCTGCCCAAACGTTTCGCCAAGGCCTGGGCCGAGCTGCACGGCTGGCATGCCCCGCTGCGGCAAATTGGTGCCAAGACCCGCCAGGCCATCGCCGAGGCATTGGGCAACTGGTCGCTCGCCCCTTCGGGCACACAGGGCTTCAGCAAGGCGGAGGTCACGCTGGGCGGGGTCGATACCCGGGCACTGTCGTCCAAGACCATGGCGGCCCTGACGGTTCCGGGGCTGTATTTCATCGGCGAGGTGGTGGACGTTACCGGCCACCTCGGCGGCTACAACTTCCAGTGGGCCTGGTCCTCGGCGGTGGCGGCCGGCGAAGCCCTGTAGCGCTACTTGACGAGCTCAAGCACGCCGGCCAGTTGCACCACCTCGACCTGACGGCCGAGCATCACCACCGAACCAGGGCGTCGATTGTCTCCGGTATCCGAGAACTCGAAGCGGTACACCCGGCGCAACACCACCTGGCCGTTGCCATTGCGGCCAAAATGGGTGCGCTCGGTTGCCACGCTGTCGTCGAGGAACTGAAAGCTACGCAGCGCGCAGGCCGAGCGCGCCGCCTGCAGTGCCGCCTCGCGCGCCTTGAGTGAGTCCATCCAGTACCAGGCCATCAGCGCCAGCAGCGCCACCGGCAGAATGTCCCACAGCGTGATCATCGGCCGCCTCCCGACCGCAGCGCGCGGCTTTCGCCTACAATCAGAGCATCATTTCGACAGGAGTGTTGCCTCATGCGTAGCCTTGTTCTGACCGCCATTGGCGATGATCGCCCCGGCCTGGTTGAAGCCCTGTCCACCACCATCAGCAACGCCGGTGGCAACTGGCTCGAATCGTCCATGGCGCAACTGGCCGGGAAATTTGCCGGCATTCTCCGCGTGACCGTACCCGAGGCAGCGGCCGACGGACTGATTGCCGCACTGGAGCACATGGATGCCCTGAAGGTCACCGTGACCCGCGCCAGCGACGTGGCACCGGCAGCCTCGCCCCGCCGTCTGCACCTGACGCTGGTCGGCCAGGACCGCGTCGGCATCGTGCGCGAAGTCTCGCAAGTGCTGGCCCGCCATGCGGTGAACGTCGAAGAGCTCAACACCCTGACCTCCAGTGCCGCCATGTCGGGCGAAACCATGTTCCATGCCAAGGCCAGCCTGCAAGGCGGGGCGGACCTCGACGCGGCAGCCTTGCAGGCCGACCTCGAAGCCCTGTCGAACGACCTGATCGTCGACATCACGCTCGACGAAGTGCTGTCGATCTGACCCGTCACCGTCGCCAGGCGCTCACAGCCGGGTGTATTTGTCAGCCCGGCCATGTGCCTTGTCGGCGGGATACCGCCCTTCATTGATGACCAGCTTGCGCCGCGCCGCATCGGCCAGGTCCACGTCCAGCACATCGGCCAGCCGTACCAGATAGAGCAGCACATCGGCCAGTTCAAGCGCCACCTCGGCCCGGTCGGCCTCGGGAAGCGCCGCCGACGCTTCGGCCGTGCGCCACTGGAAATGCTCCACCACCTCGGCAGCTTCGCCGATCAGTGCCATCGCCAGGTTTTTCGGGGTGTGAAACTGCCCCCAGTCCCGCGCCTCGGCAAATTCGCGCAGGGCGTCGCGCAAGGCGATCAGTTCGCTATGATCGGATGAACTCATGCGCCGGCCCTCACTCGCTGTGGCTATCTAGTTGATAACGCGCCGGCACGCCCTCCCCCATGTGCTGCGTCAGCCACGGCAGCGCCTCGGCAAGCTGGTCGGCCAGCAGCCAGGGCGGGTTGAGCACGAACATGCCGCTGCCGGTCATGCCCAGGCCGTCGGCCGCGGGCACACTGACTTCCAGCGTGGCATGCAACCAGCCACGCGCCGTCTCGCCCAGCTTGAGAAGCTTCTTGGGCAGGCGCCGGGACTCCGGGCGCGCCAGGATGGGATACCAGATCAGGAAACAGCCGGTCGCAAAGCGTTTGAGGCTCGCCTCGAGCGTGGTGACCAGCGTGTCGTAGTCCTGCTTGACCTCGTAAGGCGGGTCGATCAACACCACTGCGCGCCGTGTCGGCGGCGGCAGCAAGGCCTTGAGCGCGGCAAAGCCGTCGGATTTGCTGACCTGCACCTGCCGCGCCGCCGGTGCAAAGTGTTTGTTCAGCGCGTCGAAGTCGGTCGGATGCAGCTCGAACACGCGCAGCCGGTCATCGCTGCGCACCAGCCGGTGCGCAATCTCCGGCGACCCCGGATAGACCGCCGGCAGCGTGCCGTCGCTGTTGCAGCCCACCACGTCAAGATAACGCCGGATCGACTTGGGACGCGGCGTGGCTCCGGCAATCCGGCCCAGGCCGGTATCGAACTCACGGGTCCGCGCCGCCGGCCCCTGGTCCAGGCGGTAGCTGCCCGGCCCGGCATGGGTGTCGATATACCAGTACGGCGCCGGTTTCTGGTTGAAATAGTCGAGCGTCAACATCAGCGTCAGGTGCTTGAGGACGTCGGCATGATTGCCGGCATGGTAGGCATGGCGATAACTGAGCATTGGCGCGCGATTGGCAATTTCTGGAGACGTCGCATGCTATCACTGCCGCCGCGGCGACGCCTGTCCGTGCAGCCGGATTGCCGTGGTTTCGCGGGATTTTTCTGTTTGCAGCGCAGCATATGGTTGATATGATTGCCGTTTTTTCACGCCGCCGGTGGGCGGCGGACAGGCGCGCAGACGCCCGGGCAGAGAGGACAACACAATGGCGATATACGCGCTTGACGACCGCACTCCGGTACTCGGTGCCGGCAGCTGGGTGGCTGACAACGCGACGGTGCTGGGGCGGGTGGTGCTCGGCCGCAATGTGAGCATCTGGTACAACGCGGTGCTTCGCGGCGACAACGACCCGATTACCATCGGCGACAACAGCAACGTCCAGGACGGCTCGGTGCTGCACACCGACGACGGCGTGCCGCTGACCATCGGCGCCAACGTCACCATCGGTCACATGGCCATGCTGCACGGCTGCGAGATCGGCGACGGCTCGCTCATCGGCATCAACGCCATCGTGCTCAACGGTGCAAAGATCGGCCGGGGCTGTCTGATCGGCGCCAACGCGCTGATCCCCGAAGGCCGCGAAATTCCCGACCACTCGCTGGTCGTCGGCTCCCCCGGGCGCATCATACGCACGCTCACCGACGAAGAAGTGGCCGGCCTCATCCACAGCGCCAACAACTATGTGCGCCACCTCAGCGAACACGCCGAGGGGCTGCGCCGACTCGATCCGCCCGCCGCCGCCGGCTATGTGGCGCCGGTTTAACGCAGATCAAAGGCAGGTCGCCTGATCGCCTTTACAGTTCAAGGCGTCGGATGTCTCCGCGACATCCGCACTCCTCCAGGCAAGAAGTCTTTGGCGCGCAGCACTGTCTGCGCGCTTTTTTATGGTGCCGGCCGGGGGGCCGGCTGGCCGTAGCGCGCCAGCACGATCACCGCGCCGAGGATGACCCCGCCACCGAGCACCTGCACCGCACTGATCTGTTCGCCGAGCAAGGCCGCTGCCAGCACGGTGGTGACCACCGGCTCCAGCGTCGACAGCGTTGCCGCGTCGGCCGCGCCGAGGCGCTGGATCCCGATGAACAGGCACACCATCGCAATCACCGTGGACACCCCGGCGATCGCCAGGATGGCGCTCCAGCCGGGCAGGCTCTGCGGCAGGGCCACGCCATTGAAGCTCGCCAGCACGGCCAGCGACACGGCCGCTGCGCTCATCACCAGCGTGCTGGCGGCCACCGGGTCTTCGTGGCGCATGACGCGGTTGGCCGTCAGCAGGTAGGCCGAGTAGATCACCGCAGCGGCCACGCCCAGCGCAATGCCCACCGGCTGGCCGGACACATCGGCACCAATGATCAGCGCGGTCCCCAGCAAGGCGGCCAGGACGGCCAGCAGCCGGATCCGGGTCAGCGCCTGGCCGAACAGCGCCGCACTCAACAGCGTCACCATGAAGGGGTGCAGGTAGAGCAGTAGCGCCACCAGCGCAGCGGAGGCGAACTCCAGCGCCGAGAAGAAGCAGTATGACTGCCCCACATAGCCGATGCCGCCCATCGCGGCGAGCAACCAGAAATTGAGCCCGCGCGGCCAGACGCGACGCTGTACGATGACGATCGCCACCATGGTCACGGCGGCAATCGAGAATCGCAGCAGCAGCAGGGTCGGCACATCCACGCCGTCCTGGTAAGCGTATTTTGCGAAGATGGCCATGGCGCCGAAACAGCTGGCCGAGACGGCCACATACAGCGCACCGGCGAGATGGGGCGACATGCGCACGTCCTGTCAGGCGGAAAAGCGCACGATCATCCCGCGTCGCGCAATACGCGTCAATACGCCGCCGCTGGTGCCCTAGCGTCACAATCGATTACACCACCCCCCTGCCCCTCGCCGCGCGCTTCCGGTATAAGGTGGCATCCCACGTCCCGGACGACATGACATGAACCGACCCGACCGCTGGCGTCGCGCTGCCATCGCGCTGCTCGCGACGTTCGCCTTCAATAGCTACGCCGCCGACACGCTGCCGACCATCGAGCTCTCCGCACAAGGAACGGCTATCGCGGCGAACGACCTCGCCCGCGCCGACGCCTATTTCGAAGCCAGCGCCAACGAGCCGGCCGCCGTCGCCCGCGCGGTCAATCAGGCCATCGCCGCGGCGCTGGCCATCGCCAAGCCCTACACCACGGTATCGGTCAAAACCGGCAGCACCTCAACCTGGCCGATCTACAGCACGCCGTCGAGCAGCGGCCGCAACAACCAGACCATCACCGGCTGGCGCATGCGCAGCCATCTCGCACTGGAGAGCACCGACATTGCGGCGCTTTCGCGCCTGATCGGAGAGTTGCAGAGCACCCTGGCGATCGGCAGCCTCCAGCTGATGCCGGCCCCCACCACCCTGCGTGCTGCCAACGATGCCGCCACCCGCGAGGCGCTCAAGGCCTTCGAGGCGCGCGCGCAGCTGGTCACCGAGACCCTGGGCCGCAAGTACCGCCTCAAGGCCTTGAGCATCAACGAGCAAGGCGGCCCCATGCCCATGTTCCGCGGCGCGGCAATGGCCGAGATGGCCGTCAAGGCGGCCCCCGTCGAAGCCGGCGACAGCACCGTCAGCGTGCACGTCAATGGCACCATCGAACTGATCGATTAACCTGCCCTCACCAACCCGGATATGCCTCGAATTACCCTGTTTGTAGTCGGCCTGCTCGCCCTTGGCTCCACCGCCGCCGGCGTTGCCGGCTATGCCGACCTCGCCCACGCTGAGCGTCAGGCACGCTTTGTCTGCCCGGACGGCGAGCGCTTCTCCGTCGCCGTCCATGCCGATCACGCCCGCTTCCGGTCCGGCGACGGCGTATTCACGCTCGCCCAGACCGCCGAGGGGCGCTTCCAGAGTGCCGATGTTGCCCTGCAACTGGAGCACGACCGCAGCCTCGTCGCCCGCGACGGCGAATCGCCCAAGACCTGCCGGCTCTCCGGAGAGGCGGTGTGATCGCGCTGATCCAGCGGGTCACCCATGCCGAGGTGGTGGTTGACGGCGAATGCATCGGACGAATCGGGGCGGGCCTGCTTGCGCTGATTGGCGTCGAACCGAGCGACGGCCCGCGCAACGTGCAACGCATGGTCGAGCGCCTGCTGGGCTACCGGGTCTTCCAGGATGCGGACGACCGGATGAACCTCTCGCTGCGCGACGTGGCCGGCGGCCTGCTGCTGGTGCCGCAGTTCACCCTCGCCGCCGACACCCGCAAAGGCACACGGCCCGGCTTCAGCACCGCCGCGCCGCCGGCACTGGCGGAACAGTTGTTCGACGCGCTGGTGGCCGAAGCCCGCGACCACCACCCCCAGGTGGCGACTGGGCGCTTTGGCGCCGAGATGCATGTCAGCCTGACCAACCACGGCCCGGTCACCTTCCGTCTGGACGCCTGACAAGGCTTGCACTAAGCTGGCGGCACCCATCCGTCCGGAAGCAACATGCATCGCTCACTGCTGTCCGCCGCGCTGGTCCTCGTCCTGGCCGCATCAGGATGCTCGACCATCACCCCACCGCCACCGCGGGCCGTCACCACGCCAGGCAGTGCCCCCATGCCGCCGACCGGCAGCTATGTCCAGCTGGCCAACACCGGCGATGCCGAGCAGATCGTGCTGTTCGCCTACGGCCTGCTGGGCACCGGCTATCGTTTCGGCGGCCGCAATCCCGAAGCCGGCCTGGACTGCAGCGGCATGGTCAGTTACATCGTCGAACAGGTCAGCGGTGTTCGCCTGCCGCACAACGCGGCCCAGATCGCCGCACGGACTCGCACCATCGACGCCGACGCGCTCCAGCCAGGCGACCTGGTCTTCTTCAATACGCTCAACCGCCCCTACTCCCACATGGGTATCTATCTGGGCGACGGGAAATTCATCCACGCGCCGAGCAGCAAGGGCGAGGTGCGGGTCGAGCGCATGGACAACCGCTATTTCGCGCGCCGCTTTGATGGCGCCCGCAGTTTGCAGTCCGACAGTTGAAACGATTTTTCGGAGGAGCACACCATGCCACAACGAATGATCAAGCAGGTCATCGCCGGCAAGTCGCTGATCACGGCATCGCCGCAGACAACGGTTCGTGATGCCGCGCAGGCCATGTCAAAAGCACATGTCGGCGCCATCCTGGTCATCGACAACGGGACGCTGGCCGGGATTTTCACCGAACGGGACGCGCTGCAGCGCGTGCTCGCCAAAGGCGTCGATCCGACCACAACGCCGCTGTCGGCCGTGATGACCACCAAGCCGATCACCGTCAGCGCCAGCCTGCCGCTGGGGCATGCGCTTCATCTCATGTATGACGGGGGATTCCGGCATGTGCCGGTGGTCGATCAGGGCAAACCGATCGGCATGGTGTCGGCCCGCGATGCGCTGGGCGACGAACAATGCAACTTCGAGCGCGAACTGGTTCAGCGCGAGGACATCAACCAGATTCTTTGACGCGCGCCGGTGGGCGCACTCAACGCTTCTGCGGCACCTGGACGAAGATTTCGTCCGGCTTGGTCAGGCCCAGTTCGAAGCGCGCACGCTCCTCGATCGCGTCGGTGCCGGTCTTGAGATCGCGGATTTCCGCGTCCAGGCCGGCATTGCGCTGCTCGAGCTTGTGATTGAGCGCCTGCTGCTCGACCAGCTGCCGTTCGGTCTCCCACACGCGGAACCAGCCGCCCTTGCCGAACCAGAGCGGATACTGAAGCACCACGACGAGCAGGAGCAGAATCAGGACAGGCCAGCGCATGAGGTGGTCCGCCGAAGCCGGTCAGGCGACCGGCTCGGCGTGTCCTGTACTACCGCAGATGCGGCCGAATGCGCAGCGCCGACATCAGCTCAGCGGCGACGCAGGTTGTAGAACGCGGACAGACCCGGGTAGCTGGCCGTATCGCCGAGGTCTTCCTCGATGCGCAGCAGCTGGTTGTACTTCGAGATACGGTCCGAGCGCGACAGCGAACCGGTCTTGATCTGCATGGCGTTCAGGCCCACCGCGATATCGGCGATGGTGCTGTCTTCGGTTTCGCCCGAGCGGTGCGAGATCACCGAGGTGTAACCCGCGCGCTTGGCCATCTCGACCGCGGCGAAGGTTTCGGACAACGTGCCAATCTGATTGATCTTGATGAGGATCGAGTTGCCCACGCCCTCTTCGATGCCACGCGCCAGGATCTTGGTGTTGGTGACGAAGCAGTCATCGCCCACCAGTTGCACTTTCTTGCCCAGACGCTCGGTCAGCAGCTTCCAGCCAGCCCAGTCGTTCTCGGCCATGCCGTCTTCGATGGAGACGATCGGGAAGCGATCGACCAAGGTGGCGAGGTAGTCGGTAAAGCCGTCGGCGCTGAGGGTCAGGCCCTCGCCGGCGAGCACGTACTGGCCATCCTTGTAGAACTCGCTGGCGGCGCAGTCCAGCGCCAGCAGCACATCGGTGCCCGGCTCGTAGCCGGCGGCGGAGATGGCTTCCTGGATCAGGTTCAGCGCCTCTTCGGTGCCGGCGACGTTGGGGGCAAAGCCGCCCTCGTCACCCACCGTGGTGGGGTAGCCGCGCTTGTCGGTGATCTTCTTCAGGTGATGGAAGATCTCGGCGCCGCAACGCAGCGCTTCACGGAAGCTGCCCATGGACACCGGCATGATCATGCATTCCTGGATGTCCAGCGAGTTGTTGGCGTGCGCGCCGCCGTTGATGACGTTCATCATCGGCACCGGCAGGGCCATCGGGCCCGAGCCGCCAAAATAGCGGTACAGCGGCAGGCCGGCTTCTTCAGCGGCGGCCTTGGCCACGGCCATGGAGACGGCCAGCGTGGCGTTGGCGCCGAGGCGCGATTTGTTTTCGGTCCCGTCGAGGTCGATCAGGGTGCGGTCGATGAAGGCCTGCTCTTCGGCATCCAGGCCGATCAGCGCTTCGGAGATCTCGGTATTGACGTTCTCTACCGCTTGCATCACGCCCTTGCCGAGGTAACGGCTGGCATCGCCATCACGCAGCTCGATGGCTTCGCGCTCGCCGGTCGAGGCGCCGGACGGCACCGCGGCACGGCCCATGACGCCGGATTCGAGCAGCACATCGGCTTCAACAGTCGGGTTGCCGCGCGAATCCAGTACTTCGCGGGCGATGATGTCAACAATCGCACTCATAACAGTCCTCTCAAGCTTCGGATTTCTAGATCAATGGTTGTTCTGTGTTCAGGCCTGCTCAAGAAAGCCGGCTTGCTTCACCAGGGCGTCGATGTCGCGCAAGGTGGTGAGCAGGGCTTTCATCCGGGGCAGCGGCCAGGCATTGGGGCCGTCGGACAGGGCCGTTTCCGGCGTCGGGTGGGTTTCCATGAACAGGCCGGCAATGCCGGTGGCGACTGCCGCGCGTGCCAGCACCGGCACGAACTCGCGCTGGCCGCCCGACACCGTGCCCTGCCCGCCCGGCAGCTGCACCGAGTGGGTCGCGTCGTACACCACCGGGCAACCGGTCTCGCGCATGATCGCCAGCGAGCGCATGTCGGACACCAGGTTGTTGTAGCCGAACGACGCGCCCCGCTCGCACACCATGATGGTGTCGGCGCCGCCATTGGCGGCCTTGGCCTTGTCGACCACGTTCTTCATGTCGCCGGGGGCGAGAAACTGGCCCTTCTTGATGTTCACCGGTTTGCCGCAGGTGGCCACGGCCTCGATGAAATCGGTCTGGCGACACAGGAAGGCCGGCGTCTGCAGCACATCGACCACCTTGGCCACGGCGGCGATCTCGTCGATGGCGTGCACATCGGTGAGCACCGGCACACCAACGGTTTCGCGCACCTCGGCGAGGATGTCGAGCCCCCTGGCCATACCGGGACCGCGGAAGGACTTGCCCGAGCTACGGTTGGCCTTGTCGAAGGACGATTTGTAGATGAACGGGATGCCGAGCTCGGCGCAAATGGCCTTCAGCTCGGTGGCCGTCTCGAGCGCCAGCTCCCGCGACTCGATGACACACGGGCCGGCAATCAGGAAAAACGGCCGGTCGAGGCCAACCTCGAAATCACACAGCTTCATTGGCGGTCTCCTGCGTCGCGCTGGCGGCAATCGCCGCCTTGACGAAAGCGGTAAACAGCGGGTGGCCGTGGCGCGGGTTGGAGGTAAATTCGGGGTGGAACTGGCAGCCGACGAACCAGGGGTGGTCCGGCAGTTCGATCATTTCGCACAGGTCGGTCGCCGGGGCGCGGCCCGACACCTTGAGACCGGCTTTTTCAAGCTTGTTCAGCAGGGTGTTGTTCACCTCGTAGCGATGGCGGTGGCGCTCCATCACGTCGGCGCGGCCATACACCTCGCGAGCCAGCGTGCCTTCGGTCAGATGGCAGATCTGGCCGCCCAGGCGCATCGTGCCGCCAAGGTCGGAGGCGTTGTTGCGCCGCTCCACCTGGCCGCTGCGATCGAGCCATTCGGTGATCAAGCCGATCACCGGATGCTTGGTCTTGTCGTCGAACTCGGTGCTGTGGGCGTCTTCCATGCCGGCAACATGGCGGGCGTATTCCACCACCGCCAGCTGCATGCCCAGGCAGATGCCGAGATACGGCACCTTGTTTTCGCGGGCATAGCGGATGGCCATGATCTTGCCCTCGGTGCCGCGCTTGCCGAAGCCGCCCGGCACCAGGATGGCGTCCATCTTGGTCAGCACGCCGATACCTTCGGTTTCGATCACTTCGGAGTCGAGGTAGTGGATGTTGACCTTGCTGCGGGTGTGCAGGCCGGCGTGGTTGATGGCCTCGATCAGCGACTTGTACGACTCGGTGAGGTCGACATACTTGCCGACGAAGGCGATGTCCACCTCGCGCTCGGGGTTCTCGAGGGCGAAGATCAGGCGCTCCCACACCGACAGGTCGGCCGCACGGGCGAGGATGCCCAGCTTGTGGCAGACGATCTCGTCGAGCATCTGGTCATGCAGCAGGCCGGGGATCTTGTAGATGGAGCTGGCGTCGAGCGCCTCGATCACCGCCTCGGGCATGACGTTGCAGAACAGCGCGATCTTGCGGCGCTCGTCGGCCGGGATCGAGCGGTCGGCGCGGCACAGCAGGATATCGGGCTGGATGCCGATCTCGCGCAGTTCCTTCACGGAGTGCTGGGTCGGCTTGGTTTTCAGCTCACCGGCGGTCGGGATGTAGGGCAACAGCGTGAGGTGGATGAAGCAGGTGCCGTTACGGCCCTCTTCGATGCCCATCTGGCGGATCGCCTCGAGGAACGGCAGCGACTCGATGTCACCGACCGTGCCACCGACTTCGACGATGGCCACGTCGGCGCCTTCGGCACCACGCTTGATGAAGGTCTTGATCTCGTCGGTGATGTGCGGGATCACCTGCACCGTCTTGCCCAGATACTCGCCACGACGCTCTTTCTTGAGCACCGATTCGTAGATCTGGCCGGTGGTGAAGTTGTTGCGCTTGGACATCTTGGCGCTGGTGAAGCGCTCGTAATGGCCAAGATCGAGATCGGTTTCGGCCCCATCCTCGGTCACGAACACTTCGCCGTGCTGGAACGGGCTCATGGTGCCGGGATCGACGTTGATGTAGGGGTCGAGCTTGAGGTGGGTAACCTTGATGGAGCGGGACTCAAGGATGGCGCCCAGCGAGGCGGCTGCGATGCCCTTGCCTAGCGAGGAAACGACACCGCCCGTAACGAAGACATACTTAGTCATGGAAATGGCAACTGCGGGAAAGCGCAATGATAGCCGAAAAGACGGCGTGCTCAAACCGACACACGCGGCCTTTTTTTGTTGCCCTCGCCGCTGCGCGGCGGTGTCTGCGTCAGCGGATGAAGTTGCGGCTGATCGCCCGGAACACGTCGGTTCCGGCGCGCTCGAGCCACTCGAAGGCCACCATCTCGCGCGACACGATGTCGATGCCGTGGGTGCGCATGCGCTCGAGCGCCAGCGCCTTGTCGCGCGGCTGGCGCGAGCCGACGCCCTCCTCCACCACGAACACGGCCTTGCCGGCCGCCCGGAGGTCGAGCACGGTCTGCAGCACGCACACATGCGTCTCGGCCCCGCACACCACCACCTGCGGCCGCGCATCGACCGCCGTGCCCGCCAGTCGGGCGTCGCTGTGGCTGGAGAAACAGATCTTCTCGACCCGTTGCGCCCCCTCGGCCTCGTCCAGCACCGCCGGCGCCGTTGGCCCCAGACCGTGGGGATACTGCTCGGTGATCACCACGGGCACGCCCAGCCGGCGCGCAATCTGCATCAGCCATACGGTATGGGCGACAACCGCCTCGCCCTGGTCGATCGCCGGCAGCAGGCGGGCCTGCAGGTCGACGATCAGCAGCGACGAGGCGGCCGCCTGGATCCGCGGGCCGACGCTCACTGGCCAAGCTCCTGGCGGTCACGGTAGAAGTCCAGCGCCTCCGGGTTGGCCAGCGCCTCGACGTTCTTGACCGGGCGACCATGCACCACGTTGCGCACTGCCAGTTCGACGATCTTGCCGCTGCGGGTGCGGGGGATGTCGTCCACCGCCACCACCTGGGCCGGCACATGGCGCGGCGTGGTGTTGTCACGAATGGTCTGCTTGATCTTCTTGATCAGCGCCTCGTCGAGCACGATACCTTCACGCAGCTTGACGAACAGCACCACGCGGACATCGTTCTGCCAGTCCTGGCCGATCACGATCGATTCGAGGATCTCGTCGAGCTTTTCGACCTGGCGATAGATCTCGGCGGTGCCGATGCGCACCCCGCCGGGGTTGAGCGTGGCATCCGAGCGGCCATGGATGACCAGGCCGCCATGCTCGGTCACCTCGCAGAAGTCGCCATGGCACCAGATGTTGTCGAAACGCTCGAAATATGCGGCGTGGTACTTGGCGTTGTCCGGGTCGTTCCAGAAGCCGATCGGCATCACCGGGAACGGCTTGGTGCACACCAGCTCGCCCTTTTCGCCACGCACCGGCTTGCCGTTGTCGTCGAACACCTCGATCGCCATGCCCAGACCCTTGCACTGGATCTCGCCTCGCCACACCGGCAGCACGGGGTTGCCCAGCACGAAGCACGACAGGATGTCGGTGCCGCCGGAGATCGACGACAGGCAGACATCCTTCTTGATCGCCTCGTACACATAGTCGAAGCCTTCAGGCACCAGCGGGCTGCCGGTGGACATGATGGCGCGCACGGTATCGAGCTTGTGGGTATCGGCCGGACGGCGGCCGAGCTTGGCGAGGTGGTCGATGAACTTGGCCGAGGTACCGAAGTGGGTCATGCCCTCGGCGTCGGCGTAGTCGAACAGGATGTCGCCTTCGTCCACGAAGGGCGAACCATCAAAGAGCAACAGCGTGGCGCCCACGGCCAGGCCCGACACCAGCCAGTTCCACATCATCCAGCCGCAGGTGGTGAAATAGAACAGGCGGTCGCCCGGCTTGACGTCGGTGTGCAGACGGTGCTCCTTGATGTGCTGGAGCAGCGCCCCCCCGGCGCAATGCACGATGCACTTGGGCACGCCCGTGGTACCCGACGAATACATGATGTACAGCGGATGATCGAAGGGCAGCTGGGCAAAGTCGATCTCGGTCACCGTCAGATGCGGCTTGAGGAAGGCGCTCCAGCTGCGCGCGTGGGCAATGCCCTCGAGCACCGGCTCCGCCTTGAGATACGGCACCACGACCACGCGCTCGAGCGAGGGCAGCCCGGCCACGATGGCCGCCACCTTGGCGTGGCAATCGACCGACTTGCCATTGTAGAAATAGCCATCGACGGTGATGAGCAGCTTGGGTTCGGTCTGGCCGAAACGATCGAGCACGCCCTGCTCGCCGAAGTCCGGCGAGGCCGAAGTGAAGATCGCGCCGATGCTCGACGCGGCCAGCATGGCGACGATGGTCTGCGGCATGTTCGGCATGTAGGCCGCCACCCGATCGCAGGGCCCCACGCCCATGTCGCGCAGCGCGGCAGCGAAATGCGCCACCTCGCGATACAGCTCACCCCAGGTGTAGCGCAGCTTGACCTTGTCCTCGCCCCAGAACACCAGCGCCTCGCCACCATCGCGGCGACGCAGCAGGTTCTGCGCATAGTTCAGGCGGGCCTGCGGGAACCACCGCGCCCCGGGCATGCGGTCGCCGTTTTCGAGCACCGTTGCGCCCGCTTCGCCGACGACCTCACCAAACGACCAGATCGCCGTCCAGAACTGTTCAGGCTGATCGACAGACCAGGCATGCAGCGCGTCATAGTCGGCCAGATCGAGCCCCCAGCGCGCGTTCACGCGCTCACGGAAGGCGGTCATCTGGCTGCCGGCGACCCGTTCCGGGGCGGGCGACCACAAGGGTTGATCAAGATTGCGCGCTTCAGGCATGGCTGTCTCCGTGTTTATATTGAATGCGTTTGATTATAGTTAATTTTCCAGCGTCGCCCGCAGCGTCTCGGGCAAGGGTACCGATTTTCCGGTCAAATGGTTCATCCACACAACCTTGGCACTGCCTTCGGCATACACCCGGTCATCGCCCTCGATGCCGATCTCGTACCAGTTCATCACGCTGCTGCGTCCGGGCGCCCCGGCGTAGAGGCGCACGACCACCGTGGCCGGGTAGTTGATCGGAATCATGAAGGTACATGCGGCATTGATGATCACCGGCCCGTCGGTCTGGTCCAGCGACACGGCAAACCCCGCCGCCTCCAACCACTCCACCCGCGCCTGCTCGCAGAAACGGAAATAGATCGTGTTGTTCACATGGCGATAGGCATCCATATCGCCCCAGCGGACGGGAATGCGCGTGGTGTGCAGCAAAATGCGCGGTTCTGTCATATCGGCTCTCTCCGGGTGTACTCTTCTCATTTGGTCGGCGCTTGGAGTAACATACGGCAGCGTATGTTAAACACTCACCGATTTTGCAAGAAAAACGGGCCTGTGCCTACCAGCCAGGCACGAAATCAATAACACAGCATCACCTAAAGGAGAACGTAATGGAACGCGAATCCATGGAGTTCGACATTCTCGTCGTCGGCGGCGGGCCGGCCGGCTTGTCGGCAGCCATTCGCCTCAAGCAACTGGCGACCGAAGCCGGCAAGGAAGTTTCCGTCTGCCTGATCGAGAAGGCGGCCGAGATCGGCGCGCACACGCTCTCGGGCGCCGTGCTCGACACACGGGCGCTCGACGAGCTGTTGCCCGACTGGAAGTCCATGGGCGCCCCCATCACCACCGAGGTGAGCGAAGACCGCTTCGTCATGCTCAACGAAACCGGCTCGCGCCAGCTGCCCAATGCGCTGCTGCCCGACTGTTTCCTCAACCACGGCAACTACATCGTCCGCCTCGGCAATGTCGTCAAATGGCTCGGCGAGCAGGCCGAAGCGGCCGGCGTCGAGGTCTATCCCGGCTTTGCCGGCGCCGACGTGCTGTATGACGACAACGGCGCGGTCAAGGGCGTGGTCACCGGTGACATGGGTGTCGGCCGCGACGGCGAGCCCGGCCCCAACTACCAGCCGGGCATGGAGCTGCACGCCAAATACACCTTCTTTGCCGAAGGCGTGCGCGGTCATCTGGGCAAGTCACTCGAAGCCCGCTACGACCTGCGCAAGGACTGCGATCCACAAACCTACGGCATCGGCATCAAGGAGCTGTGGGAGATCGATCCGGCCAAGCACAAGCCGGGGCTGGTGATGCACACCGCCGGCTGGCCGCTGGACAACCACACCTATGGCGGCTCCTTCATGTATCACCTGGAGGACAACCTGGTGGCGGTCGGCTTCGTGGTCGGCCTCAACTACAGCAACCCCTACCTGTCGCCCTACGAAGAATTCCAGCGCTACAAGCTGCACCCGGACGTGCGCGGCTTCCTCGAGGGCGGCAAGCGGCTGTCGTATGGCGCCCGCGCCATCGCTGCCGGCGGCCTGCAGTCGCTGCCCGAGCTGGTGTTCCCGGGCGGCGCGCTGATCGGCTGTGACGCCGGCTTCCTCAACGCGGCACGCATCAAGGGCACGCACAGCGCCATCAAGTCCGGCATGCTGGCCGCCGAGGCCGCATTCGCCGCCCTGGGCGCCGAGCGCGAGCGTGACACGCTGACCGCCTACCCCGAGGCCTTCAAGGCCAGCTGGCTCTACACCGAACTGCGCAAGACGCGCAATTTCAAGGCCTACATGAGCAAGGGCCTGTGGATGGGCTCCCTCCTGTTCGGCATCGACCAGCGCCTGTTCGGCGGCAAGACGCCCTGGACGCTGCACAACACGGCCGACCACGGCAAGCTCAAGCCGGCCGCCGAATGCACGCCGATCAACTATCCGAAACCCGACGGCGTCCTGACCTTCGACCGCCTGTCCTCGGTCTTCCTCTCGAACACCAACCACGAGGAAGAACAGCCCTGCCATCTGCAACTGAAGAACCCGGCTGTGGCCATCGAGACCAACCTGGCGATCTACGACGCCCCCGAGCAGCGCTACTGCCCGGCCGGCGTGTATGAAATCGTGCGCGAGGGCGACACGCCTCGCTTGCAGATCAATGCGCAGAACTGTGTGCACTGCAAGACCTGCGACATCAAGGACCCGACCCAGAACATCAACTGGGTGACGCCGCAGGGTGGCGAGGGGCCGATCTACCAGGGCATGTAAGCCACCGGCCAGCACCAAAGGACAACGCCCCGCATGTGCGGGGCGTTGTCGTTTTCGGGTCGCGCTTTGCGCCGGGCGGGCTCAGGCCTCCGGCAGGGCGGCCGCTTCACCCCGCGTCGCGAGGAATTCCGCAAAGCCGCTGCCGACTTCCGCGTGGCGCAGGCCGAATTCGACCGTTGCCTTCAGATAGCCGAGCTTGGAACCGCAGTCATAGCGCACCCCGTCGTACTGGTGCGCCAGCACCGCCTCTTCCTTGAGCAAGGAGGCGATGGCGTCGGTCAGCTGCAACTCGCCGCCAGCGCCCGGGGTGACATTGCGCAGATGCTCGAAAATACGCGGCGTCAGGATGTAGCGGCCGACCACGGCCTGCGTCGTCGGCGCATCGGCCGGATTCGGCTTTTCGACGATGCCGGTCATGCGCTGCACCGCGCCGTCCTGGCGTTCGGTGCTGACGATGCCGTACTGGCGGGTTGCCTCGCGCGGCACGTTCATGGTGCCGAGCACCGAGCAGCGATGGTAGTTGTAGACCGAGGCCATCTGCTTGAGCACCGGCTCACCGCCCGGGTTGTCGAGCAGGTCGTCAGCAAGGATCACGGCAAACGGCTCGTCGCCGATCACCGGGGCGGCACACAGCACCGCATGGCCCAGGCCGAGTGCTTCAGGCTGGCGGATGTAAATGCAATTGACATGCGACGGCACGGTGTTTCGCACCAGCTCGAGCATGTCCTTCTTGCCGCGGGCCTCCAGCTCGGTCTCCAGCTCGTAGGCCTTGTCGAAGTGGTCCTCGATCGCCCGCTTGGTGCGCCCGGTGATGAAGATCAGGTCGGTCACGCCAGCGGCAACCGCCTCTTCCACGGCGTACTGGATCAGCGGCTTGTCGACGATCGGCAGCATCTCCTTGGGGCTGGCCTTGGTCGCCGGCAGAAAGCGGGTGCCCATGCCGGCCACGGGAAACACGGCCTTGGTAACAATTTTCATGTAGATGACTCCGTAAGCAAATTCGTGTCGCCGCCGGCGAGCAAGGCATGCAGTGCCGCTTCATCGAGCACCGGAACGCCCAGCGACTCAGCCTTGGCCAGCTTGCTGCCCGCGGCCTCGCCCGCGACGAGATAATCGGTTTTCTTCGACACCGAGCCAGCGACCTTGCCACCGGCCGCCTCGACCAGCGCACGCGCCTCGTCACGCGACAAGGAGGGTAAGGTACCGGTGATGACCAGCGTTTTACCGGCCAGCGGCCCGCTCGCCGCCTGCGCCGGTTCGTGCTCTTCCCAGCAGATGCCGGCAGCGCGCAAGGCGGCAATGACATCGCGATTATGCGGCTCGGCAAAGAACTCGACGATGCATTTGGCCACGATCGGCCCCACATCGGGCACCGCTTCCAGCGCAGCGACGTCGGCGCCGAGCAAGGCATCGAGGCCGCCGAAATGGCGGGCCAGGTCGCGCGCGGTCGATTCGCCCACATTGCGAATGCCCAGCGCGTAGATGAACCGCTGCAGCGTCGTGTTGCGGCTCTTGTCGATGGCAGCGACCACGTTGGCGGCCGACTTCTGCGCCATCCGCTCCAGGGCGGCCAGCGTGTCCACCGACAGTGAAAACAGGTCGGCCGCCGTCTTGACCAGCCCCTGCTCCACCAGTTGCTCGATCAGCTTGTCGCCAAGGCCTTCGATATCGAGCGCCTTGCGGCTGGCAAAATGGATGATGGCCTGGGTGCGTTGCGCCGCGCAGAACAAGCCGCCGGAACAACGCGCCACCGCTTCGTCCTCGCCGCGCACGGCATGCGAGCCACACACCGGACAGGTCGTCGGCATGACGAACTCACGTTCTGAGCCGTCGCGATGGGCCAGCACCGGGCCGACGATCTCGGGAATCACATCGCCGGCGCGTCGCACGATCACCTGGTCGCCGATACGCACATCCTTGCGGCGGATCTCGTCCTCGTTGTGCAAGGTGGCATTGGTGACCGTCACACCGCCAACGAACACCGGCGCCAGACGCGCCACCGGCGTCAGCGCACCGGTACGCCCGACCTGGATCTCGATGTCCAGCAGGCGGGTCATCTCTTCCTGCGCCGGATATTTGTGCGCCACCGCCCAGCGCGGCTCGCGGCTGACAAAGCCGAGCTCACGCTGAAGGCTGCGATCATCCACCTTGTACACCACGCCATCGATATCGTAGGGCAAGGCATCGCGCTGCGCCTCGATCCGCGCATGGAAGTCGATCAGCCCCGCCGGCCCCTCCGCCACGCAGCGATGCTCGCACACCGGAAAGCCGAACCCCGCCAGGGCGTCGAGCAGGCCGCTGTGGGTCGCCGGCTCGGTCCAGCCGGCGGTCTGACCCAGGCCATAGGCAAAGAACGACAGCGGGCGGCGGCGGGTGATCGCCGGATCGAGCTGACGGATGGCGCCGGCTGCCGTGTTGCGCGGGTTGACGAAGGTTTTTTCGCCGCGCTCGCGCTGACTCGCGTTGAGGCGCTCGAAATCGTCGCGGCGCATGTAGATTTCGCCACGCACCTCGAGCACCTCGGGCGCATCGCCCTGCAGGCGCAGCGGGATCTGGCCGATGGTGCGCACGGTATGGGTGACATCCTCGCCGGTCTGCCCGTCACCGCGGGTGGCCGCGCGCACCAACACCCCGTGCTCGTAGCGCAGGCTGATGGCCAGGCCGTCGAATTTCAGTTCGGCCGAATAGCGTACGGCCGGGTCGGTGTCGTCCAGCCCGAGCCCCCGTCGCACCCGCGCATCGAAGGCCAGCGCGCCCTGGGCGCTCTTGTCGGTCTCGGTGTAGATCGACAGCATGGGGACGGCGTGCTGGACTTCTGCCAGTTCGGGCAGCGGCGCGCCGCCGATGCGCTGGGTTGGCGAATCGGGCGTGCGCAGTTCAGGGAAATCACGCTCGAGCGCCTGGAGCGCTTCAAACAGGCGGTCGTACTCGGCATCGGGCACTGTCGGCGCATCGAGCACATAGTAGGCGTGCGCATGGCGCAGCAGTTCGGCGCGCAGGGCTGCGGCGCGCTGCACCTCGGAATCGGGCACTGCCATGGTCTTACGCAGCGAACAGGCGCATCGCCAGCGCACTGCCGGCCGGCAGGCCATATTCGCGCATCTGCGCCTGGAACTGCTGGATCTGGCCGCGAATCACCTTGGCCGCCTCCGGGCCGAAGGGGCTGCGGTTGTCGTCGACCAGGTCGGCGTCCAGCGTGTCGGCCAGCTGGCGGGCGACCAGCATCATGCGGTCGAACACCTGGGCGCCTTCGGCCACGCGCGGCACATCGACGATCAGCGTCAGCCCGCGGGTCTGCAGGTCGCGCATGCCCTCGGCACTCATCAGCGTCGGCTCGAGATTGCCCAGCACAAACAGGCTGTTGCCGTCGTCATCCTCGGCATGGAACAGACCGTCGCCGCGCAGCGTCATGCCCTGCGCCTCGACCAGCCCGCGCAGCTTGGTGCCGGCAAACGGCGCACCGCGGCTGACCAGATTGACACCAATCTGCACATCGACGCTGGCGCAGAAGCGGTCCAGCTCTTCGGCCCGGCCCAGCGCCTCGGTGCGGGCCAGCGGCGCGGCGGGAATGGCCATGAACTGATCGGCCAGCCGCTGAATGCCGTCGGTAAAACGGGAGAAGTCGGCATCGTTGATCGGCCCGCGGCGGTCGACCAGCTGCATGGCGGCGCAGAACCAGTGGTGGGCCTCGCCGCTGTTGCGGTCCAGGCTGATCCATTTGTTCCGCCCTTCATCGAAGGCAAACCAGCCCACCGGCTTGGACAGCCCGGCCAGCTCGGTTTGCTGCGTCTGCCAGACCCGGCCGGCCACCAGTGGCTCGATCGACTCAATGCGCAGCACGCAGTCCACCCGCTCGTCCACCTCGGCCGGCACGTCCGGCGCCTTGCGCCCGACCTCGGCCGGCGCCACCGAGCGGGGCGCGGGCGCCGGGCTGCTCGCCGGCTCCTTCTGCGGGGTGTCGTCGGGGATATCCACCGGCGTGTCGGCCGACAGGCTGGGCTCGAACAGGACGTCCCGGTGCTCCGATCGGAAGGTCTTCTCGGCGTGCTTCTGCGCCTTGCGTTCCTGCCACTTGTTGTACGCAAGCACCCCGACCACCGCTACCACGCCGGCGCCGATCAACCCCAGTTGCAACTCACTGATTGCCATGTTTTCCTTGCTCTTTGCTCACGCGGGGGCGGCGTCCGCCATCCGCAATGCTTCTTCCATGTCAACTTCGACAATACGCGATACCCCCTGCTCCTGCATCGTCACGCCGACCAACTGATGGGCGATTTCCATCGTGATCTTGTTGTGGCTGATGAACAGGAACTGGGTCTGTGATGCCATGCGCTTGACCATCTCGCAGAAACGGCCGGTGTTCGTATCGTCCAATGGCGCATCCACCTCGTCAAGCATGCAGAACGGCGCCGGGTTGAGCTGGAACAACGAGAACACCAGCGCAATGGCCGTCAGCGCCTTTTCGCCGCCGGACAGCAGATGGATCGAGGCGTTCTTTTTGCCGGGCGGCTGGGCGACGATCTGGATGCCGGCATCGAGAATCTCCTCGCCCGTCAGCACCAGCCGCGCCTGCCCGCCACCGAACAGCTGCGGGAACAGCGTCGAGAACTGGGCGCTGACCGTGTCGTAGGTGGCCTGCAGTTGCTCGCGGGTTTCGCGGTCGATACGGCGGATCGCGTCCTCCAGCGTGGCGATGGCCTGGGTCAGGTCGGCGTGCTGGGCGTCGAGATAGCCCTTGCGTTCGCTGGCGCTCTTCAGTTCATCCAGTGCGGCCAGGTTGACCGCGCCGAGCGCATCGATCTGCCGGGCCAGGCTGGCCACATCGCGCTGCAGCGCGGTTTCACGCACGTCGGCCAGCAGCGGCGTCAGCACCGCCTCGTCGGCCTCGACCTCATCCAGGCGGCTCTGGTGCTGCGCCTGCGCCATCTCCGCCGCCTGTCGCGCCAGGCGCAGCTCGGCCACCTGCTCGCGCAGCGGCGCCGCCGACTGCTCGACACGCAAGCGGTCTTCTTCAAGCGATTTGAGTTGCGCCGCGGCGTCGGCCAGCTGATCGCGCCGCGCCCCGAGCGCCGCCTCGCGCGAGGCGCGCTGATCGAGCGCGGCCTGCAGCGCGGCATCGCCGGCCTGCGGGTCGGTCGCCTCATGCTCGGCCGCACGGGCGCTACGTTCTTGTGCGATACGGTCCAATTGTTCGGCAGCCAGCGCGAGGTTGCGCGCGATGTCGTCGAGCTTGCCGCGGCACTCGCGCTGCGAGAACCCGGCCTCGCTCACATCGCGCACCAGGCTCTGCAGCTGGTTCTGCGCTTCGCGGTAGGCCGCCTCGCGGTCGGCGCGCACGGTATTGGCATGTTCGACCCGCTCGCGCAGCACCTCGATCAAGGCCTCGCAGCGCGACAGTTCGCTGCCGGCGGCAGTCAGGTGCTCCTGCTCCACGGCCAGGGCACGCACAATATCCGACAGATCACCGGCGATGCGCGCCTGCTGCTCCTCGGCGCGCTGCCGCGCCTGGGTCTGCTTGAGCACCGCCACCTGCGCCTGATGCACCGCCCCCTGGCGATCCTGTTGCAGGCGGCGCAGCTCGGCCGCCCGCGCCTGGGTTTGCGAGAGCGTCTGCTCCGCATCCGCCATGGCGGCCTGGGCGGCGTCGTGGCTGGCGGCGAGGGTGTCGAGCAGGGCATCGAGTTCGTGGATTTCGCGCTCACGCTCGATCACGCCGTGGGTGCGCGCATCGGCGACGTAATGGATGAAACAGTCACGGCTCAGGCACTGGCCGTCAGGTGCCACCAGCACCTGTCCGTGCGCCAGGGTGTCGCGGCGGTCCACCCACGCGGCGAGGTCGTCGACGGCATACACACCGGCGAGCCAGTGGGCCAGCGTGTTGCGCAGCGATGCGTCGCAACGCAGGTGGTCGATCAGCGGTGTCGCACCGGGGACCGGCGCGGGGTCGGCCGCGGCATCATCAACTGGCCGCATCAGCGCGAGCGTGGTCGGCGGCGGCTCGGCGCGCCAGGCCGCCAGGTCGGCAAGCGCCGATTCGGGCAGCGCCGCGAGGCGCTCGCGCAACACGGCTTCGACGGCGTTCTCCCAGCCGGGGGCAACCTCCAGCCGCTGCCACAGGGCGGTGGCGCCTTCGAGGCCGCGACGCCGCAGCCAGTCGCCCAGGGCACCCTGCTGCTGCACCTTGCGCTGGAGCTGGACGAGTGCGTCATGGCGAGCCTGCGCCGAGGTGAGGCGGCGCTGGATATCGCGCTCGGCCTCCGCCGCCTGTTTGAATGCCGCCTGCTGCGCCGGCAGCATCTGTTGCAGGTGCTCGTTTTCGTCGAGCAGATGCTGCAAGGCCGCTTCGGCCGCGGCCAGCTGCATTTCACCCTGTTCAACCTCGGCCGCTGGCGGTGCGGCGATCTGCCCCTCCTCGGCGGCGAGCCGGGCCTGACGGGCCTGCAGCGCGTCGAGCGCGCGGCGGGCGCTGGCGCTGCGGGTTTCTTCGACCCGGGCTTGCTGCTCGGTCTGCGAGAGTTCGCGCCGCGCGGCGGCCGCAGTGGCGTCTGCGGCGCGAAAATGCGCCTCGGCCTCGGGCACCCGGTCGGCGGCCGCTTCATGACGGGCCTCGGCCTGCGCCAGGCGCAGCTCGGCCGCCTCGAGCAGCGCCTGCCAGCGGGCCTGCTCTTCCACGAGCTGGCGTTGGCGGTCTGCCCAATGGGTGTGTTCCGCGTCGAGTTGTTCGATGCGGGCGGCCAGGCGGCGGCGGTTGTCGGCCAGATGCTGGCGCTCGCCTTCGAGCCGGCTCACTTCAGCCGAGGCGTTGAAGAAGTCGTTCTGCGCAAGCTGCACCGCGTCGTTGGCGGCCTGGTGCGCGTCCCGTGCCGTATCGATGGCCGCCGTGAGCTCGCCCAGCCGGGTGCTGTCGGCCTCCATCTGGCGGCTCGCGCCTTCGAGCGCCTGGCGCACACGCTCGCATTCGGCGCGGGCCTCGTTGCGCTTGAGCAGCCACAACAGCTGCTGCTTCTGGGCATGGTCATGGTGCAGCCGGCGATAGCGCTCGGCCACCTCGGCCTGGGCTTCGAGCCGGCCGATGCGCTCGCCCAGTTCGAGGCAGATGTCGTCCAGGCGCAACAGGTTCTCGCCCGCATCGGACAGCCGCCCTTCGGTTTCGCGCCGGCGCTCGCGGTACTTGGTGACGCCCGCGGCCTCTTCGAGAAAGCCGCGCACCTCTTCGGGCCGCGCCTCGATGATGCGCGAGATCATGCCCTGCTCGATGATGGCGTAGGCGCGCGGGCCGAGGCCGGTACCGAGGAAGAGGTCGACCACATCCTTGCGGCGGACCAGCACGTTGTTGATGTAGTAGGACGAGTCGCCGCTGCGGTCGAGCACGCGCTTGACCGAGATCTCTGCATACTGCGACCACTGACCGGCCGCCTTGCCTTCGGCGTTGTCGAACACCAGCTCGACGCTGGCGCGAGAGACCGGCTTGCGGGTGGTCGAGCCGTTGAAGATCACGTCCTGCATCGATGCGCCGCGCAGCGCGGACGCGCGGGTTTCGCCGAGCACCCAGCGCACGGCATCGATGATGTTGGACTTGCCGCAACCATTGGGGCCGACCACGCCGACGAGCTGCCCGGGGGACAACACGGTGGTCGGATCGACAAAGGTCTTGAAGCCGGCAAGTTTGAGGCGGGACAGTCTCACGGCGGTTCGATCTGGCGGACAATGCGCGGCCGGTTGAGCGCGAGTGCGCGGCGCTGTGGGTAAGCGGGCTATGATAGCATCTTCGCCGACTTTAACCGCCCGACTCGCGTGCCATTTTGATGACATCTGGCACCGCAGCGCGCCCACTTCGAGCCAGCCGTGAATCCCGACCTCGACCGACTCCAGCCTTACCCGTTTGAAAAACTGCGCGCCCTGTTCGAGGGGCTGCCGAGCGACTCGCCGCACAGCGCCATCCGCCTGTCGATCGGTGAGCCACGGCACGACACGCCCCGCCTGATCACCGACGCCCTGGCCGCCAACCTCAATGGCCTGGCCACTTACCCGCTGACCACCGGCACCGTCGCCCTGCGCCAGACCATCGCCGCCTGGCTGATGCGCCGCTACAGCCTCGGCGCCGTGTCGGCCGAGACCCAGGTGCTGCCGGTGACCGGCTCGCGCGAGGCGCTGTTCGCCTTCGCCCAGTGCGTGGTCGACCGCACGCAGCCCGACGCCCGGGTGATGTGCCCGAACCCGTTCTACCAGATCTACGAAGGCGCCGCCCTGCTCGCCGGCGCGCAGCCGCTGTTCATCAACACCGTGGCCGCATCGGATTTCAGCTTCGACATCAGCGGCATCGACGCCGACACCTGGCGCACCGTGCAGCTGGTCTACGTCTGCTCGCCGGGCAACCCCACCGGCCACGTGATGTCGCTGGACGAGTGGCGCACGCTGTTCGCGCTGTCCGACGAATTCGGCTTCGTCATTGCCGCCGACGAGTGCTACTCGGAAATCTATTTCGACGAAGCCGCGCCGCCGCTCGGCGCCATGGAAGCGGCCTGGCAGCTCGGGCGAACCGACTTCCGCAACCTGGTGGTGTTCTCCAGCCTGTCCAAGCGTTCCAATGTGCCGGGCCTGCGCTCCGGCTTCGTGGCGGGCGATGCGGCGGTGCTCAAGCAGTTCCTGCGCTATCGCACCTACCACGGTTGCGCCATGAGCCCCTCGGTGCAGGAGGCCTCCATCGCCGCCTGGAACGACGAGGCCCACGTGGTCGAAAATCGCCGCCTGTACCGCGAAAAGTTCGATCAGATCACGCCCATGCTCGCCCCCTGGCTCGGCGTGCAGAAGCCCGACGCCGGCTTCTACCTGTGGGCGCGCACGCCGGGTTCGGACACCGACTTCGCCCGCCGCCTGCAGGCTGAATATAATGTGACGGTTCTGCCGGGCAGCTATCTGGCCCGCGACGCCGGCGGCATCAACCCGGGGGCCGGCTACGTGCGCATCGCGCTGGTGGCCTCGCCCGACGAGTGCCTCGAAGCAGCGGAGCGCATCGTCGCCTTCTGCCGCGCCGGCGCTTGAACCGATTCAATTCAAATCATCGACAAAGGGACACATTCCCCATGCAACAACTCCAGCAGATCATCGACACCGCCTTCGACAACCGCGCCAGCCTGTCGCCCACCAGCGCCCCGGCCGAGATCCGCGAGGCGGTCGAGGAAGTCATCGCCGGCCTGGACAACGGCAGCCTGCGCGTGGCGCAGAAGGTTGACGGCCAGTGGGTGGTCAACCAGTGGATCAAGAAGGCCGTGCTGATCTCCTTCCGCCTGCGCGACAACGCGATCATGCCGGGCGGCGCGACCAACTACTACGACAAGGTCGCCACCAAGTTCGGCGACTACACCCCCGAGCAGTTCCAGCAGGGCGGCTTCCGCGTGGTGCCGCCGGCCACGGCGCGCAAGGGCAGCTTCATCGGCAAGAACGTGGTGTTGATGCCCTCCTACGTGAACATCGGCGCCTATGTCGATGAAGGCACCATGGTCGACACCTGGGCCACCGTCGGCTCCTGCGCCCAGATCGGCAAGAACGTGCACCTGTCGGGCGGCGTCGGCATCGGCGGCGTGCTCGAACCGGTGCAGGCCGGCCCGGTGATCATCGAGGACAATGTCTTCGTCGGCGCCCGTTCAGAAGTCGTCGAAGGTGTCGTTATCGAAGAGAACGCTGTTCTCTCGATGGGCGTGTACCTGGGCCAGAGCACCAAGATCTATGACCGCGAAACCGGCACCGTCACCTACGGCCGCGTGCCCTCCGGCGCCGTGGTGGTGCCGGGCAGCCTGCCCTCTGCCGACGGGAAGTACAGCCTGTACTGCGCCGTGATCGTCAAGCGGGTCGATGCGCAAACACGCGCCAAGACCGGCATCAACGAGTTGCTGCGCGGCGCCTGATAACGCCACGGGGCGGGCCCGCGTCCGCCCCGTTCGACTGTCCTACCCGCCAGGAAGTGCACCGCGATGATCCTCGACAAGCTGTTCACCCTGATGGCCGAGAAGAACGCTTCGGACATCTTCATCACCGCCGGCGTCCCCATCCATATCAAGATCGAAGGCGAAACGCTGCCGATCAACCAGCAGACGATGGAACCGACGATGATCCGCCGGATGGCCGACGAGATCATGGCGCCCGAGCAGCAGGCGCGCTTCGACAAGGACAAGGAGATGAACCTCTCCTTCGGCCGGCGCGACGTGGGCAACTTCCGGGTGAACCTCTTCTGGCAGCGCAACAGCGTGGCCATCGTGGTGCGCTTCATCCGCGGCGACATCCCGACCCTGGCCTCGCTCAAGCTGCCCGAGGTGCTGGGCGACGTGATCATGGAAAAGCGCGGCCTGGTGCTGGTGGTGGGCGCCACCGGCTCGGGCAAGTCGACCACCATGGCGTCGATGATTGACCACCGCAACCGCAACCGCACCGGTCACATCCTCACCATCGAAGACCCGATCGAGTACCTGTTCAAGCACCGCAAGTCGATCATCAACCAACGCGAGATCGGCATCGACACGCACGACTGGAACGAGGCCCTGCGCAACGCCATGCGCCAAGCGCCCGACTGCATCCTGATCGGCGAAATCCGCGACAAGGAAACCATGCAGGCCGCGCTTGCCTATGCGCAGACCGGCCACCTGTGCCTGGCCACCTTGCACGCCAACAACGCCTACCATGCGCTCAACCGCATCGTTAACTTCTTCCCGCTCGAGAACCGGCCGCTGCTCTATCTCGACCTGGCCGTGGCGCTCAAGTGCATCATCTCGCAACGCCTGGTGCGCCGCCCCGACGGCCTGCGCCTGCCCTCGGTCGAGCTGCTTCAGAACACCCGCCATGTGGCCGAACTGATCGAGCGCGGCGAGATCAGCGGCATCAAGGAGGCGATGGAGCAAACCCTCGCCCCGGGCTCGCAGACCTTCGAACAGGACCTGTTCCGTCTCTATCGCGAACAGACCATCACCCTCGACGAGGCCCTGGCCCATGCCGACTCGCCGACCAACCTGTCGTGGCTGATCAACAACTCGCAGATCAGCACCGACACCCAGGACAAGACACCGCAGAAGCGGCAGCACAGCGGCATCATCGACTTCGAGAGCACCCAGCCCGACGGCGCCTCGTTCAGCGAATTCACCCTGAACATCGAAGATCGCTGAGCCGCACCCCACTTTTTCAGGCCTCATGACACGCACAGACTCCCCCACCCTCGCGCTAACCCGCGAGCTGATCGCACGCCGCTCGGTCACCCCCGACGACGCCGGCTGCCTCGACCTCATCGGCGAGCGCCTCGCGCCCCTCGGCTTCACGCTCGAGCGCATCGACCGGAACGGCGTCTCCAACCTGTGGGCCCACCGCGGCAGCAGCGGCCCGACGCTGTGCTTTGCCGGCCACACCGACGTCGTGCCCACCGGCCCGGTCGATCGCTGGGCCTCCGACCCCTTCACCCCGACCGAGCGCGACGGCTACCTCTACGGCCGCGGCGCCGCTGACATGAAAGCCTCGCTGGCCGCCTTCGTCACCGCCATCGAGCGCTTCGTCGCCGCCCACCCCGACCACCCCGGGCGCATCGCCCTGCTGCTCACGTCCGACGAAGAAGGCGACGCCACCGACGGCACCGTCGCGGTCGTGCAGGCTTTCGAGGCACGCGGCGAGCGTATCGACTACTGCATCGTCGGCGAACCGACCTCCGTCGAGCGCCTCGGCGACATGGTCAAGAACGGCCGCCGGGGCAGCCTGTCGGGCAAGCTGGTGGTCAAGGGCATCCAGGGCCACATCGCCTACCCGCACCTGGCGCGCAACCCCATCCACCAGGCCGTGCCGGCACTGACCGAACTGGCCGCCACGCAGTGGGATGCGGGCAACGAATACTTCCCGCCCACCAGCTGGCAGATCTCCAACATTGCCGGTGGCACCGGGGCCAGCAACGTTATCCCCGGCAGCATGGAAGTGCGCTTCAATTTCCGCTTTTCCTCGGCCTCGACCGATACCGGGCTCAAGCAGCGGGTGCACGACATTCTCGACCGCCACGGTCTCGAATACACCCTGGACTGGAACCTCTCCGGCCAGACCTATCTCACCCCGCGTGGCACGTTGGTCGAGGCGGTCAGCCGCGCCATCCAGGACGAATGCGGCATCACCACCGAAATCTCCACCACCGGCGGTACCTCGGACGGGCGCTTCATTGCCCGCATCTGCGACCAGGTGGTCGAATTCGGCCCGGTCAACGCCACCATCCACAAGATCGACGAGTGCATCGCCCTCGACACGATCGACCCCCTCTCCGCGGTCTACACCCGCTGCCTTGAAAACCTGCTACTGACGCCAACCCGATGAGCCACGACGAACACGATCACGACCACGACGACCACGAGCACAGCGGCCCGCTGGTCGAGCTGGTCACCCTGCGCGACTGGCTGCGCTATGCCGTCACCCGTTTCAACCGCGCGCAACTGTTTTTCGGCCACGGCACCGACAATGCCTGGGATGAAGCGGTCTACCTGATGCTGCACACCCTGGCGCTGCCGCTCGACCGCCTCGAGCCCTTCATGGACGCCTGCATACCGCTCGACGAGCGCGAGACCCTGCTCGACATCATCGAGCGGCGCGTCGAGTCGCGCATGCCGGCCGCCTACCTGACCGGCGAAGCCTGGCTGGCCGGCTATCGCTTCAAGGTCGACCCACGCGTCATCGTGCCGCGCTCCTACTTTGCCGCGCTGCTCGCCGAGGGCCTGGCGCCGTGGATCGACGATCCCGAATCAGTCACCCGCGTGGCCGACGTGTGCACCGGCTCGGGCTGCCTGGCCATCATGATGGCGCACACCTTCCCCCACGCCGAGGTCGACGCGGTCGACCTCTCGGCCGATGCGCTGGCCGTCGCCACCGACAACGTGGCCGACTACGGCCTGGAGGCGCAAGTGCATCTGCACCACGGCGACGCCCTCGCCCCGCTCGCCGGCCAGCGCTACGACCTGATCCTCAGCAATCCGCCCTATGTCACCGCCGAGGCCATGGCCGCCCTGCCCGCCGAGTACCGCCACGAGCCGGAAATGGCGCTCGCCGCCGGCGACGACGGACTCGACGTGGTGCGCTCACTGATCGCCCACGCCCGTACCCACCTCAAACCCGGCGGCCTGCTGATGGTTGAAGTCGGCCACAACCGCCACCTGGTCGAAGCCGCCTTCCCTGACCTGCCCTTTACCTGGCTCGCCGATGACCAGGCTGAGGACATGGTCTTCATGCTGCGCGAGGACGAGCTGCCGTGAGGCTGGCAACGCAACACGCATCGGGCGCCCCCCGGCCATACGGTCGGGCCCGGCAGGCGACCCGACCCACACGGCGCATCCAGCCGGGCCGCTGAGCGTCGATGCCACCGCAGCGACTTGGCCCCACCCGCCTGCGCGCCATGCTGATTGCCGTGGTGGTCGGCATCCAGGCGGCCGCCACGCTGGCCATCTTTTTCGCCGCAAGCCACTGGTTCGACACCGCGCCCGGCGACACCGCCAGCGCGCGCGACACCGTACTGCACCTGATCGCACTCGTCGGGCTCCTGGCCATCCTGGTCTCAGCGCTGCTCATTATCGTCCTGACGCGGCCACTGACACGACGCCTGAGGCAATTGCGCGACGCTGGCCGGCGCTTCTCCAAGGGGCAGCTGAAAGTGCGCATCCAGGACGACACGCAGGATGAAATCGGTGAGCTCGGCCGCAGCTTCGACCAGATGGCCGAGCAACTGGCCGTCCAGTTCAAGCGCCTGAGGGCCAAGGACGCCCGCCTGTCGCTGGTCATCGAAGGCACCTCCGACGGCATCTGGGACTGGGACCTGCTGGCCAACGAGGTCTATTTCTCGCCCCGCTTCCGCAAACTGCTCGGCTACACCGACGAGGCCGAGTTCCGCCGTGGTTTCTTCTTCTCCACCGCCCTGCATCCGGACGACCGCGAGCGCGTGCTCTCCGCGCAGTACGCGCATCTCGAGCATCGCACCCCATTCGACGAGTCCTACCGGCTGCGCTGCCGCGACGGCAACTACCGCTGGTTCCGCGCGCGCGGCCAGGCCCGCTGGAACAAGGAAGGCAAGGCCGACCGCTACGCCGGCTCGATCACCGACATCCAGGCGCAGAAGCAGTCCGAAGCCGCCCGGCGCGAGAGCGAGGAGCGGCTCTACTACGCCATCCGCGGCTCCTCGGACGGCATCTGGGACTGGAACCTGCGGCTCGACCGCTACTACATGTCGCCGCGCTACAAGCAATTGCTCGGCTATCGCGACGACGAACTGCCCAACCAGCGCCAGCAGTTTCTCGCCCTCATCCATCCGGACGATGCCGAGCGGATCAAGACCGCGGTCGACGAACATTTCTCGACACGCCAGCTCTACGATGTCACCTACCGTCTGCGCCACAAGAGCGGCGAATACCGCTGGTTCCGCAGTCGCGGCGAAGCGGTGTGGGACGATACCGGCGAGGTGGTCCGCTTTGCCGGCGCAAGCAGCGACATCACCGAGCAGCGCCAGGCCCAGGAGAGCATCCGCGCGCTGCTGGCCGAAAAGCAGGCGATACTCGACAACGTGCCGGTCGGCATCGTCTTCGTCGAAAACCAGCGTATCGCCAACGCCAACCAGCGCTTCCTCGCCTGGTTTGCGCCGCCCGGCCAGGCCATCACCGGTGAGTCGATGGCGCAACTCGGCCTCGACGCACTGACCCTCGCCGAGCGCGACGCCCCGAACACCCGCGAACTTCAGCTGCTTCGCCATGACGGCAGCCAGCGCTGGTTCTATGTCACCGGCCAGCGCGTCAAGGCGGACGACCCGGCCGCCGGTGTGCTGTGGATCTTCGCCGACACCACCGACCTCAAGGCCACCAGTGCCGCCCTGCGCGACGCCCACGACCTGTCCGATGCCGTCATCAAGAGCCTGCCCGGCGTCTTCTTCCTCCTCGAAGCGAGCGGCCGGATCCTGCGCTGGAACTTCAACCTCGAGACCGTCACCGGTACGCCCCCCGAGCGCATGGGGCATCAGATCATCCGCAGCCTGTTCCACCCCGACGACCGCCTCATCTTCCAGGGCGCACTCACGCAGGCCTTGCGTTCCGGGCACGCAACGATCGATGCCCGTCTGGGCAACGCGGACGACGCAGGTATTCCGCATGTCTTCACCGTGATCCGGGTCGAACTGCACGGCGTCAGCCATCTGGTTGGCGTGGGCGTGGACATCAGCGAACGCCTGGCCGCCGAACGCGAGATCCAGGCGCTCAACACCGCGCTGGAGACCCGCGTGCGCGAGCGCACGGCCGAGCTCACCGCGGCCAACGCCGAGCTCGAATCCTTCAGCTACTCGGTATCGCACGACCTGAGCGCACCACTGCGCGGCATCGACGGCTTCTCCCGCATGCTCGAGGAGGACTATCGCCCGCGGCTCGACCAGAACGCGCTCGACTACCTCCAGCGCATCCGCAGCGGCACCCACCGCATGCAGCAGCTGATCGACGACCTGCTCAAGCTCTCACGGGTCACCCGCGACGAAATGCGACGGGTCGATTTCAATCTCGCCGATCTTGTCCGCGAGGTCGAGCAGGAGCTACGCAACGAATTCCCCGGCCACCCCGTGTCGCTCTCCGTCCCTGCGACACTGGCCGTGCATGGCGACCGCAACCTGTTGCGTATCGCCATCAGCAACCTCATGCGTAACGCATGGAAGTTCACTGCCCGCAAACCCGCGCCGCACGTCGAGATCGGCTGCTTGCAGCAAGACGGCGAGACGGTGTATTTTGCCAAGGACAACGGCGCGGGATTCGACATGCAATACGCCGACAAACTGTTTTGCGCCTTCCAGCGTCTGCACCGCGAAGCGGACTATCCCGGTACCGGCATTGGCCTGGCAACCGTCAGCCGGATCATCCATCGCCATGGCGGCCGTGTCTGGGCCGACGCCGGCGTGGACCGCGGCGCCACCTTTTTCTTTACCCTTGGCTGATCGTCCGGCCAGGATCAGGAGTCTCCATGCCCACCGAGCGCCCCATTCTTCTCGTTGAGGACAACCCCGACGATGAAGCGCTCACCTTGCGCGCCTTCAGCAAGAACAAGATCCCCAATCCGGTGGTGGTCGCCCGCGATGGTGTCGAAGCCCTCGACTACCTGTTCGGCACCGGCAACCAGGACGGCCGCAGTGCCAACCCCACGCCGGCGGTGATCCTGCTCGACCTGAAACTGCCGCGTATCGACGGCCTCGAGGTCCTGCGGCGCATCCGTGCCAACGAAGCCACCGCGCTGCTACCCGTGGTGGTGCTCACCACCTCGAAAGAACAGCAGGACATCACCGAGGCCTATCGCCTCGGCGCCAACAGCTACATTCGCAAGCCGGTTGATTTCGAGCGTTTCATCCAGGCCGTTGGCCAGCTCGGGGTGTATTGGCTGTCGCTGAACGAGCCCTCGGAGCCGGCGCCTGGCGCCAACGCCTGAGCCCGGGGCGGCTCAGGCGACCTCGTCGATCCAGGCCTGCTGGATCCCCTCGAGGATCCGTTCGCCACAGCGCTTCGGATCATCGTCGAAACCGGGCAGCGCGAGCACCCAGTTCATCAGGTCGACGAAGTTCACCCGGGTCGGATCGGTGTCGGGGTAAGCATCCGACAGCTCGATGGCGATCTCTTCCACATCGGTCCATTTCATCCGTGCTTGCCCTCGCTGACCATGTTGATGGTGTATTTCGGAATCTCGACCGTCAGCGGCGTCTCTCGCACGATGGCCTGGCACGACAGGCGCGAGGTGGGCTCCAGCCCCCAGGCGCGGTCCAGCAGATCGTCTTCGAGTTCTTCCGCGGTCTCGAGCGAGTTGTAGCCTTCGCGGACAATCACATGGCAGGTGGTACAGGCACAGCTTTTCTCGCAGGCATGCTCGATATCGATGCCGTTGGCCAGCAGGCTGTCACAAATCGACGTCCCCGGGCTGGCCTCCAGCACGGCGCCATCCGGGCACAGCTCCACATGCGGCAACACCACAATCTGCGTCATTTCAAACCTTCAGTTCGTTGATCTTGTGACCGGCCAGCGCCGACCGGATGCTCTTGTCCATGCGCCGCGCGGCGAAGGTGTCGGTTTCACGGCCGAGGCCGTCGAGCGCCTGGCGCAGCGCCTTCGCGTCGTCCTGGCCAACGGCGGCACGCAATGCCGCCATCGCCGCGTCAATCCCGGCGCGCTCCTGCGCATCGAGCAGGGCGCCATCGGCCAGCAGCGCCTGCTGCACCGCCTCGAGCATGCGCTCGCCCTCGACCTGCAACTCGCGCACGGCACGCGCCTTGGCGTCCTCGCCGGCGTTGTCGAAGCCGGCCTTGAGCATCTCGGCGATCTCGTCATCGGCCAAACCGTAGGAGGGCTTGACCACCACCTGCGCCTCGATGCCCGAGGACATCTCCCGCGCAGTGACGGCCAGCAAGCCATCGGCGTCGACCTGGTAGCTCACCCGGATCCGCGCTGCGCCGGCCGTCATCGGCGGAATGCCGCGCAGCTCGAAACGCGCCAGCGAGCGGCAACCGGACACCAACTCCCGCTCCCCCTGCACCACATGAATGGCCATCGCCGTCTGGCCGTCCTTGAAAGTGGTGAATTCCTGCGCCTTGGCGATCGGGATGGTGGAATTGCGCGGCACGATCTTCTCGACCAAGCCGCCCATGGTCTCGATACCGAGCGACAGCGGGATCACATCGAGCAGCAGCCAGTCATCGTCGGCCGTGCGATTGCCGGCCAGCACATTGGCCTGCATGGCGGCGCCGAGCGCCACCACCTTGTCGGGGTCGAGGTTGGTCAGCGGCGACTGGCCAAAGAAGTCCCCCACCGCTTTCTGCAAATGCAGCATGCGGGTCGCCCCGCCGACCATCACCACGCCCTTGACCTCGTCGACCGACAGGTCGGCGTCGCGCAAGGCCTTGCGCACCGGCGCCAGGGTCTTGTTGACCAGGGTGCGGGTGATGTCGACAAAGGTCTCGCGGGTCAGCGTCAGGTCAATCTCGTCGCCGGTGCTCAGGGTGCCGCGGATCGGCGCTTCTTCCTCGATGCTCAACAACTCCTTGGCGCGTCGAGCCAGGCCTTCGAGCCGGCGGGCATCGCTGTCGGACACCGGCGCCACACCGGATTGGTCGAGGATCCAGCAGAACACGCGGTGATCGAAGTCGTCACCGCCGAGCGAGGCGTCGCCATTGGTGGCCATCACCTCGAACACGCCGCGCGACAGCTTGAGGATGGAGATATCGAAGGTGCCGCCGCCCAGATCGTAGATGGCGTACACCCCTTCCGAAGCGTTCTCGAGGCCATAGGCCACAGCCGCCGCGGTCGGCTCGTTGAGCAGGCGCAGCACGTTCAGGCCGGCCAGACGCGCGGCATCCTTGGTGGCCTGGCGCTGCGCGTCGTCGAAATAGGCCGGCACGGTGATCACCGCCCCCACCAGCGCGCCGCCCAGGCTGGCCTCGGCGCGTTCGCGCAGGGTCTTGAGGATCTCGGCCGAGACCTCCACCGGGCTCTTGACGCCCGCCGCCGTCCGGAAACGCAGCATGCCTTCGGCGTCGACGAAGTCATACGGCATCGATTCGATATGGGCCACGTCCTTGACGCCACGCCCCATGAAGCGCTTGACCGAGACCAGCGTGTTGCGCGGATCGGTCACCTGTTGCGCCTGCGCACCACGCCCGACAACGGCCCCGCCGGCGCGCGGATAATGCACAACCGAGGGCAGCATGGCACGGCCATCGGCGTCGTTCAGACACACGGCGATGCCGTTGCGCACCGAAGCGACCAGCGAGTTGGTGGTGCCCAGGTCGATCCCGACCGCGAGCCGATGCTCGTGCGGTGCGGTCGATTCGCCCGGTTCTTGGAGTTGTA
The DNA here is from genome assembly GCA_008501585.1 of Pseudomonadota bacterium. Lineage (GTDB taxonomy): Bacteria > Pseudomonadota > Gammaproteobacteria > Burkholderiales > Rhodocyclaceae > Nitrogeniibacter. The sequence continues at coordinate 207,267 of QQUN01000005.1, read as the reverse complement.
GCAAAGCCATCAGTCTTCCAGCGCTTCGAGCGCGTCGTCGATTTCTATCTGGAGCTTTTCGATGAACATCAGCCGGCGCACCGTATCGGCCGCCAGTTCGCCATCGGCCACGTCGTCGCCGAGCTGGCCCGACAAGGCCTGATGCAGTTCGCGTTCATGTTGTTCAAGGCGCTGGCGCATGTGTTCCAGGTCGGCCACATCGCCGCCTTCACGCGCCTCCTCGACCCCCTCGCGCCATTCCATCTGTTCCATCAGGAAGGCGGGCGCCATCGCGGTGTTGGTTTCGACACCGGCATCCACGCCGCGCAGCGACAGCAGGTAGCGCGCGCGCAGCAGCGGCTTGCGCAGCGTGCGGTACGCTTCGTTGACATGCGTCGCCCACTGCATCGACACGCGCTTTTCGGCGTCCGAGCGGTGGGCATGGCGGTCGGGATGCACCTGGGCCTGGCAGTCGCGGTAGGCCTGCTCGAGGCGATCCTTGTCGATGTCGAAACCGACGGGCAAGCCGAACAGCGAGAAAAAGTCCTGCTGAAGATCCATGCGTCAGATACCTCAGCAAAAATCAGACATTAAAGCTCTCGCCGCACCCGCACTCGTCCTTGACATTGGGGTTGTTGAACTTGAAGCCTTCGTTGAGCCCCTCGCGCACGAAGTCCAGCTCGGTGCCGTCCATGTAGGGCAGGCTCTTCGGGTCGACCAGCACTTTCACCCCGTGACACTCGAAAATGATGTCTTCGGGTGCCGCCTCGTCCGCGAACTCCAGCTTGTAGGCCATGCCGGAGCAACCCGAGGTCTTGACGCCCAGGCGGATGCCCACGCCCTTGCCACGCTTCTCGATGAAGCGCGCGACGTGATCCGCGGCGCGCTGGGACAGAGTGATAGCCATCGACCGACTCCTTATTCGCCTTTCGTTTCCTGGTGCTTGCGATAGTCCGCCACAGCGGCCTTGATCGCGTCTTCGGCCAGGATCGAGCAGTGGATCTTCACCGGCGGCAAGGCCAGCTCCTCGGCAATCGCCGTGTTCTTGATCGCCAGCGCTTCGTCCAGCGACTTGCCCTTGACCCATTCGGTCACCAGCGAGCTGGAGGCAATGGCCGAGCCGCAGCCGTAGGTCTTGAACTTGGCGTCCTCGATCACGCCTTCGCCATTGACCTTGATCTGCAGCTTCATCACGTCGCCACAGGCCGGTGCGCCAACCATGCCGGTACCCACACCGGACTCATCCTTGCCGAATGCGCCCACATTGCGCGGGTTTTCGTAGTGGTCCAGCACTTTATCGCTATAAGCCATCTCAATCTCTCCTGTCAGCTCAGTGGGCTGCCCACTGCACGGTATTCAGATCCACGCCTTCCTGCACCATCTCCCACAAGGGCGACAGTTCGCGCAGCTTGTTGATCTTCCGGTGCAAGAGGTCAATGGTGTAATCCACTTCTTCTTCGGTGGTAAAGCGGCCGATCGAGAAGCGGATCGAGCTGTGCGCCAGCTCGTCGTTGCGGCCCAGCGCGCGCAACACGTACGAGGGCTCCAGGCTGGCCGAGGTACAGGCCGAGCCGCTCGACACCGCCACATCCTTGATCGCCATGATCAGCGACTCGCCTTCGACATAGGCGAAGGAGATGTTCAGATTGTGCGGCACGCGCTTGGCGATGTCGCCGTTCACATAGGTCGCCTCGATGTCGGTCAGCCCGTTCATCAGCTTGTCGCGCAGCAGGCCGATGCGCACGTTCTCGGTCGCCATCTCCTCGCGCGCCAGGCGGAAGGCCACGCCCATGCCGACGATCTGGTGCGTCGCCAGCGTGCCCGAGCGCATGCCGCGCTCGTGGCCGCCACCGTGCATCTGGGCGATCAGGCGCACGCGCGGCTTGCGACGCACATACAGCGCGCCGATGCCTTTCGGGCCGTAGGTCTTGTGGGCTGAGAAGGACATCAGGTCGACCTTGAGCTTCTGCAGGTCGATCTCGACCTTGCCGGTGGCCTGCGCCGCATCGACATGGAAAATGATGCCGCGCTCGCGGCAGATCTCGCCGATTTCCTCGATGGGCTGAATCACACCGACTTCGTTGTTCACCATCATCACCGACACCACGGTGGTGTCATCGCGCAGCGCGGCGCGGAAGGCGTCGAGGTTGAGCAGGCCGTCTTCCTGGACGTCGAGGTAGGTCACCTCGAAGCCCTGGCGCTCCAGCTCGCGACAGGTATCCAGCACCGCCTTGTGCTCGGTCTTGAGCGTGATGATGTGCTTGCCCTTGCTCTGGTAGAACTGGGCCGCGCCCTTGATCGCCAGGTTGTCGGATTCGGTCGCACCGGAGGTCCACACGATCTCTTTCGGATCGGCATTGACCAGCGCCGCCACATCCGCGCGCGCCAGCTCCACGGCCTTCTCGGCCTCCCAGCCATAGGCGTGCGAGCGGCTCGCGGGGTTGCCAAAATGCTCGCTCAGATACGGGATCATCGCCTCGACCACGCGCGGGTCGATCGGCGTGGTGGCCGAGTAATCGAGGTAAATCGGGAACTTCAACATGCATTCTCTCCGTCCGGGCCAACGCAGCCCACTCATTTCTTGTTCAATCAGCTCGCCATGGCCGTGAGGCCACGCAGCTTGTTCAATTCGTCCGACAACGTCACCTGGAAGCGATTCACGTCTTCCTGCGTCGTTGCCCGCCCGACGCTCACCCGAATGGCACCCCGCGCCACCTCGGGCGCCACGCCCATCGCCAGCAGCGTTTTCGACGGCTCCGGATTGGCGCTCGAGCAGGCCGATCCGCTCGCACACGCAAATCCGGCGCGGTCCAGCTTGCCCACCAGGGTCTCGCCGTCGATCCCCGGAAAGGCGAAGAAGCTTGTCCCCGCCAGCCGCGGCGCGTCGGCCGAAAACACCGTGGCGCCGAGGCCGCCCAGCCCGTGCTCGAGCTGTGCCTTGAGCTGCGCCAGCCGGGTTGCGTCCGCCTCGCGGCGAGATTCTGCCAGTTCACACGCCAGACCAAAACCCACGATTGCAGCAAGGTTTTCCGTACCGGAGCGCAAACCGCGCTCCTGACCACCGCCATCAATCAGCGGCGCCAGCTCCACACGCTTGTCGACCACCAGCGCGCCGACGCCGATCGGGCCGTAGATCTTGTGCGCCGACACCGTCAAGGCATTGACGCCCAGCCGCCGGAAATCGACCGGCACCTTGCCCAATGCCTGCACCGCATCGGTGTGAAACCACGCGCCCCGACGGCGCGCCTCGGCCGCCAGCGGCGCGATGTCCTGCAGCACACCGGTTTCGTTGTTCGCCAGCATGACCGACACCAGCGCCGGTGCGGCCGACAGCTTTGCCGAAAAATCGGCACCATCGACCACGCCTTGCGAATCGACGGCAATTTCGTCAAACGCCCAGCCCTGTCGGGTCAGCCGCCGTGCCGCTTCGCGCACACAGGGGTGCTCGATGGCACTGACCGCCACCCGGCCCGGCTTCCGCATGGCCGCTGCGCCCTTGATGAACAGGTTGTTCGCTTCCGACCCACCGCTGGTGAAGATCACCTCGGTCGGATGCGCCCCCACCGCCGCAGCCACCTGAGCACGCGCGGCATCGATCGCAGCGCGCGCCTGGCGACCGTACTCGTGCCGGCTCGAGGCGTTGCCGAAGCGCGCGCCGAGATGTGGCAACATCGCCTCGCGCACCGCCGGATCGAGCGGCGAGGTGGCGTTGTGATCCAGATACACCGGCGCAAACATGGGCTGCCCGCTCAGATCGACACCGTCTCGCCATCAACGGCGCGCGCGCGCTTGTTGACGACAACCACCTTCTCGCCGCTGCGATCTTCCGCTTCGCGCGCCTGGTGCGCCGTGACCAGACAGTGCAACGTCACCGAATCCAGGTAATCGAACATGCGGCGGTTCAGGTTGGTCCACAAATCGTGGGTCATGCAGCGATGTTCGTCATGACAGTTCTGCTTGCCGCCGCACTGCGTGGCATCGAGCGGCTCGTCCACCGCCACGATGATGTTCGCCACCGTGACCTCTTCCATCGGCTTGGCCAGACAGTAGCCCCCGCCCGGGCCGCGCACGCTGGAGACCAGCTTGTGACGACGCAACTTGCCGAAAAGCTGTTCAAGATACGACAGCGAAATGCTCTGTCGCTCGGCGATACCCGCCAGCGTCACCGGACCACCGTCCTGGCGCAGCGCCAGATCGATCATTGCGGTCACGGCAAACCGGCCTTTGGTCGTCAGTCTCATTGCTTGCCCTCGCAGCGCGAATACCTGAATTATTCAGTCAACAATACAGTACCCGACTACTTCGATCAACTATTGGCAAGCCGTTTAGTCGACCATCTTGCTCAAACGGTCCGCATCGAAATCGTCTGCCGCCTCGCCATCGCCATTGACCGGCACGCCGGCCGCCTCGAGCCGCTTCACCATGGCCGCCAGACGACGGTCGGTCTCCACCGCATGATCGAGCAAACCGTGAATGGCCTTGGCCAGCGGATCGTCCATGTCGCGGGTCACGCCATAGGCCGAGAAGCCCATCGATTCCGCCTTCTGCTCGCGGGCATCGTCCCGTTCGCGGTCGATGATGCGCGCCGGGTTGCCCACCGCGGTGGCCCCTTCAGGCACCGGCTTCACCACCACTGCGTTGGAGCCCACCTTGGCGCCGTCACCCACGGTGAAGCCACCGAGCACCTGGGCGCCGGCCCCGATCACCACCCCCTTGCCCAGGGTCGGGTGCCGCTTGGCGCCGCGATACAGCGAGGTGCCGCCCAGGGTGACGCCCTGGTAGATCGTGCAGTCATCGCCCAGCTCGGCGGTCTCGCCGATGACCACCCCCATGCCGTGGTCGATGAACACCCGCCGGCCAATCACGGCGCCCGGGTGGATTTCGATGCCGGTCAGCCACCGGCTGATATGGCTGATGAAACGGCCGAGCCAGTAGAACTTGCGTGTCCACGCCGCGTGCGCAAGACGATGGAACATCAGGGCATGCACGCCGGGATAACAGGTCAACACCTCGAGCGCCGAGCGCGATGCCGGGTCCCGACTCATGACACTGTTGATATCTTCCCGCAAGCGACTGAACATGCGCCCCTCCAAAGGCCGAAACGGTCATTACACCCGCTATTTGCGGGCTCTGCAAAAGTCCGACTATTTTAATCGACTTTACGTTGCAGCGCACTCAGGATGCCACGCAGGATGCCGACTTCCTCCTTCTCGAGCCGCACGCGGCCGTAGAGGCGTCGCAAGCGCGGCATCAATTTGCGCGGGTTGGCCGGATCATGAAAGCCGCTGCCGATCATCGCCTGCTCCAGATGGCCATAAAACCCTTCGATATCGTCGAAGCTCGCTGGCAGGCCGGCGCCGTCGGGCGCCTCTGGCCGCGCCAGGCAGGCCATGCGCATTTCGTAGCACAGGATCTGCACCGCCGCCGCCAGGTTCAGCGAGCTGTACTCGGCATTGGCGGGGATCATCACCGGCAAGTGGCACAGCGCCAGTTCCTCGTTGCTCATGCCGCTGGTTTCGTTGCCGAACACCAGCGCCACGTCACCCTGCCCCGCATAGCCGGCCACCGTGGTCGCCGCCTCGCGCGACCACTGCATCGGCAGGGACAACTCGCGCCGCCGGGCCGTCATCGCCGCGCTGAACACCGTGCCGGAGAGCGCCTCTTCGAGCGAGCCGACAACCTGCGCGTTGTCCAGCACATCGGTGGCGCCCGAGGCGCGCGCCGTCGCGATCTCGCTGGGAAACACCTGCGGATTGACCAGCACGAGGCGTGACAATCCCATGGTTTTCATTGCCCGCGCTGCGCCGCCGATATTGCCCGGATGGCTGGTGCGGGTGAGGACCACGCGCACGCGGTCAAGCAGACTGGCTTCTTTCATACTAGAATTTGTGGTTTTTCAATTTTTGCGAACGGGCACCGGCCTGTTCAACGGACCGCAATGCATCCCACCCTCACCATCGCCGTCAAGGCCGCCCGCCGCGCAGGCACGACCATCAACCGCGCCGCCAGTGACATCGACCGCATCCGCATCGAGAGCAAAGCCGCCAACGACTTCGTGACCGAGGTCGATCGCGCAGCCGAGGCAGCCATTATCGAAGTGCTGCTCGACGCCTACCCGGGGCATGGGATCTTAGCAGAAGAATCCGGCCAGACCGCCGGCAATCCGGACAGCGAATACCAGTGGATCATCGACCCGCTCGATGGCACCACCAACTTCATCCACGGCTTCCCGCAGTACGCCATCTCCATCGCGCTGGCGCGCGAAGGCGTGGTCGAACAGGGTGTGATCTTCGACCCGGTGCGCAACGAGCTGTTCACCGCCTCCAAGGGCCGCGGCGCGTATCTTAACGAGCGCCGCATCCGCGTCTCGCGCCGCACCAAGCTGGCCGACTCGCTGATCGCCACCGGCTTCCCCTTCCGCCAGTTCGACAACGTGGACGCTTATCTGGCCATGTTCCGCGAGCTGTGCCAGAAAACCGCCGGCATCCGCCGCCCGGGCGCCGCTTCGCTGGACCTGGCCTATGTCGCCGCCGGCCGCGCCGACGGCTTCTGGGAGATGGGCCTGTCGATCTGGGACATCGCCGCGGGCGCCCTGATGGTGCAGGAGGCCGGCGGCCTGGTCAGCGACCTGTCGGGCGAGTCGGACTACCTCAACACCGGCAACGTGGTGGCCGCCACGCCCAAGGTCTTCGTTCAGCTGCTGCCCATCATCCAGGCCCACCGCCCGGCCGGCATGCCAGCCTGAGGGTGTCCGCGCCCATGAGCCAGACCGCGCTCCGCTCGGCGGAGGGGCACACCCCCATGATGCAGCAGTACCTCGCGCTCAAGGCGCAGTACCCGGCACTGCTGCTGTTCTACCGCATGGGCGACTTCTACGAGCTGTTTTTCGAAGACGCCGAAAAGGCCGCGCGCCTGCTCGACATCACGCTGACCACGCGCGGCAAGTCGGCCGGCGAACCGATCAAGATGGCCGGCGTGCCCTTCCACGCCGTCGAGCAGTACCTGGCGCGCCTGGTCAAGATGGGCGAGTCGGTCGTCATCGCCGAGCAAGTGGGCGATCCGGCCACCAGCAAGGGGCCGGTCGAGCGCGCGGTGGCGCGCATCGTCACCCCCGGCACGGTCACCGACGCCGCCTTGATGGACGACCGGCGCGACGCCTTGCTGCTGGCCGCGCATGTGCATCGCGGCACGCTCGGGCTGGCCTGGCTGAATCTGGCCAACGGCGACCTGCGCCTGCTCGAATGCGCCCCCGAACAACTGCAGACCCAGTTCGAGCGCCTGCGCCCGGCCGAGGTACTGGTCTCCGACGCGCTGCGCCTACCACTGATCGAGTCGCTCGCCCCCGCGCTGCAGAAAATGCCGGACTGGCAGTTCGACGGCGCCAACGGCGTGCGCCTGCTCACCGCGCACCTGGGCACGCGCGACCTGTCCGGCTATGGCGCCGACGACCTGTCCGTGGCACTGGCCGCCGCCGCAGCCTTGTACGAGTACGCCAGCGGCACACAGCAGCAGAGCCTGCGCCATGTCACCGGCATCCGCGTCGAGCATGAATCCGAATACATCCGCCTCGACGCCGCCACCCGCCGCAACCTCGAACTGACCGAAACCCTGCGTGGCGAAGCCGCGCCCACGCTGCTGTCCTGCCTCGACACCTGCGTCACCAGCATGGGCTCGCGCTGGCTGCGCCACGCCATCCACCATCCGCTGCGCGACCGCGCCGCCGTCACCGCGCGCCATGCCGCGGTGTCCGAACTGCTCGGCGATGCCGGCAGCGGCCCCGGCGCCGATGTGCGCAGCGCGCTCAAGGGCATGGCCGATGTCGAACGCATCACCGCGCGCATCGCCCTGCGCTCGGCCCGGCCACGTGACCTGTCTTCGCTGCGCGACACGCTCGCCCGCCTGCCGGCGCTGTGCACCGCGCTCACCGACATCGAAGCGCCCATGCTGGCCGCCCTGGCCGGGCAACTGACGCCGCCGGCCGAGGCCGCCGAGTTGCTGGTCCGTGCCATCGCCCCCGAGCCCTCCACCGCACTGCGCGACGGCGGCGTGATCGCCGATGGCTACGATGCCGACCTCGACGAGCTGCGCGGCATCCAGACCAACTGCGGGCAATTCCTGATGGAGCTGGAGCTGCGCGAGCGCGAGCGCAGCGGCATCGCCACGCTCAAGGTCGAGTACAACCGCGTGCATGGCTTCTACATCGAAGTCGGCCGCGTGCATGGCGACAAGGTGCCGGACGACTACCGCCGCCGCCAGACGCTGAAGAACGCCGAGCGCTACATCACGCCCGAACTCAAGGCCTTCGAAGACAAGGCCTTGTCGGCGCAGGACCGCGCCCTGTCGCGTGAAAAGGCGCTGTACGAGGCCGTGCTCGACGCGCTGGCCGCGCACATCCCGGCACTGCAACAGGTCGCCCGTGCCATCGCCACACTCGACGCACTGGCCGCGCTGGCCGAATCGGCCCGCCGCTACGACTATTGCTGCCCGGTGCTCTCCGACCAGCCGGGGCTCGAGCTGAGCGACAGCCGCCACCCGGTGGTCGAGCGCCAGGTCGAAGCCTTCATCGCCAACCGCTGCACGCTGTCGCCGACACGCCGCATGTTGCTGATCACCGGCCCCAACATGGGCGGTAAATCGACCTTCATGCGCCAGGTGGCGCTGATCACGCTGATGGCGCACATCGGCAGCTTCGTGCCGGCGCAGTTCGCCCGCATCGGCCCGATCGACGCCATCTTCACCCGCATCGGCGCCTCCGACGACCTCGCCTCGGGCCGTTCGACCTTCATGGTCGAGATGACCGAGGCCGCCGCCATCCTGCATGGCGCCACCGAGCACAGCCTGGTCTTGATGGACGAGATCGGCCGCGGCACCTCGACCTTCGACGGCCTCGCGCTGGCCTTCGCCATCGCCCGCCAGCTGCTCGAGAAAAACCGCAGCCTGACGCTGTTTGCCACCCACTACTTCGAGCTCACCCGCCTCAACGGCGACTACCCCGAATGCGCCAACGTGCATCTGGACGCGGTCGAGCACGGCCACCGCATCGTCTTCATGCATGCGGTCGAAGACGGGCCGGCGAGCCAGAGTTACGGGATCGAAGTGGCCGCGCTGGCCGGCATTCCGCCCGCCGTGGTGCGCGATGCGCGGCGCCGGCTGCGGGTGCTGGAAAACCAGTCGGTCGGCAGCAGCGAGCAGCCCGACCTGTTCGCCGCCCTGCCCGCCGACGAGCCCGAGGCGCCATCGCATCCGGCCATCGGCGCGCTGGCCAACCTCGACCCGGACGCCCTCAGCCCGCGCGAAGCGCTTGAGCAGCTCTACGCCCTCAAGCGCCTGGTGAGCTGACATGCGCCGCAGCCTCGCTGCCCTGGCGCTGGCACTGGCCGCCTCGGTCGGCCATGCCGCCGGCTGGCACTTCGCGATCATCGGCGACACGCCCTATACCGACGCCGAGCGCGCGCTGCTGCCGGCCATGCTGGCGCAGATCGCCGAACGCCAGCCGGCCTTCATCCTCCACGCCGGCGACATCAAGAGCGGCGGCCAGCGCTGTGACGACGCGATGTATCACGACCGCCGTGCGCTCTTCGATGCGGTCGAGGCGCCGCTGGTGTACACCCCCGGCGACAACGAGTGGACCGACTGCCATCGCGACAGCAACGGCGGCTACGACCCGGTCGAGCGCCTCGGCTTCCTGCGCCGCGTGTTCTTCGCGCAAGCGCGGTCGCTGGGCACGCCGGCCATGGTGGTCGAACGACAAAGCGATGCCGCCCCGGCCGTGCCCTACCCCGAGAACCTGCGCTGGGCGCGCGACGGTGTGGTGTTTGCCACCCTCAACGTCACCGGCAGCAACAACAACATCGGCAAGGCCAACGCGCCAAGTGCGGAGTACCGCCAGCGCCACGCCGCCAACCTGGCCTGGATGGCCGACGCCTTTGCCCGCGCCGAGACCAGCGACGCCCGCCTGATCGTGCTCGCCATGCAGGGCGACCCGCACTTCAAGGCTTACGCCGCCGGCAAGCCAACACCCGGCTTCGCCGACTTCCTCGACCGCCTGCGCGCACATGTGCTGGCCACCGAGCGGCCGGTGATCCTGATCCACGGCGACAGCCACACGCACAAGATCGATCACCCCCTCAATGACCTGCAGGGCGGTGTCATCGAGCGCTTCACCCGCATTGAAACCTATGGCGCGCCCTTCATGGGCTGGGTCGAGGTGCGCCTGTCCGACGACGCCCCGGCGCACATCCGCTCGCATCCCTGGGCGCCGCCGCCAAACGCACCATGAGCCGCCTGCATCTCGACGACATCGGTGAGCTCAAAGCCATCGACCTGCAGATCAGCCAGCTCAAGGCCGTGTGCCACCTCGACGACACCGACGCGCACATCTTCGACAGCCTGCATGTGCCGCTGCACTTTGCCGCCGATTCGCCCGAAGCCCGCGCCTGCCAGCGCCTCAAGGGGTTGTACTTCCTGCGCAGCTTCATCGGCTACCAACACCTGCAGTCGCTGCGCGGCGACGCCGACGCGCCGCTTTTTCCCCGCACCGGATTCTGACCCCATGGAAAACCCCATCGACATCCGCGAAGAAGCGGGCGTTCGCTTCCTGCACTTCGGCACCGACTGGGTGCAAGGCGCGATGCGCCTGCGCACGCCCTTTGCGCTGGAGTTGCCCTACACCCGCGAGATGATGGCCGGCCTGCTGATGCGCGATGCGCCCTGGCCGCGCCGCGTGCTGTCGATCGGCCTGGGCGCCGGCTCGCTGGCCAAGTTCATCCACCGCCAGTTGCCCGAGGCGACGCATACCGTGGTGGAGATCGAGCCGCGCGTGCTGGCCATCGCGCGGCAGTACTTCCGCTTTCCCGCCGACGACGACCGCCTGCAGGTGCAGTTGGCCGACGGGCTGGACTTCATGGCGAACACCGACGAGCGCTGGGACCTGATCCTGCTCGACGCCTACGACCACGACGTGCGCCAGGGGCCGCTCAATTCGATCGAGTTCTACCGCTGCCTGCGCGACCACCTGACCGACGATGGGCTGCTGTCGGCCAACCTGTTCAATCGCGGGCGACGCTACGAGGGCACGGTGGCTCGCATGGAATATGCGTTCGACCAGCGCCTGCTGGCCTTCGCCTCGGCCGACCACGGCAACATGATCGCCTTCGGCGCGGTCGGCCATGCCATCGACCTCGATGGCACCGAACTGCGCGAGCGTGCCGCCGCAGTGCAGGCCGCCACCGGCCTGGACCTGCGCCCCACCGTCAATCGCCTCCTCGGCGCCAAGGCCGACGCCGGCGACCGGCTCAGGCTGTAGCGCGCCGCTCTATTCCGCTGCCGCCGGTTCGGGCGGCAACCACAGGCAGGTGCCCTTGGTGGCCTTGGCAATATCCGACAGCACGGCGGCATGCGCGACCAGTTCCTCGTCGCTGGCACGCAACACCGCCAGTGGCGGCCGCTCGGCCAGCGAGCCGGCCTGCTCCTCGGTCAGCGTGGGCGCGGGGGCTTCGTCGAGGCCAATGATCAGGCTCTCCTGGCCGCGGGTCATGGCCAGATAGACATCGGCCAGCAGCTCGGCATCGAGCAAGGCGCCGTGCAGGGTGCGACGGGCGTTGTCGATGTCGAAGCGCTCGCACAACGCATCGAGCGTAGCGCGCTTGCCGGGGTTGAGCTCCTTGGCCATCTTCAGCGTGTCGATCACGCCGGCGCAGATCCCCGCCAGGCGCGGGCGATCGAGCAGCGACAGCTCGTTGTCGAGAAAGCCGACGTCAAAGGTCGCGTTATGGATGACCAGTTCGCCGCCGCGGACAAAGTCTTCGAACTCCGCGACCACATCCTTGAACTTGGGTTTGTCGGCAAGGAACTCGTTGGTGATGCCGTGCACCTCGATCGCCCCCGGATCGATCTCGCGTTCGGGGTTGAGGTACACATGGTAGTGGCGCCCGGTCAGCTTGCGATTGACCATCTCGACACAGCCGATCTCGATCACCCGGTCGCCGTTGCGCCACTCCAGGCCGGTGGTTTCGGTATCCAGCACAATCTGTCGCATCTTGCTTTTCCTTATCGCGCGCGGCGGATCGATTCGACGCCCTGGCGCGCCAGCGCATCCGCGCGTTCATTCTCGACATGCCCGGCATGGCCCTTGACCCACACCCATTCGAGCTGATGATTCGCCTGCGCCGCGTCGAGCGCGCGCCACAGGTCTTCGTTCTTGACCGGAGCCTTGCTGGCCGTCTTCCAGCCACGCGCCTTCCAGCCGTGGATCCACTCCGAGATGCCCTTCTGCACATACTGGCTGTCGGTGTGCACCCGCGCCTTCACCGGCCGCTTGAGCGCCTCGAGCGCGCGGATCACGGCGAGCAGCTCCATGCGGTTGTTGGTGGTGTTGGGCTCGCCGCCGAACAGGGTCTTTTCCTGGTCGCCCCAGCGCAGGATCGCCCCCCAGCCCCCCGGGCCGGGGTTGCCGCTGCAGGCACCGTCGGTAAAGATCTCGACATCACTCGTCATTCTGCTTCCTGTGAATTCTTGCCACCCGCTGGCCCGGCGACGCCACTGGCGCAAGCGTCTTGCGCCGTGCGGCGCGCGAGCGCCATTTGGGCTGGATCAGACGCATGCCGTGCACCCGCTTGACCGCCTGCAGCAGATACACGCCACCGCACACCGGCCACCAGCGATCGCCGGCCGCATCCATGAAATGAAAACGCTCGAGCCAGCGCTGCTGGTGCACCGGCGGCGCATAGCAACCGAAGCCACCCCCGCGGGTCTCGAAGCTGAGCAGTTGCAGCCAGTCCTTGATCCGCCGCACCGACAGATACTGCCCCTGCCAGGGGAAGTCGCCCTCGCGGCGCTGCAGCAGGCGCCGCGCGCCCCACAGGCTGAAGGGGTTGAAACCGGCAATGATCACCTGTCCCTCGGGCACCAGGATGCGCTCGACCTCGCGCAGCACCTGGTGCGGGTGCTCGGCAAACTCCAGCGCGTGAGGCAGCAGCACCAGGTCGACGCTACCGGTCTCGAACGGCAGCGCCTCGGGCTCAGCCAACACGTCGGCGTCACGGCCTTCACCGGAGAAATCGCAGCGGATGCGGGCGGGAATCCGGTTGTCGCGCAGGAAGTCGAACTGCGTCAGGCCGATCTGCACCGCGTGGTAGCCGAACAGATCCGCTACCATGGCGTCAAACCGTTTGGCCTCCCAGTCCATCACGTACCGTCCCATCGGCGTTTGCAGCCAATGGGACAGATCGGACGGCGAGGACATGTCAGGAGACGTCATGAGACAGATTGTTCCGCTACCTGCGTTCAAGGATAACTACATCTGGTTGATGCACGACGGCCGCCACGCCGTGGTGGTCGACCCCGGCGATGCGGCGCCAGTGAGCGATTTTATCGCGCAACACGATCTGACGCTGGCCGCCGTGCTGATCACCCATCACCACGCCGACCATGTCGGCGGGCTGGCCGCGCTGGCACCGGACTGTCCGGTCTATGGCCCGGCACGTGAAGACATTGCCGGCATCACCCACCCGGTGCAGGCGCCGGACCTCGTCAGCATCCCCGAGTTCGCGCTCACGCTACAGGTGCTGGATGTGCCCGGTCATACCCGCGGGCACATCGCCTACTACACCCCTGGCGTGCTGTTCTGCGGCGATACGCTCTTCAGCGCCGGCTGCGGTCGCCTGTTCGAGGGCACGCCCGCGCAATTGTTCGACTCGCTCAACACCCTTGCCGCACTACCGGATGATACGCAGGTCTACTGCACCCACGAGTACACCCTGGCCAACCTGGCCTTCGCGCAGGCGGCCGAGCCCGACAATCCGGCGCGCGACCGGTGGCTGGACGAGTGCACCGCTCGACGCCACGCCGGCGAGCCGACCTTGCCCAGCAGCATCGCCCGTGAGAAAGCGGTCAACCCCTTCCTGCGCCCGGACAGCCCGTCGGTGCGCGAGGCACTGGCCCGCCACACCGGACAAGCGCCGGCGGACGCGCTGGCGGCGTTTACCGCACTGCGCGCCTGGAAAAACACGTTCTGAACGGACTCAGGCGCTCAGGCCACCGATGCTTCAGGCTGGCTGGCCACCGCCACGCGGTTGCGTCCGGCCTTCTTGGCCTGATAGAGCGCGCGGTCGGCCGCCTCCATCATGTCGGCCATCGTGCCCTCATCTTCCGGCGACGGATAGACCGTTGCCACGCCGACACTCAAGGTCAGATAGTCGGCAATGCCCGAGGTGTCGTGCGGGAGCTTCATCGTCTCGACCGCCCGCCGCATGGCCTCGGCCACCCGCTTCGCGCCCACGACATTGGTCTCCGGCAGGATGGCCACGAACTCTTCGCCCCCGAACCGGGCCACCAGGTCGGCCGGTCGCTTGAGTTCGGACTGGAGGCAGTTGGCAACCGTCTTGAGACACTCGTCGCCCGCCTGGTGTCCATAACGATCGTTGTATTGCTTGAAGAAGTCGACATCGAGCATCAACACCGACAAGGGCAACCGGTTGCGGCGTGAGCGCTGCCATTCGCGCGCCATGGCTTCGTCAAAGCAGCGCCGGTTGGCAATGCCGGTCAGGCCGTCGACGGCGGTAAGGCGTTTCAGTTCGCGGTTGGCATCGTCCAGGCGTCGGGTCAGCACCAGCAGCGACAGCCGCATCTGTGCCAGCCGCTGCATGGCGCGCACCTTGGCGGCCAACACGATTTCCGACACCGGCTTGACCAGGTAGTCGTCACCGCCGACCTCGATGCCGCGCTCCAGATCCTTGTCGCTGGTGCGGGCGGTCAGGAAGATGATCGGCGTCCAGTCGCCGTCCTTTTCCAGCAGGCGAATCCGCCGCGCCACCTCGAATCCGTCAAGGCCGGGCATGATCACGTCGAGGAGAATCAGGTCAGGCCGCGACTGCTTGAAGATTTCCAGCCCGGCTTCGCCATCACGCGCATGCACCGTCTCGAGGCCGAGCTTGGCCAGCTGAGCGGAGACGATGGTCGCACTGGTAACGGTATCTTCGATCAGAAGAACTTTCATGGAAAAAACCGGGCCCTAGACGAGGCGTATTATGGCACTTATCCCTACCCCGAAAGTGGCAATATCACGCAGAAAGCATCGGCTTCTCGCGGTTTGACGCTGCCACGGCCCGGTCACTAGAATGCGAAGCCCCTCTGCCCCCGGGAAGTTGATGACCGGTCTCGTCCCGCTGTTTCTTGTCCTCGCACTGCTCAGCCCGGCCCTCGCCGCGCAGACGCTGTCGCCGGCTGCCGCCGGACAGGGCATGACGCTGCCGCAACCCCAGGTGGTCGACCTGACCGAAGAGGAAGACCCGATCATCACCGTCGACCTCACCCACCAGGCCGCCGACCTGTGGGACCGCATCCGCCGCGGCTACGCGATGCCGGATCTCGACACCGATGAAGTGGCCGCGCAGCAGATCCGCTACCTGAGTCATCCCAACGCCCTGCGCAGCCTGTTCGAGCGCAGTTATCGCTATCTCTACCATATCGTCGATGCCCTCGAGCAGCGCGGCCTGCCCACCGAGCTGGCGCTGCTGCCGATGGTCGAGAGCGGCTTCAACCCGATGGCCCTGTCGCGCTCGCATGCCGCGGGGCTGTGGCAGTTCATTCCTTCGACCGGCCGCTATTTCAACCTGCACCAGAACGAATGGGTCGATGAACGGCGCGACATCGTGGCCTCCACCGAAGCCGCGCTCGACTATCTTGAACGCATCTACGACATGCATGGCGACTGGCACCTGGCGCTGGCCTCGTACAACTGGGGCGAAGGCGCGGTGCTGCGCGCACGCAAGAAGAACGAAGCCGCCGGCCTGCCCACCGAACTGCCCTACCTCACCCTGCCCGACGAGACCCGGCGCTATGTCCCCAAGCTGCAGGCGCTGAAGAACATCATCGGCCGACCGGAACTGTTCAACATCGAACTGCCCCATGTGCCAAACCGGCTGTATTTCGAGAGTGTCGAGAGCCCGCCCGGAATCGATCTGGCCATGGCCGCCTCTTTTGCCCAGCTGCCGCTCGAAGAACTGGTCGCCCTCAACCCGGCATTTCGCCGACCCGTCATTCCCGAAGGGCGTCAGCGCTTGATCCTGCCGGCCGACCGGGTCGGCATGTTCCAGTCCAAGCTCGCCGGCGCAGGCCCCCGCTGGCAGACCTATCGGCCCGGCGGCAGCGAAAGCATGGACAGCATCGCCCGGAAATTCGGCCTCACACTGACCGAACTGCTCCAGGTCAATGGCCTCACCTCCCCCTTCAATCTCAAGCCTGGCACCGTGCTGCTGGTGCCCGCCGGCGCTGACGTGCAGTCGGTCATGCCACTCACGGAGCTGATCCCCGACCTGCCCTCGGCCAAGGAAATCAGCACCCAGCCACCGATTCGCAAGAAAAGCACACGCAAGAAAAAACGGCGGCGCTGACGCTCAACCCAGCGGATGGTGACAGCGCACGAAGCCGCTCTCTGCCGTCGCCGACGCCTCGGGGTAATGGGCGCGGCACACTGCATCGGCACGCGCGCAGCGCGGATGAAAATGGCACCCCGATGGGGGGTTCAGGGGCGACGGCAGCGGCACTTCCACCGCCGGCGGACCCGCCTCGTCGGGCGCCCCCCGGTCGACGCGATCAGCATCGCTTGCCGTCGTGAGCACCGCGTCGAGCAGCGTTCGGGTATAGGGATGGCGCGGCTGGCGCAGCACCTGCTCACGCGTCCCCTGTTCGACAATCCGCCCCAGGTACATCACCGCGACATCGTCGGCCAGATAGTCGACCACGGCGATATTGTGGGTGATGAACAGGTAGGCCAGCCCCTCGCTGCGCTGCACGTCCCGCAGCAGGTTCAGGATCTGGGCCTGCACCGACACATCCAGGGCACTGGTGGGTTCGTCGCAGACGATCACCTTGGGGGACACCGCCAACGCCCGAGCCAGTGCAATGCGCTGGCGCTGACCGCCGGAAAACGCGTGCGGATAGCGATCACGCATGGCCGGATCGAGCCCCACCCGCGACAGCAAGGAATCGACGCGCTGTGATCGCACCTGGGCACTCTCGCCGATCTGCAGCGCCGCCATCCCCTCGTTGAGGATGTCACCCACCCGCATGCGCGGATTGAGCGAGGCAAACGGGTCCTGAAAAACCATCTGCACATGCTGCCGCAGCGGCCGGAGCGCCTTGCCCCGGCGTCCGACTTGCTCCACCCCGGCCAGTTGTACCGAGCCACCGGTCGGGCGCACCAGCTGCATCAAGGCCTTGCCCGCGGTCGTCTTGCCACAGCCGGACTCGCCAACCAGCGCCAGGGTGCGCCCAGGCGACAGCGCGAGGCTGATGCCATCGACCGCCTTGACGCTGCCGCAGACGCGCTTCAACAGCCCCTTGCGCACCGGGAAATGCACGGCCAGATCCCGCACCGCCAGCAGGGGTGCAGTGGCAGGCGGCGGTGCTGCCGGCATCCTCTCCGGCACGGCCCCTGCGGCCGTCGTGCTCTCAGCCGCCATCCCGGCTGGGTCATACAGGTGACATCGCACCTGGCGCCCCTCGACCTCGTACCACGACGGCATGCGACTCGCGCAATGCGCCATCGCCACCGGGCAACGCGGCGCAAACCGGCAACCGGTAAAGGCCTGGTCGAGCCTCGGCACCATGCCCGGAAGGGTCTCGAGCGGCCGTTCGCGTCCGGCCGGTGTCGGCAAGGCGGCAAACAATTTGCGGGAATACGGATGAAGCGGCCTGGCGAAAAACGCCTCGCGATCACCCTGCTCGATCACCTCGCCGGCATACATCACGGCCACCGCCTGCGCCATTCGCGCCACCACGCCCAGGTCATGCGTGATCAACAGCATGCCCATGCGCCGCGACGCCTGCAGCGCCGCCAGCAGGTCCAGCACCTGCGCCTGCAGCGTGACGTCGAGCGCAGTGGTCGGTTCGTCGGCAATCAGCAAGTCCGGATCGCCCGCCAGCGCCATGGCGATCATGACCCGCTGCTTCATGCCGCCGGAGAACTGAAAGGGGTACTCATCAAGACGACGCTCTGCGTCCGGGATGCCAACGGCGCTCAGCAAACGGACGGCCTCGGCACGCGCCTGTCCGCCACGCATGTCGCGATGCCGCGCCAGCACCTCCTCAATCTGGCGATAGACCGTCATCACCGGATTCAGACTGGTGGCAGGCTCCTGAAAGATCATCGCCATGCCACCACCACGCACCTGGCGCATGCGCGCCTCCGGCAGGGCAAGCAGATCCTCGTCGTGATAGCGCACGACACCGCCGGCGATCCGCCCCGCCGCCGGGAGCAAGCGCATCAACGCCAGCGCAGTCATCGACTTCCCGCACCCGGACTCGCCAAGCAACGCCAGTGTCTGGCCAGGCGCAATCGAGAAGCTCACCGAATCGACGGGGCGAATGCGCTGCCCGGCATCGATATCGACGGAGAGCGCGTCAACCGTCAGCAAGTCAGTGTCGTGAGGCGAAATCATGGGGGTTCGGGCAGAGTCTATCGAGATCAACACAGGACCGGTCATCGTCGACCGGCACGCCCTGCGCAATCTACTGTGAACAGGCCGGAAATCAAAACGGGCCGCATCGCTGCGACCCGTTCTTCGTCAGGCTGAATGGCGCTCAGTGGTGATGGCCGCCGGCCCCGTGCACATGACCATGTGCGATTTCTTCCTGGGTGGCGGGTCGCACTTCGGCGATGGTGATGTCAAACAACAGCGCAACACCGGCGAGCGGGTGGTTGCCATCGACCACCACCTTGCCGTCGGCGATGTCGGTGATGCGGTACAACACCTCGTCCTCGCCATCTTCGGTCACGCGCTCGAAGCTCATGCCCACTTCGATGTTGTCCGGAAACAGGCTGCGGTCCTCCATCATCACCATGTTTTCGTCGTATTCGCCGAACGCATCGTCTGGCTGCAGCTTCATCTTCAGGTTTTCGCCGGTGCTCTTGCCATGAAGCGCTTCCTCGATCGGCGAGAAGATGCCGTCGTAGCCTCCGTGCAGATACACCAGCGGATGCTGGCCATCATCGACCACATTGCCGTCCGGATCATGGACGGTGTATTTAAGCGTTACGACGGTGTTTTTTGCGATTTGCATTGGCTTTTTCCGGTTCAAGTTCCCTGACAAGGGCCAGCACTTCGGCGACATGGCCCCGCGGCGCGACGTCATACAGCGCATGCTGAATCTGACCGGCCTTGTCGATGATGAAGGTCGAACGTAACACACCCATTCGTTTCACGCCATCGACCACTTTTTCACGCCACACGCCAAACAGTTTGCAGGCTTCGGCTTCGGTATCGGCCAGCAGCCGGATCGACAAGCCATGCTCGTCGCGGAACTCGGCATGGGTCAGGCTATCGTCGGGGCTGACGCCGATCACGATGCAGTCGAGACGATTGAAGGCATCTTCATGGTCGCTGAAATCCGCTGCCTGAAGCGTGCAACTGGGCGTGTTGTCGCGCGGATAGAAAAACAACACAACATGGCGGTTGCCACGAACGGACGCCATGTCGAAATTTTCCATATCGGCATCCGGCAACGAGAAAAGGGGCGCGGTATCTCCGCTGCGCAACATAGGCTCACCTTCAAGTGCAAACGATACGATCCTGCTTGAGGCGCGAACTGTACTTGTGGCTGAACTATTCGGCAACAGCATTGTGATCCCCCCTCTCATCGATGCGTTCCGGCGTTATTGAACGAATAGACCATCAGCCGCGGCGCCTCAAGTCGCGTCCCGCCCGATGACGGTCGCAGCCGGCGTGCCACGAATGAGTCGTCGATCACGGCACGGAGGGCTGCACCATGCCATGCGACTTGCCTGGGATGCCGCCAGCCAGCGATGAAAGCCCCGGCGAAGAAGGATTTCAGGCACCCGGCCAGGCACGGGCGTCCGCCAGAGCGCATGCAAAGGGCATCCATGGCGGTGGCAGCTGCGAACACGGCCAAAGGTTATGAAAAGGGAGAAGAAATCACGAGCGCAACCCACCGCGGAATGAGCTTGGGTCCAGGCGCTCGAAAAGCGCGTCATGCGGCGCGTAAACGAAAAAACGGGCGCTTGCGCGCCCGCTTTTTCTGTTTCTGGCGGAGTGGACGGGGCTCGAACCCGCGACCCCCGGCGTGACAGGCCGGTATTCTAACCAACTGAACTACCACTCCACACCTTACGGTGCTTCGGCCGGTGCCACCGGCCAAACAAAGGCTGCCGATCTTGCGTGGCAGCCTCAGTGCAACTTGGCGTCCCTACGGGGATTCGAACCCCGGTCGCCGCCGTGAAAGGGCGGTGTCCTAGGCCTCTAGACGATAGGGACCTTGTTCTTTTGGTGGAGGTAAGCGGGATCGAACCGCTGACCTCTTGCATGCCATGCAAGCGCTCTCCCAGCTGAGCTATACCCCCGAAAGAGCCTGCTATTCTAGCCTGCTTACTGCTCCCAATCAAGCAACTTTTTTACTGTTGCTTCTTGTGGCTGGTGTCTTGCCAACCACAGTGTTACTGGCGGAGTGGACGGGGCTCGAACCCGCGACCCCCGGCGTGACAGGCCGGTATTCTAACCAACTGAACTACCACTCCACACCTTGCGGTGCTTCGGCCGGTGCCACCGGCCAAACAAAGGCTGCCGATCTTGCGTGGCAGCCTCAGTGCAACTTGGCGTCCCTACGGGGATTCGAACCCCGGTCGCCGCCGTGAAAGGGCGGTGTCCTAGGCCTCTAGACGATAGGGACCTTGTTCTTTGGTGGAGGTAAGCGGGATCGAACCGCTGACCTCTTGCATGCCATGCAAGCGCTCTCCCAGCTGAGCTATACCCCCGAAAGAGCGCGCATTATAGGCAGCCATTTAAAAGCTGTAAACCCCTTTTTGATGCGATGTTCAAAAGTCCTGCGTATCGGGCAGCACTTTTCCAGGATTCATCAGTCCTTGCGGGTCGATCGCCCCTTTGATGCGTCGCATCAGGTCGAGCTCGATGGCCGATTTGTAGCGCACGATTTCGGCGCGTTTGAGCTGGCCGATGCCGTGCTCTGCCGAAATGGAACCGTCGAAACCGGCAACGATGTCATGGACACAGCGATTGACCGCCTCGGTCTGCGCGATCAGCGCGGCGTTGCTTTCGGCATCGGCCGACGAGATGTTGTAGTGCAGGTTGCCATCGCCCATGTGGCCGAAGGCAACGATGCGCGCAACGGGGAAGCCGGTCGAAATAGCGTGCTCTGCCTGCGCCAGGAAGGCCGGGATCGCGCTGACAGGCAGCGATACATCGTGCTTGATGCTCAGGCCTTCAATACGCTGCGCCTCGGAAATGTTTTCCCGCAGCGCCCATAACGCCTCACACTGCGCTTCGGACGCCGCAATCGCTGCGTCTTCCACCCAGCCGGCCTCGAAGGCATCGGCAGCGAGCGCTTCGAGCGCGGTATCGAGTCGCGTATCAAGCGCCACATCAGACACTTCAAGCAGCACCGACCACGCCGCCGGCTGCGCCAGCGGTGCTCGCGCCCCGGGAATATGCCGCAGCACCACATCCAGGGCGCTCCGACCGATCAACTCAAAGGCCGACACACGCTCTCCCAGGCGGTCACGCGCGGCCGCCAGAAGCCTCAGCGCCGCCCCGGGATCGACCACCGCCAGCCAGGCGACGGCACGCTGTCTTGGACGCGGCGTCAGGCGCAACGAAGCCGCCGTGATGATGCCAAGCGTGCCTTCCGCCCCAATAAAGAGCTGCTTCAGGTCATAGCCGGTGTTGTCCTTGAGCAAGGCGCGAAGACCGTTCCAGACCGACCCATCGGGCAACACCACTTCCAGGCCAAGCACCTGCTGGCGGGTGTTGCCGTAGCGCAACACGTGCACGCCCCCGGCATTGGTCGCGATATTGCCACCAATCTGGCAACTGCCTTCCGACGCCAGCGACAAGGGAAACAGGCGGTCGACATCCGCCGCGGCCTGCTGGATCTGCGCCAGGGTGCAACCCGCCTCGGCCACCATGGTGTTGTCGACCGGGTCGATGGCGCGGATTGCCCTCATCCGGTCGAGCGTGAGCACGATGACATGCTCGCCCTCGCGCGGCGTCGCACCGCCACACAGACCGGTGTTCCCGCCTTGCGGCACCACACCGACGCCCCGCTCGTGGCAGCAGGCCATGACAGCCGCCACCTCAGACGTCGTGGCCGGGCGCACGACCGCATGCGCGGTGCCGTGATAGCGGCCCCGCCAGTCGGTCAGATAAGGCGCCTGATCGGCCGCCGCCGTCAGCACATGCGCCACGCCTACGCAGTCGGCCAGGGCGTTGATCAATTCGGGCTGACTCATTGCGATGCTCCTTCGTGGCCGAGTGCGTAGCGAATCGCCGGCATCATCCGGGCAACGGCCGCTTCGCCTTCGGCAATGGTTTCCTTCGCCCGGTGGTAGTCCATGGGCCCCACCTGGCCAACGCGCGGCGCAATCAGCACCTCTGCCGGCTCGCCTGCCAGGCGGCTGCGGGCAATCCTGACCTGCATGATGTTGATACTGGCGTTGAGGACATCGAGCACGGACATTTCGTCTTCGTCGCTACTGTTGCCGTTGAGCCCCAGGCGATCGAGCAGGCGTTCTGCCCAGTTGCGCTCCGCCGCCGGCTCCGGGGGGGATTTCTTGCCATGGGGGAGCCGGCGCCTGGCGCGACCGACGATATCCGAGCCCAGGTCAACGGCAATCACGATGTCGGCGCCCATGGCACGGCATAGCGACACGGGTACCGGATTGACAAGGCCGCCATCGACCAGCACGCGGTCGTTCTGGGCCACCGGGGTAAACAGGCCGGGCATGGCGATGGAAGCGCGCACGGCACGGGCCACGCTGCCGTCCTTCAACCACACCTCGCGGCCGGTCTGCAGTTCCGTGGCGACGCAAGCGAAAGGCAGCTGCAACTCGTCAAACCCGAGGCCCGCGATCTCGCGCTCGAAGTAGTCGATCAGCCGGTCGCCCTTGATCAGGCCGCCCCTCAGGCTGACATCGAGAAAGGAGACCACCGTCTGCCAGGTCAGCTTCTCGACCCAGCGGGCGAGCTTTTCAAACTCGCCCGTAGCGGCCGCGGCACCCACGAAGGCGCCGATCGAGCACCCGCTGATGACGTCCGGACGAATGCCTTCGCGCTCGAGTGCGCGGATCACGCCGATATGCGCCCAGCCCTTGGCCGCACCGCTGCCCAGCGCCAGCCCGAGCTTCGGGCCGGTGCCGGCAGCAGACAAAGGATTGAGTTGATCGACTTCTTCCATGGCGAGCCTGTGTGACAAATAAAGGCTACGCCGCGTCGCTATCAGTTGCGGGCGTCGTCCGGCAACAGGTCGGCGTAGAGGTCGTGCACATCGCAGTCAGTGATGCGCACCCGGGCAAATTCTCCGATTTCGAGATGCTCTGCCCCCGGAATGTACACCACGCCGTCGATATCCGGCGCATCGCCCGGCGAGCGCGCAATGGCGCCATCCTCATCGACATCGTCGACCAGCACGGTCATCTCGCGACCGATCTTGGCTTCGAGCCGCTGCGTGCTGATGTCTTCCTGGAAGGCCATGAGCCGCGCACGACGCGACTCACGCACCGCCTCGGGCACCGGATCGGCCAATGCATTGGCCGCCGCCCCTTCGACGGGCGAATAGGCAAACGCGCCCACGCGATCGAGCTCGGCCATTTCGAGGAAGCGCAGCAGTTCTTCGAAATCTGCCTCGGTCTCGCCGGGGAAGCCGGTGATGAAGGTCGAGCGGATGGTCAGATCGGGGCAGATGCTGCGCCACTTCTTCACCCGCTCCAGCACGTTCTCGGCACTGGCGGGACGGCGCATGGCCTTGAGAATACGGGCACTGGCATGCTGGAACGGCACATCCAGGTACGGCAGGATCTTGCCCTCGGCCATCAACGGGATGAGGTCATCAACGCTGGGGTACGGATAGACATAGTGCATCCGGACCCAGATCCCGAGCTCGCCGAGCGCATTGGCCAGCTCGAGCAGACGGGTCTTGACCGGCTTGCCGCCCCAGAACCCGGTGCGATACTTGACATCCACACCATAGGCGCTGGTGTCCTGCGAAATCACCAGCAGTTCCTTGACCCCGGCTTCGGCCAGTTTTTCCGCCTCGCGCAGGACGTCACCGATCGGCCGACTGACCAGATCACCGCGCATCGAGGGGATGATGCAGAAGGTGCAACGATGATTGCACCCTTCCGAGATCTTCAGGTAGGCGTAATGCCGCGGCGTCAGGCGAATGCCCTGCGCCGGCACCAGGTCGACAAACGGATCATGCGGCTTGGGCACATGCGCGTGCACGGCCTGCATCACCTCGTCGGTGGCATGCGGACCGGTCACTGCCAGCACTTGCGGATGGGCGTCGAGGATCACGTCCGACTTGGCGCCAAGACAGCCGGTGACGATCACGCGACCATTTTCCGACAAGGCCTCGCCGATGGCGTCGAGCGATTCGGCGACCGCCGCGTCGATGAAACCACAGGTGTTGACGACCACGAGTTCGGCATCATCGTAGGTGCCGGAAATCTCGTAGCCCTCTGCCCGCAGGCGGGTCAGGATATGTTCGGAATCGACCGTGGCCTTGGGACAGCCCAGCGATACAAAGCCCACCTTGGGGGCGCTGGAGTGACTCATGCCGATTCACTCCGATACACAGTACTCAAGTGCTGATTCACTTCTTGCTGCTACTCGTCTTGCGCGGTTCCGCTGCGGCGTGCTGACCGGCCTCCGGCGGATTCTGCGAATAGTTGGGAAACTGGAAACCGGAAAACAGGTTCCGGGTCTGGCTCTCGACCTGTTCCTGCATCTGGGTGAGCATCTTCTTGCTCTGTTCCATATAGGCGCCCATCATGCTCTGCATGGCCGGCCCCTGGAAGTTCAGGAACTGCGCCCACAAGTCCTGGCTGATCGGGCTGTTTTCACCGTAGATCGAACGGGCCTGGTCCTGCAGCTTCATCTGCATGTCGGTAAAGGCCTTGATGTTGTTCTCAAGGTACTTGCCCATCATCCCCTGCATGGCGTTGCCATAGAAGCGGATCATGTGGGAGAGCAGGTCGCTGGTGAACATCGGCGCACCGCCGGCCTCTTCTTCGAGAATGATCTGGAGCAGAATGCCTCGCGTCAGGTCATCACCCGTTTTCGCATCGACGACCTGGAAGTCATCGTTGGCCAGCACCAGATCCTTCACGTCGGTAAGCGTGATGTAGGAACTGGTCCGTGTGTCGTACAAGCGGCGGTTCGGGTATTTTTTGATCAGTCGCACTTGGTCTGGCATTTACGTAATCTCCTCGCGGCGGGTGGTTACTCCACTCTCGCGTGAATTATACCGCGGCGCGCAAATAAAAACCCCGCCATAGGACGGGGTTTGGTGTGACCGTTTTCGCAACGCGGCAAACTTACGCCATGTGCAGGCCACCGTTGATGTTCACCGTCGAGCCGGTGATGTAGCCGGCCATTTCCGACGCCAGGTAGGCACACAAGCCGCCGATTTCTTCCGGCTTGCCCAGGCGCTTCATCGGCACGGTGTCGGTGATGGCCTGGCGGACATCTTCACGGATGGCCATGACCATGTCCGTGGCGATGTAGCCCGGCGCAATGGCGTTGACCGTCACACCCTTGGTGGCCAGCTCCTGCGCCAGCGCCTTGGTGAAGCCCAGCACGCCGGCCTTGGCCGTCGAGTAGTTGGTCTGGCCGGCCTGGCCCTTGACGCCGTTGACCGACGAGATGTTGATGATGCGGCCCCAGCCACGTTCAGCCATCTTCGGCGAGATATGGTGCGTGACGTTGAACAGGCTGTTCAGGTTGGTGTTGATCACCGCCTGCCACTGGCCGGTTTCCATCTTGGGGAAAAACTTGTCGCGGGTGATGCCGGCGTTGTTCACCAGCACGTCGACAGCGCCGATCTCCGCTTCAATCTTTTCAACCATTTCCTTGCAGGACTCGTAGTCCGACACATCACCCTCGGCCACCAGAAACTCGAACCCTTGTGCCTTCTGGGCTTCGAGCCAGGAGCCTTTTTCCGAGTAGCCGGGCAGGCAGTTCGCCACGACAGTCATGCCTTCCTTGGCAAACGCCTGACAGATGGCGGTACCGAGGCCACCCATTGCACCGGTAACCAACGCGATTTTCTTGGTCATATCAACCCCCTAGTTGCTTGTACGTGTCTTGGGCCTTCGCACACGAACCAACGCACCCCTCGCAGAATTGCGCAATGCACGATCGACCTTGACCCGATTATAAGCACAAAAGGAAAGAAAATATTGCGTCGCAACATCATTCGACAAAAAGAAGGCGCACCGAAGTGCGCCCTCTGGCATGACTGACCGGGGCGGTCAGAACATGTGCTGACCACCGTTGATCGAGATATTGGCGCCCGTCACGAACGCGGCTTCCTCGGACGACAGATAGGCCACCAGGCCGGCAATCTCTTCCGGCTTGCCCAGACGAGAGACGGGAATCTGCGGGAGAATCTTGGAATCCAGGATTTCCTGCGGGATCGCCATGACCATCTTGGTGCCGATGTAGCCCGGAGAAATGGTGTTCACCGTCACGCCATTGCGCGCCACTTCCAGCGCCAGCGCCTTGGTGAAGCCGTGCATGCCGGCCTTGGCGGCCGAGTAGTTGGTCTGGCCGAAAGCGCCTTTCTGGCCATTGACCGACGACACGTTGATGATACGCCCCCACTTGCGCTCGACCATGCCATCGATCACCTGCTTGGTCATGTTGAACACACTGTCGAGGTTGGTGCTGATCACCGCATCCCAGTCTGCCTTGGTCATCTTCTTGAAGGTCATGTCACGCGTGATACCGGCGTTGTTGACCAGCACATCGACCGGGCCGACGTCAGCGGTGACACGCGCCACACACTCCTTGGCCGAATCGAAGTCCGACACATCGCAGGGAACGGCACGGAAGCCGTAGCCCATGCCATTCATCGACTGGAGCCATTCTGCCGCCTTGTCGTTGCCCGGCGAGTGCGTGGTCACCACGCGATAGCCAAGCGCTGCCAGCTTGATGCAGACCGCCTCACCGAGGCCGCCCATACCACCCGTTACCAGTGCAATACGCGCCATATCTCTCTCCTCTCCCTTCTTTATCAACGGGGCATCGACACCCCCGACAGTGCCCCACTCTCTCTGTCGGGCAACAAATTTCGCTCACCATCCGGCGTCAGGACTTTTCCTTCACGTAGCGCCCTGGTGCCGGCTCGATGGCCTCGTAGGTCGTGCTGCCGAGGCGACCGCGCGCGGCCACCTGCTTGCCGCCACGCGTCTTGAGCCACTCGATCCAGTGCAACCACCAGCTGCCCGGCTGCTCCTGCGCGCTATCGAGCCATTCGTCCGGATCGGCCGACTGCGCCTCACCGGTCCAGTAGCTGCGACGATTCTTGCTTGCGGGATTGATCGCCCCCGCAATGTGCCCGCTGGCGCCCAGCACAAAGGTCGTCTCACCCCCGAGCAGCTTGCGCACCAGATAGGCACTCTGCCAGGGCACGATATGATCCTCGCGCGCCGCCAGCAGATAGGCCGGCACATCCACCTTGCCCAGGTCTACCTTGACGCCGAGCATTTTCAGGCGCCCCGGCACCCGCAGGTTGTTTTCCAGGTACATGTTCCGCAGATACCACGCCAGGAACGGCCCGGGCAGGTTGGTGCTGTCCGAATTCCAGTACAGCAGGTCGAATGCGGCGGGCTTGTCACCCTTGAGGTAGTTGCCAACGACGTATTGCCACACCAGATCGTTGGCGCGCAGCGCGGAGAAGACATTCGCCAGTTCCTGGCCCGGCAAGAGGCCGCCCTTGCCGATGGTGGCTTCACGCGCCGCCACCGAGGTTTCATCGACCAGGCAGCCCAGCTCGCCTGCATCGGCAAAGTCGAGCAGCGTCGTCATCAGCGTCAGGCTCTCGACCGGATCCTCACCACGGCCTTTGGCCACCGCCAGCGCCGAGGTCAGCAAGGTGCCGCCAACGCAAAAACCGAGCACGTTCGGCTTCTTGACCCCGGTCACCTGCCTGACCACATCGAGTGCGGTGAGCGGCCCCTTTTCGAGGTAGTCGTCCCAGGTCGCCTGGGAGAGGTCTTCTTTCGGGTTCTTCCAGGACACCAGGAACACCGTGAAACCTTGTTCGACGATGAAGCGCACCAACGAGTTATGCGCCTGCAGATCCATGATGTAGAACTTGTTGATGCACGGCGGCACGATGAGCAGCGGCGTCGCGGCCACCTTGTCGGTCAGCGGCGAATACTGGATGAGCTGCATCAGCGGGTTTTCGTAGATCACCGCGCCCGGCGTGGTCGCCAGGTTGCGGCCGACCTCGAACGCGCCGTCGTCGGTCATCGAAATGCGGCCCTTCTCCATGTCGGCCAGCAGGTTCTGGATGCCGGCCGAAATGCTCTCGCCCTTGGTCTCCAGCGCCTTCTTGATGAACTCCGGGTTGGTGGCGGCGAAATTGCTCGGGGCCAGCGCGTCGACGTACTGACGCGTCAGGAACTGCATTTTCGCCTTTGCCCGGCCATCTGCCATCGGCAAGGCATCGGCCACCTGGGTGAGGAACTCGGCGTTGAGCAGGTAGGCCTGGCGCATGTAGTCGTACATGGGGCTTTCCTGCCAGGCTTCGGCGGAGAAACGCCGATCGCCTCGCGGGGGCTGAACCAGCGGCTCGGCGGTCGCCCCCGGCTGGCGCTGCAGCATGTGCGACCACAAGGCCACATGGCGCTGGGCGAACGCCTTTTGCAGCGCGCTCAGGGCTTCGGTTTCCGGTAGCGGCACCTTGCTGCTCGTCTGCTGGAGAGTCTGGCTGTGCTTGCCAACCACATCGAAAAACTGCTTGGCGAACTGCTCGCCGAATTTCAACATCTCGGTCACGTTGGGGAACGTGGGCGTCTTGCTGTCGGTCATTCTGTCTCCCTGAACCGCCCGCGCCACTGGCGACGAACGGGTGCACGAAGGGCGATACAATCACGCGATGTACATCATTGCTATCGCCTGGCTCTATGTTGCCCTCTTGGCAGCCATCTCCGACACCACGGTGGTCGGCGGAGTGCTTACCTTTATTTTTCTCGGCCTGTTGCCAATGAGTCTCTTCTTATGGCTGTTCGGCACGCCGGCACGCCGTCGGAAACTGCGCGAAAAAGACGACGGCATTGACGCCGGAGCGGACCAAAACACATCCGACCGGAATCAATAATACCCGCGCCGCGCGATCACGCAATTGTCTCGCGCCTCGCAAGGCGGATTTCTTCCTCCCTGCCGCGGTCAAAAAACCACAACAGCCGCCCGATGACGACACGCCTTGCGGCCGTCAAGGCCTACCCCGGCGAGGCCGTGCGCCAGACCATGGCCGCCATCCGTCCAGTCTGCCCGTCACGCCGATAGGAAAAAAACCGCTGCGGATCGCTGACGGTACACAGATCGCCGCCATACACCCGCGTCACGCCACAAGCGGCCAACCGCTGCCGCGCCAGTGCGTAGAGATCCGCCAACCACTTCCCCGGCACCCGCCCCGGACGAAAGGCCGCCGCCGCTGCCGCCTCGTGCGCCACGAAGGCCGCTCGCACCTCGTCGCCCACCTCGAAGGCGTCCGGCCCGATGGCCGCGCCGAGCCAGGCCATGACGTCGCCCGGCGGCACCTGCATGCGCGCCACCGTCTGCTCGAGCACCCCCGCATGAAGCCCGCGCCACCCGGCGTGCGCCGCAGCAACCACCGCCCCCTTCGTGTCACAGAACAGCACCGGCAGGCAGTCCGCGGTCATGACCGCACAAACCACATCCTCGCGCCGAGCAAACGACGCATCGGCATCGACGGCGGCCTCGATGGACGCCGCCGGCACCACCTCGACACCATGCACCTGATTCAGCCAGCGCGGCGGGGCCGGACACCATGCCGTCAAGGCACGCCGGTTGGCAGCGACGGCCGCCGGCGCATCACCGACGTGGTCGCCCAGATTGAGACTGGCGAACGGGCCGGTACTGACACCGCCGACCCGCGTGGTCATCAAGGCGTGCACACCGGGCGGGGCGGGCCAATCCGGCGTGATCACCACCGGACGCCTCATGCGTCACCCCGCTCGACGGCGGCGAGCAGCGCCAGCATATCGGCCGGCATCGGCGCCTGCCATGACAGGGTCTCCCCACTGACCGGATGAACAAGGCCGAGCTGGAGCGCATGCAATGCTTGCCGCGAAAAGGCCTGCAGGTGTTCGGACCGGCAGCGGCGCCGGCCATACACCGGATCGCCCACCAGCGGGTGCCCGATATGCGCCATGTGCACCCGGATCTGGTGCGTGCGCCCGGTCTCCAGCTTGCAGCGCACCAGCGTGCACTCCTCAAACCGCCGCTCGACCGAGTAATGCGTGACCGCCTCCCGACCATTCCCCACCACGGCCATGCGCGTCCGCTGGCTCGGATGCCGGCCGATCGGTGCATCGACCGTCCCGCCCACATCGAGCTGCCCGTGCGCCAGCGCCATGTACTCGCGGTGCACCGAACGCGCCTGCAACTGGCGGACCAGATCGGTTTGTGCGGCCAGCGTCTTGGCCACCACCAGCAGACCGCTGGTGTCCTTGTCGAGCCGATGGACGATCCCGGCGCGCGGCACCCGTGACAGCGCCGGACAGTGATACAGCAAGGCATTGAGCAAGGTGCCCTGCCAGTTGCCGCTGCCCGGATGCACCACCAGCCCGGCCGGCTTGTTGATCACCATCAGCGCCGCATCTTCGAATACGATGGCCAGATCAATCGCTTCGGGCGCGTCGGCAACCGCCTCGGGCGGTGGCGGCACATCGATGATCAGCCCCTCACCGCCGCGGACACGGAACTTGGGCGGCACCTGGCGGTCATCGACCAGCACCCGCCCGTCGCGGACCCACGATTGCAGCCGGTTGCGGGACTGATCCGGCATGAGTTGCGCCAGGACCTGGTCAATACGCATGCCGGCACAGGCGTCCGGCACAATGAGTGGCAGATCCGAATCCACGTCGGGGTCTGCGCTATAATCCGCGCGATTATTCACAAGAGACAAGAGCGTTTTCGATGGCCAAAATGACCCTTCGCAGTTTAGCGGTAATCGGCGCCCTGTTGCTGGCCGGCTGCAGCGCCACACCCGACGAGTACGACGAGACCGCCGGATGGAACGCTCAGCGCCTGTACTCGGAAGCCAAGGAATCCATGTCGGACGGCGGCTACGATCGCGCCATCCAGATGTTCGAAAAGCTCGAGGCCCGCTATCCGTACGGGCGCTATGCGCAACAGGCACAGCTGGAAACGGCTTACGCCTATTACAAGTCGGACGAGCCGGCCTCGGCCCTCGCCGCCTGCGATCGCTTCATCAAGCTCCACCCCAACCACCCGAATGTCGACTACGCCTACTACCTCAAAGGCCTGGTCAACTTCAATGAAGATCTCGGCCTGCTCGGCAGCCTGGCCAACCAGGACCTGAGCGAACGCGACCCGCGTGCCTCGCAGGAAGCCTTCGACACCTTCCGCGAGCTGGTTGAGCGCTTCCCGGAGAGCCGGTACGCCAACGATTCGCGCCAGCGCATGCAGTATCTGGTCAATGCGCTCGGCTGGCATGAAGTCCATGTGGCGCGCTACTACCTCAAGCGCGGCGCCTACCTTGCCGCAGCCAACCGCGCGCAGTCCGCGCTGACCACCTACCCGGAAACACCGGCCACGGAAGAGGCGCTCTACATCCTGACGCAAGCCTACGACAAGCTCGGCATGCCCAAGCTGCGCGATGACGCGGCGCGCGTGCTCAACGCCAACTTCCCGCAGAGCATCTACCTGAGCGGCGGCCCGAAGAGCGACAAACCCTGGTGGCAACTGTGGTGAGCACGCGCCACGATGGATGACGCCGTCCGCGCAGCCATGGCGAAATGGCCGGATGTTCCGGCCGTTTTCGGCTGGCTGTCGCTGGATGCGCGCGGTCGCTGGCGGGTGTCGGGCACCGTCATCGAGCATGCCGGCCTGACCAGCTTCATTGCCCGCAACTATCAGGCAGACGCGGCGGGCCGCTGGTATTTCCAGAACGGTCCGCAACAGGTCTTCGTGTCGCTGGCCTATACGCCATGGGTGCTTCGCCTCGGCCTCGATGGCGAGCTGACCACCCACACCGGCACGCCCCTGGCACACCCGGTCGCCGCCTGGCTGGATGACGACGGCCATCTGCTCATCAGCACGGCAGACGCACAGGTCGGGCTGGTCCACGATGCCGACCTGCCTGCAGCCATCGAGCGCCTGTGCAACCGCGCGGGCACCCCCACGGATCCGGCAACGCTGCTCGACCCGGCACACTGGCCTGCCGACACCGGCATTGCGCTGGCGACCGGATGGCTAGCGCTGTCGCCCATCCGCCGAAGCGCGGTCGCGCCACGCTTCGGTTTCGTCCCGGAACCGCAGGGCGACGACGATCACTGCCGGCCGTAGGTGTCCTCGAAGCGGACGATGTCGTCCTCACCCAGATAGCTGCCCGACTGCACCTCGATCATCTCCAGCGGGAGCCGGCCGGGGTTTTCCAGGCGGTGTGTGGTGCCCAGCGGAATGTAGGTCGACTGGTTCTCGCTAAGCAGAAAGGTCTCCTCCCCCCGCGTCACCCGTGCCGTGCCGCTCACCACGATCCAGTGTTCGGCCCGGTGATGGTGCATCTGCAGGCTGAGCGCGGCGCCGGGATTGACGACGATCCGCTTGACCTGGAAACGCTCGCCGTGGTCGATCGAATCGTAATACCCCCAGGGGCGATGGATCTTGCGGTGTGCCGACGCCTGCGGCCGTTGCTCGGCCTTGAGCCGGGTAACGATCTTCTTCACGTCCTGGGTGCGGGACTTGTCCAGCACCATCACCGCGTCCGGTGTTTCCACCACCACCACATCGCGGACCCCGACGCACGCCACCATGCGATCGGTGGCAATCGCCAGACTGCCCTGCACATCCTCGAACAGCACATCGCCCTGGCTCGCATTGCCCAGCGCGTCCTTGTCGGCAATCTGCCACAACGCATCCCAGGCACCGAGGTCAGACCACCCTGCCGCCAGCGGCACCACCACGCCGTCGACCCCCAAATCCGCCCGCCCGGCCAACGGTTCCATGACCGCATAGTCGATCGAATCCGAGGGGCAGGCACGGAAAGCGTCGGCATCGATACGCACGAAATCGACATCGTGGCGGCGACCGGCCATGGCCTGCTCGCAGGCCGCAAGCATCGGCGCCTGAAGCTGTGCCATCGCCTTCAGCCAGGTGCTGGCGCGCATCAGGAAGATGCCGCTGTTCCACAAGTAATCGCCACTGGCGACATAGGCCTGCGCCGTCGTCGCATCGGGCTTTTCGACGAACTCGGCGATGGCGCGCACCCCGTCTGACACCGTGCCGCCACACCGGATATAGCCATACCCGGTCTCCGCACGCTCGGGCACGATGCCAAACGTCACCATCGCGCCCTGTTCGGCCTGCCGCGCGCCGGTCACCACCGCCTGCTGGAATATGTCGCGATGACCGATCACATGATCGGCAGGCATCACCAGCAGCAAAGGGTCGTCGCCGTCCTCCACCGCCAGCAGCGCCGCCAGCGTCAGCGCCGGTGCGGTATTGCGCCCCACCGGCTCGAGAATGATGCGGTCGCTCGCCTTGCCGGCGGCACGCAACTGCTCGGCCGTCATGAAGCGATAGTCTTCGTTGCACACCACGATCGGGCGATCGGCCACGACACACTCGCCCGCCAGCCCGTCGAGGCGTGTCGCGGTCGCTTGCAGCATGGTGTCGTCACCCGCGAGCGCCAGCAGTTGTTTAGGGTATTGCTCCCGCGACAGCGGCCAGAGCCGCGTTCCGGAGCCGCCGGACAGGATGACAGGTTGTAGCAGCATCAATCACTCCATGAGTCGGCTGCGCTTTGGCGCAGCGCACGATATGGCGTGATGATAACGGATTGCCGCAAATCGTTTTGTGACACAGGCATCGCCCGGCCTTGCACCGGACCCGGCAGCCGAGCGGCCGCGAAAGCGCCGGGCCGCTCGGCACGCGCACGGCCCCGCCGCTGGGGGCCGGCGCACCATCTGTCAGTAGGTAAAGAAGCCCTTGCCCGTCTTGCGGCCAAGGTAACCGGCCTCGACCATCTCGACCAGCAGCGGTGCCGGGCGATATTTCGGATCCTTGAAGCCCTCGAACAGCACCTGCATCACCGCCAGCTGTACATCGAGGCCGATCAGGTCGCACAGCGCCAGCGGGCCGATCGGGTGATTGGCGCCGAGCTTCATGGCGGTGTCGATGTCCTCGGCCGAGGCCAGCCCTTCCTGCAGGGTGAAGATGGCTTCATTGATCATCGGGCAGAGCATGCGGTTGACCACGAACCCGGCGCTGTTGCGCACCTGCACCGCCGTCTTGCCCACCTTGGCCACCGCGGCTTCGGTCAGTGCGTAGGTGGCATCGCTGGTCTGCAGGCCGCGGATCAGCTCGACCAGCGCCATCATCGGCACCGGATTGAAGAAGTGCATGCCGATGACCTGCGCCGGGCGCGTCGTGGCGGCGGCCAGCTTGGTGATCGAGATCGACGAGGTGTTGGAGGCCAGCACCGCATCGGCGCGGGCGATCTGGTCGAGCTGGGCGAAGAGCTTGAGCTTGATGTCGAGATTCTCGGTGGCCGCCTCGATGATCAGGTCGCAGTCGGCCAGGGCGGCCAGGTCGGTCGAGGTCTGGATCAGCGACACGGCGGCCTGCTTGCCGTCCTCGGTCATCTTCTCTTTCTTGATCAGGCGATCGAGGCTGCCCGATACGGTGGCCAGCGCCTTGTCCAGCGCAGCCTGCGCAATATCGGTCATCACCACGGCAACGCCGGCCACGGCAAACGCCTGGGCAATGCCGTTGCCCATGGTGCCCGAACCCACGACGCCGATTTTCTTGATATCCATTCTGCTCTCCACGAAATAGCACGACTCTGACGAAGCACCGGTCCATACCGCTGCGTATGGCAAAACTCTACTCCAACTCGCGCCGTCTGCCAAACGGCCGCAAGTGTCCCGGTCGGGCCGCCGGGCCAATGCCGCCACCGACGGGCAAAGCATGACGTGTCGGTCGCACCGGGCGCGGCCACAATGGCATGACACTTTGCGTCAAAGGGTTTGCCATGCTGGACCTGTTCCCACTGCTGAGCTTCGTGGTTGTCGCCTCGATCACGCCGGGCCCCAACAACATCATGCTCGCCACCGCCGGCGCCCGTGCGGGCTTTCGTGCCACCGTCCCGCACCTGCTCGGGATCAGCTGCGGCCTGGCGGTGCAGATTGCCCTGGTCGGCATGGGGATCGCTGCACTGATCCATCGTCATCCGGAAGTCACCCTGGCCATGCGGGTCCTGGCCGTGGGCTACCTGCTGTGGCTGGCCGTGCGCTTGCTCCGCCCAGGCCCGGCAAACCCCCACGACAGCGCCGGCCAACCGCTGAGCTTTGCCGGCGCGGCGCTGTTTCAGTGGGTCAACCCCAAGGCCTGGATGATGGCGCTAACCATCAATGCCGCCTTCCTGCCGGCCGATGTCTCGCCCGGTGTGGCGATCAGCCAGGTGGCGCTGGTGGCCGCGGTGGCCAACCTGCCCTGCATCACCTGCTGGGCGGCGGCTGGCGCATCGATTCGCCACCAGCTCGCCGACCCGACCCGCCGCCGCGCCTTCGACAGCCTGATGGGCCTGGCCCTCGCGGGGACGGCAGCATGGCTCGCGCTGAGCCAGTGACACCCGCCCGCGCCTTGACGGGCGGGCATTTCGACACGATTCGGCATGAAATGCACCCGCCCGGCGTGGTAAGGTTGACCCGCCTGTCCCGTCCCATTTCAACCCGCCCCAAAAAATCGACAGAATGCCGAACAACGGCTCCCCCGGTGGTCCACCCAGCGGAAAGTTCCGCACCCTCCAACACCTGACGCGTCGCGGCTTCCGCTTTGCCCTGCCCTGGCTCTCCTTCGGCCGCTGGCAGAACCGCATCCTGTTTGTCGGCGTCGCCCTGCTGGCCGGTCTGGCCGCCATTGTCTTCGCCATCGGCGCCGACCTGGCCATCGAAATCCACAGCGAAATCGTGCACCTGGCCTGGTGGTCGAGCCTGATCATCGCACCGGCCGGTTTCGCCCTCATCAGCTGGCTGACCCGGCGCTTCTTCCCCGGCTGCGAAGGCAGCGGC
This sequence comes from Pseudomonadota bacterium, assembly GCA_008501585.1. Taxonomy (GTDB): domain Bacteria; phylum Pseudomonadota; class Gammaproteobacteria; order Burkholderiales; family Rhodocyclaceae; genus Nitrogeniibacter. The sequence continues at coordinate 171,191 of QQUN01000005.1, read as the reverse complement.
ATTCCGCAGGCCATCGCCGCCTCGCTCACCGAAGACAGCGCCATCCGCAAGCGCCTGCTGTCGGTGCGCATCATCTTCGGCAAGATCATCCTCACCCTGCTCGGCCTGCTCTCCGGTGCGTCGATCGGTCGTGAGGGCCCGTCGGTGCAGATCGGCGCTTCGATCCTCAACCTGCTCAGCGGCAAGCGCAAGAACGGCCGCATCGCGCCGACCAAGGACCTGATCGTCGCTGGCGGCGGCGCCGGCGTGGCCTCGGCCTTCAACACCCCGCTGGGCGGCATCATGTTCGCCATCGAGGAGCTGTCGCGCTACCGCGCCTTCCGCGCCAACAGCACGACGCTGGTGGCCGTGATCTTTGCCGGTCTGATGTCGCTCGCCACCCTGGGCAACTACACCTATTTCGGCCGCACGCCGGCGGCCGTCGGCTGGCCGGACGGGCTCTGGCCGGTGTTGCTGTGCGGCGTGCTCGGCGGCCTGGCCGGCGGCATCGCCACCCGCTTGCTGGTGGCCTCGTCACGCGGTCTGCCCGGCCGGGTCGGGCTGTTCAAGCGCGAGCGGCCGGTGGCCTTTGCCGCGGCCTGTGGCCTGGCCACCGCCATCATCGGCCTGAGCACCGGCGGCATGACCTGGGGCACCGGCTATGCCGAGTCCAAGGCAGCGCTCGAAGGCACGGCCGATCTGCCGGTGTATTTCATGTTCGCCAAGGCACTGGTGATCTGGATCGCTTTCATCAGCGGCATTCCCGGCGGCATCTTCGCGCCGGCGCTGGCCATTGGTGCCGGCCTGGGTGCCAACGTCGCGCTCATGCTCGGCATCGACCACAACCCCGCCATCCTGGTTCTGGGCACCGTGGCCTTCCTGGCCGGCATCACCCAGTCGCCGATCACCGCCTTCGTCATCGTCATGGAAATGACCGCCAACCACCAGATGCTGCTGCCGCTGATGGGCGCAGCGGTGGTCGCGCAGGGTTTTTCGCGCTCGGTGGCACCGGTGCCGCTGTACGACGCGCTGGCCATCGACATGCTCAAGCGCCTCACCCACGAGGAGAAGGAGCGCAAGTCAGGTGGCGGCACCACCGAGCCGGAGACCGTCATCGACGATCGCGACGCGCAGCATCCGGCGCTGACCGACGCGCCCCAGGCCGACGCCCCACCGGCCGCGCCCGATTCGCCGCCGCCGGCACGCTGAACCGTCAGCGCGCCGGTCGGCGCCGCGCCACAGCCCCCACCACGCCGAGACCCAGCAGCATCAGCGCATAGCTTTGCGGCTCGGGCACCGGCATGGCCATCGTCAGCAGCAAGGGATCGTGATCGGAGATCTGGTTGGCGAACTCGGCGTTGGCATGGACGATGTCATAGCGCAGCGAACCATCGGCCAGCAACGCCGCCGAGACGAACATGTGGTCGAGCGCCTGCGCGTTGCCCTCGTAGATGTAGGTGTAGCGTTCGCCTGCCGGGAGGGTATCGGTCAGGTTGACCAGGCCGGCCGCCCCCAGCGGTGCCAGCGTCTCGGCAAACTGGAAATCGTTCAGGTCACCGAGCACGATCACCCAGGCGCCCGCGTCGGCCGCCAGCAGGTCGCCGACAAAACTCGCCACGGCCTGCGCCTGCGCACGGCGCGCCGCCTCGCTGCCGCGCTCGGGCGACTGGTCCGGCCCGAACAGCGGCTCATCGCCGCCCTTTGAGCTGAAGTGGTTGTTCACCAGGATGAAGTTCTCGCCGTTGATGCGAAACTGCGCCGCCAGCGGCTTGCGGCTGTCGGCAAAGGCCGGGTTGGTCGGATCGACGCGGCCGGCATCGAAGCTCAGCGTCCCGTCGGGCAGCACACCGATGGCCTGGTTCGCGCCACCCAATGCCCCGGCAAAGCTGATCGCCGCCTTGTCATACAGGAAGGCATTGCGGATGTTGCCGCCGGGCTGGCCGCCGTCGGCCTTGTTCAGCGGGTCGATCACCACATAGCCATAGTCGCGGCCACCGGCTTCGCGAACCGCCTGGGTCAGGCGTTCGAGTGTCTGGTCGGACGCCGTCGTGCCGTTGTCGGTCGCGCCGTTGTTGTCCTGCACCTCTTGCAGGGCGATGAGTTGCGGCGAGCCGAGGTTGCCCACGATCTGTCCGGCAATGCCGTCGAATCGCGACTGCGCCGCATTGCCGGCGAGGTTCTCGATATTGTACGAGGCAATGGCGAGGCGCCCCGGCGCCACGGGCGCAACCGTCTCCGGCTGCAGCGCACCGGCGCGCACGGTGGGTGCATCGGTGAGGTTCAGCTTGTAGTTGGAGAAGCTGTAGTGCATCACGCCGGTCACCTCGGTGAGCGAATCGCCCACATTGACGATCGGCGTGCTGCGCAGCGCATCGTCCAGAATCAGCCGGTGCGGGTTGAAGTTGTCGCGTTGCACGGTGGCGGCGCCACGCGCGCTGCTCAAGGTGGTACCGAGCTGGTCGTGCGAGATCACGGCAACCTCGCCATACTGCGCATTCGGCCCCACCACCGCAGCCGAGGCCATGCTCACCCGCATGCCCTCCAGGCTCTCATAGAAATCCATGGCGTACAGGCTCGGTGCCAGGCGGTATCCGGCCGCTTCGACATTGCCCACATCGGGTGCGATGGCGGCGGTCGGCGCCAGCCGGCCGGCGTTGCCGAGCAGCACCGCCGCCGGCAAGGCATTGCCGCTCGATTGCCGCGTCCAGGCATGGGCGCCGAAGCTGGTGTTCAACTCGGTGATGGTCAGATTGCTCGCTGCGCCGCCGGGCCGGTACTCATCCACCCGCCCGCTCACCAGCACACGGTCACCCACCGTCGGGCGCCCGCGGCTGTTGGTGAACACATAGATGCCGTCCGAGGTCAGCACATTGCCGTCGGGGATGACATCCTGCATCCAGAAACCGCGCGCATCGACCGCCGTGACGATGCCATCGATACCGGCTACCGTTTGTCCCTCGTAGGCCGACAAGTGCTGCTCGCCCTGGATCTCGCCAATGGTCAGGGCATGGGATGAGGCGCCGGCGCACAGCAGGCACAGGCTCACGAGTGGCTTCAAGCGGAACGGAAACATTCAACACTCCTGATCAGACAGCACGGCAAGAAGTCGCCATTTGAGCGCCGCGGGATGACACACCGACGGCGTCGTTCGGTCCGCTTGATGATCCGATGGAGCTATCCACCTGATCGCGAACCGTCGAAGACAAGAGCATATGACATTCACGGCACGGCAATTAGTCCGATGGAGCCATCGACACCCACGGCGACACGCCCATGCCTGAAAAGCCGGCGCGAGAGGATGGCTGCACTGGAACAGCCCGTTCATCCCCACGACGTCGCAGGAGACGACTCATGTTCATCAAAACCCTGATCGCCGCTGGCGTGGCCCTCGCCACCAGCCAGGCCCACGCCCTCCAGACCCTCGACTATGGCTGGGAGGATGGCGTCGGTACGATTCTCGGCAGCTTTGGCAACCTGGCCGACGCCACCAATGTCAGCGGATCGCAGTCCGGCAGCGACGGCGCCGGCAGCTACAGCGTGAGCGGCGCGCGTTCGGGCAGCCGCTTCCTGCATGTGGCCGAAGCGCCGCTGGGCGGCACGCCGCAGGCCTATCTCGCATTCATCACCGGCCTGCAAGCCGGCGACCAGGTCAGCGCCAGCTTCTGGGGCTATGACAGTTCGGCCGGCACCAATCCGTCGTTGCGCATCTGGGGGCACTATGCCGACGGCGCCGACATCAACAGCTATGTCAAATCGGCCGGCAGCAGCAACACCTATACGGACGGCAGCGGCTGGAGCCAGCTGAGCAACACCTGGACCTTCGACGGTGGCGCGACCGACGGCCTGGTCATCGAGGCCCGGCTCTACAGCATGACCTCAGGCGGCAACAACCGCACCGACTTCTGGATCGATGACCTGCGCATCTCCGCGCCGGACCACGCCACCATCCAGTTCGCTGCCGCCTTGCCGGTGCCGGAGCCGGAATCCTACGCGCTGATGCTGGCCGGCCTGGGCATGATGGGCTGCATCGCCCGTCGTCGCAGCCGCCGTTAACGGACACCGCCCCGGCGCCAATGAAGGCACGCCGGGGCGGGCGGAATGCGCTCCGGCCCACCCCACGGGGCGGGCCAGGTGGGCTTACTGCGCGCGGCTCAGAGCCAACATCAAGGCGTTGGTGCGCTTGACGAAGGTGGCCGGGTCGTCCAGCGTGCCGCCTTCGGCCAGCAGGGCCTGGTCGAACAGCACCGCCGCCCAGTCATCGAAATGCTCGGCCTCGGTGTTGAGGCGCTGCACCGCCGGGTGGGTCGGGTTGAGTTCGAGGATCGGCTGGCTCGACGGCGCCTCCTGGCCGGCGGCCTTGAGGATGCGCGCCAGGTTCATGCCCATGTCGTGCTCGTCGGCCACCAGGCAGGCGGGCGAATCGGTCAGGCGGTGCGTCACGCGCACATCCTTGACGCGCTCGCCAAGGCTGGTCTTGACGCGCTCGAGCAGGTCCTTGTACTCGTCGGCGAGTTTCTCGACTTCCTTCTTCTCGGCTTCGTCTTCGAGCGCACCGAGGTCGACTCCGCCCTTGGCGACCGACTGCAGCGCCTTGCCGTCGAACTCGGTGAGGTAGCCGATCACCCACTCGTCCACGCGGTCAGACAGCAGCAGCACCTCGATGCCCTTCTTGCGGAACACCTCGAGGTGCGGGCTGTTCTTGGCAGCGTTGAAGGTCTCGGCGGTGACGTAGTAGATCTTCTCCTGGCCTTCCTTCATGCGGCCGATGTAGTCGGCCAGCGTCACGACTTGTTCGGCCGTGTCGGCATGCGTCGAGGCAAAGCGCAGCAGGCCGGCGATCTTCTCGCGGTTGGCCGAATCCTCGCCCACGCCTTCTTTCAGCACATTGCCGAAGGCCTTCCAGAACGTCGTGTACTTCTCGGCATCGTTCTTGGCCATGTCCTCGAGCAGGCCGAGGACTTTCTTGGTGCAGCCGGCGCGCAGGGTGTCGATGTCCTTCGACTCCTGCAGGATCTCGCGCGACACGTTGAGCGGCAGGTCGGACGAATCGACCACCCCGCGCACGAAGCGCAGGTACATCGGCATCAGCTTCTCGGCGTCGTCCATGATGAACACGCGGCGCACATACAGCTTGATGCCGTGGCGGGCGTTGCGGTCCCACAGATCGAAGGGCGCATTGCCCGGGATGTAGAGCAGCTGGGTGTATTCGTGCCGCCCCTCGACCTTGGCGTGGGTCCACGCCAGCGGCTCCTGGAAGTCATGGCCCACATGCTTGTAGAAGGCCTTGTACTCGTCGTCGGTGATCTCGTTGCGCGGGCGCGCCCACAGGGCGTTGGCCTGGTTGACGGTCTCGTCCTCGTCGGTGGGCACCTGCTTGCCCTGCTCCTCGTCCCACGTCTCTTTCGTCATCACGATGGGCTGGACGATGTGGTCGGAGTACTTGCGCACCAGCTCGCGCAGCTTCCAGCCGCTGAGCAGGTCTTCCTGGCCTTCGCGCAGGTGCAGCGTAATCTCGGTGCCGCGCTCGGCCTTGTCGATCGGCTCGACCTGGTACTCACCGGCGGTGTCGCCGGTCATCGCGCATTCCCACTGGACACCCTCGGTGCCGGCCAGGCCGGCACGGCGGGTGCGCACGGTGACGCGGTCGGCAACGATGAAGGCGGAGTAGAAGCCCACGCCGAACTGGCCGATCAGGTGCGCGTCCTTTTTCTGGTCGCCGGTCAGCTGGCCGAAGAATTCCTTGGTGCCGGACTTGGCGATGGTACCGAGGTTGGTGATGACTTCCTCGCGGCTCATGCCGATACCGTTGTCGGACACGGTGACGGTCTTGGCCTCGGCATCGAAGCGGATGCGGATCTTCAGCTCGCCGTCGCCTTCGAACAGCTCGGCCTTGTCGAGCGCTTCGAAGCGCAGCTTGTCGCAGGCGTCAGAGGCGTTGGAAATCAGTTCGCGCAGGAAGATCTCGCGGTTGGAGTACAGCGAGTGGATCATCAGGTGCAGCAGCTGCTTCACCTCGGCCTGAAAATTCATCTTCTCTGCTTGGGCGCTGGGCGCGTCGGACATCGTTGACTCTCCGTGACACAAGAAATGGACTGCCTGAAGGTGGGGGCAAGACCACCACCTTTCAAGTGCCACGATCAACAAACCCGCCGCGCGGTAAAATCGCCCTCCAGCGCACCCGAGCCCCACCCATGTCATCGCATCCTGAAATCCATCCCGACCAGTCCATCGAGTTGCTCAAGCACCTGCACATCCTGACCCGCGACGGCAAGATGAACCAGGACAGCCGGCGCAAGCTCAAGCAGGTGTATCACCTGTACCAGTTCATCGAGCCGCTGCTGGCCGAGTCGCTGGCCGCGCGGCCCGACATCCAGCTGGTCGACCATGGCGCCGGCAAGTCCTACCTCGGCTTCATCCTCTACGACCTGTTCTTCAAGACACAGGCTGCCGCCGGCAAGATCTACGGCGTCGAGACCCGCGACGAGCTGGTCGCCAGCTCCCGCCGACTGGCCGACAAGCTCGGCTTCTCGGCCGGCATGCGCTTCTACAACCTCTCGGTGGCCGAGTCGATCACCGCCGAACAGTTGCCCGAACAGATCGACATCGTCACCGCCCTGCACGCCTGCAACACCGCCACTGACGACGCCATCCGCTTCGCGCTGGCCAAGCGGGCGCGCCACATCGTGCTGGTGCCCTGCTGCCAGGCCGAGGTCGCCGCGGTGCTGCGCAAGAACAAGCAGCGCTCGCTCAAGCACAGCCTCACCGAGCTGTGGCGCCATCCCATCCACACCCGCGAGTTCGGCAGCCACGCCACCAACGTGCTGCGCTGCCTGCAACTGGAGAGCCACGGCTATCAGGTGAGCGTGACCGAGCTGGTCGGTTGGGAGCATTCGATGAAGAACGAGCTGATCATCGCCAGCTTCAAGGACCTGCCGCGCCGCCGCCCGGCCGAGCGCCTGACCGAGCTGCTCGACACCCTCGGCCTCGAAGAACTTGCACCGCGTTTCTTCCACGGCAATCCGCCCGCGGCCTGAACCACGGTCACCAAAAAAGAAACGCCCCGGCCTCAAGCAGACCGGGGCGTCATGTGAGTTTCAGCCGCCAGCGGCGGCACTCAACAGCGGAAGCGTCCCACCAGTGCGTGCAGATCGGACGACAGCTTCTCCAGCCGCGTGACCGACTCGACCGTCTTGCGCATCGCGTCGCTGGTGCCTTCGACCATGCCGGCAATGTTCTCGACCTGCTGCGCGATCAGCGTGCTGGCCGCGCTCTGTTCGGTGGTGGCGCTGGCCACATCGCTGATCCGGGCCAGCGCAATCCCGGTGCCTTCGCGGATTTCGCGCAGCGAATCGGCCGCACCCTGCACCTGATCCACCCCGGCCTTCACCTCCGAAGCCACCGTGCCCATCACATTGACGGCACCGTTGGTGTCCTCCTGGATTCCCTGGATCATGCCTTCGATCTGCACCGTCGCCGTGGCCGTGCGTTCGGCCAGGCCGCGCACCTCGTCGGCCACCACGGCAAAGCCGCGGCCCTGTTCGCCGGCGCGGGCCGCCTCGATGGCCGCGTTGAGCGCCAGCAGGTTGGTCTGCGCGGCGATCTCCTTGATCACATTGGCGATCGAACCGATTTCGTTGGCCCGGCCAACCAGTTCCTGGATCTTGCCCGAGGCCGAATCCACCGTCGTGGCGATGCGGCGCATGCCGTCGGCGGCACCGATCGCCCGCGCCTCGCCTCGCTCGGCGAGCTTGGCGGCGTTCGACGAGTTGGCCTCGGTTTCACGCGCGCTGTCCGAAATATGGTTGATGCTGACCGTCATTTCCTCGACGCCCGCGGCGATGGACGAGGTGGCGTCCGACTGCTGATGCGCCTTGTCGGCCACATCGCGCGCCACGCCGGAAATCTGGCGCGAACTGCCGGCCACTTCCTCGGCATTGCGGCCGATCTCGGCCATCATTGCGCGCAGTTGCTCGACGGTCTTGCCCAGCGTACCGAGCAGGCTGTTGGCAGCGCCCTTGTTGTCCACCGTCACCCGCAGATCGCCCTGCGCCACCGCCTGCATCGTCTCGACGGCATAGGCCGGCTCGCCGCCGATCTGCCGGATGATGCTGCGCACCAGGAGAAAGGACAGCGCCACGATCAGGGCCAGCACCACGACGCCCACCGCGACTGTATTGACCAAGCCCTCACTGAACGCCTCATCCACCGACGTGAAATAGATGCCCGCACCGTACGCCCATGCCCACGGCTTGAAACTCTTGACCGTTGAACTCTTTGCTTCTGGCTTCCCCCCAGTCGTACGCGGCCAGGAATACGCAATGGATGCATCCTGCCCCGTTCGCGCAACTTCAGCGATCATGTCAAACAGCGGCACGCCGTTCGGATCCTTCTTCCCGGCCATCGACTTGCCCTCTGTATCGGGTTTCATCGGTGACAGGAGCGTGGTCGCCTCGGCATCGTAGACAAAGATGTAGTTCTTGCCGCCCTCGAAGCGGATCCGCCGCAAGGACTCGATGGCCTGCTTCTGCGCCTCTTCGCGGCTCATGGCACCGCTGGCTTCCTGCGTCTGGTAGTGCTCGAGCACATAACCGGCGGTGGCGACGACATCTTCAACCCGGCGCATTTCCGCGCCCAGCAACTGGCTGCGCATGTTCCACAACGCATCGGCACCCAGAATCACAATGCCAATCACGGCCGCAGCCATCAACACGCCGAGCCGATTCACGAGTTTCATTTTTTCAAACATGGCACGCTCCCTCCCCGGTCGGGCAACACAGGAATCATTGATTCCCCAACCGCGAAGGCGGTCATCCCATGCCGGATTTGGGACAGCTAACGTCGGCGCGCACTAAGACTTTAGGCAGATAAGGGTTACTACTGACGCGCAAATCGCGAAACCGGGCAGCCAAGCGCTAATTTTTGTAACACACCTCGAGTATCTCGATCTCGCGCGGACCGGCCGGACTGACGAAGCGCACCACATCGCCCTCACGCGCCTTGAGCAAGGCGCGGGCCAGCGGCGAGATCCAGCTGATGCGCCCCTCGCTGGCGCTGGCCTCGTCGACGCCGACGATCTGGTAGGTCGTCTCCGTCCGGCCGCCGTCATCGGTAATGACCACCGTGGCGCCAAAAAATACCTGGTCGAGGTTCTGCTGGTCGGCCGGGTCGACAACGGTCGCGTTTTCCAGCCGTTTGATGAGAAAGCGGATGCGGCGATCGATCTCGCGCAAGCGTTTCTTGCCGTAGATGTAGTCGCCATTTTCGGAGCGGTCGCCATTGCCGGCCGCCCACGCCACCGTCTCGACCAGCTTGGGGCGCTCGTCGCGCAGCAATGTGTCGAGCTCGGCCTTGAGCGTCTGCCAGCCGCGGCGCGTCATGTAGATGGGGCCGCCCGGCGCGGGGCCGGCGGGCGTATCGGGGGATTCGTCGTCCTCGTCGGACGCTTTGACAAAAGCCTTGTTCACGAGCGGCTACCGATGATCCGGGCGGATCACTGAAAACAAGTGCCGGATGTTAGGCCAGCACCTGTTCCCCGGCAAGCCGACCGGCTTAGTGATAGACCGCCGGCTGCATCAGCATGCTCTGGTAATGGTCGATCAGGTCGTCGAAATCGGCCATTTCTTCCGACGCCGCCAGCTCCGCAAGCTCTTCGCGGAAACGGCGCGCCGCCGCGTCACGAATGATGGTGCCGCGCCCGCGACGCTTGTCGATCACCTCGATGGCGTCAAAGCCCGGAAAATCCATCACATACAACACCGAGTTGTTACACACGACATTCATGATGAAGCTCCTTTCTCTGTGGCCTCCCTGCGGAGACCTTCCCTGACGCCCAGATGGGGGCGACCACACGCCAGGACAAGGGCCCGTGTTGTCATTGCACTGCGACGACGCATAACATAGGCCGCTTGTTCACTGTTCACGGCGCCGCCGGCGCAAGCTTGAGACACCCCCAACGCCATGCTTGACGACTTCGAAGACATCGCCAACTGGGTCGAAACCCTGGCCCAGCTCAAGGCCGAGCACCGCGACCTCGACACGGCCATTGCCGCGCTGTCGGCGGCACCGCCCGAAGACGGCCTGATGCTGCCGCGTCTGAAGAAGCGCAAGCTCGCCCTCAAGGACCGCATCGCCTACATCGAGCGGATGATCGATCCGCCCGAACTGGCCTGAAAGCGGGTGACGAGGTCACCGCGCAGGCCGGAGGCAAGGCGGCATCCGCGCTCAGCGCGAGCAACCGGATACGCGCGGGGCGAGCGAGCAAGCAACGCCGCCATCGGCACGCGCAACAGATTAATCACATGTTCTGAAGACACCGCACAGACCCGCCCATGACCTATCGCCCCCCCTTCTCGCCCGCCACGCTCAGCCTGCATGCCGGCCAGCGACCGGATTCCGACCACGGCGCCCGCGCCGTCCCGATCCACTTCACCACCAGCTACGTGTTCGCCGATGCCGAACAGGCCGCTGCGCGCTTCAATCTCGAACGCCCCGGCCATGTCTATTCACGCATCTCGAACCCCACCTGCGCGGTGCTCGAAGAGCGCATCGCCGCGCTCGAAGCCGGCATTGGCGCCATCGCCACCGCTAGCGGCCAGGCCGCGCTGCATCTGGCCATCTGCACACTGACCGGCGCCGGCGGGCATATCGTCGCCTCGCGCGCGCTGTACGGCGGCTCGCACAACCTGCTGGCCTACACCCTGCCGCGCTTCGGCATCGAAACCACCTTCGTCGACCCGCGCGACGCCGACGCCTGGCGCGCCGCCATCCGCCCCAACACCGCGCTGCTGTTCGGCGAATCGCTCGGCAACCCCGGCCTCGACGTGCTCGACATCCCGACGATTTCCGCCATCGGCCATGAACACGGCCTGCCGCTGCTGGTCGACGCCACCCTGGTCACCCCCTGCCTTCAGCAACCGATCGAGCTGGGCGCCGACCTGGTGGTGCACTCGGCCACCAAGTTCCTCGGCGGCCATGGCGTCGCCGTGGGCGGGCTGCTGGTCGATGGCGGCCGCTTCGACTGGGAGGCCAGCGGCCGTCACCCCACGCTGACCGAACCCTACGACGGCTTCCACGGCATGGACTTCGCCGAAGAGTCGCCGATTGCCGCCTTTCTGCTGCGCGCCCGCCGCGAGGGCCTGCGCGATTTCGGCGCCTGCCTGTCGCCCATGAACGCCTTCCAGATCCTCCAGGGCATCGAGACCCTGCCGCTGCGCATGCGCGCGCATGTGGCCAATGCCGAGGCGCTCGCCGCGCATCTGGCCCAGCACCCCATGGTGGCGCGGGTCGGCTACCCCGGCCTGGCCGACCACCCCGACCACGCCCTGGCCAAGCAGCTGCTGCCCAAGGGCGCCGGCGCGGTGTTCAGCTTCGAGCTCAAGGGCAGCCGCGCCGCCGGCAAGGCCTTCATCGACGCGCTGCGCGTGTTCTCGCACCTGGCCAATGTCGGTGATGCCAAATCGCTGGTCATCCACCCGGCCAGCACCACGCACTTCCGCATGTCGGCCGACGATCTGGCCGCCGCGGGCATTGGCGAGGGCACCATCCGCCTGTCGGTCGGCCTCGAAGACGCCAGCGACCTGATCGAAGACCTCGAACGCGGCCTGCGCGCCGCCGCCAAAGCGGAGGGGCTGTGATGACGGCCATCGCCAACGACACCATCTACGCCTACACCGGCGGCCGCCCCGCCGTCGCCGGCCAGCCCACGCTGGTCTTCGTCCATGGCGCCGGCCACGACCACAGCGTGTGGAACATGCCGGCCCGCCACTTCGCGCACCACGGCTTCAACGTGCTCGCCCCCGACCTGCCCGGCCACGGGCGTTCCGGCGGCGAGGCATTGGGCAGCATCGAGGCGATCGCCGACTGGCTGCTCGACTGGCTCGACACGCGCACCGACGCACCGGTGGTGCTGGTGGGGCACAGCATGGGCTCGCTGATCGCCCTGCGCGCCGCGGCACAGCGCCCCGAGCGGATCGCCAAGCTGGTGCTGGTCGGCAGCGTCATCCCCATGCCCGTCGCCGCCCCGCTGCTCGACGCCACGCTGTCCGCCCGCGACAAGGCCCACGCCATGATCAACCTGTGGTCCTATGCCCCGGCCAGCCAGCTCGGCGCCAGCGCCCAGCCCGGCATGGCGCTGACCGGCGTCAACCGGCGCCTGATGGAACGCTGCGCGCCCGGCGTACTGCATACCGACATGGCCGCCTGCAATGCCTATGTCACTGGCGAGGCCGATGCCGCCCGCATCACCGCCCCCACGCGCCTGATCTGCGGCCAGCGCGACCAGATGACACCGCCCAAGGCGGCCCGCCCGCTGCAGACGGCACTTGCCAAGGTACCCGGCAGTGCGCATATCATCGTTCTGCCGGCGGCCGGTCATGCCATGATGGCCGAGGCGCCGGACGCCTTTCTTGATGCGCTGCGAGGGTTTATCGTCACACCATAAAACGACAATTCGTGACCGAGGTCGCGCCGCACCCGGCGGCCTCGCCCCCGTTTGCGCTGCCCACACAAACAAGAACCCGACAGGAGACCCCCACATGCAGCAGCCGGACGACACCACACAAGCGTCGGACAAACCGACCTTTCCGACCATCCGCGATGTCAAGGCGGGTTCGCCGTTTCGCTGGTTTGCGCGGGGCTGGGCGGACTTCAAGTCCTGCCCGATTCCGAGTCTGTTCTACGGGTTCTGCTTTGCCGGCATGGGGCTGCTGATCACCTTCGTGTTCGAGCACGCCTACGAATACACCTCCGGCCTGACCTCGGGCTTCCTGCTGCTCGGCCCCTTCCTGGCCATGGGCCTCTACGAAATCAGTCGCCGGCGCGAACTCGGCCAGTCGTGCTCGCTCGCCCCGACGATGACCGTCTGGCGCCGCAACGCCGGCAACATCGGCATCTTTGCCGTCGTCCTCGGGGTCGTCTTCCTGGTCTGGGCGCGCGCCTCGCTGATCGTGTTTGCCCTGTTCTACACCAACGAGATGCCCAACCTCACCGGCTTCCTGCAACAGTTGCTGAGCTTCGAGAATCTCGAATTCCTGATGGTCTATTTCGCTGTCGGCCTGATCTTCGCCACGCTGGTGTTCGCCGTCAGCGTGGTGTCGATCCCGCTCATGCTCGACCGCGACCAGGACGCCATCTCGGCCATGCTGGCCAGCGTCGGCGCCCTGGCCAAGAACCCCGGCGCGATGATCACCTGGGCCTTCTGCATCGTCGCGGCAACGCTGATCGGCTTCATGACCTTCCACATCGGGCTGGCGATCATGATGCCGCTGGTCGGCCATGCCACCTGGCATGCCTACCGCGACCTGATCGAACCGCTAAACAAGCCCTGACAGATCCAGCGTGAGCACGACCGGCTGGTGGTCCGACGCCGCCGTCTCGGCGTCATAGCCCACCTCACGGACGGCAGGCGCCAGCGGTTGCGAGACAAAGAAAAAATCGCAGCAAAAGGCATGGTCCGGCCAGTCCGCGCCATGCAGGCCGACACTCGGCGGATGCGGCGCGTCGGCATGCCGGACGCGCCAGGCATCCAGCCATGGCGCGGCACTGCCGGCCGTGTCGGTGATGGCCGACCAGGCCGGCGCATCGGGTTCGCAGTTGAAATCACCGCACAGCAGCGCGGCGGCGGGCATCTGCGGCCGCGCAAACGGCCCGTCCTTCTCGCGCGCCGCCACCGGCAAGGTGGCCAGCTCAGCCACCTCGGCCTGCCGTCGCTGCAGCCAGCGCGCCTGCGCCAGCCGCTGCCCGGGCGCGTAATACTCCAGATGCGTCGTCAGCACCCGCAGTGCCGGCCCCGCCGGGGGGATGACCACGGCCTCGATGCAGGCCCGCTGCATGTTCGGCACCCCCGCCTCCGGCGGCGCCGGCAGCAGATGGCGATAGACCGCACCGAGCGGCAGGCGCGACAGCATCAGGTTGCCGAAACAGCGGCGCTCACCCTCGCGCCCGGGGACATCGACCGCCGGGCCGTAGATCAGCGAATAGCCGGGAAACGCCGCCGCCAGCAGCGCCGGACCGTCCTCGCCCTGCCCGCCCGCCAGAGCGTCGAAGCGGCTGGCCACCTCCTGCAGGCAGACCACGTCGGCCGGGCCGAGGGCGCGGATCCGGTCGATGATCCGTGACAGATTCACCACCCCATCGGCACCTCGCCCCCACTGGATATTCCAACTAATGACGCGCATCACGTTTTTCCTCACCCGGCCATGACAAAATCACCGCACCCCAAGCTTTTTGCCACACCCCGCGGTGGCGTCCCAGCCCTGATCTGATGCCCAGACTCCCCTTCCTGCGATGGAGCGGCCCGACGTGGATCCTCCCCCACCGGGGCGGCAGCGCGGCGCCCGCCGATCCGCTCGCCGAACTCGAGCACTGGATCGGGCAACTGCCGCCGCGCCTGCCGCTGACCCGCGCCCGCATGCTGGGCGCACGCCTGAAGACAATGCTGGAGCGCGACATCCAGGTTCGGGTCCGGCTCAAGATGCTGGGGCTGATCGACGATGCCGCCTTGCGCCTGAGCAGCGAGATCGAGGCGCAGCTCAACATGGCTACGCTACCGCTGACCCGCCGCATCCACAACCCGCTCATCGCCACGCTCGGCGTGCTCAAGCTGTTGTGCGGCGCCTACCTCGCCCTGGCCGAGCAGCTCTCGCAACGCTGGGTACGCTTTACCGTCACCCGGCCGCTGCGCCAGGCCATCGAACGCGGCACCATGCTCGCCACCCACCGCCTGTCGCTGACCCACCGGGCCTACGCCATCGGCAACTCATCGACCTGGCAGCAGCTCCACGCCTTTCACCGCCTGGCGCGCCAGCATGGTTTTGCCGATGAACGGCCCGACACCGGTGGCATGGCGCTGTCGATCAGCGACCACTACGCCCAGGCCATCCTGCTCGCCGCGGCCGACCCCACGGCCATCGCCCTCGGCGACCTCGACCGGGTGCGCTTCTATCTCCAGCGCCATGTCCGCTACTGCCGCTTCATGGTCGCCGGCAAGGATGCCGAAGCGCTGCAGGCCCAGGCGCAGGGGCTGTACGTGCTCAATGGCAGCACCCAGCCACCGCTCGCCCTGACCCGCTACCGCGCGCCGCTCACCCCCGAGCACTGCCTGCTCGACTGCCGCGAGATGCTGAGCAAACTGCAGGGCCAGATCGATGGCCTGCGCCTCGGCGTGGTGCCCGCCCGCCTCGGCCTGCCCATTGTTGCCCGCCAGCGCCGCTATGTCGCCATGCTCGAGACCCTGCATGCCCACTGGGCCCATCCGCGCTCGCGCGGGCACGGGCGGACCCGCTTCCTGCCACGGGCCGATCTGGTCTCCGGCTTCAGCGCCATCCGTCCCTTCATCGCCAGCACGGCACTGCACCGGCGCAGCGATGAAGCCGGGGCCGCCGGCGAACGCCCCGACCTGAACGCGCGCACCAGCGAATGGGGCATCGTCGACGAGAGCCCCGGCGGTTTCGGACTGCGCTACCTGCGCGGCCAGACGCAGTACATCCAGGTCGGCGAAGTGGTCGCCCTGCGACCGCACGAGCGCGCCTCCGTGCTCGTCGGCATCACCCGCCGCATGGTCAACCGCAAGGACGGCGAGTTCGACATCGGCATCGAAGTGCTCGCCGCCTCGGCCATTCCAACCACCGTCGTCCTGCCCGCCGCCGAGCACCAGCTGCGGCCACGGATCCCGGTCCTGCTGCTGGCCAAACTCCCCACCCTCGGTGGCCGGGCGGGCCTGCTCGCCCCCACCGGCGAGGTGCCCCCCGGCACCCGCATCACCCTCCAGCAGCACGGCCAGCGCCTGGCCCTGAAGGCCGGCGTATCGCTCGAAAAGCTGGCCGGTGTCGAGATCATCCCGCTGTACCGCAGCGAACCATAGTGCCGCCCGTGGCTTGTCGGCCGGGTGCGAATCCTCGACAATTGCCCGCTCACCCAACGCCGCTCCTCGCCTCATGCCAGATCACGGCCACGGCCACCATCACGGCCACTCTCATGGACACCACCACGGTCATGCGGCGGGCAGCACCGCCCTGCTGCTGGCGCTGGGCCTGACCCTCGGCTACGCCCTTGTCGAAGCGCTGGCCGGCTGGTGGGCCGGCTCGCTGGCCCTGCTCGGCGATGCCGGTCACATGCTCACCGACAGCGTGGCGCTGGCGCTGGCTGCCTTTGCCGCACGTATCGCCCAACGCCCGCCCAGCCAGCGCCTGAGCTACGGGCTCGGCCGCATGGAGGCCATCGCGGCGCTGATCAACGGCCTGCTGATGCTCGCCGTCGTCGCCGCCATTGTCTGGCATGCCGTCGAGCGGCTGCTCGCGCCCCAGGTGGTCGAAGGCGGCACCGTCACCCTCGTGGCGCTGATCGGCCTGGGCATCAACCTGATCGCCGCCTGGCTGCTCAGCCGCGGCGGCAACGACCTGAACACCCGTGCCGCGCTGCTGCATGTCATGGGCGACCTGCTCGGCTCGGTGGCCGCACTGGCCGCCGGGGTCATCATTCAGCTGACCGGCTGGATGCCCATCGACCCGCTGCTGTCGGTGCTCATCTGCGGACTGATCCTGGCCTCCACCCTCGGGCTGTTGCGCCAGGTCTTCACCACCTTGCTCGAAGGCGTCCCCGAAACCCTGTCCCTGCCCGAGGTCGGGCGGGCCATGGCTGCGGTCGAGGGGGTCGGCTCGGTACACGACCTGCACATCTGGAGCCTTGGCGCGGGGCGCACGGCCCTGTCCGCCCATGTGGTAGTGGCCAGTGCCGGCGACTGGCCGGAGGTGCTGCAACGCCTGCAGGCCACACTGCAGTCCGACTTCGGCATCGCCCACGCCACCTTGCAACCCGAACTGCCACGCACCGAACCCATGGTGTTCAAGCGCAAGCTCGGCACCAGCCGCTCAAGATTGCACCCGACGAACCGATAGGATAGGCAAGCTCCCGCCACAAAAGACGCCTCATGCACAGTGCCCTGGAAATCGTCGCATCGGTCGACCGCCTCAAGAGTCTGCCCGCGGTCTATCACCGCATCCGGGCAGAGCTCGAGTCTGCCGACGGTTCGCTCACCGAGGTGGCGCGCCTGATCACCCACGACGGCGTGATGACCGGCCGCGTGCTGCAGGTGATCAACAGCCCGCTGTACGGCTTTGCCGGCAAGATCGACAGCGTCATGCGGGCGGTCCAGCTGCTGGGCATGCAGCAGGTCCATGACCTGGTGCTGGCCACGGCCATCAGCGAGGCCTTCGACGGCGTTCACGCCGAGCGTATGAACATGCGTCTGTTCTGGCGCCAGAGCGTCTTGCGGGGCCTCGCGGCCCGCGTCATTGCGCGCCACTGCGGCCTGCTCGACGCCGAGCGCATGTTCGTCATCGGGCTGCTGGCGGACATGGGGCACCTGGTGATGTACCTCACCGTGCCGGTTCTGACCGAGCAGGCCCAGCAGGAAAGCGACGACGGCGACCAGGCCCTGCACGAGATCGAACGCCGGCTGATCGGCGCCGACTATGCCGAGGTGGGCGGCGCCCTGCTCGACAGCTGGCAGTTGCCGGTCGGCTTTGCGTCGGCGGTGGCCGGCCAGCACACGCCCTGCACGGCCGGCGCACACAACTTCGAAGCGGCCATCCTGTCGCTGGCCAACCGGATTGCCGACGCCGACCGGCGGGGGCTATCGAGCGACGACGCCGCAGCGCGGGTCGAATCGTCGACCTGGACGCACCTGGACCTCGCGCCAGCGCTGATGGGCGAGATCCGCGAAGAGGCCGAGCTCAACCTCGCCGCCGTGACCGCCTTGTTCTTTCCGCGCCATCACGACTGAACCGGCACTGACCGCGCCGCCAGCCACGCTTGCAGTTGCTCCCAAGCCAGCGCGATCCGCCGCTGCGCCGACGGACTGAGCGGCGCCCCCAACGCAAAATCCTCGCCCCGTACGCTGAGCAACCAGCTCGGCGGCGGCACCTGCCCGATCTGCAGGCTCACGCGCAACACCTCGGCCGGCGACAGCGCATGTGACTGCACCGTCACCGCCGCGGCGGGCTGCACCGGATCAAGCCGCACATCCTCGCGCTGGCTCAGGTGGGCGTCGATGAACAGCGCCACCTCGGCACCGGCCAGATCGAGCGCATGCTCCACCTGGAACTGAAAGGCATCCACCAGCGCCACCTCCGGCCTGCCCTCGGCGGCCAGGCGCGCCAGCAGAGCCGGACCGATGCCGTCGTCCCCGCGGGCGGCGTTGCCCGCCGCCAGCACCACGATGCGGCTCATGCGCCGCGAACCCGCCGGTCGACGCAGGCGCCCCTGGCGTCGCGCACCGTCACCACCAGCGGCATTTTCCCGAGCGCATGCGTGGCGCAGGACAGGCACGGATCGTAGGCGCGGATCGCCACTTCGATACGGTTGAGGAGGCCGTCGGTCAGCGTCTTGCCGTTGAAGTCCTGCCGCGCCACCTGGCGCACGGCGCGGTTCATGGCCTCGTTGTTGTGGGTGGTCGAGACGATCAGGTTGCACCAGCGCACCAGGTCATCGTCGCCCACCCAGTAGTGGTGGATCAGCGTGCCGCGGGGCGCTTCGATCACGCCCACGCCGGCGGCCGCCCGCGGCCCCGCGGCCATGCGCTCGCCGGATGTCAGGTCCGGGTCGGGGAGCATGTCGCGGATCACCTCGGCCGCATGCAGCATCTCGATCATGCGGGCCCAGTGGTAGGCCAGCGGCGCATGTTGCAAGCCGCCGTCGCCATACGCGCGGAACGCCCGGCGCTCGGCCTCGGCCAGCGGCGTGGGAATGAAGTCGCAGTTCTGCACCCGCGCCAGCGGCCCCACCTTGTACCAGCCGGCCTCCGGCCCCATGTCGGTCACATAGGGAAACTTCATGTAGCTCCACGGCTTGACCGCTTCGGTGATGAAGTCCATGTAGGTGTGGCTCGGCACCGCATCGCGCAGCACCGTGCCATCCGCACCGCGCAGGCGTAGCTGGCCGTCGTAGAGATCCATGGCGCCATCGGCGCGGACCAGGCTCATCAGCGACGAGGGCACGGCGCCAAAGCGGTCATACAGCGCCGGATCGGCCGCGTGCAGCCGCCGCACCAATGCCACGGCCGCCTGCGACCAGGCCACCATGGTGTCGGCCTCGGCACGCAACGCATCGCGATCGGCCGGCGCCAGATGGCGGTTGATGCCGCCGGGCACCGCCGCGGTGCCGTGGATACGCTTGCCCGCCGTGGCCGCGATCACCTGCTGGCCAAAGCGCCGCAGCCCGACGCCCTGGCGGGCGATGTCCGGGTGGGCGGCGATGACGCCGGCGATGTTGCGCTGGACGACCGGCGCATCAAAACCGAACAGCAGGTCGGGCGAGGCCAGATGAAAGAAATGCAGCGCGTGGCTTTGCAGGATCTGGCCGTAGTGCATCAGCCGGCGCATCTTGTCGGCCGTGGCGGTCACCGGCACCGCACCGACCACATAGTCGAGCGCCTTGGCCGCGGCCAGATGGTGGCTGACCGGGCAGATGCCGCACAGCCGCTGCACCATCACCGGCACCTCCCAGTACGGCCGACCCTCGATGAAGGCCTCAAAGCCGCGGAACTCGACGATATGCAGGCGCGCCTCGTGCACCTGCCCGGCATCGTCGAGCAACAAGGTGACCTTGCCATGGCCTTCGACCCGCGAGATGGGGTCGATCGCCACCCGGCGCAGGGACTGGCGGTTGGCGGCGGTTTCAAGTTCGTCTGACATGCGGGCCCTCAATCGAAATGCAGCAGCGGCGACGCCACCCGCGGCGTACGCCCGGCCAGCAGGTCGGAGAGGAACTGCCAGATCGCTTCGCCCGAGGGCGGGCAGCCGGGCAAGAAATAGTCGACCCGCACCACCTCGTGGATGGGATGCACCTTGTCCAGCGGCAGGGGCAGTTCAGGGTCGTCCGGCACCTCGGCCGTATCCATGCCGGGCCGCGACTGAAACACCGCGCTCAGGCAGCGCCCCACATCAATATGGTTGCGCTGCGCCGGCAAGCCGCCGTTCACCGCGCAGGCGCCCAGCGCCACCAGTGTCTTGCACTCGGCACGGAACTCGCGCAGCACATGCACGTTTTCCGAATTGCACACTCCGCCCTCCACCAGCCCGATATCGCAGGGGCCGCAGTGCTTGATGTCGGTCAGCGGCGAGCGATCGAACTCGACCCGCTCGAGCAGCGCGAAGACCTGCTCGTCGATGTCCAGCAGCGACATGTGGCAACCGAAGCACCCCGCCAGCGAGACGGTCGCGATACGCAGTTTGCGCGGGGCGTTCATCCCTTGCCCTCCGTCTTTGGCATGGCAAGCTCGTGCAACGGCGCCCGGTCGTAGGTGCGCTCGCCGATCGGCACCGCAAACCCGACCCGCTTCTTGAGGATGACGCCCACCGGGCAGATGTCGGCAGCCTTGTCCGCGGCCGAAAAGTCGGTATCGGCCAGCCTGCCGGATTCGGCATTGACCACCAAGTGCTTGTGGATGCCGCGCCCGGTCAGCGCAAACACCGACTTGCCGTCCTGCTCGCGCGAGGCGCGCACGCACAGCTCGCAGTAGATGCAGCGGTTGAAATCGAGCAACACCTCGGGGTGCGAGGCATCGACCGGGCGGTCGGGGTAGAAATGCCGGAACCGCGGGGTAGTCATCTCCAGATCGTAGGCCATGGCCTGCAACTGGCAGTTGCCACTCTTTTCGCAGGCCGGGCAGAAATGGTTGCCTTCGACAAACAGCAACTGCAGCAAGGTGCGCCGCTCGGCGTTGATCTCCGGCGTATCGCTTTCGACCTCCGCACCGGCACGCGCCGGCGTGGCACAGGCCGACACATGCCGCCCCGCCACCTTGACCACGCACAGCTTGCAGCTGCCATGAGGCGGAAAGTCCGGATGCCAGCACAGGTGGGGAATGTACCGCCCGGCCGCGCGCGCGGCGTCGAGAATCATCTGGCCGTCGTCAAAGGCCACCGGCTGGCCATCGAGGAGAAAGGTCGGGCGGCTCATCGTGGGGGCTCCGCTTGCTGGGGCAGATGCGCGCCGGCGTCGTCGCGGCCGGTCATCTGCCGTGCGCGGCGCAAGGCGCCGTCGAGATCAAAGGCCGGCGAAAAATCGGCATGCATCAGCCGGCGCTCGAAGGCCGGGCGGAATTTCTGCAGGCCGTCGAGCACCGGGTTGGGCGCTGCGCTGCCCAGGCCGCAGTGGCTGGCCTGCTTGAGCACACGGTCCAGATCCTCGATCTCGATCAGGTCGGCCGGGCTGCCCTTGCCCTCGGCGAGCTTGTCGAGGGTATCGGCGAGCATGGCCGTGCCCACCCGGCACGGCGTGCAGAAGCCGCAGGATTCATGGGCGAAGAAGCGCACGAAGTTGTGCGCCACGTCGAACATGTCGCGCGAGCTGTCGAACACCATGAAGGCGCCCGCGGTCGGCACATCCTCGAAGGCCACGCGCCGGCCGAACTCATACGGCGCCAGCGTGATGCCCGCCGCCCCGCCCACCTGCACCGCGATGGTGTCTTGCGCGCCGCAGGCCTCCAGCACCTGGCCGATGGTGACGCCAAACGGGAATTCATACACACCGGGCCGCGCACAGTCACCGGAGACCGACAGCAGCTTGGTGCCGGCCGATTGCGCCGTGCCCGTCGCGGCAAACGCGGCGCCACCGTGCACCGCAATCAGGCAGCACTTGGCCAGCGTCTCGACATTGTTGACCACCGTCGGGCGGCCCAGATAACCATGGGTGACCGGAAACGGCGGCCGGATCCGCGGCGTGCCCCGCTTGCCCTCGAGCGATTCGAGCAAGGCGGTTTCTTCGCCGCACACATAGGCGCCGGCGCCGAGGTGGATTTCGATATCGAAATCGAAGCCGGCCACGCCACCAATCGCCCGCCCCAGCCAGCCCTCGGCCCGCCGCCGCGCCAGGGTTGCTTCCAGCGCCGGCAGCAGGCTGCGGTACTCGCCCCGCAGATAGACAAAGCCCCGCTGCGCGCCCACCGCCCAGGCCGCCAGCGTCATGCCCTCGAACACGAGGTCGGCGCAGGTGTTGAGCAGCACCCGGTCCTTGAAGGTGCCCGGCTCGCCCTCATCGGCATTGCACACCACCACCTTCTCGGCCCCGGGCGCATCCCGGCAGGCCTGCCACTTGACCGCCGTGGTAAAGCCCGCGCCGCCGCGCCCGCGCAGGCGCGAGGCCGTCATCTGGGCCATCCAGCCGGCACGGCCGATGGCCAGCGCCGCCTGCAGAGCCTGGCCCGGCCGGAGCTGAGCGGCCAGCAACGCATCGCGCCGGCGAATGTTGTCGTCCACATGAAACAGCCCGGGCGGCCACTCGGCCAGCGGACGCCGCTGGCGGATCAGCTCGCAGACAGCATCGATGCGGGCGTCGTCGAGTCGCCCGATCGCGTAGCCATTGACCAGCAGCGGCGGCCCCTGGTCGCCCAGACCGGTACAGGAGGTGAAATCGACACTGGCCAGCCCGTCTTCAGAGCATTGCCCCGGCGACAACCACAGGTTGCGGCACAGGCGGGCCATCATCGCCTGGCTGCCGGCCATGCGGTCGATGATGTTGTCGGAGAACAGCACCCGGTATTGCCCGACCGGACGGGTGTGCAGAAAGCTGTAGAACCCGGCGACCCCTTCGACCCGCGCCCGCGGCAAGCCCAGCGCACCGGCCAGCGCGGTCAGGGCGGCCGGCGGCAGCCAGTTTTCCGCGCCTTGCAGATGGATCAGCATCTGCAGCAGGTATTCCGGCCGACGGCCGTAGCGCTGCAATGTCTCGTCCATCGTGTCTGCCCACGCGAGCCGGGTCATGACGACATCCTCGTGACACCCCAGTCCGATGTTGCACCGCCCCGACGGCTTCGATGTTGACCCGGCGCAAACCCGGTGCGCCGGCTGGAGGCTAGACCACCGCCTCCAGGCACACGCTGAAGGAGAAGCAGGTCCCCTCGCCCGGTGCGCTCGAAACGGCGATCTGGCCGTCCATCAGTTCGCACAACATGCGGCAGATCGGCAGGCCGAGCCCGGTGCCGCCATGCGCCCGGGTGGACGACATATCGACTTGCGAGAAGGGTTTGAAAATCTGCATCTGGTCGCTGGCTTCGATGCCCACCCCGGTGTCGACCACTTCGCCAGCCAGTCGGACCGCCGCGTCGCGGTCGCCGGGCATCGGCGGGGCCACGCCTATGCGCAGGGCGATCCGGCCCTGCGGGGTAAATTTGAAGGCATTGCCGACCAGATTGATCAGGATCTGGCGCAAACGCCCTGCATCGCCAAGCAGCAGGTCGGGCACCTCCTCGGCCACGGCATGCTCAAAGACCACACCGCTCTCGCGCACCTGCGCGGCAAACAAGGCCGCCACATCGTCGACCAGCCCGCGCACCGAGAACGGTCTGGCCACGAGGCTCAGCTTGCGGGCATCGATCTTGGCGTAGTCGAGGATATCGTCGATGATCGCCAGCAGCGCCTCGCCACTGCTGCGCACGGTGGCCACGCAACTGCGCTGCTCGTCGTCAAGCTCGGTGCTCTCGAGCAGGCTGGCCATGCCGATCACCGCGTTCATCGGCGTGCGGATCTCGTGCGACATCATGGCCAGGAATTCGCTCTTGGCGCGGTTGGCCGACTCGGCCGCCTCGCGCGCCAGCACCAGCTCGCGGGCCGCCCGTTGCCGGGCCGTGGCATCGACAAAGCAATACACCCGGCCGATGATCTGGCCCTGATGCCGCGCCGGCCGCGCGGTGCACTCGAGGCTCCGGCCATCCTTGAGCGCCAACACATCAAAGCTGTCCTCCGCGGCGGTACATTGGCCAAACCGGGCACGCAAGCGCAGGCCGTCGTCTTTCATCGCCGCGCACATGGCGTCGAGCACCACGCGATCGCTCTTCGGATGCAACACATGGTCAAGCAAGGGCCACAGCCGCGCCAACCGCTGATTCATGCCGGCAATGCCCCCCCGATGGTCGAGCATCAACACGCCGTCCGCGGTCGCTTCGAGAATGGCGCGCAGTTGTGCCGACACCTGCCCCTGGGCGGCGTCGATGCCGCTCGGGGCAACATGTTCGCGCGCACGGACCACCAGCGCGTCCTCGGCGCGCGCAACGCTCTGCACGACGGCCACGGTGGAGCCATCGGCACATTGGTACAAGCCTTCGGCGTCGGTCAGCATGCCGGCACCGCCGGCCTGCACTTCGTCCCAGAAGCAGACATCGGTCAACCCGCGTGCCAGCGCGACGATCGGCGTGCCCACCAGGGCTTTGGCACTGTAGCCAAGGCGCGCCGCCGCCGCGCGGTTGGCACGGCGGACCATCAAGGTGTCGGCACTGACCACCAGCAACAGGTCGGTGCTCGCATCGAGCATCAAGTCGATATCGGCGCGGCTCATGCGGCGGCCTCACAGGCGGGTTGGTCGACCTCGAGGTCGACCTCGGTGTCGAAGAAATAGGCCACCCGGGTGCGCGGGCTGAGGTAGTCGTGCACCTCGCGCGGCAGGTCGGCCGCGCGCAAGGCCTTGGCAATGTTGATTTCCGGCACCTGGGCCAGGTTGAGGATGCTCGACTCGTCACGAGGCAGTTCGGGCTGATAGACCATCACGCCGGGGCGCAGCGGCGCCCGCGAATTGACCGACACCACCATGCCCAGCCGATCGTCGGACAAGGCCACGACGGTGCCCGGCGGATAGACGCCAAGCTGGCGCACCAGCAGCTGCAAGACACGGCCCTCAAAACGGTTTCGCCGCTGGGTAAACAAGACCGACAGCGCCTCGTACGGTGTCAGCGCACGCATCACGTCGGGCGGATTGCACAGGTTGTCGTATTCATTGACCAGCGCCACCACGCGCGCCAGCGGGTGGATGCGGTCGGCGCTCACGCCCTTGGGGTAGCCGCTGCCGTCCCAGTTCTCGTGATGCTGGCCGATGATGGCCAGCACCGGCGGCGGCAGCCCGATCTCGTGACCCCGCTTGACCCCGTATTCACAATGCAGCTTGCGCAGCTCCGCTTCGGCGTGGGTCAGCGGATCGCGCTTCTTGACCACTTTGTCGGGAATCTCCGCCAGGCCGATGTCGTGAACCAGGGCGCCGAGGCCGAGCAGCGGCACCTGCCCCTCGGGCAATTCGAGCTGCCGGGCCAGCATCAGGCTCATCACGGCCGTATTCAGCTCGTGGCAGTACGTCTCGGTGCCGCCGATCCGGTCGGCCATGGCGTGCAGCGTCACCTCGGGCGCCGACAACATGCTTTCCGCCATGTCGCCGACCAGCTGGTTCAAGGCCGCCAGGCTCTCGCCCGGGCGGGCAACCAGGTTGCGGTTGGCCTCCTTGACCGCCTGTCCGGCGCTCGCGAATGCCCGCTCCACGCGCGCGATACGCGCCCGGCGCGCGGCGTTGCGCTCGCGACGACGCTGACGGGCCAGCGTGTCGGCATCCGGCACGGGCGCCGGTTCGGCCGGCAGCGCAGGCGCGGCCGGTGTGTCAGCCACCACTGGCGGCGGCGCCGGCATGTCGCTGCGTGCCGGGTCGACACGAAAGCGCGCCACCCCCAGCTCCTTCAACTGGGCGATCTGGCTGTCCGTCTTGATCTTGAAACGGTCGAATGCAAAAGGGTGTCGAAACCAGGGCAGGTCGACAAACACGAACAGGCCCACCCTCAGCTCATCGGCAGGCACATAAGAAACCGCTTCGTCCATCGGCACTTCGTCTGGGCACATGTTGATCGGATCGCGATGTCATGCAGTTGTCTGAATGAGCGCGCCTGCCTGGCGGTAGCCGGACACGCCACTCCCTGCAGGGCATAACGGCCGCCGCACGGCGTTCTTGAGGCTGTCGGTGGCTACAACGGGCGATTCTTCCGGACGCCCAGCGTATCCGATCGACATGCGCCGCGCCGAGGCCCGGATACAACTCAGCCCGGACTTCAAGCAGTGCGCCCAAGCAGCTGATTTGTATTGATTTTGACTTGCACAAGGCCTTCGGATGGGCTACTACATGTAGTATGTGACAAAACGTTTAACGCACAACGCAAATTGCCAATACACTGATTATTAACGGTTTTTTATTCTTTGCTTTTGGCAGCACTTCCGGTTATTCTGGAGCCCGTTTTATTTGTGCACGAACACGCCTAGAGGGACGAGAGAACAACATGAGCAAAACCACCTCCACGCCGAAAAAAGCCGTCGCCGACGCCTCCACGCTGGTTGCGCAGGAGATCTCCGGCGAAGTGCTGATCGAGAAATACGCCAAGGGCGACGAGCAGAGCGTCGAGGCCGTGCGCCGCCGTGTCGCCCGCGCCCTCGCCAGCGTCGAAACCGAAGACAAGCGCAGCCACTGGGAAGCCAAGTTCTACGAAGCCCAGGAGATGGGCTTCATCCCCGCCGGCCGCATCAACTCCGCCGCCGGCACCAACCTGCAGGCCACCCTCATCAACTGCTTCGTGCAGCCGGTGGGCGACTCGGTGACCGAGTCGGTCGATGGCCGCCCCGGCATCTACACCGCGCTGGCCCAGGCCGCCGAAACCATGCGCCGCGGCGGCGGCGTGGGCTACGACTTCTCCAGCATCCGCCCCAAGGGCGCGCTGGTGAAGGGCACCCAGTCCAACGCCTCCGGCCCGGTCTCCTACATGCGCGTGTTCGACCGCTCGTGCGAGACGGTCGAGTCCGCCGGTGCCCGCCGCGGCGCCCAGATGGGCGTGCTGCGCTGCGACCACCCGGACATCGAGGAATTCATCCACGCCAAGGATGAAGGCGACCTGACCAACTTCAACATCTCGCTCGGCGTGACCGACGCCTTCATGAAGGCCGTGGAGTCCGACGGCGACGTCGAACTGGCGCACAAGGCCGAGCCCACCGACGAAATCAAGGAAGCCGGCGCCTACCAGCGTGAAGACGGCCAGTGGGTGTACCGCAAGGTGCGCGCCCGTTCGCTGTGGGAGCAGGTCATGCGCTCGACCTACGACCACGCCGAGCCGGGCATCCTCTTCCTCGACCGCATCAACCGCGACAACAACCTCTACTACTGCGAGACCATCGAGGCCACCAACCCGTGCGCCGAACAGCCGCTGCCGCCCTACGGCTGCTGCTGCCTGGGCTCGATCAACCTCACGCCCTTCGTCACCAACGCGCTGACCGACAAGGCCGAGTTCGACTTCGCCGCCTTCGGCAAGGTGGTGGCCACCTCCACCCGCATGCTCGACAACGTGCTCGAAACCACCCACTGGCCGCTCGAGCAGCAGTATGAAGAAGCCCAGTCCAAGCGCCGCGTGGGCCTCGGCTTCACCGGCCTGGGCAACACCCTGGCCATGCTCGGCCTGCGCTACGACACCCGCGAAGCCTGCGCCATGGCCACCCGCATCTCCGAGTTCATGCGCGACCAGGCCTACCTCGCCTCGGTCGAGCTGGCCAAGGAACGCGGCGCGTTCAAGCTCTTCAACGCCGACATGTACCTGTCGGGCGGCAACTTCGCCTCGCGCCTGCCGGCCAAGGTGAAGGACGAGATCCGCAAGCACGGCATCCGCAACTCGCACCTGCTCTCGATCGCCCCCACCGGCACCATCTCGCTGGCCTTTGCCGACAACGCCTCCAACGGCATCGAGCCCCCGTTCTCCTACACCTACACTCGCCGCAAGCGCATGGCCGACGGCACCTTCAAGGAGTACGCGGTCGAAGACTACGCATGGCGCCTGTACAAGCACATGGGGGGCGATGTCGACAACCTGCCCAAGGCCTTCGTCACCGCGCTGGAAATCTCCGCCAAGGCCCACAAGGACATGGTCGCCGCGGTGGCCCCCTACATCGACACCTCCATCTCCAAGACGGTGAACGTGCCGGCCGACTACCCCTACGCCGACTTCGAACACCTCTACGTCGAAGCCTGGAAGTCCGGCCTCAAGGGCCTGGCCACCTACCGCCCCAACTCCGTGCTGGGCTCGGTGCTGTCCGTCACCCCCACCAGCGAGCAGAAGGCCCCGCACGACGTCGAAATCACCGACGCCAACCGCCGCCTCTCCATCAAGAGCCTGCCCGCCCCGGTGCTCTCCTCGCTGCGCTGGCCCGGCCGCCCCGAGTGCCCGGACGGCAACGCCGCCTGGACCTACATGCTCTCCACCCCGCAGGGCGAATTCGCCCTCTTCGTGGGCCACATGGAAAACAACGGCCAGGGCGGCTTCCCGTTCGAAGTGTGGGTCAACGGTGCCGACCAGCCCCGCGGCCTCGGCGCTGTGGCCAAGACGCTGTCCATGGACATGCGCGCCAATGACCGCGGCTGGCTCAAGCTCAAGCTCGACATCCTCTCGCGCACCATTGGCGAGAAGTCCTTCGAAATGAGCTTCCCCCCGCATGGCGAGAAAAAGCTCGTACCCGGCGCCGTGGCCGCCTTCGCCCAGGTGGTGAACTACCGCTGCGAAAAGCTCGGCGCCCTCGAAGTCGAAGGCCCCACCCCGGTGCTCGACTCCCTGTTCAGCCTGCAAGAGCCCAAGACCGGCACCGACGGCACCCTCTCCTGGACCGTGGACATCAACAACCCGGCCACCGGCGAAGACTTCGTCCTCGGCATCAAGGAAATCACCCTGCCCGACGGCGTCACCCGCCCCTACTCCATGTGGCTCTCGGGCAACTACCCGCGCGCCCTGGACGGCCTCGGCCGCATCCTGTCGCTCGACATGCGCGTCATGGACCCGGCCTGGATCGGCATGAAACTGCGCAAGCTGGTGGACTACCCCGAACCCCTGGGCGACTTCATGGCCTTCGTGCCCGGCACCCGCAAGCAGCAGAACTTCCCCTCCACGGTGGCCTACCTCGCACAGCTCATCATCCACCGCTACGCCATGCTCGGCATCCTCGACGAGCGCGGCTACCCGGTCCAGGAAATGGGCCTGCTCGAAGCCCCGCGCGACGACAGCGAACCCAAGCTCATGCAAGGCTCGCTCTGCCCCGAATGCGGCAACCACTCCATGATCCGCAAAGACGGCTGCGACTTCTGCACCGCCTGCGGGGCTGTGGGGACTTGCGGTTGAGGTGAGGTTTGGATGCGGCGGGTGGTGAAGGCTGCTGCCGCATTGAACTGATGGTGAAAGGCCCAACTCCCTGGAGGAGTTGGGCCTTTCTGTTTTGTGGCCGGTTTTCAGTGCGACGCGTTTCGGCATCGTTGGACGTCGGCTCATCGGCCGGAGCGGTCTGTCAGCTACCGGTGCGGGGACGTCCGTTTTCGCGCGCTTACCGCGCGCTCGCTCTCGACCGGTAGCGGTCGACGGCGCCTAGGGATGTCGCTGAAGGCATGCAATCGTAACAACCTTGTACCGGCGGTCCGCGCCTCTGGCGCCGTCAATCCAAGATTCACTTCTTTACAAATTCCACCGATATTTGATAATGCTCCTAGAGTAGCCCGGGGTACGGCGGCGGAACGCATGACTATGCGTCATACATTCACTGACTAATAGGCAGGATCGATGTCTTCGGCTAACACACATTCAGCAGCTGACTCTGCACTGGGCTATTACTATCAAGCCGTCTATGCCTTGCGCCTTCTCCTGCTAGACCACGAGGAGGCGTGTGTGAGTATCGAATCGTGGGACGACGTCTACCTTGAAAAACGAGATAGACGTGAACTCCACCAGCTAAAGCATAGTCTTGATACGACCAAAAAGATCGGAATCAAGAGCCGCGGCGTCTGGCGTACGCTGACTATCTGGCTCGATTACTGCAAGCATCAGGATCTTTCGCAGTCAAGATTTGTTCTCGCCACCGTCGCAGCTCTCCAGCCCGGCTCACCTCTCGAATGTTTGCGCTCCGATAACGCAGACCGAGCCGACCTCGTCAAGGCGCTTATCGAAGAAGCTGAGCGCGTGCGCGACGAGCGCCAGAAAGCGAAGGAATCGGGGAAACCAGAAAGCAAATGGCCTCACGCCGATCGATCGGCAGACTGTGCACGCTTTCTCGAGGCGACGCCGGTGGAGCGAGACTCGTTGCTTAAGCACGTCACGATGTGCCCGAGTTCGTTCAACATCGGTCAGGCGAAATCGGAGATCGGCAAAATTCTTGGCAAGCTTGTACCGGCGAGCGTAATCCAAGAGCTGACGAAGCATCTTCTTGCATGGTGGGACCGGCAGGTCGTGGAAACGCTGACTGGAGAACGAACCGATCCCCTTCATGCGGAGGAAGTCCGCGCCGAGGTAGTGAGGCGGGCAGCGATCCTGCTCGACAACGGATTCTTCGAAGACACCGACACTTACTACGGGCAGATCGAGCCTTCCGCTCCCGGTGTGATGCATCAACTGGATTTTATCAACGCGACACGATCACAACGCGATCGCTCGGCACCAATCGAAATGGCTGCCCGGGCGCAACGGGCGGCATGGATGAAGGCCGACATGTCAAAGGCCACAGCGATACTCAACTACGACAAGATATTGATCAAGGAGTGGTCGTACCGGTTCGGCGAAAAGGTCGATAACTGTGAAGGAGCCGATGACGCAACCAAAATGAGTCATGGAAGGTCCTTACTCGATTGGTCACACTTCAACGCGCCGCATGAAGTTCGACGCATCGATCCGAAGTATGAGAACCCAGACCTCATTCGAGGGAGTTATCTGTATCTCTCTGGATCGGGCTCGGTCGGCTGGCATCCTGATTACGTAGATTTGCTTAGAGCGGCACTCGATGAGAAAAAGGGTCGGAAATGATGACCGAATCAATCGAGCCGGTCAGCTTGGACACCTTCGCCGAAACAAATGCCGCCTTCTGTGCACTCATCCTCGCCGTGTACGTATCGGCGTATACGAATACGGCGAAGCGACCTATGTCCATTACGCTATTACCACTAGCACTCCCTCTTGTCATGTCGGGTGGCTTGGAACATTCGTTCTCACATCTCACCGAAGACTCCACACTCACTCGCTGGCTATCCAGAACACCCCAAGTGCTGTTCGGCTTGGCCGCACGGGTTCAGGCTGGTCTGGAAACTACACGTGAGTCGCTCCAGTTCGCGCTGCATCATCATGTTCTTGAGATGGACGATCACGCACTGATGCACTACGTGTATTCCGCCGATGCGGACAAACAACTGAGAAAACTGGGATTTGCGCGCATTTCATCTAATGCGCAAAAACTTGGGGCCTGGATCGGCGCGTTGGCGTCTGATGCGGTTGCCTACAATCTACTGGGACTGGAAGTATGAGTCGCTGGAACATCGAAGAAATTGCGTATTTCAGCCATGACGGACGTGTCCGAAAGCTAAAATTCAAAGCGGGCGAAGTCAACATCATTACGGGCGCGTCCGGTACAGGCAAGTCCGCCATCATCCAAACGATAGACTACTGTTTCGGCTCATCATCGTGTGAGATTCCGGTGTTCATTGCAGACAGGGTGTCAGCCGTCGCGATCAAGATGGTCAACGGCGAGACACAAGCAGTGATTAGCCGTCGGGTTCTGCCCGGGCGGTCGAAGACCAGCCATCAAATGACCTTAGACTACGGGAGCTCGTGCGAACTGCCCGAGCGAAGCGAAGACCTGAACGGAACCGCTAGCCGCGGCGATGTGCGATCTGGCATGGAGCGACTTTTTGGAATCAGTGACGCAAACCTGCAGTCGTCCAGCGAGAAAGAGGACGAGGCGTCTCGTATTTCGCTCCGGCAGACGACTGCGTTCATGTTCGCATCCAAAGGCGTCATTGATAGTGATCGCGTGCTATTTCATGGACTGGACATCACAAAGTCCGCTTCGCACATCATTGCCTCGTTGCCGTACTTTCTCGGTGCAATAGACGCACGCACTCTCCAGGCTCGAGTCCGGATTCACGGTTTACAGAAGGGTATCGAGACGGAAGAAAAACGACGGCTGCAACATCAGAAAGACGACGACAGCTTTGACTCAGTGAGTGCGGCCTTGCTTCAAGAGGCGAGAGCTTGCGGCATGCCGGTCCAGGAGGCTCCCTTTTTGAGCAAGCAATCAAGGCTTGAAGCGTTACAACTCCTTGCCGACTGGAAAGCTGAGACGCCACTTACATTACTCGAGGGGGAGCCTACACCTTTGGCACGGGTTCTCGACGAAAAGCAACAGGTCGCAAATCGACTCATAGCGCTTCGACGCGAGTTACGTGACGCGAGCGAGACCTCTCGGTTATCCGAAGAGGTTGAAGCCGGTGTTGAGCGGCAGCGCAAGAAACTCCAGGCTATTGAGTTTTTTAGTGGCGGCGTTCATTTTACCGAAAAATGTCCCGTATGTTCCTCCCCTACCAATGAGCCTTCGGCGAGACAAAGAGCTATCAAGCAGGCTTTCGCCGCGCTAACCCAAGAACGGCAGGTTGTCAGACGCAATAAGCCAGTGCTTGATGCCTTTAAGGTGAGACTATCGGAGTCGATCAATACGTCTACTCGGGAGATGCAGTCTTTGGACATGCGCGCGCGTGAATTGATAGCTGCGGATAATATAGCGCGCGTCAAGGAAGAGAACTCCCACAAAGCATCCAGAGTTTCAGGGCGCATCGGGTTCTTTCTGGAGCATTCTGCGAAACAAGTGCCATTCGATAGCACCCGGCTCGAAAAATATCAGGAGACGCTCGATGAACTAGAAGCAGAATTCGGAGCCGACGCTACGGAAGATCTGTTGCGAGCGGCCGAATCGCTGGTTTCCGACAACGCAACTGAAATTTTCCAGAAGCTGCCAGTTGTAGAGCCTTTCGAAAAATCCCGAATCGTCTTCAACGCAAAGAAGCCCGCCGTCACGCTGTTTGACGCTTCAGCCAGGCGCAGTTACAAGTTAACCGATCTCGGTTCAGACCAAAACTACCTGAGCCTGCACGTCGCCTTGCTGTTTGGCCTGCACCGTTTTTTTGCGGCGGCTTCCAGCCCGGTTCCCGGGATACTAATTTTTGATCAGGTAAGCCGGCCATATTTTCCGGAACAGAAGGATAACGACGGTAGCGAGGAAGTGGAACTGTCGGTTGAGTCGAGCGACACGGCCTCCCTACTCAACTATTTCGATTTCATGTTCAAGGAGACTCAGCGAGACGAAGGTCTGCAGGTCATCGTTCTTGAGCACGCCTATTTTAGTGACGACGAACGTTACAAGGCGGCCGTGCGGTACAGATGGAGAAAGGACGGAAAGGAGCGTTTGATTCCTTCGGAATGGCCAGCACGTTGACTGAAGTCGCACGCTCGATGCTTTCGGCATGCGCGACCGCTTACGCCCGGACGCTCTCCCGCGGCAACAACCGCGCCACAGCATTATCCTTGAACGGTTGTCCGTTCCGTGGGAATCGTTCTCTCGTCATCGCTCCCTGATTTTCGACCATATCGAGGCGGCAACAATCCAGACGTGGGGCCGGTGCAGGCCCAAGCCGTGCGCCTGCATTCCCAAAAAAACCCAAGAAGGAAGAGATCCCAATGTCGCATTTGCCAAGTTTGATTAAGTATTTCAAGGGCGGGAACGCTGAGGCTGAGAAAGAGATACGGGGGGAGGTTTTCGTTCCTCCCGCAAACATGAGCACCCTCATAGGCTTCGATTTTCATTCGAACGTAATTCTTCTTGGAAACAAGGGAGTTGGAAAGTCAATTTTTGTTAGCGTGTTGCACGAGGCATATCTTGAAAATAATGAGTTGTCTCTGCTCATCACGCCGAATGATCTAGAGTGCGATCCAATTCTGACAAAGAAAACGCTTTCAGACAGGAAGAGCACCGCTTACGGCCAAATTCTTCAATCGATAGCTGGCATAATCGGGAAATTTTCCAACGAAAATGAAATCGCGATTAGTTCAGACGTTACAGCGCTGCAGAAGCTTGCGATTAAGGACGGATTCTCTAAACCCGATCTAGTGTCACGATTTTCTAAATTATTGGCAAAAGTCACTCCGCACGGGGGGAGGATTGCAAAAGCTCTTCTGGAAGATCAAGGACGTGAGCTCGGCAAGAACAACTTGACAGACGTTGTTGACAACTATCTATCCGCGCGAGGCAAGACGTTATGGCTGTTCATTGATGACATTGACGAAGCTGGGGCAAAGAACGCCAAAGGTACTTTCGACTACGGCGCATGCTGGGCCATCATTGCCGCGGCGCTTGAGCTATCTGAAGATATAGAAGCTCTGAAGTGCGTCGTCTCGGTGAGATCCGATATCTGGCACTTGATGACAAAAACGCATAAGCACGGCACCGAACGCAAGGACAAACTTGGACAGATTCACGAGTTGAAGTTCAGCGAAGAGGAGCTTCGCCAAATTTTTAACCGCAGAATAGATCTTGCTGCAAGAGATGCTAATTCACCCACAGGCCAAGCAACTTTCTTTCAACAGGGAAACATTACTCTTCCAGGCACAACTGGCGAACGCCGCAGTTGGGATCAATGGCTTGCGAAGCAGGCACGCTATCGACCTCGCGATTTGGTTAAAGCGGTCCAAATGTTAATCTCCGCGGCTAAGGCTTCCGGCAGCGATTTGATCGGTGATGTGCAGGCGCATTCAATCCTCTACGAGTTCGGATCGCAGCGCATTGAAAACATTGTTGATGAGTATGGCCAAATCTGCCCGCAAATAAGGGAAGTCATAAATGACCTCACTGCCCAAAACACTTACTCGTTCAGTGAACTCAGGGATTCGTTGATCAAGATGCCGAGTCGACGCGCAACACAAATCGATGGCATCGCAATGCAACCCTCAAACGAACATGCCGTAGAGCTACTTCGACTCCTTCACATGGCTTGCTTCATCAATCCACGGATTGATGCCCCGGATGAGTACAGGCACTTCAACTACAATGACCATCCAAACATTGTGAACATGGCTCGCTTCAATGATCTGCAACGCTACTCGTGGCAGATTCATCCTACATTCCATACGTATGCCAGCGAGCAGAGAAAGAAAGATCGATTTCGCCCATAGTGCTCACGCGTCGGCTACCCTCAGCACCGATGTGCAAACGTCTAAGCCTCCGCGGATGTCCCTGTTTTCCACCTTTAACGTCTCCTTTGATGGAGCGGGATAACACCTCTGGTTGAGGGACGGCCTGTCGAGTCGAGGTGAAGGTACCGTTCGGCATTGATGCGGATCGAAAGGCAGCGATAAGACTCGCAGCTGCCGTTCCGATAGGCAGGCGCGAACGACGGCTCAGGCCGACAACCTGACAGACACGGCACCACCAACAACCGCCGGTTGAGCTACTACACCCCCTTCCCCACCCCATCCGCAATCCCCAACATGAAATCCACCACCACCCGCACCCTCGGGGCGCGGTAGCGGTCGGCGTGGTAGATGAGCCAGTTGCTGCCCTGGTAGCGGCCGAGCAGTTGCCAGCCGGGTAGCACGGGCACCAGGGTGCCGTTGGCCAGTTGCTGGCGGGCGGTGAAGTCGGGCAGGCAGGCGATGCCGTAGCCGGCTTCGGCGGCTTCGCGGCGCATCTCGCTGTGGTTACCGGCGTAGCGGCCGCGCACGTGCACCACGCTGCGCTCGGCGCCGCGCACCAGGCACCATTCGTCATCCCCCGGCAGTTCGGCCAGGTGCAGGCAGCTGTGCCGGGCGAGCTCGGCGGGGTGTTGCGGGGTGCCTTCGCGCGCGAGGTAGGCGGGGCTGGCGTAGAGCAGCGTGCGCACTTCCATGAAGGGGCGGGCCACGAAACCCGGCGGCGGGTCGCCGAATTGCAGGGCGATGTCCACGCCCTCGGCGATGAGGTCTACGGCGTGGTCACTCACGACCAGTTCGAGATCGAGTTGGGGGTAGGCGTCGAGCAGGGCCGGCAGCTTGGGGTGGATGAGCTGGCGCAGCGCGGCCTTGGGGGCGGCGATGCGCACCCGGCCTTCGACATTGCTGGCGTGGCTGGCGGCGCCGTCGCAGGCGGCGTGGGCGGCGTCGAGCATGCTGCGGGCGTGGCGCAGCACTTCTTGCCCGCCGGCGGTGAGGCGCAGGCGGCGGGTGCTGCGCTCGAGCACGGTGAGGCCAAGCGCGGCTTCAAGCCGGGCGATCTGGCGGCTCACGGCCGACGGGGTGGTGCCCTGCGCGCGGGCGGCGGCGCTGAAGGTGCCCGCCTCGGTCACCATCACCAGCGCGGCGAGGTCTGAGAGCAGGGGCAGGAGTTCATTTGTTCTCACAGCGCACAAATCCTTTGCTTTGCTGGCGGATTATCTTTTCTGCACTCAGTTTCATACTGCGTGGCAGTTGATGCAAGCCCGCCGAGAATGCCGAAATGAAGATCCGCCCGCCCCACCCCTCTACCCTCCCCGCCCTGCCGCCTGCGGCCCTGTTGCTGCTCACCGCCGCCATCTGGGGCAGCAGCTACAGCGTGGTGAAAACCGCCTTGGCGTGGTATCCGGTGGCGGGGGTGATTGCCATCCGCTTTCTGCTCACCGCGCTGGTGCTGGCGCCGTACTGGTTGCGCCTGCCGGCGGCGCAACAGCGGCAGACGCTGGCGGTGGGCGCACCCACCAGCCTGGGCCTGTTGGCCATCTTCTTCGCCGAGACGGCGGGCGTGGCGCACACCAGCGCGGGGAACGCGGCGTTTCTGATCAGCCTGTGTCTGCTGCTCACGCCGCCAGTGGAATGGGCCTGGTTCGGCCGCCGCCCGGCGGCGCGGCTGTGGCTGGCGGCGGGCATCTCGCTGCTGGGCACCTGGCTGCTCACCGATGTCGCCGCCGGCGGGCTCAATGGCGGCGACGCGCTCATGCTGCTGGCGGCGTTGCTGCGGGCGTTTCAGGGTTGCCTGACCACCCGCCTGCTGCGCGGCAAGGCGGTGGACCACCTCGGGCTCACGGCAGCGCAGGGCGTGATGGTGGGCGGCGGTGCGCTGGCGGTGCTGGCCTTTGCCGGCGGCGTGCCGGCGCTGCCCACGGAAGGCACATTCTGGGTGGCGCTGGTGTACCTGACACTGGCGTGCACGCTGTTTGCGTTCTGGGCCATGAACCGCGCGCTGGCGCAGAGCAGCCCCACGCAGGTGGCGTTGCTGCTGGGCAGCGAACCGCTGTGGGGCGCACTGTTTGCCGTACTCTGGCTCGGCGAGCCGCTGGGGCCGAGCGGCTGGCTGGGTGGTGTGATGATTGCGGGGGCGGCGCTTTGGGTGTCGGTGCCCGTTGGCAGCGGCGGCCCCGGGGGCGCTTCGCTTGCCCGGGCTACGGCGGGTTTGAGGCGTTGGGCGGGAGTGTGCCGGCTGTCGTGGCGACGTCGCGGGCGGGGCGAGGTGTAGGCCATTGCCTGGGTGGCCGGCGGCCTGCATTTTGACCGGGGTTGTGGCTGCATGGTCCGCGGGGGCGGCGCTCACTGTTGCGTTGATTACGGGGGGCTTTCGGTGTCGGTGCCCGTTGGCTACGGCGCCCCCGGGGGCGCTTCGCTTGCCCGGGCTACGGCGGGTTTGAGGCGTTGGGCGGACGTGGGCCGGCTGCCGTGGCGACGTCGCGGGCGGGGCGAGGTGTAGGCCGTTGCCTGGGTGGCCGGCGGCCTGCATTTTGACTGGGGTTGTGGCTGCATGCTCCGCGGGGCGGCGCTCACGGTTGCCTTGATTACGGGGGCGCTTTGGGTGTCGGTGCCCGTTGGCCGCGACGGCCCCGGGGGGCGCTTCGCTTGCCCGGGCTACGGCGGGTTTGAGGCGTTGGGCGCAAATGGGCCGGCTGCCGTGGCGACGTCGCGGGCGGGGCGAGGTGTAGGCCGTTGCCTGGGTGGCCGGCGGCCTGCATTTTGACCGGGGTTGTGGCTGCATGGTCCGCGGGGCGGCGCTCACTGTTGCGTTGATTACGGGGGGCTTTCGGTGTCGGTGCCCGTTGGCCGCGGCGGCTCCGGGGGCGCTTCGCTTGCCCGGGCTACGGCGGGTTTGGGGCGTTGGGCGGACGTGGGCCGGCGGCCGTGGCGACGTGGTGGGTGCAGCCGCCGGCGCGAAACCTGTTGATGCATTGAATTTGCCCCCACGCCGTGGCGCCGCGTGGCATGCTGCGCGCTCACAACACGGACGTGGCGTGCCTCAAGGGTAAGGCGTGCGCCTGCCGGGCACGGACCGCGCTGCGGCAGGCGGCGCCACAGGGAGCATCATGAACGGCAGCACCGTCACACACTGGTTCACCGCAATGGCCTGCATCGCCCTGGGCGGGTGCGCGACCACGCCCCTGGCCACCACCAACAGCTTGGGCATGCAGATGGTGCGGGTGCCGGCGGGGGAATTCACGATGGGCAATGCAGCCACGCCCGAGCAGATGAGTGCGCTGTATCCGGCCTATGCGCCGCGACGCCTGGCGGACCTTGCGGATGAAACCCCGGCGCACCCGGTGCGCATCACTCGCCCGTTCTACATGGCAAAACACGAGGTGACGGTGGGCCAGTTCCGCCGCTTCGTCGAGGCCTCGGGCCATGTGCCCGAATCCATCGCGGACGGGACCGGCGGCTATGGCTACAACGCCGCCTACGACCCGGCGACCACCCAACGGGGCGATGCCTTCGAGGGGCGCCACCCGCGATACTCGTGGCAGAACCCCGGCTTTACGCAGACCGATGATCACCCGGTGGTGAACGTGACCTGGAATGACGCCGTGGCGCTCGCCCGCTGGTTGAGCCGCACCGAGGGGCGCCGCTATCGCCTGCCGACCGAAGCGGAATGGGAATACGCCTGCCGCGCGGGTACGGGCACGCAGTACCACAGTGGTGATGCGCCGGCCTCGCTGAGCGCGGTGGCCAATGTGTTTGACACCGACGCGGCGGCAAACTGGCCTGCCTGGCAAACCTTTGCGCTGCCGACCGCCGATGGGTTTCCGTTTACCGCGCCGGTGGGCACGTTTGCCGCCAACGCCTTCGGTCTGCATGACATGCATGGCAACGTGTGGGAATGGACCGCTGACTGGCATGGCGCCACCTACTACGCCCACTCGCCGCAGGACGATCCGCAGGGGCCGGACACGGGCCGGGTGAAGGTGCGCCGCGGCGGCTCATGGCACACCTGGCCGCTGTACGCGCGCTGTGCCTATCGAAACTGGAATACGCCGGTCACGCGCTACACCCTGGTAGGGATCCGCCTGGTGATGGAGGCCGACTGATCAGGGCGGCTGACGATGCGGCTTAGCCACGCCAGGACTTCTCTGCGAACTGTCGTGGCTGCGCGCCCTGCCCGGCCTGGCGCCGTGCTTGCGAAATCTCTATGCCGAACAGGGTCGGCGTCAGCCGACCGTGGCGGGTTCGCCCTGCAGCAGTCGCGACAACACTAGATACCCCGCGCGCGGGCGATGTACAGCGCGGAGAGCGTCTTGCCGTCGGTGACCTCGCCGCTGGCCACGGCGGCGTCCAGCTCGGCCGGGCTCAGTGAGAGCACTTCCAGGAACTCCCCCTCATCCCACTGGTGGCCGACATGGGTCAGCTCCTGTGCGAGGAAGACCTCGATCCGCTCGTCGGAGTAGCCGATGCAGGGGTGCAGCGTGCCCAGGTGCGTCCAGCGGGCGGCCTCGTAGCCGACCTCCTCACGCAGTTCGCGGCGGGCGCAGGCCTCGATGGCTTCGCCCGGATCGATCTTTCCGGCGGGCAGCTCGATGAAGGCACGGCGCAGCGGGTAGCGGAACTGGCGCTCCAGGATGAGGCGGCCATCCGGCAGCACGGCGATGACCACCACGGCGCCGGGGTGGCGGATGTATTCGCGGACGGCGGTTTTGCCGTCGGGTAGCCGCACGTGGTCGCGTTCAACCTTGAGCAATATGCCGTCGAACACGCGCTCGGTGTCGAGCTGGGTTTCAGTCAGACTGTCCTGGTTCTGTATGAGCATCCCCGCCTCCCGGAAAACAGGCGTTCAAATAAAAACCGCACGGCCCTTGCGGACCGTGCGGCGGGTGTTTCAATGCGTTGGCGGTCAGCCCTGGAAGCTTGCCACCAGTGCCAGCTGGCACAGATCGATCAGCTGCTGCGGCAGCAGGCCGAGGAAGGCGATGGCCAGGCAGTTGGCCGACAGCAGCACGCGGATGTCGGAGGCGGCATGGATCGGGGCGGTATCGACCGGCTCGTCGAAGTACATCACCTTGACCACACGCAGGTAGTAGAACGCACCGACCAGCGACATGAGCACAGCCAGCACGGCCAGCCACACCATGTCGGCGGCGACCAGCGACTGGAGCACCGACAGCTTGGCGAAGAAGCCGATGAAGAACGGGATGCCGGCCATCGAGAACATGATGATCATCATCATCGCGGCAAACCACGAGCTGCGCTTGTTCAGGCCCTTGAGGTCGTCGATGTTCTCGGCTTCGAAACCCGAGCGCGAGAGCAGGATGATGATGCCGAAGGAGGCCAGGCTCATCACCACATAGGCGATGGCGTAGAACATGCTCGAGGTGTAGGCGTTGAGCGCATTGAAGCGATCACCCTCGACCACGCCGGAGAGCAGGCCCAGCAGCAGGAAGCCCATGTGGGAAATACCCGAATAGGCCAGCATGCGCTTGAGGTTGGTCTGCGCGATGGCGGCGATGTTACCCAGCACCAGCGAGCCGACGGCCATCAGCATGAGCATGGTCTGCCAGTGCTCGGCCAGGTCGAACAAGCCACCGACCAGCAGGCGCATGGCCATGGCGAAGGCGGCCAGCTTGGGGGCGGTACCGATCATCAGGGTGACCGAGGTCGGCGCACCGTGATAGACGTCGGGCACCCACATGTGGAAGGGCACCACGCCGAGCTTGAAGGCCAGACCGGCGACGATGAACACCAGGCCGAACATCAGCACGGTCTTGCTCGAGACGCCGTCGTACACCGCCGCCTGGTTGTAGATGGCCTGGGCCACGCCGGACAGCGACAGGTTGCCGGTGGCGCCATACACCATCGACATGCCATAGAGCAGCAGGCCGGAAGCGAGCGCACCGAGGATGAAGTACTTCATGGCCGCTTCGGTGGAACGCGCCGAGTCGCGGTCGAAGGCCACCAGGCCGTAGAGCGACAGCGAGAGCATTTCGAGGCCGATGTACAGCGACAGGAAATGATTGGCGGTGACCATGACCATCATGCCCAGCGTCGAGAACAGCGCCAGCAGGTGGTATTCCGGACGGTCGAAGCCACGGTCGGCGGCATAGCCGCGGCCGTAGATCAGGGCGGTGATCACCGAGAAGCAGATCAGGATCTTGAGCACATCACCCATCAGGTCATCGACATACATGTCGCTGAGGGTGACCCGCACCTGCCCGTCCATGGTGAAGATGGTCAGTAGCGCGGCTACGATCAGGGTCAGTTGCGTCAGCACATAACCGATGTTGCGCGCGGACTCGCGCATGAACACGGTCAGCAGCAAGATCACCAGCGACATGCCGGCCACGAACAGTTCCGTGGCGGCGGGGGCGAAGTCAGGGACTACAAAGTTCATCGTCGGACCAATCCCGTAAATAGGTTCAGCTGGCTGCTCAGAGCTTGCTTGTTGCGACGTGCTGCAACAGCTCGTTCACCGAGGCGTGCATCACTTCGGTCACCGGCAGCGGATAGATACCCATGATCAGGGTGCAGGCTGCCAGCACGGCAAGGAACGCGAATTCGCGGCCGTTGATATCTTCCAGCTTGGCCACCTCGTCGTTGGCGATGGCGCCGAACACCACCCGCTTGTACATCCACAAGGTGTAGGCGGCACCAAGAATCAGCGTCGTGGCGGCGGCAAAGGCGACCCAGAAGTTGTACTGCACCGCGCCGAGCGCCACCATGAATTCACCCACGAAGCCGCTGGTACCCGGCAGGCCGGCGTTGGCCATGGCAAAGAGCATGAAGAAGGCGGCAAACTTGGGCATGGTATTGACCACGCCACCGTAGTCGGCGATCTGACGCGAGTGCATGCGGTCGTACAGCACCCCGATGCACAGGAACATGGCGCCCGACACGAAGCCGTGGGAGATCATCTGCACCAGCGCGCCTTCAACACCCAGCGGGTTGAAGATGAAGAAGCCCAGGGTGACGAAACCCATGTGGGCAATCGACGAGTAGGCCACCAGCTTTTTCATGTCGGCCTGCACCAGGGCGACGAAGCCGATGTAGACCACCGCGATCAGCGACAGCACGATCATCATCGGCGCCATGGC
This sequence comes from Pseudomonadota bacterium, assembly GCA_008501585.1. Lineage (GTDB taxonomy): Bacteria > Pseudomonadota > Gammaproteobacteria > Burkholderiales > Rhodocyclaceae > Nitrogeniibacter. The sequence continues at coordinate 129,296 of QQUN01000005.1, read as the reverse complement.
CTGTGAGGCATCGGGCACGATCGGCAGCGTGAAACGCAGGAAACCGTAGGCGCCCAGCTTCAGCGCGATGGCGGCCAGCACGACCGAGCCACCGGTGGGGGCCTCGACGTGGGCATCCGGCAGCCAGGTGTGCACCGGCCACATCGGCACCTTGACCGCGAAGGCGATCAGGAAGGCCCAGAAGAGCAGGTTCTGCGCCCCCATGGCGATCGGCAGTTCATGCCAGTCGAGGATGCTGAAGCTGCCGCTCTGCATGAACAGGTAGATCAGCGCAACCAGCATCAGCAGCGAGCCGGCCAGCGTGTAGAGGAAGAACTTGAACGCGGCATACACACGGTTGGCGCCGCCCCAGACCCCGATGATCAGGTACAGCGGGATCAGCGAGGCTTCGAAGAACACGTAGAACAGCAGGCCGTCGAGCGCGGAGAAGATGCCGTTGAGCAGGCCCGACATGATCAGGAACGCGGCCATGTACTGGGCGACCTTGGTCTTGATCACCTCCCAGCCAGCAACGACCACCAGGATGGTGACAAAGCTGTTGAGCAGCACGAACAGCACCGACAGCCCATCGACGCCGAGGAAGTAATGGACGTTGAAGGCCGGGATCCAGCGCGCCAGCTCCACGAACTGCATGGCGCTGGTGCTGTTGTCAAAACCGGTGTAGAGCGGAATCGTCACGAGGAAGCCGATCACCGAAGTGAGCAAGGCCATCGATCGCGCCATGGGAGCATTCCGGTCGGAACCTGTGGCAAGCACCAGCAGGCCGCCGACGATCGGCACCCAGATCGCGAGACTGAGAAGAGGCATACCCGTCATCGTAACTATCCGTTCAAGGCGTCGGTTCGACGCATTTCTTTCGTATTAACCGTATCTGGCATGTGCCGATCACACCACGCTGAACCACAGCGACAGCAGGATGCACAGGCCGATGATCATCGAGAAGGCGTAGAGGTAGATGTGACCCGACTGCCACAGGCGGCTCATCTGGGCCACCAGACTCACCGTGCGCGCCGTGCCGTTGATGATCAGACCGTCGATCACGCCCTGGTCACCGCCTTTCCACAGCCCCTGCCCCAGCAGGCGCGAACCGCCGGCAAAGACAGCCTCGTTGAACTTGTCGAAGTAATACTTGTTGTCCAGCAGCGTATGCAGCGGCTTGAAGGTGCGCATGATCGCGGCGGGAATTTCAGGCTTGACCAGGTAGAAGAACCACGCCAGCACCACCCCGGCCATGGCCAGGAAGAACGGCAGCGTGGTGAAGCCGTGCATGGCCATGGCTGCAGCGCCGTGGAAGTGCTCGGCGAACTGGCCAATGGTGTCGTGCGAGGCGGCCACATGGATGGCGCGCTTGAACCAGTCACCGAAGAGCATCGGCTCGATGGTCAGGAAGCCGACCAGCACCGAGGGAATCGCCAGCAGGATCAGCGGCACCGTCACCACCCAGGGCGACTCGTGCGGCTTCTGCCCCGGCGCGAGACCGTGGTGGTGGTCGTCGGAGGGCTCTTCGTCAGCATGGTCGCCATGGTGGTCATGGGCGTGGCCGAAGCGCTCCTTGCCGTGGAAGACCAGGAAGTACATCCGGAAGGAGTAGAAGGCGGTGATGAAGACACCCGCGATCACGCAGAAGTAGGCGTAGCCGGCCCCCGGGATGGTCGAGAAATGCACCGCCTCGATGATCGAATCCTTCGAGAAGAAGCCCGACAGGAACGGGAAGCCGATCAGCGCCAGCGAACCGACGAGCGAGGTGAACCAGGTGATGGGCATGTACTTCCACAGGCCACCCATGTTGCGCATGTCCTGATCGTGGTGCATGCCGATGATCACCGAGCCGGCGCCGAGGAACAGCAGCGCCTTGAAGAAGGCGTGCGTCATCAGGTGGAACACCGCGGCCGAGTAGGCCGACACGCCAAGCGCCACGGTCATGTAGCCCAGCTGCGACAGCGTCGAGTAGGCAACCACGCGCTTGATGTCGTTCTGGACGATGCCGAGGAAGCCCATGAACAGCGCGGTGGTCGCACCGATCACGATGACGAAGGACAGCGCGGTTTCGGACAGCTCGAACAGCGGCGACATGCGCGCCACCATGAAGATGCCGGCGGTCACCATGGTTGCCGCGTGGATCAGCGCGGAGATCGGGGTCGGGCCTTCCATCGAGTCGGGCAGCCAGACATGCAGCGGCACCTGGGCAGATTTACCCATCGCGCCGATGAACAGGCAGATACAGATCACGCTGATCAGCAGCCAGGGCGACCCCGGGAACAGTTCGATCGTCTTGGCGGACAGCGCGTCGGCCTGGGCGAACACTTCGGCGTAGTTGAGGCTGCCGGTGTGGGCCGCCACCAGGCCAATGCCGAGCAGGAAGCCGAAGTCACCCACGCGGTTGACCAGGAAGGCCTTCATGTTGGCGAAGATCGCCGTGGGGCGGGTGTACCAGAAGCCGATCAGCAGGTAGGAGACGAGGCCGACCGCTTCCCAGCCGAAGAACAGCTGCAGGAAGTTGTTCGACATCACCAGCATCAGCATGGAGAAGGTGAACAGCGAGATGTAGCTGAAGAAGCGCTGATAGCCGGGGTCTTCGTGCATGTAGCCGATGGTGTAGAGGTGCACCATCAGCGACACGAAGGTGACGACGAGCATCATCATCACGGTCAGTTCGTCGATCAGGAAGCCGACCTCGAAGCTCAGGTTGCCACTGGTCGCCCAAGTGTAGACCGTGCCGTTGAAGGTGTTGCCGGCCTGCACGTCCTGGTAGATCAGGATCGAGGCAAACAGCGCCACCGCCACGCCGAGAATGGTGACGACATGCGCGCCGGTACGACCGATCGCCTTGCCGAACAGACCGGCGAGGATCGCCCCCGCCAGCGGCGCCAGCGGTACGACCAAGTAGAGATTTTGCATTTCGGACATCGAGACGCTTCCTTAACCCTTGAGGCTATCCAGATCATCCACATGGATGGTGCGCAAATTGCGGAACAGCACCACCAGGATCGCCAGGCCGATGGCGGCTTCCGCCGCGGCCACGGTGAGGATGAAGAACACGAAGATCTGGCCCGCGAGATCGCCCAGGTAGTGGGAGAACGCGACAAAATTCAGATTCACCGACAGCAGCATCAACTCGATCGCCATCAGCAGGACGATCAGGTTCTTCCGGTTGAGGAAGATGCCGACCACACTGATCGCGAACAGGACCGCGCCCAGAATGAGGTAGTGGGAAAGCGAAAGCATCAATGACTCCCTGAGAGCGCCCCGCGCGCTCCGATTATTCTTTTTCCGCCGGCATCGACAGCAGCTCGATGCGATCGGCACGCTTGACGGCGATCTGGCGCGACGGATCGAGGTAGCGCGACCCGGCCCGCTTGCGCAGGGTCAGTGCCACCGCGGCAACCATGGCCACCAGCAGGACCAGCGACGCGAGCTCGAACGGATACACATACTCGGTGTAGAGCACGCGACCCAGCTCGCGGGTGTTGCTGTAGCCCGCCTGTGCAGCCGGCGGCTCGGGCATGGCGTCGAGACCGAAGTACGGTCCGCTGAGCACCAGCACCATCTCGGCCAGCATGATCACGCCGACCACGGCGCCGACCGGCAGGTAGCTCCAGAACCCTTCTCGCAGGCGGTCAACATTGATGTCGAGCATCATGACCACGAAGAGGAACAACACCATCACCGCGCCGACATAGACCATCACCAGGGTGATGGCGAGGAACTCGGCCTGCAGCAGCAGCCAGATACCGGCGGCGTTGAAGAAGGTCAGCACCAGAAACAGCGCGGCATGCACCGGGTTGCGTACCGTCACGACACGCAACGCGGCAAATACCATCACGGTCGCCAGCAGGTAAAAAACAAAAGTCTTGAATTCCATGCTCGGTGTTCTCCGGAGGCCATCCCTGGCCTCGCGTTACGCGCTTTTACCGGTACTTCGCCTCGGTCTCACGATCCTTGGCAATCTGGGCTTCGTTACGGTCGCCAACCGCCAGCAGCATCTGCTTGGTGTAGTACAGGTCGCCGCGCTGCTCGCCGTGGTATTCGAAGATCCGCGTCTCGACGATGGCGTCGACCGGACAGGCTTCTTCGCAGAAACCGCAGAAGATGCACTTGGTCAGGTCGATGTCGTAGCGGGTGGTCCGCCGCGAACCGTCGTCGCGCTGGTCCGACTCGATGGTGATCGCCATCGCCGGGCAGACCGCCTCGCACAGCTTGCAGGCAATGCAGCGCTCCTCGCCGTTCGGATAGCGGCGCAGCGCATGCAGGCCACGGAAGCGCGGGCTCTGCGGTGTTTTTTCTTCCGGGAACTGCACCGTGATCTTGCGCGCAAAGAAATGGCGCCCGGTCAGGGCCATCCCCTTGAGCAGTTCCTTCAGAAGAAGGCTACCGAAATAATCTCTTGCACCCATCGTTCGCCTCTCAGTTCCAGATCGACAGCGGGGACATGATCCACACTGCGACAACGAGGACCCAGAACAGCGTCACTGGCAGGAACACCTTCCAGCCCAGACGCATGATGTGGTCATAACGGAAACGGGGGAATGTCGCCCGTGCCCAGAGGAACACCAGCACGACCATCGAGGTCTTGATCGCCAGCCAGTGGAAGCCGTCCGGCAGGAAACCCACCGGGGAGAGCCAGCCGCCGAGGAACAGGATGGCGGTCAGGATGCTGACCAGCCACATGTTGGCGTACTCGGCCAGGAAGAACAGCGCGAAGGTCATGCCCGAATACTCGACCATGTGACCGGCAACAATTTCCGATTCGCCTTCCACCACGTCGAACGGCGCGCGGTTGCACTCAGCGATGCCCGAGATCATGTAGACAACGAACATCGGGAACAGCGGCAGCCAGTTCCAGCTCAGGAAGCCCAGCCCCATGTCGGCAAACTGCCCCTGCCCTTGCACCCGCACGATCTCGCTCAGGTTCAACGAGGCCGAGATCATCAGCACGCAAACCAGCGCGAAACCCATGGCCAGTTCGTAGGACACCATCTGCGCGGCGGCGCGCAGCGTGCCGAGGAAGGGGTACTTCGAGTTCGAGGCCCAGCCGGCAATGATCACGCCGTACACCTCCAGCGAGGTGATGGCCAGCAGGAAGAGCAGGCCGGCATCGACGTCGGCCAGCACACCGCCATCCCAGAACGGCACGACAGCCCAGGCTGCCAGCGACGGGGCGATGGCGAGGATCGGGCCGATGATGAACAACCCCTTGCTCGTCGCGGAGGGCACCAGCACTTCCTTGAGCAGCAGCTTGACGCCATCGGCGATCGGCTGCAGCAGGCCGAGCGGGCCGACGCGGTTCGGACCGACGCGCACCTGCATGTAGCCGATGACCTTGCGCTCGGCATACGTCAGGTAGGCGACGGCAATCATCAGCGGCGCGATGATGGCGACGATTTTGGCCAGGGTCCAGACCAGCGGCCAGGCCGAGCCGAACAGGGATGCGATGGGTTCGAGAAAGGCTTCCATCAGACGCGCTCCAAGCTCACCACGGCAGACAGGCCACCCAGCGCCGCCGTTGATTCATGTGCCGACGCAATGCGCACACAGCCGTCGGCCAGCGTGTCATCGGTTGTCACGACCAGTCGGGCGCTGCCCTGCCCTGTTTTCGCCACCACGGCGTCGCCGGCGTTGAGGCCGAGCGAGGCCATCGTCGCTGCCGACAGGCCCGCCACCGGTGCGGCCGCATCTCGGGTGCGCTGCAGTGCCGGTGCGCGACGCACGACGGCATCGGTTGCGTAGATGGGCACCTCGGCCACGCGCTCGAGGCCGGCCGGCACGGCGGCCGTCGCGATGTTCAAGCCGTCGAGTGCATTGTTGAGCCCCGCCACCGGCACGGCGGCGGTGTCGAGCACTTCGGCACGGACCGCTTCGGAATCGGTGTAGTCGAAACCCTCGAGCGAGAGCAGGTTGCCCATCACCCGCAGCACCTTCCACGCCGGGCGCGTATCGCCTTGCGGCTTGGCAACGGCGACAAAGCTCTGCGCGCGGCCTTCGGCATTGACAAAGGTGCCGGAGGTTTCGGTAAAGGGCGAGACCGGCAGCATGACGTGGCTGATGGCGCGCAGTTCGGGGCTGTCGAAGGCCGACAGGCTGACCACGAAGTCCGCACCGGCAACCGCGACGCGGGCGGCATCGCCTGCAGCGCTGTCGAGCGAGGGTTCGACATTGAGCAGCACGTACGATTTGAGCGACTCGCCCAGCATCGCCATGGCGTTCTTGCCACCGGCAGCCGGAACGGCACCGGCCAGGTAACCACCGACGCTGTTGGCCGCCTCGCCGATGACGCCGAAGCTGGCGTCGGTCAGCGTCGCGATTTCCTGGGCAACCCGGCGCAGGCTGGCCGCTTGCGGATGCTGTGCCGCGAAATTGCCCAGCCAGATGGCGGTCTTTTCGCCGCTGAGCAGCAGCTCGGCGACCGCCTTGGCGTCGGCCGGCACCTCGGTCGGCAGCACGCAGGCCAGCGATGCATCGACGGGCTTGCCCTGGCGATCGGCCACGGCCTTGAGCACGGCAGCCAGCGCAGCGAGCAGCTCGGAGGGCTTGGGCTGCATGCGCGCGGCCACCGGCAGCAGCCAGTCGTCGGCGGTCGGGTGGATGCTTGCCACCTTGAGGCCACGCTTGGCTGCCTGGCGAACACGCTGGGCCAGCAGCGGATGATCCTTGCGCAAGAAGCTGCCAACCACCACCAGGCGGTTCAGCTCGGCGACGCCGGCAACCGGCATGCCCAGCCACGGCGCGCCCTGAGCGATACCGTCGGCCGAGAAATCGGTCTGGCGCAGGCGGAAGTCGATATTGTCGCTACCCAGTCCGCGCACCAGCTTTTGTGCCAGGTAGAGTTCTTCGACCGTCGCATTCGGGGCCACCAGTGCGCCGAAGTTCTCCGGCCCGGCGGCTGCCACCACGGCCTTGAGACGGGTGGCGGCAAACTCCAGGGCGCTCTGCCAGTCGCATTCCTGCCAGCTGTCGCCCTGGCGGATCATCGGCTTGGTCAGGCGCTGTGCGCTGTTGAGGCCTTCGTAGGAGAAGCGGTCGCGGTCGGACAGCCAGCATTCGTTGACCGCTTCGTTCTCGAGCGGCAGCACGCGCTTGACCACGTCATGCTTGACCTGGACGATCAGGTTGCTGCCCAGCGAGTCATGCGGGCTGACCGACTTGCGGCGGGCCAGCTCCCAGGTGCGGGCGGCAAAACGGAAGGGCTTGGAGGTCAGCGCACCGACCGGGCACAGATCGATGATGTTGCCCGACAGTTCGGAATCGACCGTCTTCTCGACGAAGGGCATGATCTCGGAGTGCTCGCCACGGAAGGCCTGGCCGAGTTCCATCAGGCCGGCGATCTCCTGCGTGAAGCGCACACAGCGCGTGCAGTGGATGCAGCGCGTCATGTCGGTTGCCACCAGCGGGCCGAGGTTCTTGTTGAACACGACGCGCTTTTCTTCCTGGTAACGCGACTTGCTCTCACCGTAGCCAACCGCCAGATCCTGCAACTGGCACTCGCCGCCCTGGTCACAGATCGGGCAATCGAGGGGGTGGTTGATGAGGAGGAACTCCATCACCCCTTTCTGCGCCTTCACCGCGGCTTCGGACTTGGTCCACACCTTCATGCCGTTGGTCACCGGCGTGGCACAGGCGGGCAAGGGCTTGGGCGCCTTTTCAACCTGCACCAGGCACATGCGGCAGTTGGCGGCGATGGACAGCTTCTTGTGGTAGCAGAAGTGCGGGATATACGCCCCGATCTGGTTGGCGGCATCCATCACGGTGCTGCCATCAGCCACCTGAAGCTGCTTGCCGTCGATCTCGATTTCTAGCATGACGGACCTACATAGATTTTGCTGCCTTCGCGCTGGACGTCTTCCGGCACGAGACAGGTCTTGTGTTCAATGTGGTAGGCGAATTCATCGCCGAAATGCTTGACGAAGCTCTGCACCGGCATGGACGCCGCGTCTCCGAGCGCGCAGATCGTGCGGCCCATGATGTTGGTGGTGACGCTGTTGAGCAGGTCCAGGTCATCGGGCCGCCCCAGGCCGTTCTCGATGCGATGCACCACGCGGTACAGCCAGCCGGTGCCCTCGCGGCACGGCGTGCATTGCCCGCAGGACTCTTCGAAATAGAAATAGGACAGGCGCTCGAGCGCCTTGACCATGCAGGTGGTCTCGTCCATGACAATGACCGCGCCCGACCCGAGCATCGACCCCGCCTTGGAGATCGAGTCGTAGTCCATGGTGCAGTCCATCATGATGTCGGCCGGCACCACCGGCGCGGACGAACCACCCGGAATCACTGCCTTGAGCTTGCGACCGCCGCGCATCCCGCCGGCCAGTTCCAGCAGCTCGGAGAACGGGGTGCCGAGTTCGATCTCGTAGTTACCCGGGCGATTCACATGACCGGACACCGAGAACAGCTTCGTGCCGCCGTTGTTGGGCTTGCCGTAGTTCAGGAAGGTCTCGCCGCCATCGCGCATGATGAACGGCACCGAGGCAAAGGTTTCGGTGTTGTTGATGGTCGTCGGCTTGCCGTACAGACCATAGCTGGCCGGGAACGGCGGCTTGAAGCGCGGCTGCCCCTTCTTGCCCTCGATGGACTCGAGCAGCGCGGTTTCTTCGCCGCAGATGTAGGCGCCGTAGCCGTGGTGCGCGAAGAGGTCGAAGCTGAAATCCGAGCCGAGAATCTTCTCGCCGAGGAAGCCGGCGGCACGCGCTTCGGCCAGCGCCTCTTCGAAGCGTTGGTAGATCTCGAAGATTTCGCCGTGAATATAGTTGTAGCCCCGCTCGCAGCCCATCGCGTAGGCGGCGATGGTCATCCCCTCGATGACCGAGTGCGGGTTGTAGCGGAGGATGTCGCGGTCCTTGAAGGTGCCCGGCTCGCCCTCGTCAGAGTTACAGGCCAGGTACTTTGCGCCCGGGAACGAGCGCGGCATGAAGCTCCACTTCAGCCCGGTCGGGAAGCCCGCGCCCCCCCGGCCCCGCAGCACCGACGCCTTCACTTCGGCGATGATGTCGGCCGGCGGTGTGTTCTCGGCAATGATTTTCTTCAGGGCGGCATAGCCGCCGCGCGCCACGTAGTCCTGGAGCCGCCAGGTGCGGTCGCCGTCAACTCCGGCGAGGATGAGATCTTTGACGCTCATTTCGCCAGGTCCGCCAACATTTGATCGATTTTTTCGGTGGTCATCCAGCTGCACATCTTGTGGTTGTTGTGCAGCAGCACCGGTGCGTCGCCACAGGCCCCCATGCACTCACCTTCTTTGAGCGTGAATTGGCCGTCCGGCGTGGTTTCGTTGAAGTCGATGCCGAGCTTCTGCTTCAGGTACTCGGCAGCATGCACGCCGCCCGACAAGGCACAGGGCAGGTTCGTGCAGACCGTGATCTTGTGCTTCCCGACCGGCTCGAGGTCGTACATGTTGTAGAAGCTGGCCACCTCGAACGCAGCAATGGCCGGCATGTCGAGATAGCTGGCCACCGCATCGATGGTTTCCTTGGCCAGCCAGCCCTTTTCCTGCTGCGCGATGCGCAACGCGGCCATGACCGCGGACTGCTTCTGGTCCGGCGGATACTTCGCGACCTCTACGTCGATTAACTTCAGCGATTCCTGGCTCAGCATCTTCTGCCCATACCCGATAGTTTGCGTTCTTCGGTCCGTCTCAGCGATCGATCTCACCGAACACGACGTCCATCGTCCCGATAATGGCGACCACGTCGGCGATCAGGTGCCCCTTCGCCATGACGTCCATCGCCGACAAGTGTGCGAAACCCGGCGCCCGCAGTTTCAGGCGATACGGCTTGTTGGCGCCGTCGGACACGGCATAGACGCCAAACTCGCCTTTCGGGTGCTCGACAGCCGCGTACACTTCGCCTTCCGGCACATGCATCCCTTCCGTGAAGAGCTTGAAGTGGTGAATCAGCTCTTCCATGTTCGACTTCATCGCTTCGCGCGATGGCGGCGCCACCTTGTGGTTGGCGGTAATCACCGGACCCGGATTCTTCCGCAGCCAGTCAATACACTGCTTGATGATGCGGTTGGACTGGCGCATTTCTTCCATGCGGACCAGATAGCGGTCGTAGCAATCGCCCTCCTTGCCCACCGGAATGTCGAAATCGAGGCGATCGTACACTTCGTACGGCTGCTTCTTGCGCAAGTCCCACGCCACCCCGGAGCCGCGCAACATGGCGCCGGTAAAGCCCCAGGCCTTGGCCTGCTCCGGCGTCACCACGCCGATACCGACGGTTCGCTGTTTCCAGATCCGGTTATCGGTGAGCAGCGTTTCATAATCGTCGCAATATTTCGGGAAGCGATTGGTGAAGTCTTCCAGAAAATCGAGCAGCGATCCTTGACGGTTCTCATTCAACTGGCGAACGGCCTCGGCATTCTTCCATTTCGAGGCTTCGTATTGCGGCATCTGATCCGGCAGATCACGATACACACCGCCCGGACGATAATAGGCCGCATGCATCCGCGCCCCGGACACCGCCTCGTAGGCATCCATGAGATCTTCACGCTCACGGAAGGTGTAGAGCACCATGGTCATGGCGCCGATATCGAGCGCGTGCGTACCGATATTCAGGAGGTGATTCAGGATGCGGGTAATCTCGTCGAACATCACCCGGATGTACTGACCCCGCTCCGGCACCTCAACGCCCAGCAGGCGTTCGATGGCCATGCAGTAGGCATGCTCGTTGCACATCATCGACACGTAGTCGAGACGATCCATGTACGGAACGGACTGCACCCAGGTGCGGGTTTCAGCCAGTTTTTCGGTGCCACGATGCAACAACCCGATATGCGGATCGGCGCGCTCGACGACTTCGCCGGACAATTCCAGCACCAGGCGCAACACACCGTGCGCCGCCGGGTGCTGTGGGCCAAAGTTGATCGTATAGTTGCGGATTTCAGCCATGGCCGACATCTCCGTAATTGGCTTCCCGCACGATACGCGGCGTATTTTCTCGAGGCTCGATGGTCACCGGCTGATACACCACACGCCCCTGCTCCGGGTCGTAGCGCATTTCAACATAGCCGGAAACCGGGAAATCCTTGCGGAACGGGTGACCGACAAAACCATAGTCGGTCAGGATGCGGCGCAGATCGGGGTGGCCGGCAAACATGATGCCGAACAGATCAAAGGCTTCACGCTCAAACCAGTTGGCACTGGGCCAGACATCGCACAGCGAATCGAGCACCGGAAAACTGTCATCCGGCGCAAAAGCGCGCAGACGCAAACGCCAGTTATTGACGATGGAGAGCAGATGCGTGGAAGCGGCATAGCGCTCGCGCGACCACGACTGGTTCGCCCAGGCCGAATAATCCAGACCGGACACATCGATCAACTGATCAAAACCGAACTCGGCCCGGTCGCGAAGCTCGATGGCCACCGCAAGATAATCGGCGGCAGCGACTTCCAGTGTCACCTCGCCACGATCGACCACGATCGCCTTGGCGCGCTCGCCGAAATGCTCGGCCAGCAAGGCCGCAAGACGTTCAATTTTTGTTGTCATCCCGTCACCCACCCTTCAGCGCGCAATGGTGTTGGTCGACCGGATCTTCCGCTGCAGCTGGATGATGCCGTAAATCAACGCTTCGGCAGTCGGAGGACAGCCAGGCACATAGACATCGACCGGCACGACGCGATCACAGCCGCGCACCACCGAGTACGAATAGTGGTAATAACCACCGCCGTTGGCACAGGACCCCATGGAGATCACCCAGCGCGGCTCGGCCATCTGGTCGTACACCTTGCGCAGGGCCGGCGCCATCTTGTTGCACAGGGTGCCAGCGACGATCATCACGTCCGACTGACGCGGACTGGGACGAAACACCACGCCGAAACGGTCGAGGTCGTAGCGCGAACACCCCGCATGAATCATTTCCACGGCACAACAGGCCAGACCAAATGTCATGGGCCACAAAGAACCCGTACGGGTCCAGTTGATCACCGTGTCCAGTGACGTCGTGACGAAACCTTCTTTCAATACGCCTTCGATACTCATGTCACCTCTTGCCGCAAGGCAGATTCAAGGGTGAAGCGGCGGGAAAATCACTCCCAGTTCAGTGCGCCTTTTTTCCACACCCAGATATAACCAATGACGAGAATACCCAGGAACACAAGCATCTCGAAGAAACCAAACAGTCGCAGCGATTCCGTGCCGGCAATCTCCTGGAGAATCGTCGCCCAGGGCAGCAGGAATGCAATTTCAAGATCGAAAATAATGAACAGAATGGCGAGCAGGTAATAACGCACATCGAACTTCATGCGCGCATCTTCGAAGGGCTCGAAGCCACACTCGTAAGGGGAAAGCTTTTCGCTGTCGGGACGGTGCGGCGCAATAAGCCGCCCCATGACGATCGGCGCCACACCAAAGGCGAGCCCGACCAGGATGAAAACAAGCACGGGGAAGTAGTTTTCTAGCATTATCGATCCCGGTCTTTGTTTGCGGAAGAACCGCATGGAAACGCCCGCTTACTGCGGGCGTCCAATGTTTTTGGTGCCGACGGTGAGACTCGAACTCACACGACTTTACGTCACCACCCCCTCAAGATGGCGTGTCTACCAATTTCACCACGTCGGCACTGCGTTACAGCGGGACGAATTATACGACTTCTACCGCGCTGCGCAAACCTTTTTGCACCTTATTTGGGAACTGTATTCAACTTCGAATCCGGGTTGGCGTCCGAGGCCGGCGCAGCCTCGCCAGCCGCCGGCACGGCCTGCTCCATCACGCTGACAGGCACGGTGCGCGCCGAGCTTGCCAGGTAGCTCAAGCCCAGGCTGGTGATGAAGAAAATCGTGGCAAGCACACCGGTGGTGCGGCTCATGAAGTTGGCCGACCCCGATGCACCAAAAAGGCTCCCCGACGAACCGCCGCCAAAGGCCGCGCCGGCATCGGCACCTTTGCCGTGCTGCAGCAAGACCAGACCGATCACACCGATGCCGACCAGCACATGCACGGTCAACACAATCGAAAAGAGATAACTACCCATGATTCATTCGTTCCTGAACTAGTAATGCGTCTCAAACAGCGACTGCGGCATTGCAGATCGCCAGAAAAGCTTCGGCATCGAGCGCCGCGCCCCCAACCAGGCCGCCGTCGATATCCTTTGCCGCAAACAGCGCCGCGGCCGTCTCCGGCTTGACGCTGCCGCCATACAGAATCCTCACGCCATCGGCGGCGGCCTGCGACACCCCGGCCAGCGCGGCCCGGATGGCCGCATGCACCTGCTCGGCCTCCTCGACGCTTGCCGACACGCCGGTTCCGATGGCCCAGACCGGCTCATAAGCAATCACCATCTGCTCGACCTGGGCCGCCCCCAGCGCAAGCACCGGCGCCAACTGATCGGCCACCACCGCTTCCGTACGACCGGCCTGGCGCTCGGCCAGCGTTTCGCCCACGCAAACGATCGGCACCAGATCCGAGCGCAGCGCGGCAAGCGCTTTGTCGGCCACACGCTGGCTCGACTCGCCATGACGCTGGCGGCGCTCCGAATGGCCTACGATCACGTAGCGGCAGCCGAACTCGCGCAACATGCCCGCACTGACTTCACCAGTATAGGCACCGTCGTCGCACTCGCTGACATCTTGCGCACCCAACTGCAACGCGCGCCCCGACAGCGCCCCCGCGGCCTGCGCCAGATAGGGGGATGGCACGCACACAGCCACCTCCACGCCCTCCGGCAAGCGGGAAGTCAGGGCCGAAAGCAACCCGGCCACCATGTCGCGGCGGCCGTGCATCTTCCAGTTACCAGCAACCAGTTTTGATCTCATACGCTTTGCTGCGAGAGCGGAAAAATCCGGCGATTGTAACCGCCCCGCCCCCGACTCAGCAAACGCCGATGCGTGGTCAGACCGTCTCGCCGAAGGCCGCCCGCACCGTATCGGCCAGCGCCGTGGCGTGGCGCGTGACCTCGTCTGCGTCCTTCCCCTCGACCATGACCCGCAGCAGCGGTTCGGTGCCGGAGGGGCGCAGCAGGACGCGACCCCGTTCGCCCAACGCCGCTGCCGTCGCCTTTTCGGCCCCGGCGATCCGGCTATCGGCGCGCCAATCGAAGCCTTGTGGCATCCGCACGTTGATCAGCCGCTGAGGGTAGAACTCCAGGTCCTGGCAGGCCTGCTTGAGCGACACGCCGTGCTGGCGCAGCGAGGCCAGCACCTGCAAGGCCGACACGATGCCGTCACCGGTGGTGTGGTGATCCAGGCTGAGGATGTGGCCCGAGTTCTCGCCCCCCAGACGCCAGCCTTTTTCCTGCATCATCTCCAGCACATAGCGATCGCCAACTTTGGCGCGCGCAAACGGGACATCCAGACGGCCAATGGCGTGCTCGAAACCCAGGTTGCTCATCAGCGTCCCGACAACGCCGTTGAGCTTGCCGGCACGCTTCATGGCCACCGCGATCACGTAGATCAGCTTGTCGCCATCGTAGATTTCGCCGGCCGCATCGACCATCACCACCCGGTCGCCGTCGCCGTCGAGCGCGATGCCCAGATCGGCACCATGGGTCAGGACCGCGTCACGCAGATACTCGGGCGACGTCGCCCCGACACCGTCGTTGATGTTCAAGCCATCCGGCCGCACGCCGACGGCCACCACCTCGGCGCCCAGCTCATGCAGCACCTTGGGCGCAATGTGATAGGCCGCACCATGGGCGCAGTCGAGCGCGATCTTCATTCCGCGCAGGTTCAGCTCATTCGGAAAGGTGCTCTTGCAGAACTCGATATAGCGCCCGGCGGCATCTTCAATGCGGCGCGCACGGCCGAGGCGGTCCGACGACACGCAGCCCATGCCTTCATCGAGGCGGGCCTCGATCTCGAGCTCCACCGCGTCGGGCAGCTTGGCGCCGCCGGCCGAAAAGAACTTGATGCCATTATCGTAGAACGGGTTGTGCGAGGCCGAAATGACCACGCCGGCCTGCAAGCGCAGGGCCCGGGTCAGGTAGGCCACGGCCGGCGTGGGCATCGGCCCGGCGAGAATCACATCGACACCAGCCGCCGAGAAGCCGGCCTCGAGCGCCGCCTCGAGCATGTAGCCGGAGATCCGCGTGTCCTTGCCGATCAGCACGGACGGGCGCTCGCCCTTGGGCAGCTGCTCACGCATCACCAGCGTCACGCCGGCGGCGTAGCCCAGGCGCATCACGAAATCCGGGGTGATCGGGGCATCGCCGACCCGGCCACGCACGCCATCGGTACCGAAATACTTTCTGCTCATTGATCCATCGACCTCTAAATTCTGATTGTCATGGGGGCCGGTCGGCCCCGCCCGCCAGTGTCAGGCGAAATTATGACAGGTGCCGGCACCTGACGACATCGAAACGATCACGGCGCCAACGCCGCGAGCACCGCGAGCGCATCGCGCGTCGCCGCCACGTCGTGCACCCTGACACAGCAGGCGCCCGCCTGCACCGCCAGCGCGGCCGCAACGGCGCTGGCCACCAGGCGCGCTTCGACTGGCTGGCCGGTCAGCGCGCCCAGCATGGACTTTCTTGACACGCCCGCCAGCACCGGCGCCAGCGCCACCAGCGACGGCATGGCCCGGAACAGTGCAATGTTGTGTTCCAGCGTTTTGCCAAAACCAAAACCCGGGTCGATCAGAATGCGATCCGGAGACACGCCGGCCGCCCGAGCCGCCGCCACCCGTTCGGCCAGCGCGGCCTGTACTTCCGTGACCACATCGTCATAGCTCGGTGCCGCCTGCATGGTGCGCGGCGCACCCTGCATGTGCATCAGGCACACCGCCGCCTCGCTGTTGGCCACGGCAGCCATGGCCCCCGGCGCACGCAAGGCATTGATGTCATTGATCATCGCCGCGCCGCCCGCCACCGCCGCGGCCATCACCGCGGGCTTGACGGTATCGACCGACACCGGCACATCCCAGCCCGCCAGGGCCTCGACCACCGGCATGACGCGGTCAAGCTCTTCAGCCTCGCTCACCGGCTCGGCCCCCGGCCGGGAGGACTCGCCGCCGAGGTCCAGCACATGCGCCCCCTCCCTGACCGCCGCCTCGGCACGGCGCAGCACCGCGTCGCGCTGCTTGAGCAAGCCATCGCCGGAGAACGAGTCGGGCGTCACATTCAGGATCGCCATGATCCGCGGCGTCGACAGATCCAGCCGGAACCGGCCACATGAGAGCACCGCCATCAATCCACCTCCGGCAAATCATCAGCCACGGCCTCCGCCTCGGCTTCGGCGGCCGCGGCGATCATCGCTGCGCGACTGTCGGGTGTCTCCAGGCTGATCGGCCCCAGTGCGCCGCTGCGGTAGTCCCCCAGCAAGATCAGCGATGCCTTGTCGACATCCATCCCGCCGCCCTTGATCAGGCAGCCGCGCCGCCGTGCCACCTCTTCGACCAGGCGCACACCGTCAAAGCCGGTCACATCGGTCTTGTAGCGCTCGGCCACACGCGCCGGGTAGCGATCGAGCAGCAACTGCCCCAGCACCACCGCCACATCAAACTCCGACACCGCATTGACCCCGATGGCGTGGCTCGCCGCCAGCATGAAACCATCGGCATCGTAGGCAATCTTCGGCCACATCATGCCCGGCGTGTCGATCAGCGACATGGTCGGGCTGAGGTCCAGCCGCTGCTGGGACTTGGTCACCGCCGGCTCATCGCCCACCGCGGCCACGCGCCGCTTGAGCAGGGCGTTCATCAGCGTCGATTTGCCGACGTTGGGAATACCCATGATCATCATGCGCAAGGGCTTGGTACCGTCATTGCGGTGCGGCGCCAGTTGCTGGCACAGCTTCGGCACCCGTGCCACCTCCCCCGGCTTCTTGCATGAAATTGCCACCGCCTTGACGCCGGGCTGACGATTGAAGTGGGTGAGCCATTCGGCCGTCACCGCCGGATCGGCCAGATCGCTCTTGTTGAGCAGCTTCAGGCATGGCCGCTGGCGATGCGCGCGCAAGGCGGCGATCATCGGGTTGCTGCTCGCCGCCGGCAGGCGCGCGTCAACCACCTCGATCACCACGTCGATCTTGGCCATCGCCTCGGCAGCCTTCTTGCGCGCCGAATTCATGTGCCCCGGAAACCACTGTACTGTCATGCCAGCCCTTCAATGACCCATCGTTGGCGGCGATTATCCCATTTCGCGGCCATCGCCGGCAGGCATTCATCGACCTCCCTGCCCATTCCCGCTTCGCGGCCGGCGCCAGAAAGCACTAGACACCCCGGAAAAAAGGTGTATCGTGTCGGAGCAGTCGCTTCAAGCAGTTGTCCTTGCAGGTGTTTCTTCGCGGTGTTAGGTCAAACCGCCCACGTTTGAATCCCCTCAGTACGTTTCTTGATAGTTCCTGCAGGTGGGCCCTCGCGCCCAGATTTTGTTTTTTTATGGAACACGAATACACATGAGCACTCAAACCGGCACCGTGAAATGGTTCAACGACTCCAAGGGCTTCGGCTTCATTACGCCCGATGGCGGTGGTGACGACCTGTTCGCACACTTCAGCGAAATTCAGGGCAACGGCTTCCGCACCCTGGCTGAAAACCAGCGCGTCGAGTTCGAAGTCCGCACGGGCCCGAAGGGTCTGCAGGCCGCAGCGATCCGCGCAGTCTGACCAGACTCGCGCCTGACGCAAAAAGCGCGGCTCCGGCCGCGCTTTTTTGTTGACCGTGTCGCGCACCATCCATTGCTCCCCCCGATGGCTTGCGCTACCGTTGCGCCTCCCAACACCGTCCAGGCACACGTCTTGGCTCGAAACATCACCTCCCTCGGACAGGTCTTCACCACCCCCGCCATTGTCGCGCTGATGCTGAGCCTGCGTGAACGTCACGGCCGGGTGCTCGAACCCTCGGCCGGCGCCGGCGCATTCAGCGCGCAACTGCCCGGCTGTGTGGCGATCGAACTCGATCCGCAGGTGGCCGACGACAGCATGATCCAGGGCGATTTTTTCGCCTACCCGTCGCACGAGCGCTTCGACACCGTGATCGGCAACCCGCCGTATGTGCGCTTCCAGGACATCCCCGAAGCGACACGCGCACGCCTCGACATGCGCCACTTCGACGGGCGCAGCAACCTGTTCCTGTTCTTCATCGACAAGTGCCTGGATCACCTCACCGACCACGGCGAGTTGATCTTCATCGTGCCGCGCGAGTTCATCAAGCTGACGGCCGCGCGAAAACTCAACCGTCGGCTCTTCGACCTGGGCACCATCACCCACTGGATCGAAACCGGCGACACCCGCATCTTCGATGGCGCCGTGCCCAATTGCGCGATCTTCCGCTTCGAGAAGAACAACTTCAGCCGCCGCACCCGCTACCGCACACTGCAAGCCACCACCTGGGAGTCCCGCCACTTCATCGAGATGGACGGTCAGCTGGCTTTCTCGCCGGCGCACATGAGCGTGCCGCTGTCGGCGCTGTTTTCGGTCAAGGTGGGCGCGGTCTCCGGCGCCGACGACGTATTTGCGCATCCGGAGGGCAATGTCGAATTCGTCTGCTCACAGACCATCGACACCGGCGCAACCCGGCGGATGCTCTACAACCAGCCCCATCCGCACTTGCAGGCGCACAAACCCCGCCTGCTCGAGCGCCGCGTACGTCCGTTCAGCGAAGCCAACTGGTGGCACTGGGGGCGCGGCTATCCGCAGACGGATGCACCGCGCATCTATGTCAATGGTCGTACCCGCCGCAAGGCGCCGTTCTTCCTGCATCCGGCGACCGCCTACGATGGCGCGATTCTTGCCCTGTTTCCGCATGACACCGCCCTGCCGCTCGATGAAGCCACCCGCCTGCTGAACACGGCCGTTCCCTGGGAGGCGCTGGGGTTCTGGGTCGACGGACGGTTTCTGTTCACCCAGCGCAGCCTGCAGACGCTGGTCTTGCCCGACGTGTTCCAGCCGCTGGTCGGGACGCCCGCACCCGCCCCACCCGACGACGCCCCAACACCAAGACTCGGCCAGGACGCCTGACGGCGCCGGCCCCCTGGCACCGCCGGCCGCATCCGACGATAGGTGTAGCCCGGCATTTGCGGCTATCATCGGCTCACCATCCTTCCGCAGTTCCACCGGACAGACGGGCATGGCACAACCATGCGCCGTGCGTCCTGGCCACAGTGAATGCGCATGCCCTGTTCGTCGTTCGTACGACTGCTGCTCTGCCTGCTGATCCCGCTCGTTCATTCGCTGCTCGGCGCAACGGCGCTCGCCCAGCCGGGCAACGGCACGAGCCTGTCGGACGCCGAGCACGCGTTCCTCGCCCAGGCTGGTCCGATCGTCTTCGTCAGCCAGACGCGCTACCCACCGTTCGAGTTCGTGGATCCGGACACCGGTGCGCGCAAAGGGATGATGATCGAACTGGCGGCCTGGATCAGCACCGAATTCGGTTTTCATGCCGAATTCACCGACACCGTCTTCCTGGACGCGCAACGCGCCGTACTCGAAGGCCGGGCGCAGGTGCTGACCAGCTTTTTCTACAGCGAGGCGCGCGACCGGGACTTTGACTTCACCGACACCGTGTTCGATGTGCCGGCCACGATTTTCACCGCGGCGGACCGCCCCGATATCGCCAGCCTGGCCGATCTGCAAGGCAAGCGCATCGCCATCCAGCGGGGCGACTACGCCGAGGAGTACCTGCGCACGCAAGGCATCGCCTTTGCTACCGTGCCAACGGACAGCTTCTCCGAAGCCGCGGCCGCCGTGATCGACGGCCGTGCCGATGCACTGATCGGCGACGAGCAGATCGTTCTGCATTTCCTCTACAGCGAGGGGCTGAACGACCGCATGAAGAAAGCGGCGGAGCCCTTGTATGTTGGCCAGAACGCCATGGCAGTCAAGGACGGCAACACCGTGCTGCTTGGCATTCTCAACAAGGGCATCGCCCGCGCGCGAAGCAGTGGCGCGCTTGAGCGCATCAGCCTGAAGTGGGCGGGCGTACCGCTGGCGGACCCGGGGCGGCATCTCCTCGATTACTGGCCCTACGCGCTGGCCACGGTGGCCGTGCTGGCCATGGTCGTGCTCTGGAACCTGCGCCTGCGCTATGCCGTCAGGCGCAAGACCACCGAACTGGTGCAATACCAGATGCGGCTGGAGGGCATCATCCAGGGCACCCGCGCGGGCACCTGGGAGTGGCATGTCCCGAGCGGGCGGATCGTCATCAACCACCATGTCGCCGACATGCTCGGCTACGCCCCGGACGCACTGCAACCCTTCACCGCGGCCCGCCGTACCGAGCTGACCCACCCCGACGACCGCGAGCGATCCGCCGGGCTGCTTGCCCGCCACCTGTCGGGTGAAGACCCGCACTATGCCTGCGAAGTGCGCATGCGCCACAACGACGGCCACTGGGTGTGGCTGCTCGAGCGCGGCCAGATCACCGAGCGCGCCGCCGACGGAACGCCGCTGACGATGTCGGGCAGCCAGATCGACATCTCCGCCAGCAAGCTGGCCGAAGTCGAACTGCAACTGACCGCCAGTGTGTTTGGCAGTGCGCGGGAAGGGATCCTGATCACCGACGGCGACGGGACGATCCTCAAGGTCAATGACGCCTTTACGCGGATCACCGGCTACGCCCGCGAGGACGCCATCGGCAACAATCCGCGCCTGCTGCGCTCCGGCCGGCACGACCACGCCTTTTACCAGGCGATGTGGCACAACCTGCTGACCAAGGGTTTCTGGGAAGGCGAAATCTGGAACCGCAAGAAATCGGGCGCACTCTTTCCCGAACTCCTGACCATCTCGGCGGTTTACGACAACGCCGGCACCGTCTCCCACTATGTGGCGGTGTTTTCGGACATCAGCCGGCAGAAGGAGAACGAGCGCCAGCTCGAGCACCTGGCCTTCTACGACGACCTGACCGGCCTGCCCAATCGCGTCCTGCTGGTCGACCGACTGAACCAGACCATGGCCCGGGCCCGCCGCAAAAAAACCCGGCTCGCCCTCGCCTATCTCGACCTCGACGGCTTCAAAGAGATCAACGACCGCCTCGGCCACGCCATTGGCGATCGCGTGCTGACCACGACCGCATCGCGGCTGTCCGAGACCCTGCGCGAGGAAGACACCGTCGCCCGCTTCGGCGGCGACGAATTCGTCATGATGCTGCCCGACATCGCCAGCAAAGAGACCGTCGAAGCCATCATGCACCGGTTGCTGGCCAAGATCGCCGAGCCGATCCATATCGATCAG
Organism: Pseudomonadota bacterium; assembly: GCA_008501585.1. Classification (GTDB taxonomy): domain Bacteria; phylum Pseudomonadota; class Gammaproteobacteria; order Burkholderiales; family Rhodocyclaceae; genus Nitrogeniibacter. The sequence continues at coordinate 108,208 of QQUN01000005.1, read as the reverse complement.
GAGCGCCTGCAGGTGTCGGGCAGCATCGGGCTGACCCACTACCACGGCGATGTTGACCTCGACTCCGACCAGCTCATCCGCCAGGCCGACCAGGCCATGTATCAGGCCAAGCAGACCGGCAAGAATCGCTTCCATGTGTTCGACGCCGACCACGAGCGCGCAATTCGCGGCCGGCATGACCTCATCGCCCGCATCCGCCAGGCGCTCGCCAGCAACGAGTTCGTGCTGCACTACCAACCCAAGGTCAACATGCGTACCGGCAGCATGGTCGGCGCCGAGGCCCTGATCCGGTGGGCCCACCCGCAACGCGGCCTGCTGGCCCCCGGCGAGTTCCTGCCCCACATCGAATCGGATCCGGTCAGCATCGCGCTGGGAGAATGGGTCATTGCCACGGCGCTGGCCCAGATCGACGCCTGGCAACAGGCTGGCGTCGAGCTCACGGTCAGCGTCAACGTTGCCGCCAACCACCTGCAACAGCCGGACTTCACCGCCCGCCTGAAAGACCTGCTCGCGCGCTTCCCCGGCGTGGCGGCGGCGCACCTTGAACTGGAGGTGCTCGAGAGCAGTGCGCTCGAAGACATCAACCATGTCTCGCAAGTCATCGCCGACTGCGCCGAGCTTGGCGTGCGTTTCGCGCTGGACGATTTCGGCACCGGCTACTCATCGCTCATTTATCTCAAGCGCCTGCCGGTTCACGTGCTCAAGATCGACCAGGGCTTTGTGCGCGACATGCTCCACGACCCCGGCGACCTCTCCATCCTCGAAGGCGTCCTCGGGCTGGCCCGCGCCTTTCATCGCGAGGTGATCGCCGAAGGCGTCGAGACCGAAGAGCACGGCAAGGTCTTGCTGCAACTGGGCTGCGAACAGGCACAGGGCTACGGGATCGCCCGGCCGATGTCAGCCGAAGCGCTGACCGCGTGGGCCCAAGGCTGGACGGCACCGGTGGTATGGACCCAGACTGGCCAGTTGAACCGCCAGGACATCGAACTGCTCTACGCCGCCTCGGAACACCGCGCCTGGATCGACCAGCTCGATGCCTTCGTCCGCAGCGACGCCGACGACGCCCCCGAGACCAACCCGCATCGCTGCCGGTTCGGTCAGTGGCTGGACCGCAAGCGGATCGAGATGCCGCAGTCCGAACTGCTCGGCGCCATCGACGCCCTGCATCGGTCGCTGCATGCCGATGGCGACCAGGTCATCGCGCAGCGGCGCGCGGGCAACGCACAGGCCACCGTCGACGCCCAGGCCCGGCTGGTTGACAGCAGCACCGACCTGCTCCAGCGACTCCAGTTCGTCGTCGACGGCCGGTCGCGCCGCTAACGGATGGACAAAGGGCGCCACGGGGGCGCCCTTCTGGCTCAACACCGCAAACGCAACACGCTTACGCGTCGGCGGGTGCCTTTTCGAACCGCATCTTCCCGCCTTCGGCATCGACCCGGATCACATCCTTGGCCGCAAACTGCCCTTCCAGGATCGCCTTGGCCAAGGGGTTTTCGATCCGCTCCTGAATGGCCCGCTTGAGCGGCCGGGCGCCAAACACTGGGTCGAAGCCCGCGTCGGCCACCAAGGCCAGCGCGGCATCCGACACCGTCATGCCCATCTCCAGGCGCGCCAGCCGCGTCTCCAGGTACTTGAGCTGGATGCGCGCAATGTTGGCGATGTGCTTCTCGTCGAGGCTGTGGAACACCACCACCTCGTCAATGCGGTTGATGAACTCGGGGCGGAAGTAGGTCTTCACCTCGGCCATCACCGCCAGCTTGATCACGCCGTAGTCGTCGCCGGCCATCTGCTGGATCATCTGGCTGCCGAGGTTCGAGGTCATCACGATCACGGTGTTCTTGAAGTCCACCGTGCGGCCCTGGCCATCGGTCATGCGGCCGTCGTCGAGCACCTGCAGCAGCACGTTGAACACGTCCGGATGGGCCTTCTCGACCTCGTCGAGCAGGATCACCGAATACGGCTTGCGACGCACCTGCTCGGTCAGGTAGCCGCCCTCCTCGTAGCCCACATAGCCCGGCGGCGCGCCGATCAGGCGGGCCACCGAGTGCTTCTCCATGAACTCGCTCATGTCGATGCGAATCAGGTGCTCCTCGCTGTCGAACAGGAACTCGGCCAGGGTCTTGCACAGCTCGGTCTTGCCTACGCCCGTGGGGCCGAGGAACAGGAAGGAGCCGTAAGGCCGGTTCTCGTCCGACAGGCCGGCGCGCGAGCGGCGGATGGCGTCGGAGACCAGGCGCACCGCCTCGTCCTGCCCGATCACGCGCTCATGCATCTTGTCTTCCATCTTGAGCAGCTTGTCGCGCTCGCCCTGCATCATCTTGGACACCGGAATGCCCGTGGCGCGCGAAACGACCTCGGCGATCTCCTCGGTGCCCACCTGGGTGCGCAGCAGCTTGTTGGGCGTGGCGTTCTCGCCGCTCTGCTCGGCCGCCTTGAGCTGGGCTTCGAGCTGCGGCAGCTTGCCGTACTGCAGCTCGGCGAGCTTCTCGTACTGCCCCTTGCGCTGCAGCTCGGCCATCTGCGCGCGCAGCGCATCGATCTCTTCCTTGATGTGGGCCGAGCCATGGGCGCGCGCCTTCTCGGCCTTCCAGATTTCCTCGAGGTCGTTGTACTCGCGCTGCAGCTTCTCCAGTTGCTCGTCGATCAGCTGCAGGCGCTTGATCGAGGCCTCGTCCTTCTCTTTCTTGACCGCCTCGCGTTCAATTTTCAGCTGGATCATGCGGCGGTCGAGCTTGTCCATGACCTCGGGCTTGGAGTCGATCTCCATCTTGATGCGCGAGGCCGCCTCGTCGATCAGGTCGATGGCCTTGTCGGGCAGGAAGCGGTCGGTGATGTAGCGATGCGAGAGCTCCGCCGCGGCGACGATGGCCGGGTCGGTGATGTCCACCCCGTGGTGGATCTCGTACTTCTCCTGCAGGCCGCGCAGGATGGCGATGGTGCTCTCCACGCTCGGCTCGTCCACCAGCACTTTCTGGAAGCGGCGCTCCAGCGCGGCGTCCTTCTCGATGTACTTGCGGTATTCGTCCAGCGTGGTCGCGCCGATGCAGTGCAACTCACCGCGTGCCAGCGCCGGCTTGAGCATGTTGCCCGCGTCCATGGCACCCTCGGCCTTGCCGGCGCCGACCATGGTGTGGATCTCGTCAATGAACAGGATGATCCGCCCCTCGTCCTGGGCGATGTCCTTGAGCACCGCCTTGAGGCGCTCCTCGAACTCGCCGCGGTACTTCGCCCCGGCAAGCAGTGCCGCCATGTCGAGCGAAAGCACCTTCTTGTCCTTGAGCGTCTCGGGCACTTCGCCGTTGACAATGCGCTGCGCCAGGCCTTCGACGATGGCAGTCTTGCCCACGCCCGGCTCGCCGATCAGCACCGGGTTGTTCTTGGTGCGACGCTGCAGGATCTGGATCGCGCGGCGGATCTCGTCGTCGCGGCCGATCACCGGGTCGAGCTTGCCGATGCGCGCCCGCTCGGTCAGGTCGAGGCAGTATTTCGCCAGCGCCTCGCGCTGGCCCTCGGCCTCCTGCGAATCCACATTCTGCCCGCCGCGCACCGCCGCGATGGCCGCTTCGAGATGCTTCTTGACCAGGCCGTGCTCGCGCAGCAGGCGGCCGGTCTCGCCCTTGTCGTCGGCCAGGGCGAGCAGGAACATCTCGCTGGCGATGAAGGCATCGCCCTGCTTCTGCGCCGCCTTGTCGGTGAGGTTGAGCAGGTTGCCCAGATCGCGGCCGACCTGCACGTCGCCACCATGCCCCTCGACCTTCGGCAGGCGCTCGATGGCGCTCTTGAGCGCGGCCTTGAGCGGCGCCACATTGACGCCCGAGCGCTGCAACAAGGACGCGGTGCTGCCGTCATCCTGTTCCAGCAAGGCCAGCATCAGGTGCTGCGGTTCGATGAACTGCTGGTCGTTGCCGTTGGCGATGCTCTGCGCATCGGACAGCGCCTGCTGGAATTTGGTAGTGAGCTTGTCGAAACGCATGGAGTTTTCCTCGTCCGTAAGAACTGTTGGTCCTTAGGTGGGGCGTCGGGCGGCCCATTTCAAGCGCCGGCGCAATCATTCTTCCGGAATGTGTTGCTGCAACGCAACAAACATCTGTTTGAACTAAAAAAGAACTGATCATGCGCGGTTTTCTGGCCTGCGCCAATGTGTTACTTTGAGTGAATTGAGACGTCTGTCGCTCACAAAGCAGTCCATCTGCTACAGCGCAACACCTGTCAGTCGCCTCAACCTTATCCATTCAAGCGAGGAGAGCAGCATGGCGATCAAACCGGAACAACTCAACGAACTGCAGAAGAAGAACCTCGAAGCGGCCATGCGCCTGGCGCAGATGTCGATCGAGAACTCGCAGCGCATCATGGAGCTGCAGGTCCGCACGGCCAAGACCCTGTTTGAAGACGGTGTCAACAACGCCAAGGCGCTGACCACCACCAAGGATCCGCAAGACATCCTCCGCCTGCGCACCGAGTACGCCCAGGCCTCGACCGAGCGCATGCTCGCCTGCGCCCGTGAGATCGCCGAAGTCGCCGCCCAGGCCCAGTCGGAAGTCGGCAAGATGGTCAGCGAGCAGCTGGCCTCCGGCGGCAACGACGTGTTCGAAGCCATCAACAAGATGTTCACCGGCATGCCCATCACCGACCAGAACGCCATGGGCGCTGTGCAAGGTGCCATGGACAACGCCCGTGCCGCCTTCGAGCAGATGACCCGCGCCTCGACCGAAGCCTTCCAGGCCTTCACGCAGGTTGGCGCTGCCAGCCAGCCGGCCAAGCGCGCGCCGGCCCGCCGCCGCTAAGCAACATCCGCCCGGCCTCGGCCGGGCATGAAAACGGCGTCCTCGCGAGGACGCCGTTTTTTTTATCTGTTCGCCGGTCACCTCAGCGCCGCGATTCGACATCCAGCCAGCGGGCGGCGGCGGCATCATCGGTGTCGCGCGCATCGACCCAGCGGCTGCCTTCCGGCGTCTGTTCCTTTTTCCAGAATGGCGCCCGCGTCTTGAGATAGTCCATGATGAATTCGCAGGCCGCGATCGCCTCGCCGCGATGGGCGCTGGCCACGCCGACATAGACGATCTGTTCGCCCGGCTGCAGCGGCCCGACCCGGTGGATCACCCGCACGGCCAGCAGCGCCCAGCGGGACTTGGCCTCGGCCACGATCTCTGACAGCGACTGTTCGGTCATGCCCGGATAGTGCTCCAGCGTCATGCACTGCACGCCGTCCGCCGCACCGCGCACCAGCCCGACGAAGGTGCTGATGGCGCCCACGTCGGTCCGCCCGGCGGACAGCGCCCGTGTTTCGGTGCCGACGTCGAAATCCGCTTCCTGAACCCGCACGTCCATCGGCTCAGCCTCCTGTCACCGGCGGGAAGAACGCCACTTCATCCCCGCTCGCCAGGGGCTGCGCGTCTGTCGCCATCTGTTGATTGACCGCCGCCTTGACGTTATGGCCGGGCCCGAGCCGCTGCCAGGCATTGCCGCGTTCGCTCAGGTGCGCGCGCAGTGCGCCGACCGTGGCGATGTCGCCCGGCAGCACGACGGCCTCCCTGGCCATACCCAGCGCTTCGCGCAGGCTGGCAAAGTAGAGAATGTTCAGGTTCATTGGCAGATCAATCCAGCAATTCCGAGAAAGGATAATACGTCACCGTCTGGCCGCGCTGGATCGGCTCGCCCGGCGGCACCTCGGCCAGGCCGTCGGCCCACACCGTCGAGGTGAGCACGCCGGAGCCCTGGTTGTCGAACAGGCTCAGCCCGCCCTCGGCATTGACCTGCACACGCAGGAACTCGCGCCGCTTGATCGGCTTGAGCCAGTCGAAATCGGCGCGCAACTGCAGCGGCCGGGGCAAGACATCGCGCACGCCCTGGCACTTGAGCAGGAAGGGGCGCACCAGCAACAGGAAGGTGACGAAGGTCGACACCGGGTTGCCCGGCAGGCCGATGAAGGCCGCCTCGCCCACCCGGCCATAAGCCAGCGGCTTGCCCGGCTTGATGGCGATGTTCCACAGGTCGAGCGAGCCCTCGGCCTCGACCGCCGGCTTGACATGGTCTTCTTCGCCGACCGACACGCCGCCGGAGGTGATGATCACATCGTGCCCGTGGGCGGCCGTGCGCAGTGCCTGGCGCGTGGCGTCGAGCGTATCGGCGACGATGCCCAGGTCGGTCACTTCGCAGCCCATGCCTTCGAGCAAGGCGTTGAGCACGAAACGGTTGGAGTTGTAGATGGCGCCTTCGCGCAGCGGCTCGCCGGGCATCACCAGCTCGTCACCGGTGAAGAAGATCGCCACCTTGAGCCGGCGATGCACCGAGACGGCGGGAATGCCGATCGACGCCGCCAGGCCGAGTTCCTGCGCGCGCAGGCGGGTGCCGGCGGTCAGCACCGCCTGGCCGATGGCGATGTCCTCGCCGCGGCGGCGGATCGAATCGCCTTCGGTCGGCACATGGTTGATGATGACTTCGTCACCCTCACGCTCGCACAACTCCTGCATCACCACGGCGTCGCCGCCGGGTGGAATCGGCGCGCCGGTGAAGATGCGCGCCACCGAGCCCGCGGCCAGCGGATGGCCGACCGCGCCGGCCGGAATGCGTTGCGAGACCGGCAAGCGCGTGCCGGCGGCCGGGATGTCGGCGCAGCGCACGGCGTAGCCGTCCATGGCGGAGTTGTCGAGCGGCGGCACGTCGAACTCGGAGACCAGGTCGCCGGCCAGCACGCGGCCGCGCGCCTTGAGGGTGCTCACCAGTTCGGCGCCGGCCACCGGCCGCGCCTGGGCCAGCAATTGCGTGCGTGCGTCTTCAAAGGAAAGAAGGCTCATGCCTGAAAGTCTTCCATCTTGTAGTCGAGAATGAAGTCGGTCACCGCCACCGGATCGTTCACGTCCAGCGTCGGCAGCGGGGTGTCGGTTGGCGCATCGGTGGCCACGGCCACCACATGCGGGTTGTCGGTCCACAGCGGCGGCTTGCCGTTGGCCGGGCGGTACACCTCGACCTTGGGCACCGGCGCGGCCTTGAAGCCTTCGATGAGCACCAGATCGCAGGGCGAGAGGATCGCCAGTTGCTGATCGAGTGTTGGCTCGGGCGCGCCGCGCAACTCGTGCATCAGCACCCAGCGCCCGCTCGAGAGCATCAGCACCTCTTCAGCGCCGGCCTCGCGGTGGCGCCAGGAGTCCTTGCCCGGCCGGTCAAGGTCGAAGCCGTGGTGCGCATGCTTGATGACCGACACGGTGAGCCCGCGCGACTTGATCTCGGGAATCAGTTTTTCGATCAGGGTCGTCTTGCCCGAACCGGAGTAACCGGCAATGCCAAAGACCTTCAAGGTGGTGTCCGCCTCTGTGAGTTGCGTCTGAAGCGCCAAGGATACCCCGAAGCCCCGCGCCACGGCTTCGATCTCGATCAAGATCGCCACGGCCGGTCAACGGCAAACGCCCCCTGGGACGGGGGCGTTTGCCGTGCCGGACGGTGGCCGCCAGCGTCAGTTCGCCGGGCGCTTGCGTCCGTGCGTATCGCCGGCCTCGACATCGGCCGTGCTGTCGCCGAGGATGCTCAGATCGTCTTCTTCACGCGTCCCGATGTGGTGCGAGCGCTCGATCAGGAAGTACAGCACCAGCCCGATGACCACGGCGTACACCGTGGATTTCGGGTCCGGCATGGCCAGCGTGACCGCCACGATGCCGGCAACGCCGCGTTCGGTCGAGGTTTTCAGCTCTTCCATGCCGACCATGATGCAGATGTAGGCGGTCAGCACCAGGGTGAGCGACAGCGCGATCGGCAGCACCGGCTTGAAGATGCTCACCAGCGGCAGCATGAACAGCGCAATGAAACCGGTGATCCAGAAGGTGCCGCCACCGGAGTAGATCGAATCCATCGCCTTGCGGCCCAGCGCATAGCGCTCGGCCACGGTGGCATGGGCCGCCGTCCACAAGGGGCCGGCCAGGCCGGGCCAGGGGGCGAAGAAGGCGTGGATGCCGTTGCGGATGGCGGTCACCAGGTGCACCCGGGTGATGCCCTCCTCGATCTTCTCGTCCTCGCGCAGGTGGTCGACCCGCTTGACCAGCGTGAAACCCACCACGATGTCGCCAAAGGCGATCACGTAGGCGATGACGGCGGTCGGGATGGCCAGCATGAAGGTGCTCGCGTCGGGCATGCCGGTGTTGAACACCAGGTAGTCCCACATCAGAGCAAAGTCGGGCTGGGTGATGCCCCACTGCACGTCGGGCATGGGGTACTCGCCCACGGCCCAGCCCACCAGCATGGCGAGGATCATGCCCGGCACCATGCCGAAGTTGGAGATGCGCTTGGCCCACACGTTTTTCTCGACGATGTGCTTGAACGACAGCGAGAACAGCACATAGGCCGAGACGATGGAGCCGATGATCAGCGAGATCGGCGTGTTGTCGATGCGCCCGCCCACCTTCAGCTCGCCCATCATCGCCGCGATGCCGGCACCGATGATGATGCCGGACTTGAGCGAGTTGGGGATCACCGTCACCAGCCGGTTACCCAGCCCGGTGATGCCGAGCACGAGGAAGATGATGAAGACCTCGATCTGCAGCGCGAACATCGCCTTGATCGCCTCCGGCCCGGGCTCGAAGCCCTGCAGGAAGAGGATCACCACCGGAATCGCGGGGGTGATCCAGCCCGGCACCAGCGGCACGCCCAGCAGGGCCGGCAGCATGTAGCCCACGCCGGCGATCACGCAGAAGGCCAGCGCCGCCTCATAGGGCATGCCGAGATATTTCTGCAGCAGCGGGATCATCGCCAAGCCGACCACGAACATGATCAGGCCCTGGATCATCTCGGGGTATTCCCAGCGGTAGTGCACGAAGGGGAGCCGGATCTTGAACGGCCCGAGCGGCCAGTGGGGCTGCTCGGCCCCGTGTTTTCTCTGCATCAACATGCGTTTGTCTCCTGGGTCGTCAAATGGGGTTCTGGGACATGCCGCGTCAGAAACGCAGCACGTCGGGGGCGTACAGCACGAGCGTCGTGGCGCAGTAGGCGACCACCGTCAGCACGGTACGCACGAGCCTGCGCCCGCCCCGGGGCGGGCACAGGGCGGTATCAGCCGATGGCATCGGTCGCGCGCGCCTGCTGGCGCAGGACAAACTTCTGGATCTTGCCGGTCGAGGTCTTGGGCAACACGCAGAACTCGATGTGCTTGGGCACCTTGTAGCGCGCCAGGTGTTCGCGGCAGTGCTTGACGATATCGTCGGTGCTGACGATGGCGCCCTCTTTCACCTCAATGTAGGCGGCCGGCACCTCGCCCCACTTCTCGTCGGGCATGGCCACCACGGCGGCGGTCATCACCGCCGGGTGGCGGTAGAGCACTTCTTCGACCTCCAGCGAGGAGATGTTCTCGCCGCCGGAGATGATCACGTCCTTGGAGCGGTCCTTGATCTTCACGTAGCCGTCGGCATGCACCACGGCCAGGTCGCCGGTGCGGAACCAGCCACCGGCAAAGGCTTCATCCGAGGCCTTCTCGTTCTTCAGGTAGCCCTTCATCACCAGGTTGCCGCGGAACATGATCTCGCCCATGGTCTCGCCATCGGCCGGCACCGCTTCCAGCGTCTGCGGGTCGCGCACGCTGATCGCCTGCTGCATGTGGTAGGGCACACCCTGGCGGCCGTTGCGCTCGGCGCGCCGGTCGATGGGCAGGTCATCCCATTCCGGGTGCTTGGCGCACACCGCGGCCGGGCCGTAGGTTTCGGTCAGGCCATACACATGGGTGATGTCGAAGCCGATGCGCTCCATGCCCTCGATGATCGCGGCCGGGGGCGCGGCGCCGGCGATCAGCGCCGACACCTTGTGCTCGATACCGGCGCGCAGCGCCTCGTTGGCATTGATCAGCATGCCGTGCACGATCGGCGCACCGCAGAAGTGGCTCACCTTGTACTTGCGGATCAGCTCGTAGATAAGCGCCACGTCCACCTTGCGCAGGCACACGTTCACCCCGGCATTGGCGGCCATGGTCCAGGGGAAGCACCAGCCGTTGCAGTGGAACATCGGCAGCGTCCACAGATACACCGCGTGCTGCGGCATGCCCCAGCTGATGATGTTGGAGGCGCCGTTGAGGTAGGCGCCGCGGTGGTGATAGACCACGCCCTTGGGGTTGCCGGTGGTGCCGGAGGTGTAGTTGAGCGCAATCGGCGCCCACTCGTCGGTCGGCATCTGCCAGGCGAAATCGGCCTCGCCCGCGGCGATGAAGTCTTCGTATTCGATCTCGCCGAGGCGGTCGGTGGCCGGGTATTCCGGATCCAGCGCGTCGATCACCAGCGGGCGCGGGCCATCGAGCAACGCCAGCGCCTCGCCGATCACGCCGGCGAATTCCGGATCGGTGATCAGCACCTTGGCCTCGCCGTGGCCCAGCATGAAGGCCAGCGCCTCGGCGTCGAGCCGGGTGTTGAGCGTGTTGAGCACGGCGCCGATCATCGGCACGCCGAAGTGCACCTCGACCATCGCCGGCACATTGGGCAGCATCACCGCCACCGTATCGCCCTCGCCGATGCCACGCTGCTGCAGCGCGCTGGCCAGCCGGCGGCAGCGGGCGTAGGTCTCGGACCAGGTGAAGCTGCGCGATCCGTGGATCACGCTGGTGCGGTTCGGGTACACCGCCGCGGTGCGCTCGATGTAGCTCAGCGGCGAGAGAGGAACATAGTTGGCCGGATTCTTGTCCAGGCCTTGCGAATAGGCAGTGCGCGACACCTTTGTCTCCTTGTTGACCGTTGTGGGCCGGCGGCGGGGCCGGCCTCCGGGTTGGCAACATCAGGCGCAGGCCGTGCTGCCGGTGCATCGGAGACGAAGGGTCACATTCAATCGTGTCGGAACTTGTCGGCAAATGTACTCAATCTTGTCGAGACGTCATTTCGGCGAGGCAGGGACTAGAATCGACACGTTGTTCACCGCCCGCCCCCGACCCATGACACCGCTTCTCGACACGCCCGAGCAGATCAGCGACACCCGCTATCGCGAGATGGTCGCGGCCGGTCTGGACCACATCAACCAGGGCGTCACCATCTTCGACCAGGACTTGCGCCTGGTGACCTGCAACCGCAGCTTCCTGACCCTGCTCGACTTTCCCGACGCGCTCGGCGTGCCGGGCACGCCCTTCGAGGCCTTCATCCGCCACAACGCCGAACGCGGCGAGTATGGCCCGGGCGACGTCGAGGCCCAGGTGGCCGAGCGCGTGGCCGCGGCACAGCGTTTCACCTCGCACGACACCCGCCGCCAGCGGCCCGACGGCACCTTGCTGAAGATCCAGGGCTTCCCCCTGCCCCACCAGGGTTTCATCGCGCTGTACTCGGACATCACCGAGGCCGAGCGCCAGCGCGAACAGATCGACCGCCACCAGGCCGAGCTCGAGGGCCATATCCGCGAGCGCACCGCCGCGCTCACCGAGGCCAACGCCGAACTGAAGGCCGCCATCGAGGCCAACCACCAGATCACCGCCGCGCTCCAGCACAGCGAAGCCAAGCTGCGCCTGATCACCGACACCATCCCCGCCCATGTGGCTTACTTCGACGCCAGCTGGACTTACCGCTACGCCAACAAGCGCTACGCCGAGTGGTTCGGCTGGACCAGCCAGAGCATGGTCGACCGGCCGATCGTCGAAGTCATCGGTGAGGATCTGTTCCGCCAGGTCGAACCCCATGTGCGCCGCTCGCTCGACGGCCACGAAGTCACCTACGAATACGCCATCACCTCCGCCGCCGGCGCGCGCATCTTCGCGCGCAGCACGCTGCTGCCCGACATCACGCCCGACGGCGAAGTCATCGGCTGCTTTGTGCACGCGGTCGACATGACCGACCAGCGGCGCACCCAGAACGCGCTGGCCCAGGCGCAGAAGATGGAAGCCATCGGCGAGCTCACCGGCGGCCTGGCGCACGACTTCAACAACATGCTCACCGTGGTGATGGGCAACCTCACCGCGCTGCGCGATGCCCTGGGCGAGGCGCCCGAGGTGGACGAATTCGTCGCCCCCTGCCAGACCGCGGCCGAAGGTGGCGCCGCGCTGATCAAGCGCCTGCTGGCCTTCTCGCGCCAGCAGCCGATGGAGGCGCGGCCGGTGGAAGTCAACGAACTGGTCCTCGGCATGGTACGCCTGGTCCGCCGCTCGATGCCCAGCTCCATCGCCTTGTCGACCGCCTCACATGCCGCCGAGCTGGTGGCGATGGTCGACCCCAATCAGCTCGAAAACGCCCTGCTCAACCTCGCCCTCAACGCCCGCGATGCCATGCCCAACGGCGGCGAACTGCGCATCGAATCCTCGCTCGAGACGCTCGACGCCAACGCCGCCGACGAGCTGGAAGTCCCGCCCGGCGACTACGTCCAGATCGTCATTGCCGACAACGGCACCGGCATGGACGGCACGGTGCTGGCGCGGGTCTTCGAGCCCTTCTTCACCACCAAGAAGTTCGGCATGGGCAGCGGGCTGGGCATGGCCATGGTGTATGGCTTTGTCAAGCAATCGGGCGGCGCCATCCGCATCCGCAGCCGGCAGGCGGTCGGCACGCAGGTGGCCCTGCTCCTGCCGCCGGCCCCCGCCGGCAGCCAGAGCGACCCCGCGCCACCCCCGGCCGACCCCTTCGACATCGATCTGCGCGGGCGCGTGGTCCTGCTGGTGGAAGACGACCCGGAGGTGCGCAAGGTAGTGCGCGCCCAGCTCGCCTCGCTCGAATGCACCGTGCTCGAGGCCGAGAACGGCCACGAGGCGGCGGACCTGGTCGAGAACGTCCCGGCCATCGCCATGGTGCTGTCCGACGTGGTCATGCCCGGCGGCATGGACGGCTGGGCGCTGGCGCGCTTCGTGCGCCGCTTCCGGCCCGAGATCCCAATGATTCTCATGAGCGGCTACGCCGAGGCCGGCGAGCGCCACCAGGACGACAGCACCGCACCGCTGCTCGAAAAACCCTTTACCCGCGAAAAACTCGCCGCCGCGCTCAACCGCCGCGGCCCGCGCTAGGAGACCGGCATGTCGCATGCGCCCCGTCCCCTGATCCATGTCGTGGAAGACGATCCGGCCATCGCCCGGCTGATCGAATCCACACTGCAACGCTTCGATTTCCGCTGCGAGCTGTTCGCCACCGGCGGCGACTTCCTGCGCCAGCTGCGCACCCACACCCCGCAGGTGGCGATTCTCGATCTCGGCCTGCCCGATATGGACGGCCTGGAGGTGATGCAGCAACTGCGCGCCCGCCACCGCTTCGGCCTGCTCATCGTCACCGGCCGCGGCGACACCCACGACCGGGTGATGGGCCTGGAGCTGGGCGCCGACGACTACATGACCAAGCCCTTCGAGCCGCGCGAGCTGATCGCCCGGGTGCGCAGCATCCTGCGTCGCTACCAGAGCGAGCCGGCCAGCAGCAACGGCAGCGCGTCCCGTCGCGCCTGGTTCGCCGGCTGGCAGTTCGACACCGGCACCCACCGGCTGACCCGCCCCGACGGCAAGGAAGACACCTTGAGCGTGGCCGAAGCGCAGCTGCTCACCGTGCTGCTCGAGCACGCCAACCAGATTCTCTCGCGCGACCAGCTGCTCGACGGCCGCGATGTGTGCGCGCTGGACCGCAGCATCGACCTGCGCATCTCGCGCCTGCGCCGCCGCCTGGACGAAAACCCCCAGCACGCCAAGCTGATCAAGACGGTCTACGGCGCGGGCTACCTGCTCGCCGCAACCGTCAGCTGGCAGTAACGCTCACGCCGCCCTGGCCACCAGCCGCCACAGCGCGGTCACCTCGGCCGCGCGCGCGGCATGCAGCGGGTCGTCGGTGTCCAGCGCCTTGCCGTGGCGCGGGCGGATCTCGTGCCGCTCACGCACCACCAGGCCGGCCGCGTCGATCCACCCAAGCAATTCCTCGCGCGAGCGCAGGCCGAGATGCTCGGCCAGGTCGGAGAGGATCAGCCAGCCCTCGCCGCCCGGCGCGAGATGATCGGCCAGGCCGGCCAGAAAGCCGCGCAGCATGCGGCTGTCCGGGTCGTACACCGCCGCCTCGATGGGCGCCGAAGGGCGTGCCGGCACCCACGGCGGGTTGCACACCACCAGCGGCGCACGCCCCTCGGGGAACAGATCGGCCTCGACCAGCGACACCCGCGCGGCCAAGCCGAGTTGCGCCAGGTTGTCCGCCGCACAGGCCAGTGCGCGGGGGTCCATGTCGGTCGCCACCACCTGGGCCACGCCACGCCGCGCCAGCACCGCGGCGAGGACGCCGGAGCCGGTGCCGATATCGAAGGCCCGCGTGGTCGCCGGCAGCGGCGCCTGCGCCACCAGATCCACATACTCGCCGCGAATCGGCGAGAACACCCCGTAGTGCGGCACAATCCGCCCGCCCAGCGCCGCCACCTCCACCCCCTTGAGCCGCCACTGCCAGGCCCCGACCAGGCCGAGCAATTCGCGCAGCGACATCACGTAATCCGACTCCGCCGCCCCGAACACCGCAGTGCAGGCCGGTGCCACCTCCGGCGCACGGCGCAAGGGGATGTGGTGTCCGGCCGACACCGGCACCAGCAACATGCCCAGCGTACGCGCCTGCTGCGCCTGGGCCTGGCGGTGCAGATGAAACCGCTCGGCCAGGGTTTTGTCGCCCGCCAGGCTGCGGCGGCCGCGCTGGACGCGCCGCGTCATGGCCTGCAGCAGCTGGCGGGCATTGTGATAATCGCCCTGCCACAGCATCGCCGTGCCCTCGCAGGCCAGCCGGTAGGCCGCGTCTGCCTTGAGCGTATCGTCGGCCAGGACGACCCGGCGCGGCGGGGGCGCACCCCGCTCCGAACGCCACTGCGCGCGTCGAGGCTGCCCGCCCTCCTGCCATTCGATGATCGGCAGCGTTGGGGGGGGTGCAGGGTGGGTTGTCATCGAATTGGTCTCGCTTGATTTCAGGGCGGCGCGGCAATCGCCGCCGAACGGGCGGATTGTACGCGCTCGGGCTTGCCCTCGGCCGACCGGCTCGGCTAGGCTGGCCGTCCTGCCCTGCGGCTGCCGTCATGCACGATCTGCTCAACCATCTGCCCATCCCTTTCGGGCTGATTGTCGCCCTGCTCGCCTTCCTGTTCCTCTGGCGCGGCATCATGCGCGTGCTGCGGCGCGTCTCGCGCATGACCGACACCGTGCCCGCCGATGCCGGCCCGGCCGTGCGCAAGTCGGGCTATGGCAACGCGGTGATCAACGGTGCACGCGCCACCAACTGCGTGCGGGTGGTGGAATACGCTGGCGGCCACGCCGTGCAGATGCACCCGATCTTCGGCGGCGGCCTGGTCTGGCTGCCGCGCAACGCCACCACGCAGCAACGCGACGGCGCCAGCGCGACGGTGCTCACCCATGGCCGGCATGTCGTCCAGCTCAGCGGCCGCCTGGCCGAATTCATGACGGGTGCCGCGGCCGGCACCACGACGGCGCACGCGCACCCCACCCATGTGCACCGGACAACGCCCGAACCCGACCACACCCAGGCCACCGCCCTGGCCATCGGACTGCAGCGCCTGCCGCGTGGCGGGGGCGGCAGCGGGCTGAGCCGGGCGGCCATCGGCCTCGCCATTGCACTGCTGCTGTATGTGCTGGTGCGCCGCACGTCGCCCGAACTGCTCGCACCGCTCGAACGCCTTGTCGCCGACCTGATACGAGGACTGTGATTCGCCATGGCAGCCAGAAAGGACACCACCACCGTCGCCCTCGGCCCGGACGAGATGATCGCCCGCATCCGCGCAACCCAGCCGTCTCCCATGCACTGCCCCGTGCCACCCGGCCCGGTGGTGCCACAGGCGGCGCCGGCCCGGCCGGTGCATCCGGCAGAGCAGAATCTGTATCAATCGGCCGGGGCGCTGATGCGCCGCCTGGCCGACACCATTGCCGAGTGGCGGGCGCAGGTGCCGGACGACGCGCAACCGGCGATCCTGGCCATCCTCCACGGCGGCGTGCAGATCAACGTCACCCTGCTGGCCGAAGAGAGCTTTCACGGCATCCGCATCGAGGGCACGCTCAACGGCGCGCCATGCATGCTGCTGGCGCATCAGTCGTCGGTGCAGTTGTTGTGCTATGTCGCCAAGGTGGAGGCCGAAGCGCCGCGGCGTACCATCGGTTTCATCATCGACGGCGAAACCCGGGAGATCTGATGCACATCGACCACCTCGACCATCTGGTGCTGACCGTCGCCGACATCGACACCAGCTGCGCTTTCTACACCCGCGTCATGGGCATGGAGAAACTCGTCTTCGGCGAAGGGCGCGTGGCGCTGCGCTTTGGCCAGCAGAAGATCAACCTGCACCGGCACCACGCCGAACTGCGTCCGCATGCCACCACGCCCCTGCCGGGGAGCGCAGACCTGTGCTTCATTGCCCGCACTCCGCTGGCCGATGTCATCACCCATCTCGAGATGTGCGGCGTGCCGCTGCTCGAGGGGCCGGTGGCGCGCACCGGGGCCACCGGGCCGATCCGGTCGGTGTACTTCCGCGACCCGGACGGCAACCTGATCGAAGTATCCAACCCGGCCTAAAGCCGCGCCAGCAAGCTGGCGAAACCCGGCCAGTCCTGCGCGCTCACTACGCTCTTGCGGGCGTATCGGCTCCAGCCCTCGCCGGCATTCAGCGCCTCGACGAAACCGGCCGGATCCGTCACCCAGCTCCCGCCAAGCGAACTCACGCCGCGGGCGAACAACGCATCGGGCAGGCAACCGGCGCTGGGGCCGATCAACGCGATCCGCCCCGCGCCGGCACACCGCGCGAGCATGCGATCGAGCGTGTCGTTGAGCAAGATGGTGCTGGTCGACAACACCTTGTTGCACGCGCCCAGCACCTCGGCATCGGTGGTGACCTCATAACCGGCCTGGGCGCCAGCCAGCGCGGCATTCAGTTCGACCACCACCAGCTGCGCCCCCGTGTCCACGATGCGCTCGGCCAGCGGCCGGAAATAGCCGATCATGCCGATGCGGTCCCCCGCCATGGGCGCCAGCGCGCCCACCGAGTCGGCGCTGTCGGGCGGCGCATATCCCACCCGGTCGAGAAAATGGCGGGTGATCGCGTTGGCGGCGGCGAAACCCAGCGTGCGCTCGACGCCGCGGCCGGTGGCATAGGCGCGCGCCAGTTGCATGGCGGGCAGGCCCACCACCCCGGCACCGGCATTGCTGGCCAGCAGCCGGCGCAAGGTGTCATCGAGCAGCACGTAGGACAGCCCGAGCGAGCCGTCCTCGAGCTCGATGGCACAGAACTCGCCGTTCTTGCTCTGCGCCGCCGCGATCGGCGGCAGATGCAGCGCTCGCACCGCGGGCAGGCGATGTCGCGCCTCGACCTGCGCCAGTTGCGCCAGATAGGCTTCGGCAAACTGCATGTTCACTCCTCGGGCGGCCGCCGTTGCGCCCGCTGGCCGGCGCGCACGGCGTGCGAGGCGGCCTGGCCGGACACGGTGTGGCGCCGGTTGTCGTCGGTGCGCAAGGCACCGGGAAAATAGTCTGCCGTCAGGCTCTTGCTGTGCACCGGCGAGGCCGCCTCGGTGGCGCCGAAGCGACGCCAGTCACGCACCCAGAAGATGGCGTCGGACAGTTCGAGCAGGCCGATGGTCTCACGATCGGCAATCAGCACCCCCTGCACACGCACGCCGCTTGCGGCCTTGGCCTCGGCCAGCCGCGCGGCCAGCGCCGGGGTGGCGCCGAAGGCCCCGTCGGTGGCGAGCAGGATGTCGGCGTTTCGCCAGCGCGCGCTCGCCAGGGCATCGAGGCAACGCGCCAGCGGCGCGCCGATGTCGGTGCCACCGCCAAAGGCCTGGCCGAGGAAACGCGTCAGTTGCAGCACACCATCCGCATCCATCGACAACACCATCTCCAGCACTTCGTCGGGCCCGCCGAAGGCAAACACCCGACAATCACGGCCCTGGGCATGGGCACGGCACGCTGCCTCCAGCACCACCGCCTTGGCGACCGCTTCGGCCGCCCCCTGCATGGAGCCGGAGGTGTCGACACACACCAGCATCGGGCCGCGCCGCGGCCGCACTGCCGGACGCGTTGCGGGCGCAGGCGCGGGAACCATCGCGGTGTGCCGCACGGTCTCCGACATCAGGTCGTCGTCCTCATAGCTCAGCAGGGTGCGTTCGGCGCGGCGGGCATGCCACACCAGGCGCAGGCGCGGATGCCCCAGCAGCGCAGCCTCCGCGGGCAACATGCGGCTGATGCGGGCCGAGCGCTGGATGCCCCGGGTTTCGCCCGGCAGATCGGGCACACGGATGCAACGGGTTTGCGTGCTGTGCGCCGGCACCGCCGCGGCGGACGCCTGCCGGCCCTGGGGCAAGGACGCGTCGGGCGGCGTGGCCTGAGCACGCCCCAGCGCCTCGATGACGGCGGCCAGCGCAGGCAGTTGCCCCATGGCTTGCCGCGCCTCGACAACGGCCTGCCATTGCGTGCTGCGCAACATGCCGGCGAGCGCGTCCCAGCGGTCGTTGCCTGCCAGCTCGGGCACCACGCCGAGCACCGCCGCCAGTTCATCCATCACGCCGCAACGGGCCTGCCAGTCGGCGCTAAAGGCGTCGAGCGCCATCTGCGCCGCCACCGCGGGCGCGGCGCCACGATCCTGATAGTCAGCGATCAGATCAAGATGAAAGAGAAGACTCATCAAGACGGTATCGGCCAATGCCGGCTCGCGCTGGCAGTGGTTGGCCAGCCCCAGTTGCTCGATCCGCGACACCACGCCAACCGCCAATGGCGTACCGGGCCAGCACCAGTCCGCCTCGGGCGGCAGCGCGCCACTGGCCAGTTGCGCGCGCAACCGATCGAGCGTGGTCAGGCGCAGGGCCAGTTCGCCGACCGAATGGGTCATGCCGCCCAGCCACAGGCCACGAGGGAGCCGGTCGAGCGCATCGAGTTGCGCTTCCAGCGACGCGAACAGGATCGGCGTCGCGGCCGGGAGAGCAGCCTCGGCCATACTCAGCCGTCCCAGGCCTCGTGGACGATCGGATCGGGCACAGTGCCCGCATCCTGCGCCAGCCGCGGCAGCGCGGCAAAGCCGCCGCGGGCAGCGACGGCGCGCTCATGCAATTGGTCGATGGCCTGCAAGGTCTCGCCCAGTCGCCGGGTGGCCGCATCGGCAAAACCCGGGCCGAGCCAGAGGCTGTGTTCAACATAGCGCGCCAGGGCGGCGATGCGGCCCGCGATCTCGGAACGGTATTGCGCAATGCGCTCGATCAGCAGATCGGCCTGGTGGGTCCGCGCCTGGATATGGCAGGCACCGTAGCGCCGTTTGCGCTGGTAAGTCATGCGCAGCGCGCCCGCGCCGCCTTTGGCGTCGCCGATCTCGTGCGCCAGCTCGCCGGCGGAGAAGCGCAGCCGGCCGTCGGCGTCATAGTCCAGGTCATTGGCTTTGAGTTCGGCGGCCAGTTGCGCCTCGAACGCTTCGACAACACGCGTCAGGCGCGGTGGCGAGGTGGCCTGCCCCACCCCCAAATGCGCCAGCAGCCAGTCGGCCACGGCCGCCTGCCCCGGCGCGTCAACCGCCACACACGGGGGCAGCAGGGCCAGATCCCAGATCGACACCTCGCTGCGCGCCTCGCTGGCCGCGGCCGTTTTCAGCAGTGCCACGATCTTCACCCAGCGCCGGTCGGAGACGGGCAGCGACTGCGCTGCCAGCGCCTCGCGGACCGCGGCCAGGCTGGTCAGCACGGCGGGCGGCAAATGCACCGCACGGGCCTGGGCGGCCAGCGCCTGCAATTCGTCGTCGGACAAGGCCTCGGCAAAGGGGCCGGCATGGTGCTCCGGTTGCGCGGCCAGCAGCGCGCCGAAGCCGTCCGCGCTGACCGGTGTGACCACCAGTCGCATCAGGAACCGGTCGAAGAAAGCCTCTGCGGCGTCATCGTCCGGCACGGCGTTGCTCGCCCCCACGACCGACACCAGCGGACACGCCATCCGCCCCGCGCCATTGTCGAACTCGCGCTCGTTGAGCAGGGTGAGCAAGGCATTGAGGATGGCGCTGTTGGCCTTGAACACTTCGTCGATGAATGCGATGCGGGCGTCGGGCAGAAAACCGGCCACATGGCGCTCGTAGCGATCCTGCTCCAGCGCACTGATGGACAAGGGCCCGAACAACTCTTCAGGCACCGAGAAGCGGGTCAGCAGCCGCTCGAAATAGCGGCCGTCGGCAAACGCCAGGTGCAGGCGCCGCGCCAAGGCACTCTTGGCGGTGCCGGGCGGCCCGATCAGCAGGCTGTGCTCGCCGGCGAGTGCGGCGAGAAAGATCTTCCGTGCCAGATCTTCCCGCTCGACCAATCCCTCGGCGAGATGCGCAATGATCTGCCCCAGACGGGCCGTCAAATTGAAGTGGGTCGATACGGCGCTCATGACCGGATAATAGACAAGCCCTTCCCCGCCTGTCTTGACGCACAGCAACCGGAAAATGCGTTTTGGAAACCGTAGACGTAAAAAAGCCCTCCGCATTCGCGGAGGGCTTTTCTGTTTTGGGGCGACATACCGGTCTCGAACCGGTGACCCTTGGAATCACAATCCAATGCTCTACCAACTGAGCTAATGCCGCCACTATCGTTGATTGCCGTTTTCACGCCAATCGAAAACCTGGTCTGCCCGGCAGGGATCGAACCTGCAACCCCCGGCTTAGAAGGCCGGTGCTCTATCCAATTGAGCTACGGGCAGATTCGCCGGGCACAATCGGGGTGAGCATGGTCGGGGTGGAGGGATTCGAACCCCCGACATCTTGCTCCCAAAGCAAGCGCGCTACCGGACTGCGCTACACCCCGAGAAGGCGCGAATATTACACACAGTCTTCGAAGGCGTCAAACACATTTTTTCGCCGGTTTATTGCGCCAATTCGTCTGACTTGCGGCCCCTGCCGCTTTCTGCTATTAAATCGCCTTCACACATCCACGAGTACCACGGCATGGCTGACGATACGCTGCACAAACAGTTCCCGCCTTATGTTGCCGCCAAAGGCGAAGAATATATGAGCGAGAAACAGCAGGCGCATTTTCGCGACATTCTCAGCACGGTCAAGGCCGAGCTGATGGACGATATCGAGCGTACTGTGCACACCATGCAGGACGAAGCGACGGTGTTCGCCGACCCCAATGACCGTGCCAGCCAGGAGTCCGATATCGCCCTGGAACTGCGCAACCGCGACCGCGAGCGAAAGCTCATCAAGAAAATCGACGAGGCGCTCGGCCGCATCGAATCCGGCGAATACGGCTACTGTGACAGCTGTGGCGTCGAAATCGGCCTGAAGCGCCTCGAAGCGCGCCCGACCGCCACCATGTGCATCGACTGCAAGACCCTTGAGGAAATGCGCGAACGCCAGGTCGCCAAGTAAGGCCCTGCTCGCTCCGTCCGGCACCTTGCGTTGCCGGGCAGACAGCAAAAAAATAGGCACCCGAGGGTGCCTATTTTCATGTCCGGCCCGGAATTACTCGGCCGTCTCGTTCTGCACAGCCTTCATGCTCAGGCGGATGCGACCGCGGTCGTCGGTCTCGAGCACTTTGACTTTGACCACATCGCCTTCATTGACGTAGTCGGTGACCTTCTCGACGCGCTCGTTGGCGATCTGCGACACATGCAGCAGACCGTCGCGGCCCGGCAGCACATTCACGATGGCACCGAAGTCCAGAATGCGGACGACCGAGCCTTCATAGACCTTGCCCACCTCGACTTCGACCGTGATGGCCTCGATCTTGGCTTGCGCCGCTTTCGCCCCTTCAACGCTGACCGAGGAGATGGTGATGTTGCCATCGTCCTGGATCTCGATGACGGTACCGGTCTCTTCCTGCAGCGCACGGATCACCGAACCGCCCTTGCCGATCACGTCGCGGATCTTCTCGGGGTTGATCTTCATGGTGATCATGCGCGGTGCGAACTCGGACACTTCGCCACGATGCGAATCGAGCGACTGCTTCATCAGGCCGAGGATGTGGATGCGGCCTTCCTTGGCCTGCGCCAGGGCAACCTGCATGATCTCCTTGGTGATGCCCTGGATCTTGATGTCCATCTGCAGCGCGGTCACGCCGTTCTCGGTACCGGCCACCTTGAAGTCCATGTCGCCGAGGTGATCTTCGTCACCCAGGATGTCGGTCAGCACGGCGAAGCGGTTGCCGTCCTTGATCAGGCCCATGGCGATACCGGCGACGTGGTCGGTCAGCGGCACACCGGCGTCCATCATGGCCAGCGAACCACCGCACACCGAGGCCATCGAGCTCGAACCGTTGGATTCGGTGATTTCCGACACCACGCGAACGGTGTAGGCAAAATCTTCAGCAGTCGGCAGCACGGCGGCCAGCGCACGCTTGGCGAGGCGGCCGTGGCCGACTTCGCGGCGCTTCGGGGTGCCGACACGGCCGGTTTCGCCAGTGGCGAACGGCGGGAAGTTGTAGTGCAGCAGGAAGCGGTCGCGATACTCACCGGCCAGCGCGTCGATGATCTGCTCGTCACGGCTGGTACCGAGCGTCGCCACCACCAGCGCCTGGGTTTCACCCCGGGTGAACAGGGCCGAACCGTGGGTGCGCGGCAGCACGCCGGTGCGGATGTCGATCGGGCGCACGGTGCGGGTGTCACGGCCGTCGATGCGCGGTTCGCCGTTCAGGATACGGCCACGAACCACCGCGGCTTCCATGTTGTGCAGCAGGTCCTTGACCTCATTCTCGGTCGGCGCACCTTCGCTGCCGTCGCACACCAGCTCGACAGCCTTCTTGCGCACTTCGTTGATCTGCGCGGTACGGGCTTGCTTGTCGGTGATGTTGAAGGCGGCTTCGACGTCGGCCTGGCAGGCCTCGTTCAGACGGGCAATCAGCGCCTCGTTGGCGGCGGGCGCCTGCCAGTCCCAGGCCGGCTTGCCGGCGACTTCGACCAGTTCGTTGATGGCGTTGATGGCAGCGGCCATCTGCTCGTGACCGAACACCACGGCGCCGAGCATGACTTCTTCGGACAGTTGCTGGGCTTCCGATTCGACCATCAGCACGGCGGCCTGCGTACCGGCCACCACGAGGTTCAGCGCGCTTTCGGCAAGCTGCGAGGCGGTCGGGTTGAGCACATACTCACCACCGACATAGCCCACGCGGCAGGCGCCGATCGGGCCGTTGAACGGCACGCCGGAGATCGCCAGCGCGGCCGACGCACCGATCATCGCCGGGATGTCCGGGTCGATTTCAGGGTTCAGCGACAGCACGGTCAGGATGACCTGGACTTCGTTGTAGAAGCCTTCTGGGAACAGCGGACGAATCGGGCGATCGATCAGGCGGCAGGTCAGCGTCTCTTTTTCCGACGGACGGCCTTCGCGCTTGAAGAAACCACCGGGGATCTTGCCGGCGGAGTAGGTCTTTTCCTGGTAGTCGACGGTCAGCGGGAAGAAGTCCTGACCCGGACGGGCGGATTTTGCGGCAACCACGGTGGCGAGCACCACGGTGTCATCCATGTTGACGATGACGGCACCGCCGGCCTGGCGAGCCACTTCGCCCGTTTCGAGCGTGACGGTATGGGCACCGTACGCAAAGGTTTTCTTGATAGCGTTAGGCAAGGGAGTTTCCTTTCAGGTTAGGCAGCAGGCAACAACTGCCGGGTTTCTTAGCACTATGAGAGAAATCGGCAAATCAATGACAAAAGCCGGCGCGGCCGCAAGGCTCACACCGGCTTTCAATGCGGCGGGCAGACGCTGCTGACGCAGTCGCCACGAGTACCTTCCGCTTACTTGCGCAGACCGAGGCGCTCGATCAGGGCACGGTATGCGTCGGCGTTCGTGCGCTTGAGGTAGTCGAGCAGCTTACGGCGCAAGCTCACCATCTTGAGCAGACCGCGGCGGGAGTGATGATCCTTGGCGTTGGCCTTGAAGTGACCGGTCAGGCCATTGATGCGGGCGGTCAGCAGTGCCACCTGAACTTCAGGAGACCCAGTGTCGCCTTGCGCACGCTGGAAATCACCAACAATCTGCGCTTTCTGTGCTGTGTCGAGAGCCATGTAACGTTACTCTTTGGTTGAATTCTGGTTTTCGGAAAAGCGGGAATTATAACTACGCCGCATCGTAAGTTCAAGTTTCTACGTACTATTTGATCGCCTGCGAGATGCGATCAGTGGGTCACGACCAGGCGCTGCGACGACAAGACACTTGCATCGTCAACACGGCCCAGGCCGAGAAAACGGTCTGCCTGGTAGAGGCGGTAACTGCCGGCCGCCACACACGCAAGTGCCACCGTCTGGCCGTGGCACAGCTGTCGGGCCTGCATTTCGTCCAGGCCCAGCACCGGCAAACTGCCGATCAGACAATCGACCGGCGCCAGCAGTGCGCGCGCTTCGTCGATGCTCACCGCCGCGACCGTATCGAGCGGCACCGCCGCGTCGATGGCGAACGGACCGATCTGGGTTCGTCGCAAGGCCGTCAGGTGGGCGCCACAGCCCAGGCGATGGCCGATGTCTTCGGCCAGCGTGCGGATGTAGGTGCCCTTGCTGCAGCGAACCCGCATCACGAAGCTGTCCGGGCCAGTCGGTTCGCAGTCGAGTGCGTAGATCGTCACCCGACGGCGCTTGCGCTCGATATCGACCCCTTCCCGCGCATAGGCATACAGGGGCTTGCCGGCATGCTTGAGGGCGGAATACATCGGCGGCAACTGCTCCACCTCGCCAACGAACGCCAATGCGGCAGCACGGATTTCCTCCGCCGTAAAGGCCGCCGGTTTGCGCTCGAGCACCTCGCCCTCGGCATCGCCGGTGGTGGTGGTGATCCCGAGCAACACCGTGGCTTCATAGCCCTTGTCGGCATCGAGCAAGGTCTGCGAGAACTTGGTGGACTCCCCGAAAGCCAGCGGCAACAGCCCGGTTGCCATCGGGTCCAGCGTACCGGTATGCCCGGCCTTGGCGGCGCCCAGCGCATTGCGTGCGCGCTGCAGCGCGGCGTTAGAGCTGATGCCCTGCGGTTTGTCCAGCAGCAACACCCCGTCGACCGGATCACGCCGGCGCGGCGGTCGTTCAGTCTTCTTCATCCGCCGGCTTGGCCCGCGCCTCGTCTTCATGCACTGCCTTGTCGATCAGCGCCGACAGCTGGGCGCCGCGCTCGATCGAGGCGTCGTAGATGAAGTGCAGCTCGGGGGTCGAGTGAATCCGGATCCGGCGCCCCAGTTCGCGACGCAGGAAACCGGAGGCACGGCGCAGCCCGACGAGGATCTCGTCCACACCTTCCGACCCGGTCATCGAGGTGAAATACACCTTGGCATGCGCGAAGTCGGGCGACACCTCCACTTCGGTGAGGGAGATGAAGCCGATCCGCGGGTCCTTCACTTCCAGGCGCAGCAACTCGGCCAGCTCGCGACGCATCTGCTCGCCGACCCGGGTTGCGCGTGAGTACTCCTTCGCCATGCCCGAGCCGCCTTACAGCGAGCGCGCCACTTCGCGCACTTCGAAGATTTCCAGGTGGTCGCCTTCCTGGATGTCGTTGAAGTTCTTCAGCGACAGGCCGCACTCGAAGGCCGACTTGACCTCCTTGACGTCGTCCTTGAAGCGCTTGAGCGAGTCGAGTTCGCCGGTGTGGATCACCACGTTGTCGCGCAGCACACGCACCTTGGCCGCACGCTTGACAATGCCTTCGAGCACGTAGCAGCCGGCGATGGTCCCCACCTTCGAGATGGTGAAGACCTGGCGCACCTCGACCATGCCGATCACTTCTTCGCGCTTCTCGGGCGCCAGCATGCCGGACAGCGCTGCCTTCACCTCGTCGACCGCGTCGTAAATGATGTTGTAGTAGCGCAGATCCACGCCGAAGGTCTCGGCCAGGCCACGCGCCTTGGCGTCGGCACGGGTGTTGAAGCCGATGATGACGGCACCCGAGGCCTGCGCCAGGTTGACGTCGGATTCCGAAATGGCGCCAACGGCACCGTGGATGACCTTGACACGGACTTCGTCGGTGGACAGCTTCTGCAGGGCGTGCACCAGCGCTTCCTGCGAACCTTGCACGTCGGCCTTGATGATGAGCGGCAGCGTCTTGACCTCGCCTTCGGACATCTGCTCGAGCATGTTCTCGAGCTTGGCCGCCTGCTGCTTGGCCAGTTTCACATCGCGGAACTTGCCCTGGCGGAACAGCGCGATTTCGCGCGCCTTGCGCTCGTCGGCCAGCACGATGGCTTCGTCACCGGCGGCCGGCACATCGGACAGGCCGAGGATCTCGACCGGAATCGACGGCCCGGCTTCCTCGATCGGCTTGCCGTTTTCGTCCAGCATGGCGCGGATGCGGCCAAAGGTGGCACCGACCAGCATCACGTCGCCCTTGCGCAGCGTACCCGACTGCACCAGCAGCGAGGCCACCGCACCGCGCCCCTTGTCCAGGCGCGCTTCGACGATCAGGCCCTTGGCCGGCGCATCGTATTGCGCATTCAGTTCGAGCACTTCGGCCTGCAGCAGGATCGCTTCGAGCAGGTCGTCGATGCCCTGGCCGGTCTTGGCCGACACCGAGACGAACATCGCCTCGCCACCGTACTCTTCCGGCACCACGCCTTCGGACACCAGTTCCTGCTTGACCCGCTCGGGGTTGGCTTCTGGCTTGTCGATCTTGTTGACCGCCACCACCAGCGGCACGCCAGCGGCCTGCGCGTGGTGGATGGCTTCTTTCGTTTGCGGCATCACGCCGTCGTCGGCAGCCACCACCAGCACCACGATGTCGGTCGCCTTGGCACCGCGCGCACGCATCGCCGTAAAGGCCTCGTGACCCGGGGTGTCGAGGAAGGTGACCATGCCACGGTCGGTATCGACGTGGTAGGCACCGATGTGCTGGGTAATACCGCCGGCTTCGCCCGCCGCCACCTTGGCCGCACGGATGCGGTCGAGCAGCGAGGTCTTGCCGTGGTCGACGTGGCCCATGACGGTCACCACCGGCGCACGCGGCTCCAGCGGCACATCCTTGTGCTCGTCCGTTTCTTCGAGGAAGGCATCCGGATCGTCCAGCTTGGCGGCATGCGCCTTGTGGCCCATTTCCTCGACGATGATCATCGCCGTTTCCTGGTCCAGCACCTGGTTGATCGTCACCATCGAGCCCATCTTCATCAGGGACTTGATCACCTCGGTGGCCTTGATCGCCATCTTGTGGGCCAGCTCGGCCACGGTGATGGTCTCGGGCACATGCACGTCATGCACCACCGGATCCACCGGGGCCTTGAAGTTGCTGCTCGGTTGCTGGTCGCGCTGATTGCGTGCATTGCGACCGCCACCGGCGCGCTTGCCACCGCGCCAGTTGCTGGTACCGCCCGGCGTATCGCCGCCACGCGTTTTCAGGGTGCGACGCTTGCCGCCGTCGCCCGCGTTGGCATCCTTGCGGCCCTGTTCATCCTTCTGCGGACGGTGCAGGGTGTGTCCGCCTTCGTCGCCCTTGCCCTTGGCTTTGGCCTTGGCGCCCTCGGCGGCCTCCAGCTTGGCACGCTCTGCCGCGGCACGGGCCGCCGCTTCGCGCTCTTCGCGCGCCTGGCGATCCGCCAGCTGGCGCGCCAGCAGCTCGGAGTGACGACGAGACTCGGCTTCCCGCGCCTGAATTTCGGCCGGGTCGAGCAATTCCGTAATCTGCACCCGGCGCACCCGGCGCTTGGCCGTCGGTGCGGCCGTGGTGTCGGACGACGCATCGTCGTCCTCGCCACCGTCGGCGTCATCGGCCGCGTCCTCGGCAGCCGGGGCTTCCGGCGCCTTCTCGGCCACCTTGGTCGGCTGCGGCTCTGCCGCCGGCGCGGCGGGTTGTTTGGCGACTGGCGTTTCGACGACAGGCGCCGGTTCCACGACGACCGGTGCGGGCTCGGCTTCAACAGGCTTCGCCGCCGGCGCTTCGGCCACCACGGGCGCAACCTCGACTGCCTCGACAACCGGCGCTTCGGGTGCGGCCACCGGCTCAGCGACCGGCGCGGCTTCGGCCACCACCTCGGCGTCCTTGCGCGCTTCGGCCTCGGCCACCAGTTCGTCCCGCTTGACGAAAACACGCTTCTTGCGCACTTCAACCTGCACGGTGCGCGCACGGCCGGTCGAATCGGTCGCCTTGATCTCGCTGGTTTCCTTGCGCGTCAAGGTGATCTTCGACTTGGCCTTGTCTTCGCCGTGCGAACGGCGCAGATAATCGAGCAGCTTGGTCTTGTCCTGCTCGGTCAAGCGATCATTGACATTGCCGATGCTCACGCCGGCCTTTTTCAACTGCTCGAGCAGCAAGGCCGCCGGCATTTTCAGCTCGCCGGCAAACTGCGTCACGGTGATTTGTTCCATCTTCCCCCCTTGCCTTACTCGAACCAGTGCGCGCGCGCGACGGTAATCAGCGCGACAGCACGGGATGCATCGATCCCGGTCATCTCCACCAGTTCGTCGGTCGCCAGATCCGCGAGTTCGTCGCGGGTCAGCACCCCATGGCCTGCCAGAGCCGCCGCCAGATCCTTGTCCATGCCTTCGAGGCCGATCAGGTCTTCGGAAACGGTTTCCAGCTTCTCTTCGGTCACAATTGCTTCGGTCAGCAGCACGTTACGCGCACGGTTGCGCAGCTCGTTGACCGTATCTTCGTCGAACGCCTCGATTTCCAGCATTTCGGACAGCGGCACATAGGCGATCTCCTCCAGCGAGGTAAAGCCCTCGTCGATCAGGATATCGGCCACTTCCTCGTCCACATCGAGGCGCTCCATGAACAAGGTGCGCAGACCGCCGCGCTCGACATCGGCACGCTGGGCCGACTCTTCCTCGCTCATCAGGTTGATCGACCAACCGGTCAGCTCCGACGCCAGCTTGACGTTCTGGCCGCTGCGGCCGATCGCGATCGCCAGGTTGTTTTCGTCGACCACCACATCCATCGAGTGGGCTTCTTCGTCAACGACGATCGAGCTCACTTCGGCCGGCTGCAGCGCCGCGATCACGAATTGCGCCGGATCGGCCGACCAGACGATGATGTCGATCTGTTCGCCGCCAATCTCGTTGCGCACGGCGGTCACGCGAGAGCCGCGCAGACCGACGCAGGTGCCGATCGGGTCGATGCGCGGATCGTGCGCCTGCACGGCAATCTTGGCACGCAAGCCCGGATCACGGGCGCAAGCCTTGGTTTCGAGCAGACCGTCTTCGATCTCGGGCACTTCGAGCTCGAACAGCTTCATCAGGAATTCCGGCGCCGTGCGCGACAGAATCAGCTGCGGACCACGGGCATTGCGGTCGATGCGCAGCAGGTAAGCCTTCACGCGGTCGCCCACGCGGAGGTTTTCCTTCTGGATCATCTGATCGCGCGGCAGCAGCGCCTCGAGACGCCCCACCTCGATCACCGCATTGCCACGCTCCATGCGCTTGATCGTGCCACTGACCAGGAACTCCTTGCGCTCGAGGAAGTCGTTGAGCACCTGCTCGCGCTCGGCATCGCGGATCTTCTGCAGGATGACCTGCTTGGCCGCCTGCGCGCCGATCCGGCCGAAGTCGATCGGCTCGAGCGCCTCCTCGATGAACTCACCCACCTGAATGTCCGGCACTTCTTCGCGCGCGTCGATCAGCCCCATCTGGGCCTCATCGTTCTCGACCTCGGCATCGGGCAGCACCTCCCAGCGACGGAAGGACTCATAGTCGCCCGTGTCGCGGTCGATGGTGACGCGCACATCGGCGTCATCATGGATGCGCTTCTTCGTGGCAGAGGCCAGCGCCGACTCGAGCGCAGCGAACACGATTTCCTTCAATACGTTCTTTTCACGCGCCAGTGCGTCGACAAGCAGCAGAATCTCGCGGCTCATGTAATCAGACCTCCAGACCGAAGCTCAAAATTGGGGCACCAGACGTGCTTTCTCGACTTCCTCGAGCGGGATTTCCAGCACGCCGGCGTCTTGCGCCAGCAGCACCTTCCCGTCAGCGAAGCCCTTGAGCACGCCCGAAAAATTACGTTGATTTCCGTTGTTCAATGGCAGATGCGTGCGCAACTGGATGGTTTCGCCGGCAAAGCGCTCAAAATCGGCCGCCTTCTTGAGCGGGCGATCGAGGCCGGGCGACGACACTTCCAGGCGGTCGTAGTCGACATTCTCGACTTCGAACACTCGGGTCAGCTGGTTGCTGACGGTGGCGCAATCGTCCACCGTGATGCCACGCGGCACGTCAATGAACACGCGCAGCAGCCGGGCTCGCGGGGACATTTCCAAGTCCACCAGTTCGAAGCCCAAGCCCGTTACCACCTGTTCGACCAAGCCAGCCAGATCCATTTTCGCGCCCAAAAATAAAAAAATGGGCTTACGCCCATCCCCATCGTTTCAACTGGAAATCGGTGTTTTGGCGGCACCGGGCCACCAAAACTCTCCGATTATAACCACTTACACTGCCTCAGGCAATTTCAGCGTCGTGAGCGGCGCCCTTTGGCAGGTGCCGCCTTGGGTGCCTCGATGCCGGCCAACTGGCACACCAGGGCGTCATCCAGCGTCTCCACCTGACCGCGCTTGAGGCGCGAAGGCATCAGCACCGGGCCGTAGCGCACGCGCATCAAGCGGCTCACCGTCAGTTCCAGCGCCTCGAACATGCGCCGCACCTCGCGGTTGCGACCTTCGGACAGCACCACGTGGTACCAGTGGTTCGCCCCCTCGCCTCCCCGATCGACCACGCTGGTGAAGCGCGCCACGCCATCACTCAGCTCGATGCCGTTCTTCAGTAGCGCCACCTGCTCGTCGGTCAGCGAACCGAGAATCCGCACCGCATACTCGCGCTCCATTTCGAAGCGCGGGTGCATCAGGCGATTGGCCAGACTGCCATCATCGGTAAACAACAACAGACCGGAGGTGTTGAAGTCGAGGCGACCGACCGCTACCCAGCGGCCGTGGCGCAACTTGGGTAACTGCTCGAACACGGTCGTGCGACCTTCGGGGTCGTCGCGCGAGACGATCTCGCCTTCGGGTTTGTGATACATCAGCACCCGCGGCACGCGGGTCTCGAAACGCAGCTGCACCAGCTTGCCGTTGACCCGGATGCGGTCGGCCGGCGTGACCTTCTGGCCAATGGCCGCCGGCGCCTCGTTGACCGAGATCCGACCAGCAATGATCATCTCCTCGATTTCGCGGCGCGACGCCACACCAATGGCCGCCAGTGCCTTGTTCAGCCGCTCCGGCACGGCAAACTGCTCCGGCACGCGGCGACCGCCCTGCCCTTTTGCCGACGAATTACCGCGACCGCCACCTGCCCGCGGCGACGCCGACGGTGCAGCTGGCGCCACGTTGCCATTGACCTCGCCCTGACCGCCGGCACCGCCCTGGCCACGGCCCTTGCGTGCGCCGCCGGCGCTCTTCTGGCGCTGACCGCCGCGCGGGGCGACATTGCCATTGACTTCGCCCCCCTGTCCGCCCCCGCCGGCCTGGCCACCGCCGGACCGACGGCGGCCACGGCCGCCTTCACCCGATCGCTGGCGCGCCTGACCCGCCGACTCGACGTTGCCATTGGCCTCGGCCGCTTCACCGCCGCCCTTGCCACCACGGCCGCCACGACCACCGCGGCGATTCGACTTGCCGCGCGGTTTGGCACTGCCGCCGTTGTCGGGCCGCTCGCCCGCCGGTGCCGCCTGCGGGGCTTCGCCCGTCGCGGCGCCACCGCGCGGGCGACGGCGACGACCTTCCTTCGGCGGTTCGCCGGTCGCGTTCGGGTCTTTAGGCCGCGTCGGGCGTCGGGTCGGTTTCTGGGAGTTCGACAAGGTCCATCATCCTTTCAATTTCAGTCAACGGAGGCAACTCCGTCAGGCTTCGCAGCCCCAGTTCGTCGAGAAATCGACGTGTGGTGGCCAGCAGCGCCGGGCGCCCCGGGGTATCCCGGTAGCCCACCGCATCGATCCAGCCGCGCGATTCGAGCGTCTTGATCACGTTGGTCGATACCGCGACGCCGCGGATATCTTCGATGTCGCCGCGCGTCACCGGCTGACGGTAGGCGATGATCGCCAGCGTCTCGAGCACGGCGCGCGAATACTTCGGCGGTTTTTCGTCTTTCAGCCGGTCCAGGAACACCTGGACCTCGGGCCGGGTCTGAAAGCGCCAGCCAGAGGCCGACTGCACCAGCTCCACCCCCCTGCCCTGCCACTGCTCGCGCAGGCCATCGAGCAGACGGCGGATCATGTCGCTGCCCGGATCTTCGGCAAACAACTGTCGCAGCGCCGACACCGGCCTCGGTTCGCTGGCCGACAGCAAGGCCGCTTCGAGAATCCGGGTGTACTCCTCAGGCGTGCTCGGTTCCTGCATCGTTCAGCTTCACGTAGATCGGCGAAAATCCGGCAGTTTGCGTGATTTGCACCAGCCGTTCCTTGACCAGTTCGAGCATTGCCAGAAAACTCACCACCAGATGCGCAGCGCCCTCGGCCGGATCGAACAAGGTGTCGAAGACCACAAATTCACCCCCCTGCAGACAACGCAGGATACGGCTCATGTGCTCGCGCACCGACAGGCTTTCCTTGCGGATGTGGTGATGCTGGGTCAGCTTGGCCTGGCGCGCAATCCGCAGCCAGGCAAGTTGCAAGTCGTGCAGCCCGACCTCAGGCAAACGCTCGACAACTTTCTCCGCAACAAAAATGCCGACCCATTCGAGATCCCGGCCGACACGCGGAATGGCGTCCAGTTTTGCGGCCGCCTGTTTCATTTGCTCGTAGTCTAGCAGTCGCCGCACCAGTTCTGCACGCGGATCCTCTTCTTCTTCGACCGCGCGTGGTGATTTTGGCAACAACATCCGCGATTTGATCTCCAGCAGCATCGCGGCAATCAGCAAATAATCGGCGGCGAGTTCCAGATTGTGCCGGCGCATCGCCTCGACGTATTCGAGGTACTGCGCGGTCAGCGCGGCCATCGGGATGTCGAGCACATCGATGTTGGCCTTGCGGATCAGGTAGAGCAACAGATC
Source organism: Pseudomonadota bacterium (assembly GCA_008501585.1). Classification (GTDB taxonomy): domain Bacteria; phylum Pseudomonadota; class Gammaproteobacteria; order Burkholderiales; family Rhodocyclaceae; genus Nitrogeniibacter. Next base: position 75,458 of record QQUN01000005.1, on the reverse strand, counting down.
CAGCGGCCCCTCGAAGGCATCGAGAAACACCTCCAGCGCTTCGGGCGGAATGTACAGATCGGCCGGCAGCTTGAGCAGCGGCTCGCCATACAGGCGCGCCACGGCAGCCACCTGCTCGGGCGTCTCGACCGGAGCGAGCGGCAGCTCGGCCGACGTGACGGAGTTCATCAAGCGTCCAACTCAGCCGCCACGACCCCGTTGGGGAGCGGCGAACACAGCGAGCGCTGGGGCTGTCCGCGGCGCCCGCCGGGCCGCCCCAAAGGCGCCGCGGCCCCCTCGGGGGGCAGCGAACGTAGTGAGCGTGGGGGCTGTCACGAGTAGCCAAGGCCCATGGCGTCGCGGACGTCGCGCATGGTTTCCTGCGCCAGCTTGCGCGCGCGCTCGTTGCCGTCGGCGACAATGTTGCGCACCAGCGACGGATCGTCCAGGTAGGGCTGCGCGCGTTCGCGCATGGCGCTCTGCTCTTTCTGGATGGCTTCGAGCAGCGGCTGCTTGCACTCCAGGCAACCGATGCCGGCGCTCTTGCAGCCTTGCTGCACCCAGGCGTGAGTCTCGCTGTCGGTGTAGATCTTGTGGAACTGCCACACCGGGCATTTCTCCGGGTCGCCCGGATCGTTGCGCCGCACCCGCGCGGGGTCGGTCTGCATGGTGCGCACCTTCTTGGCCACCGACTCGGCATCTTCACGCAGGAAAATGGTGTTGCCGTAGGACTTGGACATCTTCTGCCCGTCCAGCCCCGGCATGCGCGCGGCTTCAGTCAGCATGGCGTCGGGCTCGGCAAGGATCATCTTGCCGCCGCCATCGAGGAAGCCGTAGAGGCGTTCGCGGTCGCCGAGGCTCAGGCTCTGCGAATCGTCGATGAGCGCCTCGGCCTGCTCCTGGGCCGCCTCGTCGCCTTCCTGCAGGAAGCGGGTGCGCAACTCCTCGTAAAGCTTGGCGCGCTTGCGGCCGAGCTTCTTGATCGCTTCACGCGCCTTGTCTTCAAAGCCCGGTTCGCGGCCGTACAGGTGGTTGAAGCGGCGGGCGATCTCGCGGGTCAGTTCCACATGCGGGACCTGGTCCTCGCCCACCGGCACCTTGTCGGCACGGTAGATCAGGATGTCGGCCGATTGCAGCAAGGGGTAGCCGAGGAAGCCGTAGGTGGACAAATCCTTGTCCGACAGCTTTTCCTGCTGGTCCTTATAGGTCGGCACCCGCTCGAGCCAGCCCAGCGGACACATCATCGACAGCAGCAGATGCAGTTCGGCATGCTCGGGCACGCGCGACTGGATGAAGATGGTGGCCTGGGTCGGGTCCACGCCAGCGGCCAGCCAGTCGATCACCATGTCCCACACGCTTTCCTCGATCACCAGCGGGCTGTCGTAGTTGGTGGTCAGGGCGTGCCAGTCGGCCACGAAGAACAGACAGGGATACTCGGACTGCAGCTTGACCCAGTTTTTCAGCACACCATGGTAGTGGCCGAGATGGAGCCGGCCGGTGGGCCGCATACCTGAAAGAACACGCTCTGCGTACATGTGACGACTCAGAATCCAAAAATGACAGCGAGAAAGTAACTGAAAAGTCCGATCAGGGGGCCAAGAATTCGCCCCAGCACGCCGGAGATCAGCAAGACGATAAGAATCGGAAAACCGTAGGGCTCAAGCCGCGCGAATTTCCACGCCAGCCCGGCGGGCAGCAGGCTCACCGCGATCCGCCCGCCATCGAGCGGCGGGATCGGCAGCAGGTTGAGCAGCATCAGGATCAGGTTGATCTGGATGCCGGCATCGGCCATCTGCGCCATCGGCAAGGTGTAGGCGGATTCCGGCGCGACGATGGCCACCTTCAGCAGCGCCGCCCAGGCCAGCGCCATCAACAGGTTGGCGCCTGGCCCGGCCGCCGCCACCCACAGCATGTCGGCCTTGGGGTTGCGCAGGCGGCCAAAGCTCACCGGCACCGGCTTGGCCCAGCCGAACAGCATGCCGCCGGCGCCGGCCAGTGTGCTCATCAGCAAAATGGCGCCGGGTACCAGAATGGTCCCGACCGGGTCGATATGGCGCAGCGGATTGAGGCTGATGCGGCCAGCCAGGTCGGCCGTCGGATCGCCAAAATAGCGCGCAACATAACCATGGGCCGCTTCGTGCAGGGTGATGGCCAAGATCACGGGCAGCGCCCAGATGGCCACGGTGGAGATCAACGCTTCCATGCACTCACGGCGTCAGAAAACGGACGATTGTAGCAGAGCGCGCGTCCTCAGCCGGCATCCAGGCCGAAGGGCGCGAGGTCGCCGCGCCCGGCCCGCACCAGTTCGGGCGACCCGCCGGAGAGGTCGATGACCGAGGTCGGATCGCCCGGACAGCCGCCGCTGTCGATGACCAGGTCAAGCACCTTGCCCAGCCGGTCGCGGATGTCTTCGGCGTCGGTCATCGGCAGATCGTCGTCGGGCAGGATCAGCGTCGAGGACAGGATCGGCTCGCCCAGCGCCTCGAGCAGCGCCGCCACCACGGGATGCTCCGGCACGCGCAGGCCGATGGTCTTGCGCTTGGGGTGCAGCAGGCGGCGCGGCAACTCCTTGGTGGCTTCGAGAATGAAGGTGTAGGGCCCCGGCGTGGCGGCCTTGAGCAAGCGGTATTGTGCGTTGTCCACCCGCGCGTAGGTGCCGATCTCGGACAGGTCGCGGCACAGCAGGGTGAAGTGATGGCGCGCATCCACATTGCGGATGCGGCGGATACGGTCGAGCAGCGCGGCGTCGCCGGTCAGCCCGCCGAGCGCATAGGCCGAATCGGTCGGGAAGGCCACCAGGCCGCCACGACGCATGATCTCGGCCGCCTGGTGCATCAGGCGGGCCTGCGGTTGCTCAGGATGAACGGTAAAGAACTGGGCCATGGCATTCCATCAGAAACGGTCGATCAGGCGGGACCACACCGGCGTCACACCGTCCGGCAACGGCTCGCAGCGCCCCAGATCGACCCGGCTTTCTTCCTCGCCATGAAAATCCGACGCACGCGACGCCAGCAGACCGAACCGCCGTGCATAGCGGGCGAATTTACTCATTTTCGCATCCGAATGCGACCCCGACACCACTTCCAGCCCCTCGCCGCCGGCCTCGACGAAGGCCGCCAGCAGGCGCGCCATCTCGTCATCGGACACGCGATAGCGCCCCGGATGCGCCACCACGGGCACCCCGCCGGCGGCGCGAATCCATGCCACTGCATCGGCCAGCTCGGCCCAGCGCGTTTCCACAAAGCCCGGCTTGCCACGCACCAGATAGTGCTTGAACACCGCATCCACATTGGGCATCAGGCCGATCGCCACCAGATGACGGGCGAAATGCGCACGACTGACCAGCGCCGGGTTGCGGGCGAAGGTCAGCGCACCGTCGAGCACGCCGCGAATGCCCAGCGCAGCCAGGGCGTCGCTCATTTGCTGCGCACGCGCATGGCGCCCGGCACGCACCTGCTCGAGCCCCGCCGCCAGCGTCGGGTTGTCGGCATCGACCCCCAGGCCGACGATGTGGATGGTCTCGCCGCGCCAGGACACCGACACCTCCACCCCCGGCACGAAGCGGATGCCCGCCGCCACCGCCGCAGCGCGCGCTTCGGCCAGACCGCCGGTCTCGTCGTGATCGGTCAGTGCCAGAAAGTCGACCCCATTGCCGGCCGCCCGGCGCACCACCTCGGTCGGCGACAGCCAGCCATCGGACACCGTCGAATGACAATGCAGATCCGGATTGTTCGGCATCGGATACATCAGTCGCGCCTCGTCTCCTGCGCCGCGAGCACGAAGTCTTCCACCAGTCGGGCGACCTGCTCGGGCACATCGTGATGCAGGTTATGACCCGCATCCGCAATCAAATGCTCCCGAAAATCCGAAAAACACGCCTTGGCGTTGGCAATCTGCGCCGCGTCCACGCCCAGCTCGCGGCGAAGGGATTCGTCCTCCGGCTCAATCCACATCACCGGCGCCCTCGCCCGCCGCCAGCAGGCCTCCGCCTCGGCGCGCCGGTACAGCACCGGGTTGACGCGCTGATGCGCCGGATCGGCCGCCAGGCTCACGCCCGCCGGGTCACACGGCTTGCCGAGCACGCCGGCGAGGAATATCGACTTGGCGACATCCAGCCGCGGATTGCGCCGGCGCAAGCGCTCGGCCAGCGCCTCGACACTGTCGTACTGGCGCCACGGCGGCGTGGCCGACAGGCTGTTGAGCCATTTCTCGTAGCGCCCCGGCGCCTCGTCGGCCGGCCGGTCGGCGAGGCCGAAGGCATCGATCGCCACCACGCTCGCCACCCGCCGCGGCCGGATCCCGGCATACAGGCAGGCGATGTTGCCGCCCATGCTGTGGCCCACCAGGTGCACCGGCGCCCCGGGCGAGAGCACGTCCAGCAAGGCATCCAGATCGGCCAGGTAGTCCGGAAACCAGTAGCCGCCGTCCGCCCAGGCGCTGCCACCAAACCCGCGCCAGTCCGGCGCCACCACATGCCAGTCGTGCTGCAACGCATCGACCACGAACTGAAAGCTCGCCCCGGCGTCGCCCCAGCCATGGAGCATGACCAGCAGGGGCGCGTCGTCGCGCCCCCAGTGGGTGCAGTGGATGCGCAGGTCGCGCAGCATCAGGGTCTTGGATTGGCTCGGTTTCATGCGCCGCATCATAGCAAAGCCTTGCACCACCTCCGTCGCGGTGATACCGTTGCGCCGTCGCGCGGGAGAGTGCTCGGTCAGCCGAGCCGCCGAAGGCGTAACCCCCCGGAATCGCTCAGGCATCACGGACCGCCGACAATTCAAGAATCTGGAGAGCGATGTGGGCCCGCAAGGCCAGCACATCCACCGAAGGGGCACCCGCCGACAGCGCGGAATCTCTCAGGTAGAACGGACAGATGGGGACGCCACACCATGTGTGTCGTCCCTTTTTTGTCGCCTACACTGTCGTAAAGAGGAGATCCGTCATGGCCCGCATCACCCCGCTTCACGCTGTTCACGTCGCCGCTGGCGCCCGCATGGTCGATTTTGCCGGCTGGGACATGCCGGTCAACTACGGCTCCCAGATCGAAGAACACCACGCCGTGCGCAGCGACGCCGGCATGTTCGATGTGTCGCACATGCTCGCGCTGGACCTGACCGGCGCCGACGCCACCGTTTTCCTGCGCACCCTGCTGGCCAATGACGTGGCCAAGCTCACCGTGCCGGGCAAGGCGCTGTACAGCTGCATGCTCAATGCCGAAGGCGGCGTCATCGACGACCTGATCGTCTATTACTTTGCCGCCGACACGTTCCGCATCGTGGTCAACGCCGGCACCGCCGACAAGGACGTGGCCTGGATGCGCAAGCAGATCGCCCGCGCCGGCGCCAATGTCACGCTCGACGCGCGCGGCGACCTGGCCATGATCGCCGTGCAGGGCCCCAACGCCCGCGCCAAGACCTGGCACGCCATTCCGGGCTCCGAGTCGGCCAGCGCCGGGCTCAAGCCCTTCTTTGCCGCGCAAGTGGGCGACATGCTCATCGCCCGCACCGGCTACACCGGCGAAGACGGCTTTGAAATCACCCTGCCGGCCGCGCAGGCGCCCGACCTGTGGCAGGCGCTGACCGCCGCCGGCGTTGCGCCCTGCGGCCTGGGCGCCCGCGACACCCTGCGCCTCGAAGCCGGCATGAACCTCTACGGCCAGGACATGGACGAAGCCACCTCGCCGCTCAACGCCGGCCTGAGCTGGACGGTCGACCTGAAAGACGCCGACCGCGCCTTCATCGGCCGCGCCGCCCTGGAAGCCGCCCCGGCCACGCAGCAGATGCTTGGCCTGGTGCTGCTCGAGCGCGGCGTGCTGCGCGCCCACCAGCAGGTGTTTACCGACGCCGGCGAGGGCGAGACCACCAGCGGCACCTTCTCGCCCACGTTGCAGCAAGCCATCGCCTTTGCCCGCGTGCCGCTGGGCGTGGCGGTCGGCAGCACGGTCGAGGTCGACATCCGCGGCAAGCGCCTCAAGGCGCGTACCGTCAAGCTGCCGTTTGTCCGCAACGGCCAGGCCCTCATCTGATCTGTTTGCCCGGCCCCTGCGGGGGCCACGATCCCATCCCACTCTCCGGAGCGCATTTCCATGAACATCCCCGCCGAGCTGAAGTACACCAAGAGCCACGAGTGGATCCGTCGCGAAGACGACGGCACCGTCACCGTCGGCATCACCGACCACGCCCAGGAAGCCCTCGGTGACATCGTCTTCCTCGACCTGCCCGAAGCCGGCCGCATGGTCGCCGCCGGCGAAGAGTGCGCCGTGGTCGAATCGGTCAAGGCCGCCTCCGACATCTACGCGCCGGTCGCCGGCGAGATCATTGCCGCCAACGACGACGCCGTTGACGCCCCCGAGTCCGTGAACGCCGACGCCTACGCCAACTGGCTGTTCAAGCTCAAGCCGGCCAACGCGGCCGATGTCGACGCCCTGCTCGACGCCGCCGCCTACGCCGACATCGCCGCCGACAACTGATCCCGGCCCTTGCGGGGTGGCGCGCCAGCGCGCGCTGCCCTGCCGTCCACACGGACCCCTGCGCCCCCAAAACAGCGAAGCCAGCCCCATGTCGATCACACCGTTCTCTGCCCCCCTGTCCACGCTCGAGCAGCGCGACGCCTTCATCCACCGCCATATCGGCCCGAGCGAGGCTGAAACCCAGGCCATGCTCGACACCGTCGGCGCCGCCAGCGTCGACGCGCTCATCGGCCAGACCGTACCGCCGGCCATCCGCCTGAGCGCGCCGCTGCCGCTCGCCGGTGCCAAGCCGGAGCATGTCGCCCTGGCCGAGCTGAAAGCCATCGCCGGCAAGAACGTGGTCAAGAAATCGCTGATCGGCATGGGCTACTACGGCACGCTCACGCCCAACGTCATCCTGCGCAATGTGCTCGAGAACCCGGGCTGGTACACCGCCTACACGCCCTACCAGGCCGAGATCGCCCAGGGTCGTCTCGAAGCCCTGCTCAACTACCAGCAGATGGTGATCGACCTCACCGGCATGGAGCTGGCCAACGCCTCGCTGCTCGACGAAGCCACCGCCGCGGCCGAAGCCATGGCCATGGCCCGTCGCGTGTCGCGCAGCAAGAGCAACGCCTTCTTCGTGGATAACGCCACCTGGCCGCAGACGATCGACGTGGTGCGCACCCGCGCTGCGCTGTTCGGCTTCGAGCTGGTGTTCGGCAACGCCGCCGATGCGGCCCAGGCCGACGTGTTCGGCGCCCTGCTGCAAAACCCCGGCCAGAACGGCGAAGTGGCCGACCTGACCGACCTCATCACCGCCCTCAAGGCCAAGGGCGCCGTGGTCGCCGTGGCCTGCGACCTGCTCGCCCAGGTACTGGTCAAGTCGCCCGGCGAGATGGGTGCCGACATCGCCCTCGGCTCGGCCCAGCGCCTCGGGGTGCCGATGGGCTTCGGCGGCCCGCACGCCGCCTTCTTTGCCACCCGCGACGCGCACAAGCGCTCGGTGCCCGGACGCATCATCGGCGTGTCGGTCGACGCCCGCGGCAAGACCGCGCTGCGCATGGCCCTGCAAACCCGCGAACAGCACATCCGCCGCGAAAAGGCCAACTCCAACATCTGCACCTCGCAGGTGCTGCTGGCCAACATGGCCGGCTTCTATGCCGTGTATCACGGCCCGGACGGCCTGCGTACCATCGCCGGGCGCATCCACCGCCTCGCCGCCATCATGGCCGAGGGGCTGACCCGCGCCGGCATGGCCCCGGTCAACCGCAGCTTCTTCGACACCCTGACCGTCACCACCGGCGAGGCCACCGCCGGCGTGCTCTCCGCCGCGGTGGCCGCTGGCTACAACCTGCGCCGTGTCGATGCCAACACCGTCGGCCTCGCCTTTGACGAAACCCACACCGCCGCCGACGTCGCCGCCCTGCTGCAACTGATCACCGGTCAGGCCATGGATGTGGCTGCGCTCGACGCCACCGTGGCCGAGCGTGCCGGCGCCCTGCCCGACGCGCTGCGCCGCACCGACGCCATCCTCACGCATCCGGTGTTCAACAGCCACCACACCGAACACGAAATGCTGCGCTACCTCAAGCGCCTGCAGAACAAGGACCTCGCGCTCGATCACTCGATGATCTCGCTCGGCTCCTGCACCATGAAGCTCAATGCCACGGCCGAGATGATCCCGGTCACCTGGCCCGAGTTCGCCAACATCCACCCCTTCGCGCCCATCGACCAGGCGCAGGGCTATCTGGAAATGATCGGCTCGCTCGACGCCTACCTGCGCGCCATCACCGGTTTTGCCGCCATCTCCATGCAGCCCAACTCCGGCGCCCAGGGCGAATACGCCGGCCTGCTGGCGATCAGCCGCTACCACGACAGCCGCGGCGACCATCACCGCGACATCTGCCTGATCCCCAAGTCGGCCCACGGCACCAACCCCGCCACGGCGCAGATGTGCAACATGAAAGTGGTGGCCGTCGAGTGTGACGACAACGGCAACGTCGATGTGGCCGACCTCAAGGCCAAGGCCGAGCAGCACAGCGCCAACCTCGCCTGCCTGATGATCACCTACCCGTCGACCCACGGCGTGTTCGAGGCAGCCATCCGCGAAATCTGCGACACCATCCACGCCCACGGCGGCCAGGTGTACATGGATGGCGCCAACATGAACGCCCAGGTCGGCCTGACCTCGCCCGCCACCATCGGCGCCGACGTCAGCCACATGAACCTGCACAAGACCTTCTGCATCCCGCACGGCGGCGGCGGCCCGGGCATGGGCCCCATCGGCCTGGCCGCACACCTGGCCCCGTTCATGGCCAACCACGTGGTGCAGCCGATCGACGGCCCGCACGCCGGCCAGAGCGCGGTCAGCGCCGCGCCCTACGGCTCGGCCAGCATCCTGCCGATCAGCTGGATGTACATCGCCATGATGGGCGGCGAGGGCCTCAAGCGCGCCACCGAGATCGCCATCCTCAACGCCAACTACATCGCCACCCGACTCAAGGGCCACTACCCGGTGCTGTACAGCGGCGAGAACGGCCGCGTGGCACACGAGTGCATCATCGACATCCGCCCCATCAAGGCGGCCTGCGGCGTAAGCGAGGTGGACATCGCCAAGCGCCTGATGGACTACGGCTTCCACGCCCCGACCATGAGCTTCCCGGTGGCCGGCACGATCATGATCGAGCCGACCGAATCCGAAAGCCAGGCCGAGCTGGACCGCTTCATCGACGCCATGATCAGCATCCGCGCCGAAATCGCCAAGATCGAAGCCGGCCAGTGGGACGCGGAAAACAACCCGCTCAAGCACGCCCCGCACAGCCAGGCCGACCTCATCGGCGAGTGGGACCGCCCCTACACCCGCGAGGAAGCGGCCTTCCCGCTGGCCTGGGTGGGCGAGAACAAGTTCTGGCCCAGCGTCAATCGCATCGACGACGTGTATGGCGACCGCAACCTGTTCTGCGCCTGCGTGCCGATGGACGCCTACGAGAGCTGATACACCCGCGCACCACCCAGCAAAAAACGCCCTCCGGGGCGTTTTTTGTTATGCACACCACAACGCGGGGCACCCGCTGCGCAGCCCCCATCCGCCCAACCGACCGGCCTTCTATCCGCCTGGGGCGTCGTCCGCCGCCAGCGACGTTGTATTTTGCGCGATAGCCATCGCCAATAGCCCATATTGCTATTTATCGCCGCCGCAGAAGCCTAAGCTAGAGGCATGCATGGACGGCGACTGCCGCGACCGCCGCACCATCCGGCACCATAACCAACAACGCGGAACAGGAGATGAACATGGGCACGAACGACACCAAAACGGCCGGCAAATGTCCGGTCATGCACGGCGGCAACACGGCCGCCGGTGCATCCAACACGGCCTGGTGGCCGAATGCGCTGAACCTCGACATTCTCCACCAGCACGACACCAAGACCAATCCGCTGGGCGAGGGCTTCAGCTACCGCGAAGCGGTCAAGACGCTCGATTTCGACGCACTCAAGCGCGACCTCACCGCCCTGATGACCGACAGCCAGGACTGGTGGCCGGCCGATTGGGGCCACTACGGCGGCCTGATGATCCGCATGGCCTGGCACTCGGCCGGCTCCTACCGCACGGCGGACGGCCGTGGGGGCGGCGGCACCGGCAATCAGCGCTTCGCCCCGCTCAACTCATGGCCCGACAACGGCAACCTCGACAAGGCCCGCCGCCTGCTCTGGCCGATCAAGAAAAAGTACGGCAACAAGATCAGCTGGGCCGACCTCATGCTGCTCGCCGGCAACGTGGCCTACGAGTCGATGGGGTTCAAGACCTTCGGTTTCGGCTTTGGCCGCGAAGACATCTGGCACCCCGAAATGGACACCTACTGGGGCGCCGAAAAAGAATGGCTCGCCCCCAGCGACAACCCCAACAGCCGCTACTCGGGCGAGCGCGACCTCGAAAACCCGCTGGCCGCGGTGATGATGGGTCTCATCTACGTGAACCCCGAAGGCGTCGACGGCAAGCCCGACCCGCTCAAGACCGCACACGACGTGCGTGTCACCTTCGCCCGCATGGCCATGAACGATGAAGAGACCGTCGCCCTCACCGCTGGCGGCCACACCGTCGGCAAGGCCCACGGCAATGGCGATGCCGCCAAGCTCGGCCCCGCGCCGGAAGGCGCCGACGTCGAGGAGCAAGGCTTTGGCTGGATGAACCACAGCACCCGCGGTATCGGCCGCGACGCAGTCACCAGCGGCCTCGAAGGCGCATGGACCACCCACCCGACCCAGTGGGACAACGGTTACTTCGACATGCTGCTCAACCACGAGTGGGAACTGAAAAAGAGCCCTGCCGGCGCCTGGCAGTGGGAGCCGGTCGACCTCGCCGAGGCCGACATGCCCCCCGACGCCGAAGACCCGGCGCAGCACAGCCGCGTGATCATGACCGACGCCGACATGGCCATGAAGATGGACCCGGCCTACCGCGCCATCTCCGAGCGCTTCCACAAGGACCCCGCCTACTTCAACGAGGTGTTTGCCCGCGCCTGGTTCAAGCTCACTCACCGCGACATGGGCCCCAAGGCGCGCTACATCGGCCCCGAGGTGCCGGCTGAAGATCTGATCTGGCAAGACCCGGTGCCCGCCGGCAACCGCAGCTACGACGTGAACGCCGTCAAGGCCAAGATCGCCGCCAGCGGCCTGAGCATCGGCGACATGGTCAGCACCGCCTGGGACAGCGCCCGCACCTTCCGCGGCTCAGACATGCGCGGCGGCGCCAACGGCGCACGCATCCGCCTGGCCCCGCAGAAGGACTGGGCCGGTAACGAACCCCAGCGCCTCGCCAGGGTCCTGGCCGTGCTCGAACCCATCGCGGCACAAACCGGCGCCAGCGTGGCCGACGTCATCGTGCTCGCCGGCAACATGGGGGTGGAGCAGGCCGCCAAGGCCGCCGGGGTCAGCATCAGCGTGCCCTTCTCACCGGGCCGCGGAGACGCCACCGACGCGCAGACCGACGCTGAATCCTTCGACGTGCTCGAACCGCTGCACGACGGCTACCGCACCTGGCTCAAGGGCGACTACGTCGTCAGCGCCGAAGAGCTGCTGCTCGATCGCACCCAGCTCATGGGCCTCACCGCAGTGGAGATGACCGCACTGGTCGGCGGCATGCGCGTGCTCGGCACCAACCACGGCGGTAGCGCGCATGGCGTCTTCACCGACCGCGTCGGCGCGCTGACGAACGACTTCTTCGTCAATCTCACCGACATGGCCAACACCTGGAAGCCCGCGGGCAAGAACCTCTACGAGATTCGCGACCGCAAGAGCGGCGCCGTCAAATGGACGGCCACCCGGGTCGACCTCGTCTTCGGCTCCAATTCCATCCTGCGCGCCTACGCCGAGGTGTACGCCCAGGACGACAACAAGGAGAAGTTCGTGCATGACTTCGTCGCCGCCTGGACCAAGGTCATGAACGCCGACCGCTTCGACCTGGCCTGAGCCACCCCTGAAGCAACGACCCCACGCCGCCCGTCACGGGCGCGTGGGGTTTTTCATGTCGGCTCCGCGTTTCAGGGCTTCGCCACCAGCGCCCCCACCATCCGCCGCGCCACAGGCGACACCAGCATCACCGCCGGAAAGGCAAACAACCACGCCGTGAGCCAGGCACTCGCCCACAGGCCGGCAAAGTCCGGCGAAAAGCCCGTGGCACGGAAGGTCGCAATGCCCGAGACCAAGAGAGACATCAAGCCCGACAGAATCAAACTGAACAGAGCCGGCGCAAATCGGGCGGGAATCATGCGCACACCTCCTGTTCCGAATGCACGTCAGCCGCACCCCCCAGGCGCTGTAGCGCCTGCGCAAAATGCATCCCGAACAGCCGTGCCGACTTGATGTCGCCGGGCACGAAGGCATCGGCTGCGTCCCCATGCCCGGCCTGCGCCATCAAGCCCGACCACGAGCCCAGCCGGTTCGCCGCCTCGTCATACGGCACCCCGTCGCGCTGCTCCGGCAGCACCGGGTTGCCGGCCCACAGCATGCCGTGCTGCATGCAGAACACAAACATCGACATCAGCGTCGACTGCTTGTCGCCCGCCGGCAGCGACGACAACGTAAAGCCGGCGGCGAGCTTGCCACGCAGGCGCTGCGTGCGCCACAGGCGGCCGGTGGCGTCCATGAACGACTTGAACGGCCCCGACACGCCGCCCAGATAGGTGGGCGAACCGAGGATCAAACCGTCGTAGCCAGTCAGCACATCCGGCGCGGCGGTCAGCGCCTCCGCCTGGAGCAGATCGGCCCGGACGGACGCCAGCGTGCGGGCGCCGTCGGCAATGTGCCGGGCAATATGCTCGGTATGGCCGTGGGCACTGTGATAAACAATGGCAATCGTATGCATGTTGGAAACTCCCAGAACGTCAGAAGAACACCGGCTCAGCGCACAAGCGCGCCCACGAGCACGGCGGACAGGTACAAGCCCAGGCCAAACACCGCATGGTTCAGCACGCTACGCGCGCAGTTCTTCAGCGGCGTGGGGGTTTTCGACGCGGCAAACCCCGCCCCCATGGCCGGCTGCATCACAAAAAGCGGCGCCACCACCGTCGCCACGCCAAACAGCAGCGCCGGCCACAGGCTTGGGCGCAGCAGCCACGCCATGCCGAAGGCCGCCACCAGCAGCGCGGCAAACACCACGCCCACGGCGTAATGCACCGCCCAGCCCAGCGCACGCTCGCCCGCAATGGGCGCCGCCCTGGCAATGGCCGGATGCACCAGCGTGCCGCGGCCCAGATGCCCCGCCCAGCGGCCCAACAGGGCAAAGTTCAGCCCCTGGATGCCAAAACGGCGCAGCAGCGCGAGCCACAGGTCCATCACCACGGTCGCGCCAACACCGATGAAGATCACCCTGAATATGTCTTGAAGCAGTGCCATGAGACCCTCCTTGATCGTTGACTGACAGGCTTGTAGAGCGCACTCTAAAAGTTGAAGTCAACTTCAAGTCAAGGAGTCTTGAATGGATATTTCAGAGGTCGCCAAACGCACCGGCGTGCCCGCCTCGACGCTGCGTTACTACGAAAAGCGCGGGCTCATCCATTCGGTCGGCCGCGACGGCCTGCGCCGCCGCTTTGCGCCCGGCGTGCTCGACCAGCTCGCCCTCATCGCCCTCGGCCAGGCCGCCGGCCTGTCGCTCGACGAAGTCCACACCATGCTCTCGCCCAATGGCGAGCCCAACATCGACCGACAATTGCTGTCGGCCAAGGCGGACGAGATCGACACCCTCATTAAACGCCTGCGCGCCGTCAGCGACGGCCTGCGCCACGCCGCCGCCTGCCCCGCCCCCAGCCACGCCGCCTGCCCCAGCTTCCAGAAACTCCTTAAGGCCGCCGCGCTCGGCATCTTCAACACACAAGCCGCGCCAACCCGCAAAGCCCCGCGGCGCCCCCGCGCGTAGCGTCACCGCCACCGCCCCTAACCTCTACGCCCACCGACACGCCCGGACCGACCTCGACGCCCTCGGCTTCATCAACCACCCCATCGGCCACGCCATGGCCAACCGCCTGCTCACCTGCCGCTCCCCCGGCATCCGCGCCCAGCGCAGCACCGGTTTCACCAAGCAGATCACCCTCATCCTCGAACCCGTCGCCCGCGGCCTCGGCTTTACGGTGCTCCCCCGCTACGCCCGGCAAGCCTTCGCGCGGCAGGATGCGATACAGGTGGTCGAGGGCGCCCCGGCGGTGATGGATACCTTGTGGTTGATCCATCGGGCGGAATGGGGGTTGTCGGCGCGGGAGCGGTGGGTGGTGGGGGTGTTGAGGGGTGGGTTTTGAGCGGCTTTGGATGAGTTAGGACTTACATCGTTCGAAGGCAGATACCCATTTGCAGTATGCTTATGCCGTACTCACAAAGAGAAAGCAGCATTTAGTACACGCACCATTACGTACCGTGATGGACCTCGCCGTCAGGCGAAGGCTTGCATTCCAATATCTCAACCCACGGCATTTGAGGAACGAATGAAAGACATGAACGAAAACTATTCAGACGCCGACAACGGTGATACTAAGGAGGATACGGCGAAAGCAAAAAAAGGACTCGGCGCGTACGGCCATATCCACTATGTGCCTACACCGAAGCCCTAGACTTCGCAAAATCAATACAAAAGAATGCCGGAAGCCAACAAATTCGCCGGCTGACTCTCTTTGATGCTATCCAAAAAGCGCCAGAGAGTGGCCCCTCTCGGACACTTGTTTCTAACGCAGCAAAGTACGGTCTAATTGACGGTGGGCCAGGAACAGAGCATCTACAGCTAACAGAGAACGGGAACCGCGCCACATCGGAAGATGTCCCCGAACGAGCTCGGGCGAATGCGCGTATTTCCACGGCAATACTTTCCGTAGAACCATTCAATCTGCTATATGAAACTTTCAAGGGAAACAAGCTTCCTATACACACCGTTCTCGCGGACTCTCTGAAAGACGCAGGTTACGCGGAAGACGACATAGAGACTCTAGTCGATAATTTCATAGTTAATTCGGAACAAGTTGGCCTCCTTAAAACTCTTTCAGGAGCCCAGAGAATTATCGATGTTGAACACGCTCTGGAAGGATTGACTTCTGCCCCTGTAGAAACTGCTTTGCAGCTAGAAAAAATCACACCGGCAATCATCTCAGAGTTGGGGAAAAATACACACACAGGCGTAGATTTTGAAAAAGTGTGCTTCTACGTCACTCCGATTGGCGCTGATGGCTCAGAACACAGACAACACTCCGACCTATTTCTAGGCTCTATCATTGAGCCAGCAATTGAGTCTGTGGGTCTAAAGGTCGTCCGGGCAGACCAAATAGAACACCCCGGAATGATCACAAATCAGGTTATCGAATATGTAATGAAATCGAAGTTGGTCGTAGCAGATTTATCGTTTACCAACCCAAACGTTTTCTACGAACTCGCTCTGCGGCATATGATGAGCTTGCCAGTAGTTCAGATCATAAGAAAAGGAGACCCAATTCCGTTTGACATCAGCCAGTTTAGAACTGTTGTAGTTGATTGCTCTTCAATCTATGCTTTAGTTCCAAAACTTGAAACGTATAAAGCGGAAATTTCCAGTCAAGCTCGTATGTCGCTCGGTGGCGGTTCCGTGCAAGCCAACCCGATTACCTCTATGTATCCCAATATCAGAATAACAACCTGATATTTTTGACCAAACGATAGCGAAAGGTGCGATGTTTTTTAATACTTTATTCGTGAGCTCGTGCCAACACACAGATCAATATTGAATACAACATTTTCAATCCCTGCTATCAACCTTTACCCCCTTCATCCCGCCCCACCGCCATCAACTCCTTCAATATCCCGCACGCCTCCACCGCCCGTTGCTCACCGCAACGGGCGCGTAGCGCCATCAGCTGCGCTTCCAACGCCTGCATGGCGGCGATGCGCTTGCGCACGGTGTCGAGCTGGGCGTCGATGAGGGCGTTCACGTCGCCGCAGTCGGCCTGCGGGTGATCGGCGACTTCGATCAATTGGCGGATCTCGGCCAGGGGCATGTCGAGGGCGCGGCAGTGGCGGATGAAGGCGAGGCGTTCGGCGTGTAGGGGGCCGAACAGGCGGTAGCCGTTGGGTGCACGAGTGGCTGCGGGGAGCAGGCCTTCCTTTTCGTAGTAGCGGATGGTGTCCACCTCCACGCCGCAGGCGTGGGCGAGTTCGCCGATTCGCATGGGGGGCTCCTTCTTGCTTGTGATGCGCTTGTTGACCCTGGAGTGACTCCAGGGTTTCAAATGCTGCCATCAAATTAAGGGAACAGGTGCCATGTCGGCTTGTTGCAATGGTGGCTGCAGTGCCAGCGCGCCGCAGGTGAGCCCGCGTTACCGGCGGGTGCTGTGGGTGGCGCTGGTGATCAATGCGCTGATGTTCGTGGTGGAGATTGTCGGCGGCCTGCGCGCGGGCTCGGTGTCGCTGCTGGCTGATGCGGTGGACTTTGCCGGCGATGCGGCCAACTACGGGCTGTCGCTGGCGGTGCTGTCCATGGGCTTGCTGTGGCGGGCACGGGCGGCGCTGGTGAAGGGGCTGAGCATGGGCGCCTACGGGTTGTTCGTGCTGGGCAAGACGCTGTGGGCGGCGCTGGCGGGTGTGCCGCCCGAGGCGATCACCATGGGCGCGATCGGGCTGGTGGCACTGGCGGCCAACGTGTCGGTGGCGGTGATGCTCTACGCCTACCGCGACGGGGACGCGAACATGCGTTCGGTGTGGCTGTGCAGCCGCAACGACGCGATTGTGAACGTGGCCATCGTGCTGGCGGCGGTGGGTGTGTTCGGCACCGGCGCGGCCTGGCCGGATCTGCTGGTGGCGGCCATTGTGTCGGCCCTAGCATTGAGCGCGGCGGTGAGCGTGGTGCGCCAGGCACGCGGCGAGATCGACCGCGAGTTGCTGGCGGCGCGCAGCGCGGCCTGAATGCGGTAAGGTCTGCCGCATGGGGCGGCGCAACGCTGCCCGACCAGAAGGAGCGCAGCCATGACAGCCACCCACAAACCCATCGCGCTGGTGGTGGGCGCCGGCGACCACCTCGGCGCGGCCATTGCCCAGCGCTTTGCCCGCGAGGGCTATCACCTTGTGGTCACCCGCCGCCGGGGCGACCTCGCCGCGCTGGTGCAGGCGGTGGAGGCACAGGGCGCCAGCGCCACGGCGATCCATTCCGACGCGCGCGACGAGCAGCAGGTGATCGACCTCGTCGAGCAGGTGGAAACCACCCTCGGTCCGATCGCGGTGACGGTGTTCAACGTGGGCGGCAATGTGCGCTTCGGCATCACCGACACCACCGCGCAGGTCTACCGCAAGGTGTGGGAGATGTGCGCCTTTGCCGGTTTCCTGGTGGGCCGCGAGGTGGCCAAGCGGATGCTGGCGCGCAAGGCGGGCACGATCCTGTTCACCGGTGCGTCGGCCAGCCTGCGCGGCGGCAACGGCTTTGCGGCCTTTGCCGGCGGCAAGCATGCGCTGCGGGCGCTGGCCCAGAGCATGGCGCGCGAGCTGGGCTCGCAGGGCATCCATGTGGCGCATGTGGTGGTGGACGGCCTGATCGAGAACGAAAACACGGCCCGACTGATGCCCGAGCTTTACGCCAGCAAGGGGCCGGACGGCATCATCCGCCCGGCCGATCTGGCAGAGGTCTACTGGCAGCTGCACCGCCAGCCGCCAAGCGCGTGGACCTTTGAGCTGGATGTCCGCCCCGGCGTGGAGCCCTGGTGAGCGCCTTGCGGAACGGCCGACACTGCGTCAGGTCAATCCGTCATCAGGCCATGCACCTAGAATCGGGCCCACACCCCACCGACAGCCAACGTAATGAAAGCGCTCAAACTCCGCACCTGGCACTGGATCGTCCTCGCCCTTGTCGTGGCATGGGTGACGGACTGGTTCATCCAGCGCCCCGACGGCCAGACCCGCGCCCTCAACGCCACGATTGCGGCCGAGGGCAGCGCTGAACTCAAGGCCTATCCCTACCCCTTCCGCGTGCTGCGCGTGGAGGGCGACAAGGCCGTCATGGGCACGCCACGCAGCCGCGACGTATCGGTGACCCGCATCATCAAGGTGCTCTACCCCGACATCAACGTGCTCGACACCAACGACCCGGCCTTCATCGCCGCGCAAAAGGAACTCGCCGGCCTGCAGTTTGAAGCCCGCGACATCGTGGCCCGCCAAGCTGGCATCAAGACCGTCACCTGGGAAATCGACCGCCACTGGCTCGGCGCCCATGGCATCGACGTGCCGGCAAAACCGTAGGGCGAAGAAGCCGCAGGCGCATCCGCCACCAGTGCGGCAATCGGCACGGCGGAGGCGCTGCGCTTGTCCGCCCTACCGCCGTCCGCGGCACAGGCACACACCGTAGCCCGGCCGAGCGCAGCGACGCCGGGATCGACATTGCCTATCGGGCACATGGCCCCGGCGTCGGGCCTGTGGCCCTCGGCCGGGCTACGCGTACACGGCATCGACGTACCGGCAAAGCCGTAAGCGCATCCGCCACCAGGGCAGCCATCGGCACGGCGGATACGCTGCGCTTGTCCGCCCTACCGCGTCCGGGGCACAGGCACACACCGTAGCCCGGCCGAGCGCAGCGACGCCGGGAGCAACAGTGCCTATCGGGCACACGACCCCGGCGTCGGGCCTGCGGCCCTCGGCCGGGCTACGCGTACACGACATCGCCGTGCCGGCAAAGCCGTAGGCGCATCCGCCACCAGGGCAGCCATGAACACGGCGGATGCGCTGCGCTTGTCCGCCCTACCGCCATCCGGGGCACAGGCAAACACCGTAGCCCGGCCGAGCGCAGCGACGCCGGGATCAGCATTGCCTATCGGGCACACGGCCCCGGCGTCGGGCCTGTGGCCCTCGGCCGGGCTGCGCGCCAACCGCCACGCACCGGGCGCTCTTACTTACCAACCTTCTTTCCTGCCACCGCGTCGGCGTGGGCGTCTGACACACCGCTAACCTGCGCAAAACAGCCTTCGAGCGGGCAATCCCTTCCGGGCGGACAGTCGTGCTCGTGGGCGCACTCGGCCTGCGTCTCGTCGAGCAGGACCATCTCGCGCACCTTCTCGCAGCGGCCGATGGGGGAGTCGATGAAGCTCATGGCGGTCTCCTTCCTTGGGGCGAACGAACGCCCCGGGCATTTTCTCGGTTCACTTTCAATTTAGTCCGGATTGACGCCCTTGCCCGACAATTTGCATGCTGGCGGCGGATCACACGACATAATGTCGGCTCTCCCCTTTCACGGCCCGTCCATGAGCACGCTACGCACCCTCTACCCCGCCATCGAACCCTATGCCACCGGCCATCTGGAGGTCGGTGACGGCCACCGGGTGTACTACGAGCGGGTGGGCACGCCCGGCGCGAAGCCGGCGGTGTTCCTGCATGGCGGGCCGGGGGGTGGCATTTCGGCAGACCACCGCCGCCTGTTCGACCCGGCACGCTACGACGTGCTGTTGTTCGACCAGCGCGGCTGCGGGCAGTCGACGCCACACGCCAGCCTGGACGCCAACACCACCTGGCACCTGGTGGCGGACATCGAGCGTCTGCGGATGCTGGCGGGGGTGGAGAAATGGCTGGTGTTTGGCGGCTCGTGGGGTTCCACGCTGGCGCTGGCCTATGCCGAAACGCATCCAGCACAGGTCAGCGAGCTGGTGCTGCGCGGGGTGTACACCGTGACGCAGGCGGAGCTGGACTGGTATTACCAGTTTGGCGTGTCGGAGATGTATCCGGACCGCTGGGAGGCATTTGTTGCGCCCATCCCCGAGGCCGAGCGTGGCAACCTGATGGCGGCCTACCATGCCCGGCTGACCGGCGACGACCCGGCGGCGCAGATCGAGGCGGCACGGGCCTGGAGCACCTGGGAGGGGAGCACGATCAAGCTGTTGCCGGACGCGGACTTTGCCGCCGGCTTTGGTGAAGACCACTTTGCGCTGGCCTTCGCCCGCATCGAGAACCATTACTTCACGCACGGCGCGTGGCTGGATGAGGGCCAGTTGCTGCGCGATGCCGGCAAGCTGCGTGACATTCCCGGCACCATCGTGCACGGGCGCTACGACATGCCCTGCCCGCTACGCACTGCCTGGGCGCTGCACAAGGCGTGGCCGGCGGCGGACTTTCACCTCATCGAGGGCGCCGGCCATGCGTATTCGGAGCCGGGCATTCTCGACCAGCTGATCCGCGCCACCAACCGCTTCGCCGGCCGTCGCTGAGGGCCCGTGCCGGGTCAGTGCTCTGCCAGGATGACACGGTTGCGCCCGGCGGCCTTGGCGGCATAGAGCGCGTTGTCGGCCTGCTTGAGCAAGCTTGCGGCGTCGATGTCGTCCCCCGCCTCGACCGCCACGCCCGCCGAAAAGGTGCAGCGGGCAAACCGCCGCGAGCCGGCGTGGAATATTTCGTCGGCAAAATGCGCCTGCAGCGCGACCAGCCGCTCGGCGATGGCATCGGCCGCCTGGTCGGGCAGGATCACCACGAATTCTTCGCCACCGTAGCGGCAGACGGTATCGCTGCTGCGGAACCAGCGCTGGAGCAGTTCGGCGATGCGCCGCAGGACGTCATCGCCCACGTCGTGACCATAGGCGTCGTTGATCGCCTTGAAGTGGTCGAGATCGATCACCGCACAGCCCAGCCGGCTGCCATTGCGCCGCGCCCGCTTCACCTCGCTGTCGAGCGTCATCTCCATATAGCGGCGGTTGTAGAGCTGGGTTAGCGGGTCGCGCAGCACCTGGTCGTGCAGAATCTCGCGCAGGTTCAGGTTCGACAGGGCCAGATTGATGCTCTCGGAGACGGCGGTCAGCAGGTGGCCCAGGTTGCGACGCTGCCGCTCGGTGATGTTGCCGTAGGCCAGCGTGAGCACCGCCTGTGTTTGCCCTTGCACCATCAGCGGCAGGCAGATGTAGGGGCCGACATCGGGCGCCACGTGCGAGCAGCGCACCAGGGCCTCGGAGGCGACCACCTCGTAGCTGCGCCCCTGGCGCACCGCCCAGCAATCACCCGCCTGGGCGTGCACGGCAATGCCCGAGTCCTCGCCCCAGCGGACCCACTCGCTCAGCTGCCCGTCGCGCACGCCGGGCGCGTAGGCCAGGATCCGCCCCGCCGAGCCCGGGAACATACGCTGCATGGCCATGCGGACGACCTCGGCCGCTTCGGCGCGGTCCTTGCAGGCCATCAGCTGCTCGTTGATACGGTTCAGCTCGGTCAGCTCGGCATCACGGCGCTCGAGCGCCGACACCATGTCCTGCAATTGCGCATTGACCAGCCGGCCCTGCTCGGCCGAGGCGACCCGCTCGGAAATGTCGCGCATCACCCCGACAAACAAGGTGCGCTGCGTCAGTGGCAACTCGGAGACGGTCAGCTCGACCGGGAAGCGGCTACCGTCCTTGCGCAACCCCTCCACCGTGCGATGAAAGCCGATGGTGTGCTTGTGGCCGGTACGGCGGAAATCGGCCAGATAGCCGTCGTGATGGCTGCGGAAGGGTTCAGGCATCAACAGGCTGACGTTCTGCCCCACCAGCGACTCCGGCGACCAGCCAAAAATGCTGGCGACGGCCGGATTGACGGAATCGATGGTGCCGTACTCGTCGATGATCACGATGCCGTCGAGCACCGCGCGGAACACCCCGCTCATCCGCGCTTCGCTCTGCCGCAGGGTGGCCTCGACACGGCGCCGCTCGTCCACCTCGCGCCGCAGTTGCGCCGTGCCATCACCGATCTGCCGCGCCACCTCGACCCGCTGGCCACTCACGGTGAGCAGAAAACCATGCAGCAACGCAAAGAACACCGCACTGCCGACCACGGCAATCCACAGCAGCGGCACGCCCTCCGCCGTGGCAAAACGCGGATCGGCCACCAGGCGCAATTGCCACTGCCGGTCACCGACCGGCACCGTCTCGGACATCGCCATGCCTTCGCCGACCGGCGCCTCGTGCGCGGGGTAGAGCCGCTCGGCACCGTCCGTGATGTCGGTCAGCGAGAGCTGAAGGCCGGTGAGATCGAATTCGGCAATCACCGAGGCCATCATCGAGGCGATGCGGACCACCCCCACCGTCAGCCCGCCCAACTCCGCCGCCTCGGGGGCACCCGGCCGGCCGCGATGGATGGGCGAGACCACCAGCACCACGGCATCGGGTGGCGGCGAGCCAGGCGCTGCCGCGCGAGCCGGCAGGGTGCTGACTGAACGCCGGCCGGTATCCATGACACGCTCGACGGTCCGCATCCAGGCCTCGCTGGCGGCCATGTCCACCCCCAGCCGGAACGGGCTGGCTTGCCTGGGCACCGAAAAGAACACCGGGTAATGCACCTCGCGCCAACGCGCCGGAATCAGCCGTCCGCCGGCGTCGAATTCACGAAAGACAAAGCCGTCGATGCCGTCGTCGCGCGCCCGGGCTTCGTAGGTATCGCGCTCCTGCGCCCGCACCTGGGGCACCCACTGCACGGCCACCAGCCCCGGCGCGCGGGGCAGCAGGATCTCGGTCTGGTGGCGAAATGCGCGGCGAGACGGCGCCGGGGTGCTCTCCAGAAAGCGGTCGGCCGCATCGACCGCCGCCATCATCGCGCCCACCCGGTCTTCAAAGCGGTGGCTGATGGCCGCGGCCAGCGCCTCGAAGCGGGTCGCGTGTCGCTCCTGCTCGACATCCGCCGCGATCCGGAACAGGCCAAGCACCGCGAGCAGCACCGCTCCGGCCGGCACCGCCAGCGTGCTCAGGCGGGCGCGCCACAACGGCACACGCCACCACCACAGCGTCAACATGATCGGCAGCACCGCGACCACCGCCACAAGCTGTGACAGCCAGCCGGCCAGGAACACCCCGGCGGGATGCCCGACGGTCTCGAGGGGCCCGAAAAACCGCACCGCAAGTCGCACCAGCGCCCATGGCACGGCCGCCAGCGCGCCGGCCAAGGCAAACAGCCGCAGCGCGTCGAGCACATGCGTCAGCGCCCGCCAGCCCGGCACATAGCGCCGTGTCAGCGTGGCACCGACACCAGCCTGCACCACCGCCGCTGCGGCCATCACCACCGCCCCGGCAAACGCCTGCGAACGGGGCATGGACAGCAACAGCGGGTCGCTGATCATGCCGAACACCACGGCCCCGATGCTGATACCGATCACGGCCCATCCACCGCATGCCAGCCAGGCAAGCAGCGCGACCGCCGCCGGCAGGGCGATGGCCAGCTCACCCGGCACCGGGCCGGGCAGCAGGCTCGCCACGACCCCGGCCAACGCATAGACCATGGCCAACACTGGCTGTCGAACCCATTGAGACTCGATCACTGACCCTCCCCGACAGTGCGCTCCCGGATCGATTCTATAACCAAAACGCGGCACATCCGCAGTGCATCATCGGCCAGCCGGCCCCCGCCTCATGGCACGAAGGGGATATCGATCTCGTCGCTACGCCGGGCGCCGGCCGTCATGGCCCGGCACAGGGCGAGAAACTCGCGCATGCCGGCACTCTGGAACTTTTGCCGGTGCCACACGAACTGGAAGCTGCGCTGCAGGTCCAGCCCCGGCACGGCCAGCGGCACCAGGCTGCCGCGCCGGAAGGCATCGCGCAGCGCCAGACGCGACAAGCAGCCCACACCGAGCCCGAACTCCACCGCCCGCTTGATCGCCTCGGTGTGCTCCAGCGACAGCCGCACCCGGGGCGAATAGGGCACGTGGCGAAAAGCCTGCTCGAAGGTCGCCCGCGTGCCGCTGCCCGCCTCACGCACGATCCAGTCGACATCGTGCAAGTCATCCAGCGACAGCGCCGGACGGCTCGCCAGCGGATGCGTCGGCGCGCAGAACACCGCCAGCTCGTCGGCCACCCAGGTCTCCACGGCCAGGTCGGGATGGCTGCATGTGCCCTCGATCAGCCCCAGGTCCAGCTCGAAATCGGCCAACCGTTCGATGATCGACGCCGTGTTGTGCACCTTCAGGTCCACCCGGCTGTCGGGGTGGTGCTGCAGAAAACGCGCCACCAGCAAGGTCGCCAGATAATTGCCGATGGTCAGCGTCGCGCCGATACGCAGGCGTCCGTAGCCGGCCCGCCCGGCCAGTGCGTCTTCAATGGCCTGGCTGCGATCGAGCAGATCGGCCACCTGCGGCAACACCTGCTCGCCCAGCGTATTGAGCCGCAGCACCCGGCCGACGCGATCGAACAGCAAGGTATCGAACTGCCGCTCCAGCTCACCGAGCGCCGAACTGACCGCCGACTGTGACATCGACAAGCGCTCGGCCGCGCGCGACACGCTGTCGGCCCGGGCCACCTCGAGAAACACCTGCAATTGACGAAGCGTGATCTTCATATCGACTCAATCGAACATATCTATCCAAATTATTCGCTTTATCGAACATAAACACCACCGTAAAGTCACATCAACCCAACGTGTCTGGAGTAAAAAGCATGAGCAACCTGGCCACCGAACGCGTCCTCAGCGTCCACCACTGGAACGAGAACCTGTTCAGCTTCCGCACCACCCGCGACCGCGGCCTGCGCTTCGAGAACGGCCAGTTCGTCATGATCGGGCTGGAAACCGAGTCGCGCCCGCTGATCCGCGCCTACAGCATCGCCAGCCCCAACTACGAAGAGCACCTCGAGTTCTTCAGCATCAAGGTGCCCGACGGCCCCCTCACCTCGCGCCTGCAGCACCTGCAGCCCGGCGACCCCATCGTGGTCAGCCGCAAGCCCACCGGCACGCTGGTGCTGCGCGACCTGCGCCCGGGGCGCAACCTGTACCTGCTGTCCACCGGCACCGGTCTTGCGCCCTTCATGAGTGTGATCCAGGACCCGGAAACCTACGAGCGCTTCGACAAGGTGGTGCTGCTGCACGGCGTGCGCTGGACCTCGGAACTGGCCTACAGCGAATTCATCGAAAAGACCCTGCCGACCAACGAGTTCATCGGCGAGGCGGTGCGCGAGCAACTGGTGTACTACCCCACCGTGACCCGCGAAGCCTTCCGCAACAACGGCCGCATCACCGAGGTGATCCCCTCCGGCAAGCTCTTCGCCGACACCGGCCTGCCGGTCATCGACCCCGCGCTCGACCGCGCCATGATCTGCGGCAGCCCCGCCATGCTGGACGACTGCAGCAAGATGCTCGACGACATGGGCTTCGAAATCTCGCCGCGCACCGGCGAGACCGGCGACTACGTGATTGAACGGGCGTTTGTGGAGAAGTAAACCGACGCGGCCGCGTGGCGCCGATTCGTAGCCCGGATGCAGCAAAGCGGAATCCGGGAGCGGTGCCTCATCAACCGTCACCCCCGGATTTCGGCCTTGCAGGCCTGCATCCGGGCTACCTCTGCTATCTCAGGCCGCCACGATTTTCTTCAATTGCTGCAACAGCGTCGGCACTTCGTCCTGAATGATGCTCCACAGCGTGTCCTCATCGATGCCCAGATAGCCGTGGATCAATCGATTGCGGGTAGCGATGATCATGCGCCACGGAATCTCCGGATGCGCAGCACGAACTGCATCGGGAATATGCGTTGCTGCCTCGCCGATCAGTTCGAGATTACGCAAAGTGGCATCGTAGGCCAGAGAACTCGCGACAAACGTCGCCTGATCAAAGCCGTCCGTATAGGCCAGCACCTTCTCGGCAAAGCCCGTCATGTCATTCAGATAGAAGCGCCATTCGCGCACCGGCGATTCAGACATCCACCCGCTCCTGCTCCACAAAGGGCCGCAGCTCGGGCCGCAAGGCCTTTTCGGTGACCAGGTCGACCGGGCAACCCAGCAAATCCTCAAGATAGAACTGGACGCCGAAGTAACGTTTGGAGGTTGCCGGGCCATCGAAGGCAACGAGGATGTCGACGTCGCTCTTATCGGTGGCCGCATCCCGCGCCGTCGAGCCAAACAAAGACAACCGCGTCACCCCGAACCGGCGCTGCAGCTCAGCCTTGCTACGGGTCAGTTGGTCGATTGCACTTTGCCGGTTCACCGCATCGCTCCTGTTATCAGTCCAGTAAGCATACGACGCTTCAGTGAATGATGGCCGTCCGAAACCACCTTCAGCAGCTCAAACAGCCCCCAATCGGGGCGAGGTGCACGTTCACCCCAACCCCGACACCCGTGAAATCGCCTCCTCCACCCGATCCACCGCAATCACCTCGATCCCCTTCACCCCGCCTTTCGGCGCATTGGCCTTGGGCACGATGGCGTGGGTGAAGCCGAGTTTGGCGGCTTCCTTGAGACGCTCCTGCCCGCGCGGTGCGGGGCGGATTTCGCCGGCGAGGCCGACTTCGCCGAAGACCGCAAGTTGTGCCGGCAGCGGCTTGTTCTTGAGCGAGGAGACGATCGCCAGCAGCACCGCGAGGTCGGCGGCGGGCTCGCTGATCTTGACGCCCCCGACGGCGTTCACAAACACATCTTGATCGGCGCACTGGATGCCGGCATGGCGGTGGGCGACGGCGAGCAGCATGGCGAGGCGGTTTTGCTCCAGGCCGACGCTGAGGCGGCGCGGGCTGGGGGCGTGGCTGTTGTCGACCAGGGCCTGCACCTCGACCAGCAGCGGGCGGGTGCCTTCCTGCGTGACCAGCACGCAGGCGCCGGGGACGGGCTGGCTGTGCTGGGAGAGGAAGATGGCCGAGGGGTTGGAGACCGGGCGCAGGCCGCGGTCGGTCATGGCGAACACGCCCAGCTCATTCACCGCGCCAAAGCGGTTCTTGAAGGCGCGCACCAGGCGGAAGCTGGAGTGGGTGTCGCCCTCGAAATAGAGGACGGTGTCGACCATGTGTTCGAGCACGCGCGGGCCGGCCAGGCTGCCGTCCTTGGTCACATGGCCCACGAGGATCAGGCTGGTGCCGCTTTGCTTGGCGAAGCGCGTGAGCTGCGCGGCGCATTCGCGCACCTGGGTGACCGAGCCGGGGGCGGAGCTATAGGCGTCGGAGTACAGCGTCTGGATCGAGTCAATGACGGCGATGCGCGGCCGGGCGGTGCCGAGCGTGCCAAGGATGGCCTCCAGGCCGATCTCGGGCAGCAGTTGCAGGCCTTCGGTGGGCAGTTGCAGGCGCTGGGCGCGCAGGGCCACCTGGTCGGCCGATTCTTCGCCGCTCACGTACACCACCTTGTGATGCGGTGCGAGCACGGCCAAGGCCTGCAGCAGCAAGGTCGATTTGCCAATGCCGGGGTCGCCGCCGATCAGTACCACGCCGCCGGCCACCAGCCCGCCGCCGAGCACGCGGTCGAACTCGCCGATGCCGGTGGGGATGCGCGGCTCTTCGCGCGGCTCGATCTCGGACAGCGCACGCAGGCCGCTGGTGGTGCCGGCCAGCGCGGCAAAGCGGTTGGGGCCGCTGCTCGGCTCGGCCACGGTCTCGACGATGGTGTTCCATTGCTGGCAATGCGGGCACTGGCCCTGCCAGCGCGGCGTGTGGCCGCCGCATTCGTTGCAGACGAAGGTACTGCGTTGTTTGGCTTTGGTGGCCATGGTCAGCGTTGGGCGCCAGCGGCGAGTTGTTCGACGGCAAATTCGGCAAAGGTGGTGATCAGCCGCGAGCGGAACTTGTCTTTCGGGAAGATCACCTCCAGCGGCGTGTAGAGCTTGGGCTGCAACGGTACGGCGGCGATTCGCCCCTCGCCGATATCGCGCTGGATGGCGGCATGCGAGGCAATGCCGAAGCCGAAGCCCTCGCTGGCCAGTTGCTTGACGGCCGCCAGCGAGCCCAGTTCGGCGGCAATCGTCACCTCGTCCATGCCGATGCCGGCGGCGGCGAAATACTGATCGGCCAGATCGCGGATGGCGTTGCCCGGCTCGCGGGTGATGAACGGATGCGGCAGCAACTCGGCAGCGCTCAGCGTCTCGGCCCGGGCCAGCGGATGGCGCGGGCTGCAGATCACCATCAACTCGTCCTGCGCCGCGCCGCAGCGCTCGAGCGAGGGGTCGTCGGTGACGATCTCGATCAGGCCGAGATCGAGGTCGCGGTTGGCCACGCGGCCGGCCACCAGGCTGGAGTTGCCCACGCTGACCCGCGGGATCACGCGCGGATACTGCCGCTTGAAGCCTTCGAGGATCTTCGGCAGCCAGTAGGCGGCGATGGTGGTGCTGGTGCCGATGTTGAGCGTGCCGGCCAACTCGTCGGTCAGCTCCGACACACGGGCCTCCATCTCCTCGTTGAGGGCCAGGATCCGCTCCGCGTAGTTGTGCACGATCTCGCCGGCCGGCGTGAGCGTGGCGTAACCATGGCCGCGTTCGAGCAGACGGGTGTTGAAGTGCTCCTCCAGCTGCTTGATCTGGAAGGTCACCGCGGGCTGGGTCATGAACAGTCGCTCGGCGGCGCGGGTGAAGGAGCCGTATTTCACAACGGCATTGAAGACTTGAAGACGACGGTCGGCCATGGCTCGATAAAGAAGATTTATTCCGATGTGCATTTCACCACAGATCGCCAGCGGACGCGCTGGCATGTGTCAATCGCCACGGCCTTGATCTGACCCAGACACTTCGTCACGCCCTTCGTGGTATAAACCGGCCTTCGTCCATCCTGCGCCCCGCCACTACCAACGATGAACCGCGGCTTCTACATCATCATGGCGGCACAGTTTTTTTCGGCGCTGGCCGACAATGCGCTGCTCATTGCCTCCATTGCCCTGCTGCGCGACATGCAGGCGCCGCAGGAATACGAGCCGCTGCTCAAGCTGTTCTTCACCGTCTCCTACGTGGCGCTGGCCGCCTTTGTGGGCGCGTTTGCCGACTCGATGCCCAAGTGGCGGGTGATGCTCATCAGCAACACCATCAAGATCGCCGGCTGCGCCATGATGGTGTTTGGCGCCCACCCCTTGTTTGCCTACGCCATCGTCGGCCTGGGCGCGGCGGCCTACTCGCCGGCCAAGTACGGCATCCTCACCGAGTACCTCCCGCACCGGCTGCTGGTCGTGGCCAACGGCTGGATCGAAGGACTCACCGTGGGCGCCATCATCCTCGGCACCGTGATCGGCGGCGCGCTGATCCGCGATGACGTGAGCCACTTCCTGCAGAGCCTGCCGCTGCCCTTCGGCAACGAGCCCTACCAGATGGCCTTGCTGATCATCGGCGTGCTGTACGTGATCGCGGCCGTCTTCAACATGTTCGTCCCGGACACCGGCGTCGACCACAAGGTGCTCAAGAAGAATCCGCTCTACCTGGTGCACGACTTCAACCACTGTCTCAAGCTGCTCTGGCGCGACAAGCTCGGCCAGATCTCGCTGGCGGTGACGACGCTGTTCTGGGGCGCCGGCGCCACGCTGCAGTTCATTGTTTACAAGTGGGCCGAGCACGCGCTGGGCATGGACCTGTCCAGCGCCACCATGCTGCAGGGCGTGGTGGCCATCGGCGTGGCCGTCGGTGCGGTGCTTGCCGCGCGCTATGTGACGCTGCGCAAGTCGGTGCGGGTGATCCCGATGGGCATCGGCATGGGCTTGATGGTGCTGGTGATGACGCTGGTGACCAACGAGACCATCGCCATCTTCCTGCTCATCCTGGTGGGGGCGCTGGCCGGCTTCTTCGTGGTGCCGATGAACGCCCTGCTCCAGCATCGCGGCCACATCCTGATGGGTGCCGGCCACTCGATCGCGGTACAGAACTTCAACGAGAACCTGTCGATCCTGGTCATGACCGGCATCTACGCGCTGCTGATCATGTGGGGGGTGTCGATCAACACGGTGATCATCCTCTTCGGCCTGTTCGTGGCCGGCACCATGTACCTGGTGCAGAAAGCCCACCACGCCAACCAGCGCGTGTCGGACGACGTGGCGCACCTCGACGATTCGCCGATGCACTGACGGCGCGCGGCGCTACATGATCACCGGCCGGTTCGGCAGCTCGTTGGGGTTGTCGTCAGTCTTCGGGTAGTGCGTGGCGATCAGCGTTCCGATCTCGGCGACCGCCGCCGCGCAACCGCCGGCATAGTCCCCGGCGCGAAAGCGTGCCTCCAGCGCACGGCAGATCGCCTGCCAGCGCTCGGCCGGCACATGCCGGGCGATGCCCCGGTCAGCCACGATCTCCACCGCATGGTCGGCGTACTGGATGTACAGCAGCACGCCGGTGTTCTCTTCGGTATCCCAGATGCCGAGCGACGCAAAGGCGTCGAGCGCCCGCTGACGCGGCGTGACGCCACGCCACAAGGCGGCCAGGCCGAGCCCACACTCGATCGCCAGCCCGATCTCGCCGCGATGCGCGGATTCCGAGTCGCGGATTGCCGCTTCGATCTCGGCCAGCATCGCTTCGGGAAAGCGCCGCTTCACCCGCCAGGCGGGAATCAGCAGATGGCGCAGGATGCGTGTGACGTCCATTACCACCGCCCCGAGGCGCCGCCGCCGCTGAAACCGCCGCCACCGCCACTGAAACCGCCACCAGACGACCAGCCGCCGCCACGGCTGCCGAAGCCGCCGCCGTGGCCGCTGCCGGTGGTCCACGGCCCGCCGCCGCGCCCGCTGCCGACCACCATGACCGCCACCGCCGCAACCACCGCACCGATACCGGCCAGGCTCAGCGCGCTTGTGCTCAGAAACCACCACAGTCCGCCCGCAACCGCGCCCACCCCGGAGGCCAGCAGCCGGCCGAAGATGGCGCGCAGGAAGGGGGCGGCGAAAAAGGCGATGAAGACAGTCTGGACCAGCAGGTCGAACACCGAGTCGGCCGAGGCCTGCGGCGCACGACGCACCGGCGCAGGCAGCGGTTCCCCGTCGATACGCGCGGTGATCGCGTCGATGCCGGCATTGAGCCCGGCGGCAAAGCGCCCATCGCGGAAATGCGGGGTGATCTGTTCGGCGATGATGCGCTTGGCGATGGCGTCGGGGATCGCCCCTTCGAGCCCGCGCCCGACCTCGATGCGCAGGGCGCGATCGGCCTTGGCCACCAGCAGCAACACGCCGTCGTCGACGCCCTTGCGGCCCAGTTGCCAGGCGTCGACCACGCGAATGCTGTATTGCTCAATGGCCTCGGGCTCGGTGGTTGGCACGATCAGCAGCGCAATCTGGCTGCCCTTGCGTTGCTCGACCGCCGCCAGGCGCTGCGCGATGGCGGCCTGCTCGTCAGGGCTGAG
The DNA here is from genome assembly GCA_008501585.1 of Pseudomonadota bacterium. GTDB lineage: Bacteria > Pseudomonadota > Gammaproteobacteria > Burkholderiales > Rhodocyclaceae > Nitrogeniibacter. Next base: position 44,562 of record QQUN01000005.1, on the reverse strand, counting down.
CGTGCCGGTCAGGTCGGTAACCCGCGCTTCGAGCGCCGGCACCGCCTGCAGCGGCGCGGCCAGCGCAAGGCGCGGCAACACCGCCAGCCACGCCAGGCACAGCCACAGCGCAAGCGCCGCGCGAGCGCCAGCCCGACGATGCATCAGGACTTGCCGCTACCGAACTGCACGGCCGGCGGCTGGCTGATGGCCTCGGGGTTTTCCACCGTGAAGCTGGCCTTGGGCGAGTAGCCCATGACCATGGCGGTGAGGTTGTTCGGGAAGGTGCGCACCGAGATGTTGTAAGTCTGCACCGCCTCGATGAAGCGGTTGCGCGCCACCGTGACCCGGTTCTCGGTGCCTTCGAGCTGCGCCTGCAGGTCGCGGAAGCTCGCGTCGGCCTTGAGGTCCGGATAGCGCTCGACGGTGACCAGCAGGCGCGACAGTGCGCCACTGAGGTTGGCCTGCGCCTGCTGGAACTGGGCCATCGCCGCCGGGTCGTTGAGCAGTTCGGGCGTCACCTTCACGCCGGCCACATTGGCGCGCGCCTCGGTCACCTGGGTGAGCACCTCGCGCTCATGGTCGGCATAGCCCTTCACCACGTTGACCAGGTTGGGCACCAGGTCGGCACGGCGCTTGTACTGGTTCAGCACCTCGGCCCAGGCGGCGGTGACCTTTTCATCGTTGATCTGGATCTGGTTGTAGCCGCAGCCCGACAACAAACTGACGGAAAGCAGGCACACGGCCAGCACGCGAAACAATCTCATCAAACCTCTCCCTGTCCGGACGCGCGATCCCGCATCTGGCGACGGGCAAAGCACAGGTCTTCCCACGCCTTGGCCTTATCGAGCGGGTTGCGCAGCAAATACGCCGGGTGATACGTCACGATGACCGGCGTGCCGTGGTAATCAAAACACCGGCCTCGGGCCGATGCAATACGAATGTCGGTATTTAACAAAGCCTGCGCTGCCGGGCGGCCGAGGGCGACGATCAGCTTCGGGCGGATCAGTTCGATCTGGCGCGCCAGGTAGGGGAAGCACGCCGCCAGCTCCTCCGCCTCCGGCGTGCGGTTCAGTGGTGGCCGGCATTTGACCGCGTTGGCAATGTACACATTGTCGCCCCGCTTCAGGTCGATGGCCGCCAGCATGGCATCGAGCAGCTTGCCGGCCTTGCCCACAAACGGCTCGCCGCGCGCATCCTCCTCGGCCCCCGGCCCTTCGCCAACGAACAGCCAGTCGGCCTGCGGGTCGCCCACGCCGGGGACGGCCTGGGTGCGCTGCTCGCACAGCGTGCAGTCACGGCAGGCGAGAATGGTCTCGGTCAGCGCCGCCCAGTCGAGTCCTGCCAGGCGCGCGCTGCGCTCGCCCGCGTCGGCGGGTGCGGTGCGCGCGACGGCCGGCTCAGCCGGTGCACTATTGAACGATGCCAGCGACTTGAGCGGCGATGCGGCCTGCCGTGGCGGAGGCGGCGGCGCGGGCGGCGGGTCGACCTGTACCGCGGCCGGTTCGACCCCGTCGTCTGCCGGCGCCACATCCGGCGCATCGCGCAGCCGCCAGATCGGGCCCAGGCCCATCTCGCGCAGGATCGAGTCACGCCGCGTCATGGCGCCACCCGCATCACCAGCGCATCTTCGCGCCCGCCGTCGGCCGGGTAATACCCCTTGCGACGGCCAATGCTGGTAAAGCCCGCTTTTTCGTAAACCGCACGCGCCGCGATGTTGGAGGGACGCACTTCAAGGAAGAATTGGGTCACGCCGCGGCTGCGCACCGCCTCGCGCAGAAACGCCAGCAAGGCCGCCCCCACACCGCGCCCCTGCGCCGCGCGCACGACACTGAAATTGAGCAAATGCGCTTCGTCGAAGACTTGCATCACCACCGCGTAGCCAATCGGCGTCTCGCCCTCTGACATGATCCAGCAGCTGTATCCGGCGCCGAGCGAGTCTTCGAAGTTGCCCCGGGTCCACGGAAACGGGTAGAGCTCGGGTTCATGGCGCAGCACCCAGTCGAGATCGGCCTCGTGCATGGGGCGAAAGGAAAACGCCGGCACCGTCACGCCTTGCCGCCTTGCGCCAGGCGTTCGGCCACCGTCTGGGCCACCTTGTCGCGCACATAGGTCGGGCCGACGGTGGCGGGGTCGCAGGCCGGTGTGTTCGCCAGCGATGCCGCTGCCAGATGCACAAGCTCGCCCGCGCCGGGCACGGCGGTGGCATCGCCAGGCGTGAGCCGTGCCTCGCCGGCCAGCAGGCGGCCGGCATAGCTGCCGAACGCGGTGCCGACCCCGAGCCACACGCCTTCCGGCGGCAGCACGACGGACTCCGGCGGCAGGCAGACCGGCGCGCCCAGTGCGGTATAGCCCTCCGGACCACGCTCAAAGGCCGCCACATAGGCCTCGCCCATGCGGGCGTCCGTGGCGACCAGCACCCGCGGCGCCGATTGCGCGGCGGCGATGGTCGCCAGGCTGCACACCGGCACAATGCCAAGCCCGGCCGCCAGGGCAAACCCCTGGGCCACGCTGCAACCGAGGCGCAAGCCGGTAAAGGCGCCCGGGCCGACGCCGAGCGCAATCGCATCGAGCGCGCCCATCGACAGGCCATGGACCGCGAGCAGTTCGAGGGCGGTGGGGATCAGCCGTGCTGACGGCGTGTTGCCCCCTTCAACCCATTGCTGGTGGATCTGGCCGTCGCACAGGACGGCGACGCTGACGCGTTCGCAGGAAGATTCAATGCCAAGGAGTTTCATCGAGAGCGGATTGTACCCGTGCCGCTGCCCGAGGGCAGTATCCATGGCCATCGGGATGGGCAAGCGACTTCAGGATGAACGGGGTACGGCGGCGGTGTGCAGCGGCCGCATCGGCGGCGCCGCGAGCGGTGCGTCAGTGACGCGGGCGCTGGCGCTTGCCGTAGGCCTTGCGGATGGCCTCGTCGATGTCGCGACGCATTTCGCTGCGCTCGGCATCGCTCATCGGCTGGCGCTGCGGCCGGTTGTCGTCGGCCGAAATATGGGCAAACTGGCTCACCGAAGCGCGGATGTCGGCCCGCCAGGCGCGGTCCTGCTCGTCGAGCAACTGGCGGTCCTGGAAGCGATCCCTGCGGGTATCATCTGACGCGTGAGCGCTCCCGACCGCGCAAAGCAGGGCCAGCACAAGGGCACGACGGCAGGTCAGCAAGCGCAGCGGTGTAGGCATGAGAGCAGTCTGATGCACGCAATGAATCACACTGTGTAGATAGCGCGATTCTATCCAGCCACCAAGCGACATGTAAGGCAATATTGCGCACAATGGCGGAACTTACGAACGGTTACGCTTGATACCCGCCAAGTGTCACCCTGTCGCTGGTTTCGGAACGCGGGTGTCGATACGATTCACGCCATGACAACGCACAACTCCCCCAAACAGCGCTGCCGGGTGCTGGTCGTCGATGACGACGCCCGCTTGCGCGACCTGCTCTCCCGTTATTTGTCCGAACAAGGCTATGTCGTCAAGGCCGTCGTCGATAGCGCCGGCCTCGACCGGGCGCTGCACCGCGAGCACTACGACCTGATCGTGCTGGACCTGATGCTGCCGGGCGAAGACGGCCTGTCGATCTGCCGCCGGCTGCGCGCCGCCGACGACAACACGCCGATCATCATGCTCACGGCCAAGGGCGACGATGTCGATCGCATTCTCGGACTCGAGATGGGCGCCGACGACTACCTGCCCAAGCCCTTCAACCCGCGCGAACTGGTTGCCCGCATCCAGGCCGTGATGCGCCGCCAGCCGCAGCAACTGCCCGGTGCCCCGGCGCTCGACGACGAAGCCGTCAGCTTCGGCTCGGTCACGGTCGACCTGGCCACCCGCACTCTGACCCGCGACGGCGAGGAGATCTCGCTCACCACCGGCGAATTCTCGCTGCTCAAGGTGCTGGTGCAACACCCGCGCCAGCCACTGTCGCGCGACAAGCTCATGGAGCTGGCGCGCGGGCGCGAGTACGGCGTCTTTGATCGCGCCATCGACGTGCAGATCTCGCGCCTGCGCAAGCTCGTCGAAGACGACGCCGGCAAGCCGCGCTACATCCAGACCGTCTGGGGCTTCGGCTACGTGTTCGTGCCGGACGGCAGCAAGTCGGCCTAAGCGCTCACCGGAATGCCCGCCCCCCCCAACGCTGCGCCACGCGCCGCATCGGGCCTGAGCGCCCTGCTGCCGCGCTCGCTGCTTTGGCAGACCTTCGCCCTGCTGGCGCTGATGCTGCTGCTGGCCTTCGCGGCGTGGTCGCAGATCGTGCGCCATTTCGAGCAGGAACCGCGCGCCCGCGACCTGGCGCAGATGGTGGTCAGCATCGTCAACCTGACCCGCACCGCGCTGGTCAATGCCGACTCGGCACGGCGGCTCGAACTGCTGATCGACCTCACCGCCCTCGAAGGCATCCGGGTCTATCCGGCCGAAGACGACGACACCCTCACCCCCTTGCCGCAGACACGCCCCATCGAATTGCTGACCAGCGAAGTGCGCCGCCAGTTGGGGCCAAACACGCGCTTTGCCGGCAGCTGGGAAGGGCTTCAGGGTTTCTGGCTGAGTTTCCGGCTCGACCCGCTCGACGCCGACGAATACTGGGTGATGCTCCCGCGCGAACGCATCCAGCGCCCGCGCGCGCTCGAATGGCTGGGCTGGGGCGGCGTCATCATGGGCATGGCCTTGCTCGGCGCCTACCTGATCGTTTTCCGTATCGGCCGCCCGCTGCGCCGGATCGCCCAGGCGGCGCGCATCGTCGGCCAGGGGCAATACCCGCCCCCGCTCGACTCGGGTGGCCCCGGCGAAATCGCCGAGGTGGCCGACGCCTTCAACCAGATGTCGGGCGATCTGGCGCGGCTGGAGAGCGACCGGGCAATCATCCTCGCCGGCGTCTCGCACGATCTGCGCACCCCGCTGGCGCGGCTTCGGCTCGGGGTGGAGATGAGCGGCGCGCCCAATGACGACGTGCGCGCCATGGTCAGCGACATCGAGGAAATGGACCGCGTGATCGGCCAGTTCGTCGACTACGGCCGCAGCGAACCGCAACCGCCCGAACCGGTCAAGCTCGCCCAACTCATCGCCGACGTGGCCGAACCCTACGGCCTGCGCGGCCTGAAGCTGCGCCTGGAGCTCGACGAGGCGGCCATCATCCGCGCCCGCCCCGTCGCCCTGCGGCGCGCCCTGCGCAACCTCATCGACAACGCCGAACGCTACGGCGGCACGGACCAGACCATCACCCTGCGCACCACGGCCCTCGGCGATCGCTGGCAGATCGCGGTCATCGACCAGGGCCCCGGCGTGCCCGAAGCGGCCATCGAGCAACTCAAGCGCCCCTTCGTCCGGCTCGACGAGGCACGCAGCAATCCGCAAGGCGCGGGGCTCGGGCTGGCCATCGTCGACCGCTTTGCCAAGGCCCACGACGGCCGCTTTGACCTGGCCAACCACCCCGACGGCGGCCTGATCGCCACCCTCACGCTGCCCGGCATCCACGCCGCTGTCATGAGTTCGGGCTAGAATCAGGCCATGCGCTATCCGGGGGCACGTCCATGAGCATCGTTTTCCGCCAGCTGTTCGACGAAGACAGCTGCACCTACACCTATCTGCTGGCCGACGCCCTCACCGCTGACGCCGTACTGATCGACACCGTCCTCGGCCATGTCGGCGGCTACCTGTCACTGCTGCAGGAGCAGGGCCTGCAACTGCGCTGGGTACTCGAAACCCATGTTCACGCCGATCACATCACCGGCGCCGCCGCACTCAAGGAGCACACCGGCGCCCGCACCGTGACCAGCGCCATCGGCGGCGCCGAATGCGCCGACCTGCGCGCCACCGAAGACACCCTCATCCCCTTCGGCAACGAACTGCTGCGGGTCATCCCCACGCCCGGCCACACCCCCGGCTGCGTCTCCTACCGCTGGCGCGACCGCCTGTTCACCGGCGATGCGCTACTCATCGGCGGCTGCGGGCGCACCGACTTCCAGGGCGGCGACGCCGGCACGCTCTACGACAGCGTCACCCAGCGCCTGTTCACGCTGCCGCCCGAAACCCTGGTCTATCCGGCCCACGACTACAAAGGCCAGCGCGTCACCTGCATTGGCCAGGAACGCCAGACCAACCCGCGCCTGGCCAACACCACGCGCGAGGCATTCATCGATACCATGGCCAATCTCAAGCTGCCGCCGCCCAAACAGATCGACACCGCCCTGCCGGCCAATGAAGCCTGCGGGCGCGGCCCGGAACTGATCGACCTGCAAGGCGTCTGACACACCACGGCCGCGTTCGGTGCGCCACCGGCAGCCGCCCCAAAACCGATATACTCACCGCCCATGAAAGTTCTCTTCGATCTGCTGCCCGTCATCCTGTTCTTCGCCGCCTACAAGATTGCAGGGGTGTACGACGTGGCCGCCGCCGACATGGCCAGCAGCCTGCTCGGCGCCGAGATCGGCATCAAGCAGGCCCCGATCCTGCTCGCCACCGCCGTCACCATTGCCGCCACCTTTGCCCAGATCGGCTGGGTGTGGCTGCGTCATCGCAAGGTCGACACCATGCTGTGGGTCACGCTGGTGCTGGTCACGCTGCTCGGCGGCGCCACGCTGGTCTTCCACGACCCGGTGTTCATCAAGTGGAAGCCGACTGCGGTGTACTGGCTGTTTGGCGCGGCACTGCTGGTCTCGGCCACGGTCTTCCGCAAGAACCTGATCCGCGCGGTGCTCGAAGCCCAGATCCGCCTGCCCGACCCGATCTGGCGCCGCCTCAACGGCGCCTGGGCCGGCTTCTTTGCCCTCATGGGCGTGCTCAACCTGTATGTCGCCTTCAGCTTCTCGGAAGAGACCTGGGTCAATTTCAAGCTGTTCGGCGGCATGGGTCTGATGCTGCTGTTTGTCATCGGACAGGGCATGTACCTGTCCCGTTACGTGGAAGAGGAACCCCAACAATGATGTTTTACGCCCTGATCGGCGAAGACGCGCCCGGCACGCTGGACACCCGCATGGCCGTGCGTGCGGCCCACCTCGACCGGCTCAACGCCCTCAAGGACGAAGGCCGCCTCCTGCTGGCCGGCCCCTGCCCGGCCATCGACTCCCCGGACCCCGGCCCCGCCGGCTTCTCGGGCAGCCTCATCGTCGCCGAGTTCGCCTCGCTCGCCGAGGCCGAAGCCTGGATCGCCGCCGACCCCTACGTGACCGAAGGCGTCTTCGCCCGCACCACCGTCAAGCCGTTCAAGAAGGTTCTGCCGTGAGCACCACCGTCGCCGCCATCGAAACCCGCCTGACCGAAGCGCTCGCGCCACTCTCGCTGCATATCGACGACGAATCCGCCCTCCATGCCGGCCACGCCGGCGCCCGTGACGGCGGCGGCCACTACCGTGTGGATATTGTGTCGGCAGCCTTTGCCGGCAAGAATACGGTGGCCCGTCACCGCCTGATCTACGCCGCGCTGGGCGACCTGATGCCGCGCGCCATCCACGCCCTGGCCATCCGCGCCAGTGCGCCGGACGAACTCTGACCCCCGCCAACAAGGAAATTGCTGAATGAACCTGTTTTCCAAGAAGCTGCTCGTCGTGCTGATTGCCGGCGCCGCCGCCCAAGTCGCCCTCGCTGCCGGCCCGGTCGCCACGGTCAATGGCACGGCCATTCCGCAAGGCCACGCCGACGCGCTGATCACCGAGCAGACCGCCAAGGGCACGCCCGACAACGACCAGCTGCGCGGCGCCGTCCGTGAAGAACTGGTGCGTCGCGAGATCCTCTTCCAGGCGGCCCAGAAAGAAGGCCTCGACAAGACCCCGGACGTCGCCACCCAGATCGAGCTGGCCCGCAAGGCCGTGGTGATCCGCGCCTACCTGCAGAACTTCGTGGCCAAGAACCCGGTCACCGACGCCGACGTGCGCAAGGCCTACGACGAAATCAAGGGCCGCCTCGGCGACACCGAGTACCACGCCCGCCACATCCTGGTCGATGACGAAGCCGAAGCACTCGCCATCGTCGCCAAGCTCAACAAGGGCGAGAAGTTCGACGACCTCGCCAAGGCCCATTCGAAAGACCCCGGCTCCAAGGACAAGGGCGGCGACCTGGGCTGGAACGCGCCCAGCACCTTCGTGCAGCCGTTCTCCGACGCCATGGTCAAGCTCGAAAAGGGCAAGATGACCCCGGCGCCGATCAAGACCCAGTTCGGCTACCACATCATCAAGCTGGACGACACTCGCAAGATGGCCGCGCCGGACTTCGACCAGGTCTCGCCGCAGCTCAAGCAGCGCCTGCAGGCCCAGAGCCTGGAGCAGCACATCCTGCAGCTGCGCACTGCCGCCGACGTCAAATAAGGCGTCGCGCACCATGAAAAAGGGAGCCGACCGGCTCCCTTTTTTTAATCTTCTCAGGCCCGCCGCCGGCGTTGCCGCGCGATCTGCCCCGACAGTACGATCACCGGCACCAGGCCAACCGCCACGATGGTCAGCGCCGCGGTCGAGGCCTCGGCCAGTCGCTCGTCCGAGGCCAGGTTGAACGCCTGCGTTGCCAGCGTATCGAGGTTGAACGGCCGCATCACCAGCGTGGCCGGCAGCTCCTTCATCACATCCACGAACACCATCAGCCCCGCGGTCAGCAGGCTGCCCTTGAGCATCGGCATATGCACCCGGCGCAGGCTGGCCCAGGCGCCGGCACCGAGGCTGCGCGCCGCTTCGTCCATTGACGGGGTGATCTTGCCCAGTCCGGTATCGACCGCATGCAGCGCCACGCTCAAAAAGCGCGTGAGATAGGCATACACCAGCGCCACCATGCCCCCGGTCAACACCAGCCCGATGCTGAGCCCGAAATGGGTCTTGAACAGCCCTGCCAGCCAGTTGTCGAGCTGGGTCACCGGGATCAGCACGCCGACGGCGATGACCGTGCCCGGCACTGCATAGCCCAGACCCACCAGCCGGTTGAGCCCGCGGGTCAGCGGGCCGCGCGACAGGCGGTTGGCGTAGCCGAGCAGCAAGGCCAGCGCCACGCCCAGCACGGCAGCCACCGTGGCCAGCGTGAAGCTGTTGCCGGCCAGGCTAAAGAAGCGGGGCCCGAAGTGTGCATCGCCCTCGGTCACCGCCATCTCCAGCAACAGGCCTGCCGGCAGCAAAAAGCCGAACAGCAGCGGCAGGAAGCAGGCCAGCGACGCAATGCCTCCGGCCAACGGCGACAGCTTGCGCCCGAGCGGCGGGCGTTGCTGGCGGGAGGTATCGTTGAAGCGCGCCCGCCCCCGGCTGACATGCTCGAGCACCAGCACCAGCACCACGACCGACAGCAGGGCCGCCGACAACTGCGCGGCCGCGGCACGATCGCCGAGCGAGAACCAGGCGCGATAGATGCCGGTGGTAAAGGTCTGCACGCCGAAGTAGGACACGGTGCCGAAGTCGGCCAGGGTCTCCATCAAGGCCAGCGCAGTGCCCGCAACAATTGCCGGACGCGCCATCGGCAGCGAGACCCGGAAGAAGCAGGCCCACGGCCCCAGGCCGAGCGAGCGCCCGGCCTCCATGGCGCCGGTGGCCCGCTCGAGGAAGGCCGTGCGCGCCAGCATGTACACATAGGGGTAGAACACGAAGGCAAACATGCCGACCGCGCCGCCGACGGTCCGCACATCCGGAAACCAGTAGTCGCCGTACTGCCATCCGAACCAGTCGCGCAACTGGCTCTGCAAGGGGCCGACGAACTGGAGGAAATCGGTGTACACATAGGCCATGACATAGGCCGGGACCGCCAGCGGGAGGATCAGCGCCCACTCGAAGATGCGACGGCCGGGAAAATCGTGCATCACGGTCAGCCACGCCGTGGTCACGCCGATGCTCGACACACCGATGCCCACACCAACGCACAGGATGAGGGTGTTGAGCATGTACTCGGGCAACACGGTGGACGCCAGGTGCGCCCAGGTGGCCTGCGTGCTGAAATCGGCCAGGCTGGCAAAGACCGACAGGATCGGCACCGCCGCCAGGGCGGCAACGGCCAGCGCGGCAAGGGTGAGCCAGCGGTACTGGCCAAGCAAAGTCAGACGGCGATGCATCCTGTTCCCGAAAAAAGGCCCGACGCGCGGCGCGCCCCGGGCGGGAACGAAATTATAATGGATCGCATTCACTCACCCCGCCACACCGGTCAACTTTCTGCCATGACGCTTCTCGACGTGCATCAACTGACGCTTGCCTACGGCACGCAACCGGTCGTCGACCGGCTGGACTTCGCCCTTGCCGAGGGCGAGATCGGTTGCCTGCTGGGGCCATCGGGCTGCGGCAAGACCACCGTACTGCGCGCGATCGCCGGCTTCGAGCGGGTGCGCGGTGGCGAAATCCGGATCGACGGCCAGTGTGTCAGCAGTACCGCGCTGCACCTGCCGCCGGAGCGCCGGCGGATCGGCATGGTGTTTCAGGACTACGCGCTGTTTCCGCACCTCGACGTCCGCCAGAACATCGCCTTCGGTCTGGGCAAGCAAAGCACCGAGGCACAGCAGGCGCGGGTTGACGCCCTGCTCGATCTGGTCGGCCTTGACCAGCAGGCCCGGCGCTATCCGCACGAGCTGTCAGGCGGCCAGCAGCAGCGCGTGGCGCTGGCCCGTGCGCTGGCCCCGGCGCCAAGTCTGCTGTTGATGGACGAGCCATTCTCCAATCTCGATGTCGAGCTGCGCGAACGCCTGTCGCTGGAAGTCCGCCGCATCCTCAAGGAAACCGGCACCACCGCCATTCTGGTGACGCACGACCAGAACGAAGCCTTTGCCGTGGCCGACGTCGTCGCGCTGATGCATGGCGGGCGCATCCAGCAGCGCGCCACCCCCTATGACCTCTATCACCGCCCGGCCAACCGTTTTGTCGCCGACTTTGTCGGCCAGGGCGTGCTGGTCCCCGGCCGGGTGGTGGGCGATGACCGGGTCGAGATCGCACTCGGCACGCTGCGCAGCGACACCCCGCTCGACTGCGGCCCGATGGGCATCTGCCCGGTCGGCGCGACGGTCGACGTCCTGCTGCGGCCGGACGACATCGTGCACGATGACCGCAGCCCCGACACCGCCACCGTGCTGATGAAGGCCTTTCGCGGCGCCGACATTCTCTACACGCTCAGGCTCGACAACGGCGTCAAGCTGCTGTCGCTGGTCCCCAGCCACCACAACCACGCCATCGGCGAGCGCATCGGCATCCGTCTGGATGTCGATCATGTGGTGACCTTCTACGACCCCGTCCCGCCGCCCCGCCCCGCCCGCCAGCCATGATCCCGTGGCTGACCGAGCCCGACTTCCCGCCCCTCACACAGGCGCTGGTCGAGCCCAACGGCCTGCTCGCTGCCGGCGGCGAGCTCAGCCCGCCGTGGTTGCTGGCGGCCTACCGGCGCGGCATTTTTCCGTGGTTCAGCGAGGGCGAGCCGATCATGTGGTGGAGCCCCGACCCGCGCATGGTGCTGCTGCCATCGCGCCTGCGCATCACCCGTTCGCTGGCCAAGACCCTGCGCAGTGATCGCTTCGAGGTGCGTTTCGACACCGCCTTTGCGCAGGTCATGGCCGGCTGCGCCGGGCCGCGCCGCGACGCCCACGGCACGTGGATTACCTCACACATGCAGGCCGCCTATGCCCGGCTGCATGAACTGGGCTACGCTCACAGTGTCGAATGCTTCAAGGACGGCGAGCTGGTCGGCGGGCTGTACGGCATCGCGCTGGACAAGGCGTTCTTCGGGGAGTCGATGTTTTCGCGGGTGAGCGACGCCTCCAAGGTGGCCCTGGCGCACCTTGCGCGCCTGCTCGACGACCACGGCTTCGGGCTGATCGACTGCCAGATGACCACCGCCCACCTGAGCCGCATGGGCGGCATCGAAGTGCCGCGCGCAGCCTTCAGCCAGGCGCTGGAACAACTCATCGGCCCCACGCCGACACCGCAACGCTGGCCGCAGCGCCCCGACCCCGGGTGTGACTGGAGCCGCACAACGGAGTAAGCGATGCAGAAGGACTACCCCTACGCGCTGATCCAGTTCTACGTCACCGGGCCCTACGACTGCTCCTACCTCCCCGCGCAGCGCGCGCGCTCGCAGGTCGCCACCCCCAACCATGTCATCGACACCCCGATCTACTCGGAGCTGGTGCGCAACGGCTTCCGCCGCAGCGGCGTGTTCACCTACCGCCCCTACTGCGACCAATGTCAGGCCTGCGTTCCGGTGCGCATCCCGGTCGAGCGCTTCACGGCCAGCCGCAGCCAGCGCCGCAGCGCCGCGCGGCACGGGCACCTGCAGGTCACCGAACGGCCGCTCGGCTTCGACGACGAGCACTACGCGCTCTACCAGCGCTACCAGGAGCAACGCCATGCCGGCGGCGGCATGGACCAGGACAGCCGCGAGCAGTACGCCCATTTCCTGCTCCAGAGCCATGTCGACACCCGCCTGATCGAGTTCCGCGAGGCGGGCGTGCTGCGCATGGTGTGCATCATCGACCGCCTCACCGACGGACTGTCGAGCGTCTACACCTTCTATGACCCCGACCTGCCCACCGCCAGCTTCGGCACCTGGGGCGTCCTGTGGCAGATCGACGTCTGCCGGGCGCTGAACCTGCCCTACCTCTACCTGGGCTACTGGATCCGCGACAGCCGCAAGATGGCCTACAAGGCGCGCTTCAAGCCGCTCGAAGGGCGGATCGGCGGCCAGTGGCAGACCTTGCTCGACGAACAGCTGATTTGACCGCGCCGCCGGCGGCCCGGCTCATGCAACGCCCCCTGCGATATCGGCCAGGGCCCGGGGCTGGTTCAGGCCAATCCGGCCCCGGCCGGTCTGGATCCACCCCTGGCGGACAAAGGCGCGCAGCAAGCGCGCGACGACTTCACGCGTTGTTCCCAGATGCTGTGCCATCTGCTGCTGCGTCATCCGCACCTCGCCGGCGCCGCTGGCGCGCGTCAGCAACAGGCCGGCCAGTCGCTGGTCCAGGCGCTGCGTGTGGGCGGCCTCGACGCCCTCCATCAATTTGAACACCAGCGTCGACAACCCACGCACGGCCAGGTCGCGCATGGCACGCTCGTGGTCGAACAGGCGCCGGAACACCGGCCCCGGGATCAGGCCGACCACGGTGTCCTCCTCGGCCTGCACCCAGGCCGGATAGCGCAAGTCGTTGAACAGGCTGTTGAGCGCGAAGACACAGGTCTCGCCCGGCTCGATCGCATACAGCGTCGCCTCCACACCGCGCTCGCCAACGGCAAAGACGCGCAGCCGCCCTTGCGCCACAAAATACGCACCGGACACCTTCTGCCCCTTGTGCAGCAAAACCTCACCAGCCGCATGCTGGCTGAAGCGCATGCCCTGGCGCAGGGTGTGCTGGCTGGCATCGGACAATTCTGCATAGCGGGCAATGGCCCCGAGAATCCGTGTCGGCATCATTCGCTCCGTCGGCGTGCGGCGGGGGTGTCCCGCCGCACGGGTGGCCGTCCGGGCTCAGAATGCCACACCCAGCGAGCGCGCCGCCGACTCGGTCGATGACAGGTGGTGTTCGAAGCCGGGCAGGACTTGCGTGATCAGCGCCTTGAGTTCCGGGTGAGTGGCCTGGGGCAGCAGTGTGGTCCGGATTGCGGCAATGACCGCACGGTGGAACGCAATCTCGTGCGTCAGGTAGGCCGCGTCAAAGGCCGCCCCCGACTGCGCCTGCAGCTTCCCGACAGCCTCCGCATGCGCCGCGGCACTGGTGTCATCGTCTGGCGGCGACGGAATCAGCGCCAGCTTCTTGGCCAGCGCCCGGCCCATCGCCTGCACCGCTTCATGGTCGGTCGCCACCATTATCGCCAGATCCTTCACCGTCTTGCTGTTCGCCCGTTTGATCCCCAGGCGCGCGGTGGATATGTCGGCCCAGTTGGCCTGATCGAAAATCGCCAGGATGGTGGCATCGTCGAGGCGCGTCTCCGCGTTGGCCGTCCCGGCTGCCAGACCGGCAGCCACCAGCAGGGCACAAGCGAGGGTTTTCAATGTGTTCATGGGGTTTGCTCTCCATTCCGTGGTTTGGTCGCCGGTTTGGCAACAGCACCACGATGCCCGTCGGCGGCACCGGCTTCTGTACCAATTGCTACAGAAGGCATCGCTGCAGCCACCGGCCCCCAGGCGCCACGCGGGCGCGGGGCCACCCGGACGCTGACGCGGCGCACCATCGCCGCGCCGGTGGAGTAGAATCCCGTCCCATGCTCTACGACCTGATCCGATCTGTTTTCTTCTCGATGGACGCCGAGAAGGCCCACGGCCTTGGCATGAACGCGCTGCGACTCGGCGGCCATCTGCTCCCGCCCGCGCAGGCGCTGCCCGCCGTCCCCACCGAGGTGATGGGCATCACCTTCCCCAACCGGGTCGGCCTGGCCGCCGGGCTGGACAAGAACGGCGAGGCCATCGACGGGCTGGCGCGCATCGGTTTCGGCTTTCTCGAGATCGGCACCATCACCCCACGTCCGCAGCCGGGCAACCCCAAGCCCCGCCTGTTCCGCCTGCCGGAGGTCGAGGGCATCATCAACCGCATGGGTTTCAACAACCATGGCGTGGATGCCCTGATCGCCAATGTGCGCGGCGCCAAGTACCGCGGCGTGCTGGGCATCAACATCGGCAAGAACTTCGACACCCCCATCGAGCGCGCGGTGGACGACTACCTCGCCTGCCTCGAAAAAGTCTATGCGCTGGCCAGCTATGTGACGGTCAACATCTCGTCGCCGAACACCAAGAACCTGCGCGCCCTGCAAGGCGCCTCGGAACTGGACGCCCTGCTCGGCCCGCTCAAGACGGCACAGCAACGCCTGGCCGACCAGCATGGCAAGCAGGTGCCGCTGGCGCTCAAGATCGCCCCGGACCTCGACGACGACCAGATCACCCAGATCGCCGACGCCGTGCGCCGGCACCGCTTCGAAGCCATCATTGCCACCAACACCACCATTGCCCGCGAGGCGGTCCAGGGGCTGCGCCATGGCGACGAGACCGGCGGCCTGTCGGGCGGCCCGGTGCGCGAGACCAGCACCCGCGTGATCCGCACCCTGGCCGGCAAGCTCGGCGGCGAGGTGCCGATCATCGGCGTCGGCGGCATCCTCAGCGGCGAGGACGCGCGCGAGAAGATCGACGCCGGCGCCGCGCTGGTGCAGATCTACAGCGGCCTCATCTACCACGGCCCACGCCTGATCCGCGACTGCGTCGCGGCCACCGACCGCCACTACTGACGCGGACCAAAGGCATATACCTATAACCGTAGCGGGGTTGAGCAGCACGGCCCCTCAGGGGATAATCCCCGGCTTCAACAAGAGCAGCTTGGCATGAGCAGCTATTTATTCGTGATTCTTGGCGCCGTCCTGGTCAACAACGTGGTACTGGTGCGCATCCTTGGCCTGTGCCCGTTCATGGGCGTATCCAAGAAGCTCGAGACCGCCATCGGCATGGGCGCGGCCACCACCTTCGTGCTCACCCTCGGTAGCGGCACCAGCTGGCTGATCGACCACTACCTGCTGGTGCCCAACGATCTGGTCTACCTGCGCACGCTGTCCTTCATCGTCGTCATTGCGGCCATCGTCCAGCTCACCGAACTGGTCATCCACAAGACCAGCCCGCTGCTGCACCAGGTGCTGGGCATCTACCTGCCGCTGATCACCACCAACTGTGCGGTGCTTGGCGTGCCGCTGCTCAACGTCGGTCTGCGCCACGACCTGTTCGAGTCGCTGCTCTTCGGCTTCGGCAGTTCGGTTGGCTTCACCCTGGCACTGGTGCTGTTCGCCGGCATCCGCGAACGGCTCGACGGCGCCGACGTGCCCGGCCCGTTCAAGGGCACCGCCATCGCCATGATCACCGCCGGCCTCATGAGCCTCGCTTTCATGGGCTTCGCCGGACTGGATCGCTACCAGTGACCCACACCACCTACTCGCCCGTGCGCACAGACGCCCTGCCATGCTGACCGCCATCCTCGTCATGGCCGGCATTGCCGTGCTGCTCGGTGCCGCGCTTGGCTTTGCCGCCATCTTCTTCAAGGTCGAGGGCGACCCGCTGGTCGACAACATCGACGCCATCCTGCCGCAGACCCAATGCGGCCAGTGCGGCTTCCCCGGCTGCCGGCCCTACGCCGAAGCCATCGCCAACGGCGAGGCCGACATCAACCAGTGCCCGCCGGGCGGCGAAGAAGGCATCCGCCACCTGGCCGATCTGCTCGGCCGCGAGTTCAAGCCGCTGGATGAAGAGCACGGTGTCGAAAAACCCAAATCCGTCGCCGTCATCGACGAGCAGACCTGCATCGGCTGCACGCTGTGCATCCAGGCCTGCCCGGTCGACGCCATCGTCGGCGCCGCCAAGCAGATGCACACCGTGGTCGAGGCCGACTGCACCGGCTGCGAACTGTGCATCGCCCCCTGCCCGGTCGACTGCATCACCATGGAACCGCTGAAAGAAACCGTCCGGACCTGGAAGTGGAAATACCCGGTCATCCAGATCAAGGACGCTGCATGATCGCCGGCCTGTTCCGCTTCAAGGGCGGCGTCAAGCCCGAGACCCACAAGAACGCCTCCGCCGGCGCCCCGATCCGGCCCGCGCCGATGCCGCCGCAACTGGTGGTGCCACTGCGCCAGAGCCCGCGCGCCACCGCGCTGTGCATCGTCGTCCCCGGCCAGAAAGTGCTCAAGGGCGAGCGCATCGGCCTGCCCGACGGCCCCTTGAGCACCGCGGTGCATGCCCCGACCTCGGGCACCGTCGTCGACATCACCCCGCACGCCATGGCCCACCCCTCGGGCCTGACCACCCGCTGCGTGATCATCGAGCCCGACGGCGAAGACCGCTGGACCGACCGCCCCACGCTCGATCTCGACACGGCCAACCCCAGGGACGCGCTCAACTGGCTGCGCGACCACGGCATCGTCGGCCTGGGCGGCGCCACCTTCCCCAGCCACATCAAGGCCGGCGCTGGCGGCGGGATCGAAACCCTGATCCTCAACGGCGCCGAATGCGAGCCGTGGATCACCTGTGACGACCGCCTGATGCGCGAACGCGCCGACGGCATCGTCGCCGGCGCGCTGATCCTCAAGCGGCTGACCGGCGCGCGCGAGATCGTCTTCGGCGTCGAGGACAACAAGCCGCAGGCCATCGAAGCCCTGCGCGCCGCGGTGCACGACCTGCCCGGTGACATCACCGTGGTGCCGGTGCCCTCGCTCTACCCCGCCGGTGGCGAAAAGCAGCTGATCCGCGTGCTCACCGGCATCGAGATTCCGCACGGCAAGCTCGGCGGCGATTTCGGCGTGCAATGCTTCAACGTCGGCACCGCCTACGCCGTCAACCGTGCCATCGCCCATGGCGAACCGCTGGTCTCGCGGGTGATGACCGTCACCGGCAACGTCGAGCAGCCGGGCAACTTCGAGGTGCTCATCGGCACGCCGGTCGAGCATCTGCTCGCGCTGGCCAAGCCCAAGGGCGACACCGACCGCATCCTGATGGGCGGGCCGATGATGGGCTTCGAGCTGCCGCGCCTCGACGTCCCCGCCGTCAAGGCCACCAACTGCCTGATCGCCACTTCGCCGGCCCTGTTCCCGCCACCGCCGCCGGAGATGAACTGCATCCGCTGCGGCGCCTGCGCACGCGCCTGCCCAGCCGAGTTGCAACCCTTCGAGCTGTACTGGTTCTCACGCGCCAGGAACTTCGGCAAGACGCAGGAATACCACCTGTTCGACTGCATCGAGTGCGGCTGCTGCTCCTACGTGTGCCCGTCGCAGATCCGGTTGGTCGACTACTTCCGCTTCGCCAAGGGCGAGATCTGGGCACGCGAGCGCGAAAAGAGCGCCGCCGATGCCGCCCGTGAGCGCTTCGAATTCCGCAACGAACGCCAGGCCCGCGAAAAGCGCGAAAAGGCCGAAAAGCTCGCAGCCAAGGCCGCGGCCACCAAGGCCAAGCTGGCCGCCCAGGGCGACGCCCCGGCTGCGGCCGACGCCACGGCCTCCCCCGACGATGCCAAGCGCGCCCTGATCGCCGCCGCCCTCGAGCGCGCCCGCGCCCAGAAAGCCGAGGTCGCGCCAAAAAACACTGACAACCTGACGCCCGACCAGGCCGCCCAGGTGGCCGAGGCCGACGCCCGCCGCGCCGCCAAGGCCGAGCAGAACGCCGCCACCGACGCGCCGGAATAGCATTGATGCTGACCTCCCCCTTCGTTCGCCAACCCACCAGCGTGCAGCAGGTGATGTTCACCGTGCTGGTGGCGCTGTTGCCGGCCATTGGCCTGTATGTCTGGCAGTTCGGGCCCGGCATCGTGGTCAATATCGCCATCGCCACGCTCAGCGCCGTCTCCGCCGAAGCCGCCGTGTTGCGCCTACGCAAGAAGCCGGTGGGCCTGTATGTCTCCGACCTGTCGGCCGTGGTGACCGCCTGGCTGATCGCGCTGACCTTCCCGACCATCGTGCCGGCGTGGATCCTCATCCTCGCCACCGTGCTGTCCATCGGCGCCGTCAAGCACCTCTACGGCGGCCTGGGGCAGAACCCCTTCAACCCGGCCATGGCGGCCTACTGCCTGATGATCGTCGCCTACCCCTCGGCCATGTCGCAGTGGCCGGCGGCCGGCTGGCTGGATCTGGGTACTCACCTGCAATTGATCGGCGGCGCGAGCCTCGACGCCGTCACCGGCGCCACCCCGCTCGACGCGCTGCGCACCGGCCTGCGCGCCGGCACGGCGGTGGGCGACATCCTGTCCGGCAGCGCCTTCGGCCTCGCCGGCGGCCGCGGTTGGGAATGGATCGGCCTGGGCTATCTGATCGGCGGCCTCTTCCTGATCCAGCGTCGCGTCATCACCTGGCACCTGCCGACCGCCTTCATCGCCGGCCTGGTGGTCGTATCCGGCCTGTTCTGGCTCGCCAGCCCGGCACACTTCGCCTCGCCGCTGTTCCACCTGCTCAGCGGCGGCAGCCTGCTGGCGGCCTTCTTCATCGTGACCGACCCGGTCTCGGGCGCCACCACCCCGCGCGGCAAGCTGATCTTCGCCGCCAGCGTGGCGCTCATCACCTGGCTGATCCGCAA
Organism: Pseudomonadota bacterium; assembly: GCA_008501585.1. Lineage (GTDB taxonomy): Bacteria > Pseudomonadota > Gammaproteobacteria > Burkholderiales > Rhodocyclaceae > Nitrogeniibacter. Next base: position 25,624 of record QQUN01000005.1, on the reverse strand, counting down.
CTTCGGCGCCTACCCGGACGGCATCGCCTTCGCCGTGCTGCTGATGAACCTGTGCGTGCCGCTGATCGACATGAAGACCCAGCCGCGCGTGTTCGGCCACAAGGGAGACTGAGCGCGTGAGCACCGAATACACCGCCACGCGGACCTCGATCCGCACGGCCTTGATCCTCACCCTGTTCGCCTCGCTGTTTACCGCCGCCATGGCGCTGACCTACCGCTACACCAAGCCGGACATCGACGCCGCCGTGGCCGAGGTCAAGCGCAAGCTGATCGCCGAAGTGCTGGCGCCGGACAGCTATGACAACACCTTGCTCACCGACACCGTGGTGGTCACCGCACCGGCCGCGCTGGGTGTCGACGAAGGCAGCGTGGTGTATCGCGCCCGCAAGAACGGCGAGCCGGTCGCGCTGATCGTCGAGGCCCGCGCGCCGGATGGCTACGGCGGCGGCATCGACCTGGTCGTCGCCGTCGGCGCCGACGGCCGCCTGAGCGGCGTGCGCGCCACCGCCCACAAGGAAACCCCGGGCCTGGGCGACTATATCGACCCGCGCAAGGACCCGAACAAGACCCAGCCCTGGATCGGCCAGTTCATCGGCCGCGGCCTCGACAGCGCCGCGGCGGCCACCTGGCAGGTCCGCAAGGACGGCGGCGATTTCGATGCCCGCGCCGGCGCCACCATCAGCGCCCGCGCCGTGGTCGCTGCCACCGCACGCGCGCTGGCCTACGCCGAGGCCAACCAGCACCGCCTGTTCGACGCCAGGACCGGCGAACACCTCGCCGCCACGGGAGAGACCAAGCCATGAGCGCCTTCAGCAAAGACACCTGGATCAATGGCCTGTGGAAGCAGAACCCCGGCCTGGTTCAACTGCTCGGCCTGTGCCCCATCCTCGCGGTCAGCACCACCATGGTCAATGCGGTCAGCCTCGGCATTGCCACCATCGTGGTAATGGCCCTGGCCAACCTGTCGGTGGCCACGCTGCGCAACTTCATCCCCTACGAGATCCGCATCCCCGTATTCATCCTGATCATCGCCTCGCTGGTGACGGTGGTCGACCTGCTCTTCAATGCCTATCTGCACGAGCTGTACCTGGTGCTCGGCATCTTCATTCCGCTGATCGTCACCAACTGCATCGTGCTGGCGCGCATCGAAGCCTTCGCCGCCAAGAACGATCCGCTGGTGTCCACCTTCGACGGCATCGCCCAGGGCGTCGGCCTGCTGCTGGTGCTGGCCGTGCTCGGCACCATGCGCGAGCTGATCGGCGCCGGCACGCTGTTTGGCGGCATCGACCTGATCATCGACGGCGCCAGCGCCATCAAGGTGCTCGGCGAGGGCTACCCCGGCTTCCTGATCGCTATCCTGCCGCCCGGCGCCTTCTTCGCCCTCGGCTGCCTGATCGCGGTGTTCAACTGGATCAACAGTCGCGCCGCCGCCCGCAAGCACGCCGCACCGGTCACGCCGCCCGCCGACGCCGTACCGGAGCATTGACGCCGGCATGCCCCGCCCGATGAGCAAGGCGGCCATCGCCGACATGTTCGCGCGATTCCAGGCCGCCAACCCGCATCCGCAGACCGAGCTCGAATACGCCTCGCCCTACCAGTTGCTGGTGGCCGTGGTGCTGTCGGCGCAGGCCACCGACAAGGGCGTGAACATCGCCACCCGCAAGCTGTTCGCCGCCGCACCCACGCCAGAAGCCATGATCACCCTCGGCGAGGCAGGCGTGACCGAGCACATCAAGACCATCGGCCTGTTCCGCAACAAGGCGAAGAACGTGGTGGCGCTGTCCTACCTGCTGCTCGAGCGCCACGGCGGCGAGGTGCCGGCCGATCGCGATGCGCTCACCGCGCTGCCCGGCGTCGGCCGCAAGACCGCCAACGTCGTGCTCAACACCATCTTCCGCCAGCCGGCGATGGCCGTGGACACCCATATTTTCCGCCTCGCCAACCGCACCGGGCTGGCCGCCGGCAAGGATGTGGACGCGGTCGAAGCCGCCTTACTGCGGCGCGTGCCCAAGCCCTACCTGCTCGACGCCCACCACTGGCTGATCCTGCATGGGCGCTATGTGTGCACGGCACGCAAACCCGCCTGCGGGCGCTGCCTGGTACGCGACCTGTGCAACTTCCGCGACAAGACCGATCTCCCACCGCCCGGACACCCCGACCATGTTTGATCCTTCACGCGACCAGGCCCGCCAGTTCTTCATCGACGCCTGGCGTAAGCACCGCGACGGCAGCATCCTCACGCCGCTCGAAACCATGGTGGTGGATATCGTCCAGCTGCACCCGGAATACCAGCCCTTGCTGGAAGACCCGGAGGCGATCGACCATGACTTCGCGCCGGAAGACGGCCAGGTCAACCCCTTCCTGCACCTGTCACTGCATCTGGCCATCGAAGAACAGCTGTCGATCAACCAGCCGCACGGGCTCAAGCCCGCCTTTGCGCAGCTGCAACTGCGCAGGGGCAACCGGCACGACGCCTTGCACGACGTGCTCGAATGCCTCGGCGAGGTGATCTGGCGCGCCCAGCGCGACCGCCAGCCGCCCGACGGCGCGGCCTATGTCGAGGCCGTGCGCAAGCGTGCCGGCCTCGCCTGACGGCGGCGACCGGCACGGCCCACGGCCAAGCGCTCAGCGTTTGACGAACAGCCCCGACTGGGCGGCAAAGTACGCCGCCAGATCAGCCATGTCGGCCTTGCTCAGGTTCTCGACCTGGGCCGCCATGATCGGGTTCTTGCGGTGCCCGGCCTTGTAGTCGAGCAGCGCGCGGTACAGATAGTCCTCATGTTGCCCGCCCAGATTCGGGAAATCGGGCGACACACTCTGCCCCGTCTGCCCATGACAGGCCGCGCACACGGCGGCTTTTTCCTTGCCATCCGCCACGTTGCCGGCCATGGCCGACATCGGCATACCGACGGTCAGCACGGTGATCCACAACCATCGTTGCGTCTTCATTGTGCCCCTCCGTAGTAGGCGGCCAGGTCGGCCATGTCCTGTTCGCTCAGGCTGGCCGCGATGGCCTGCATCGAGGGGTGGTCCCGGTCGCCGCGCTGATAGGCCTGAAGCGCCTGAACAATGTAGGCCGGATGCTGGCCGCCCAGCTTGGGCACGTGGTACACGACGGGAAATGCCGTGCGGTATCCGGGGATACCGTGACAGCCGACGCACATGGATATTTTGTCTTTAGCGGCGTCGGCGTTACCTTCAACGGCCCATGCGGGGGCACAGGCCGCGGCCACAAGGGCCGCAGTGATAAGACGTCGTCCCTTCATGGAGACTCCTCTGTTGGGTTGGGGTGCGGAAACGACGACCTGATTCTACGGGCAGGTTTCCGCCCGATGCAAACCGTTCTCGTTTCGCTGCGGCGCACAAAAACCCACACAAAATCATGAGCTTCCGTTTCCGCCCCCTTGCCCCGGCGTCATCGCAAACGATCTGCGATGCCGCCGCAGATCTCAGGCCCGGCGACGCCCCCCCGTGACGCCCACCGCCGCCAACGCACCGAAGAGCAGCAGCGCGGTCGACGGCTCCGGGATCGCGCGCACGAACGCCAGCCCGAGTGCGGCATGCCCCGCCGTGGTCGGATGCACGCCATCCCAGAACAAGGTCTGTGCCTGAACGGCCGGATTGAGCACGCATGCAAGATCGGAAATACAGGCCGAGGCGACATTGACGAAGCCGAAGTCATCCGGCCGCGACAGCACCTGCGCGAAGTAGTTGAAGGTGTCGAAGCGGATGAAGCTCGCATCCGGCAAGACCAGCCCGAGGCCCAGGATCTCGGCATCGAGCAGCGCGTTGAAGGCCAGCGTCGCCCCGGTCATCGTCGGCGCCAGGGCCGTGCCGAGGAACTCGGGCGTACTGCCCAGGTCCGGCATGTTCGGAACGAAGAAGCTGCGCGCGCCCAGGCCGTACAGGCTGGAGATGATCGACCCGATATGGCCCGCCGACATCGCTGGCGTCATGGTCGGCTCGAAGAAATCGTTTGGCCCGCCCCACACCATGTACAAGGCGCCGGGGTCCGCCGACGCACCGCCGAGGCTGGCGGCAAACATGCCGACTTGCGCGCCCATGCCCGTGTTGTTGAGACCGAGGTTCCACAGGTAGCTGTCGTTGCCCGCCAGATCGGTCCCGGTTTTCGCCCCGCCGAAGGCAAAGTCCTGCAAGCCGATGCCGAGCGCGCCGGCCATCGCCTCGGCGGCCACCGGCCCGTTGCTGAAGCGCCCCCCCACATACGGCGCCGGCGGTATCGACCCGCCGGTGAGCGCCGACACATTTCCGTTGTCCGACAGGCTGTCGCCGATCACCACCAGCGACGAGAAGCCTGCATGCGCCATGGCGCAGGTCGCCGACAGCACCAGCGCGGCGCCAATGTGACGAATAGCTCTCATGAAACGTCTCCTTGTCATTGTTTTGGGTCCTTCGCACCGGCGCCCCTGCCACACCCGTACAGCAGCAACTTAGCCCGCCGATGACCATAAATCAAACACTCGTTCGATTCTGACAAGCCCTGCTGCGGCGCATATAATCAGCGCTTCGACGACCCCCGAAGCGACAGGACTCTCCATGCGATTCGAAGGCAGCGACAGCTATGTCGCCACAGACGACCTGAAACTGGCGGTGAACGCAGCCATCACATTGCAGCGCCCCTTGCTGATCAAGGGCGAACCCGGCACCGGCAAGACCATGCTGGCCGAAGAAGTGGCCGCCGCGCTCGGGCTGCCCTTGCTGCAATGGCACATCAAGTCCACCACCAAGGCGCAGCACGGTCTGTACGAATACGATGCAGTCTCGCGCCTGCGCGACTCGCAACTGGGCGACGACAAGGTCAAGGACATCGCCAACTACATCGTCAAGGGCGTGCTGTGGCAGGCTTTCGAGCAGGACACGCCCTGCGTGGTGCTGATCGACGAGATCGACAAGGCCGACATCGAGTTCCCCAACGACCTGCTGCGCGAGCTCGACCGCATGGAGTTCCATGTGTATGAAACGCGCCAGACCATCGCCGCGCGCCAGCGTCCGATCGTCGTCATCACCTCCAACAACGAAAAGGAGCTGCCCGACGCGTTCCTGCGCCGCTGCTTCTTCCACTACATCCAGTTCCCCGACGCCGACACCATGCAGCAGATCGTTGACGTCCATTACCCGGGCATCAAGCCGGCCCTGGTCAAGGAAGCGCTGGAGGTCTTCTTCGGCCTGCGCAGCATTCCCGGTCTCAAGAAAAAGCCCTCCACCTCCGAACTGATCGACTGGCTCAAGCTGCTGATGGCCGAAGACCTCCCGCCCGAGGCGCTGCACGCACGCGACGGCGATACCGCCTTGCCGCCAATGCACGGCGCCCTGCTCAAGAACGAGCAGGATGTCCATCTGTTCGAACGCCTCGCCTACATGGCCAAACGCAACCGCTAACCGCGCCTGTCACACACACACTCCGAGCCACCGTATGAAAGTCCTGTTCTTCGCCGTCGGCACCGCCGTCATGCCCATCCTCATGGTCTTCGGCTTTGGCATCTACATCGCCGCCAACCAGCCGGCACCGCCGCCGCTGCTCATGTCCGGCGCCGCCGGCATGACGCTGGGCGTCGTCGCCCTGGCCGGTTTCCTGGCCTGCATCGTTGGCCTGCACCGCGCCTACATGGCGCGCCAGCGCGCCCGCCTGGAACCCGCCGAGGACTAAACCGCACCACACCTGCCGCGCCCCGCTGCTATGCTTGCATTACGAAGGCATGAGGGCCGCAAGGGTGAATGGCATCTTCATCAGCTATCGTCGGGACGATTCGGCCGGTTACGCCGGCCGACTGTATGACCGCCTCGCCGCGCACTTTGGCGCAGGCCGGGTATTCATGGATGTCGAGGGTATCGAGCCCGGCACCGACTTTGTCGATGCCATCGAAGGCGCGGTCGCCTCATGCCGCGTCCTCATCGTCCTGATCGGGGACGAATGGCTCACCGCCACCGACGCCAGCGGTCGCCGCCGCCTCGACGACCCGCACGACTTCATCCGCCTCGAAACCCGTGCAGCCCTCGCCCGCGACATCCGTGTCGTGCCGGTCCTGCTCGACCGGGCGCCGATGCCGACCATCGACGATCTGCCCGAAGACCTGCAAGCGCTGGTCCGTCGCCAGGCGGTCGAGTTGAACCACAAGCAGTGGGACGCCACCTCGGGCGAACTGATCCGCACGCTGGAGAAAATTCTCGGCGCGGCCGACACCCCGGAGCACACCGCCGCACCGCCGCCGCCCGCACCCCCGCCCGCCCGGCCCGTCACACCGACGACCACACCGACACCCCCGGCGGGCGCATGGGGGCGCTGGGCCGGTATTGCCGCACTCCTCATCGCCATGGCCGGCGGGTGGTTTGCACTCAACCAAGACCGTCCACCGCCGACGATACCAACACCTGAGCCGGCACCCGCACCGACACCTGCCGTCGCGCCACCCGCCGCCCCGCCGCCGCCCCGGCTCGTCGCAGAAACACCGGCCGCAGCCTTCGACACCACCACCGTCGGCGAAACCCGTACCCGCGAGCTTCGCCTGCGCAACACCAGCGACGCTGCCGCGGCGCTGACCGCCGCCCTGACCGACAACGCGCAGGGCAGCTTCCGGGTGCTGGTCGACACCTGCGGCGACACCGTGCGCGCCAACAGCAGCTGCAGCTACACGGTGGCCTTTGCCCCAAGCACCGCGGGCGCCCACCGCGCCACGCTCAGCATCACGCCGGCAAACGGCGAGGCCGTGGGCTGGCCGCTGTCCGGGCAGGCCGACACCGCCGCGCCTGCCGAACCGGCACCGGCGCCAGTCGCCGAACGCCCGCGCCCCGAACCGGCACCGGCGCCACGGCCACAGCCCACCCCGCCACCGGCGCCCCCCGCGCCGCGCATCCTCAGCCTCGACGCACACGCCGAAACCGGCGGTGCCAAGGTCTGCTACCGCGTCGAGAACGCCACCCGCTTGACGCTCACTCCGCGCCCTGGTGAGTTGCCCAATGCCGCGCGCAACTGCATCACGGTGCCGCTCTCCGCCGCCGCGACGCTCACGCTGAGTGCCACCGGCCCCGGCGGCAGCGCCCGCCAGAGCGTACGTGCCGTACCCGCAGCTGAGCCTGCACCGGTGGCCAGCCCCCACCCCCGGCCCGGCGAAACCTGGGTCTACCGCAGCCGCGGCAAGTGGCCAACCAGCCCGACACGCACCCTGCACTTCACCACCGATCGTGTCGACGGCGCGACCGTGTACGAAAAGATGAGCATCACCGCACCCCAGGCCAGCCGTGCCATCCTGCGCCGCTCACCGGGCACACAGGCAACGCTGATCGACTGGGGTGACATCGGCTGGGAGTTCAGCCCCTGGCTGGCGGCCTTTGATCCGCCCGGCGACGGCGGCCGTTGGCGCGGCATCAGCACGCCGACGCTGGAAGGCCGCTGGGACGACTGGAGCACCATCGCCAATGTCGATGGCCGCGACCGTGTTCGCGTCCCGGCAGGCAGCTTTGACGCCGTGCGGATCGAGGTCTGGAGCACCCGGCGGGCCACCGGCGGCTCCGCCATGCGCGATGTCGAACCCACCACCGTGCACTTCGACATCTGGTATGCGCCCGAGGCCCGTCGCTATGTCAAGATGGTGCGCACCACCAAGGCCGCCAGCAATGCCGAGATCGAAAAGGACATCTTCGAGCTGGTCGAGATCCGCGCCCGCTGAGCACTTGTGAAGCAATCGTCGCGAGCCGGGCCGATTGCAACGCAGCAATCGGCTCGCGCAGCCGGCTTATTCACACGTTCTGGGTGCTCGACAGCCACCCGCGCGGGCGGCATCATGACAGCTTCTGCCCTCGGAACCGTGTCGTGCTGATCCCGTTTTTCCTCCATCTTCGCCAGCACAAGCTGCCCGTCTCGACCAAGGAATTCCTGACCTTGCTCGAAGGACTGCAACAACGGGTGTGCGGTCACTCGATCGACGATTTCTACGTCTTCTCGCGCACCTGCCTGGTCAAGGACGAGAGCCACTACGACCGCTTTGACAAGGCCTTTGGCAGCTATTTCTCCGGCGTCACCGAGATCCCCGGCCTGGATGTCGACCTGCCCGAAGACTGGCTCAAGGCCCTGGCCACCAAGCACCTGAGCGCCGAGGAAAAGGCCGCGCTGCAAAAGCTCGGCTGGGACAGCCTGATGGAGGAATTCAAGAAACGGCTCGAAGAGCAGAAGGGGCGCCACCAGGGCGGCAGCAAGTGGGTCGGCACCGGTGGCACATCGCCTTTCGGCAACAGCGGCTATCACCCGGAAGGCATCCGCGTCGGCGGCGAGTCGGCGGGCAACCGCACCGCAGTCAAGGTGTGGGAGAAGCGCGAGTTCCGCAACCTGGACGACAGCGTCGAGATCGGCACCCGCAACATCAAGGTCGCCCTGCGCCGGCTGCGCCGTTTTGCGCGCGAGGGCGCGGTCGAGGAGCTGGACCTCGAAGGCACCATCTCCGCCACCGCCCGCAACGCGGGCTGGCTTGACCTGCACATGCGGCCGGAGCGCCACAATGCGGTCAAGGTGCTGATGTTCTTCGACATCGGCGGCTCGATGGACGACCACATCAAGGTCTGCGAGGAGCTGTTCTCGGCCAGCCGCACCGAATTCAAGCACCTGGAGTATTTCTACTTCCACAACTGTGTGTACGACCATGTCTGGCGCGACGCCTATCGCCGCCACTCGGAACGCACACCGACGATGGACGTGATCCACACCTACGGGCCGGACTACAAGCTGATCTTCGTCGGCGACGCCACCATGAGCCCCTACGAGATCCTCCAGCCCGGCGGCGCCATCGAATACATGAACGACGAGCCCGGCGCCGACTGGCTGCGCCGCCTGCTCGACACCTATCCCTCGGCCGTCTGGCTCAACCCGGAGCCGGAGCGCCTGTGGGAGTATCGCCAGTCGATCCGCATCATCCGCGACATCCTTGGCCAGGAACGCATGTACCCGCTGACACTCGACGGTCTCGGCCGCGCCATCAGCGCCTTGTCGAAGAAACGTTAGGCGCCGAGCCAGCCTTTGCACAAGCGGCGGGCCGCCGCCGGCGGACGCGGCGCCATCTCGAGCTGCACCGGACACGCCCCGGCATCGAGTGCCACATCGAAGCACATCAGTTCGTCACGGCGAAAGGCGTGCACCCGCAGCGTATCGCCCGGCGCACGACGGGCCAGCATCGGCTCCAGTGTCTCGGCGACCACTTTCAGCCCGTCGACCGCAATCAAGGTATCACCCGCAGACAGGCCCGCCCGGTGGGCCGCCCCGCCCTCGTGCACGACACCCAGCGTGGCCGCCCCCGCCGCCCCGCTCAGGCGCGCTCCGAGCGACGGCGCTGTCGGCGCCGGGTGGCTCGTCCGCACACCCATGGGCTTGAGCCAGCGCGCCAGCGGCAGGTCGTCGGTACCGTTGACGGCCTTACGCAACCAGCGTGCCACGGCGGCGCCACCCACGCTGGCCACCAGGTCGAACACGCCCGCCTCCGTGACCCCGATACCGGCCTGCCCGTGCGCCTGCCACAAGGCGCGCATCACATCGTCGAGACTGCATCTGCCATCGCTGCCGATGCGCAGTTGCAGATCCAGCGCCAATGCAATCAGTGCGCCCTTGCTGTAGTAACTGACGATCGCGTTCGCCGCGTTCTCGTCCTGGCGGTAGTACTTGGTCCACGCATCAAAGGACGATTCGGCCACGCTCTGCTTCAACCGTCCGCTGCCCTTGTGCACCTGGGTGATGGTCTTGCCGAGCAGCCCCAGATAATCGGCGGGGGTGATCACGCCCGAGCGCACCAAAGTGAGGTCATCGTAGTAGGAAGTAAAGCCTTCAAACAGCCACAGTAGCGGCGTGTAGGTCTCCTGCGACAAGTCGTAGGGGATGAAGGCTGCGGGGCGGATGCGCTTGACGTTCCAGCTGTGGAAATATTCATGGCTGCACAGGCCGAGAAAGCGCCGGTAGCCCTCGGTCTGCCCGACCATGCCATGAAACGGCAGATCATCCCGGCGGGTCAGCAGGGCCGTCGAGGCGCGATGTTCCAGCCCACCGTAGCCGTCGCCCACCGCCATGGTGAGGAACAGGTAGCGCGACATCGGCGGAGGGGCACCGAACAGGGCGATCTGCCAGTCGCAGATACGTGTCAGGTCAGCGCACAGGCGGGCCATGTCGCCATCGTGGCGCCCGGTCACGACCACCTCGTGCGGCACGCCACCAGCGGTGAACGTGGCGAGGGTGAAATCGCCCATCTCGACCGGGTGATCGATCAGCTCATCGTAGTCGTCCGCCTCGTACCAGCCAAAGCCATGCCGACGGGCCGCGCCGTCGATGCCCGTGGCCTCACGCATGGCCGTGGCCACCCGCCAGTCGCCGATGGCGCCGACCGGCGGCGGCAGGATCTCCACCAGACAGCGCTGCGCGGTCTGCCCCTCGACGGCGAGAAACACGCTGGTGCCATTGAAGAAACCATGGGTCTGGTCCAGATGCGCGGTGCGCACCGACAAGTCCCAGGCGTAAACGGTATAGGCCACGGTCAGCGCCACCCCCGGCGGCACACGCGCTGCCCGCCAACTGTGCTTGTCGCGCTTTTCGAGGGCGACGGGCTTGCCGCCCGCGCTGGCCGAGATCGTCACGATGTTCTTGGCGAAATCTCGCACCATGTAGCTGCCGGGAATCCAGGCCGGCAGGGAGAGCACCTGCCCGTCTGGCGCGGGCGCGGGAATCTCGCAGCTAACGGTGAAAAGGTGCCCGGCAAGGTCAAGGGGCTGGATACGGTAACGGACCGGAGCGGAAAACATGCATCAATCCCTGGGCGGCCGGCGGTGCCGGCGGAGAAAAAGAAATGGCCGGCAAAAGCCGGCCATTGGTGTCACAGCGCGGTGATCAGGCCGCGGGCGCCGGTGCGTTGGGCGCTGCGCCGGCCGAATCGTCACCCGGGCGCGACGGCGGCATCGTCGTCGGCTTGGGCGGACGCGGGGTGCGACCGTCCATGATGTCGTTGAGCTGCTCGGCATCGAGGGTTTCCCATTCGAGCAGCGCCTGGGTCATGGCTTCGACCTTGTCGGCGTTGTTCTCGATCAGGTTGCGCGCCAGGGCGTACTGCTGATCAAGAATGCGACGGATCTCGGCGTCGACCTTCTGCATCGTGGACTCGGACACGTTCTTGTGTGTCGTCACCTGGCGACCGAGGAAGATCTCGCCATCCTCTTCGCCATAGACCATCGGGCCGAGCACATCGGACATGCCCCACTGGGTCACCATGCGGCGTGCCATGTCGGTGGCGCGCTGGAAGTCGTTCGAGGCGCCGGTGGTCATCTGCTTCATGAAGATCTCTTCGGCGATGCGGCCACCGAACAGCACGGCGATGGTCTGCAGCAGACGCTCGCGGTCCTGGCTGTAGCGATCTTCGGCCGGCAGCTGCATGGTCACGCCCAGCGCGCGACCGCGCGGGATGATGGTGACCTTGTGCACCGGGTCGGTCTTGTCGAGCAGCTTGGCCACGACGGCATGGCCCGATTCGTGGTAGGCCGTGTTGCGGCGCTCTTCCTCGGGCATGACCACCGACCGGCGCTCGGCGCCCATCATGATCTTGTCCTTGGCGCGCTCGAAGTCTTCCATATCGACCAGGCGCTTGCTGCCGCGGGCGGCAAACAGGGCAGCCTCGTTGACCAGGTTGGCCAGGTCGGCACCGGCAAAGCCGGGGGTACCACGGGCCAGCACCATCGGCTCAACGTCCGGCGCGATCGGCACCTTGCGCATATGAACACGCAGGATCTGTTCGCGGCCACGGATGTCGGGCAGGGGCACCACCACCTGGCGGTCAAAGCGGCCCGGACGCAGCAGCGCCGGGTCGAGCACGTCGGGACGGTTGGTGGCGGCAATCACGATGACGCCGCTCGAGCCTTCAAAGCCGTCCATCTCGACCAGCAGCTGGTTGAGGGTCTGCTCGCGCTCGTCGTTGCCACCGCCCAGACCGGCGCCACGCTGGCGACCAACCGCGTCGATCTCGTCGATGAAGATGATGCACGGCGCCTGCTTCTTGGCCTGTTCGAACATGTCGCGCACGCGGGCAGCACCGACACCCACGAACATCTCGACGAAGTCGGAACCGGAAATGCTGAAGAACGGCACCTTGGCCTCGCCGGCAATGGCCTTGGCGAGCAGCGTCTTACCCGTACCCGGGGAGCCGACCATCAGCACGCCACGCGGAATACGGCCGCCGAGTTTCTGGAACTTGGAGGGGTCGCGCAGGAAGTCGACCAGTTCGGAGACTTCTTCCTTGGCCTCGTCGCAGCCGGCCACGTCGGCGAAATTCACCGTGTTGGCGCTCTCGTCGAGCATGCGCGCCTTGGACTTGCCGAAGGAGAACGCACCGCCGCGGCCACCGCCCTGCATCTGGCGCATGAAGAAGATCCACACGCCGATCAGCAGCAGCATCGGGAACCAGGAGACGAAAATGCTGGTGAGGAAGGATTGCTCCTCCTCCGGCTTGCCCGCCGTGACATTGACGCCGTAGCGCATCAGGTCGGAGACCATCCACAGGTCCTGCGTACCCGGCGTGTAGACGACGATGTTCCGCCCTTCCTGGGTGGTCGCACGCACGACCCGGCCGTCGATCAGCACCTTGGTGATCTTGCCGGCTTTCGCTTCCTGCATGAATTGCGAATACTCCATCGTATTCTGCGAAAGCTGCTGCTTGTTGAACTGATTGAAGACCGTCATCAGAACGACGCCGATCACCATCCAGATCGCCAGATTCTTGAAAAGATTATTCAACGCGACTTCCTTGAACGCCCGGCAGGGGCACTAGTGATGCAGACCCATTCTAGGGGTGAACGTTCCCGCAGGCAAAACAAACCAGACTTATCGGCCCGATAAGCCCGCACTATACGACCGGCTTGACCCCAAGGCCCAGCAAATACACTTCGGTGCTGCGGTCCCGCGAGGCGGCCGGCTTGCGGACCACGACCGAACGGAACGCCGCCTGCATGGCCCGCCGGTACTCATCAAACCCCGCGCCCTGGAACACCTTGACCAGGAAATTGCCACCCGGCTTGAGATGCTCGACGGCAAAATCCAGCGCCAGCTCGCACAAGCCGATCGAACGCGCCTGATCGGCCGCTGCAATGCCCGATATATTGGGGGCCATATCCGATAACACAAGGTCGACAGGTCGCCCGTCGAGCGTTGCTTCCAGTTCACGCAATACCGCTGCGTCCTGGAAATCGCCCTGGATGAAGGTCATCCGCGGCAGGCCGAGGACCTCCAGCAGATCCAGCGCGATGACCTGGCCACCGTCGCCAATCTTCTGCGACGCCACCTGGCTCCACGAGCCCGGCGCGGCACCGAGATCGACCACCACCATGCCGGGGCGCAGGAGCTTGTCCTTGTCGTCGATCTCGAGCAACTTGTAGGCGGCACGGGCACGATAGCCCGAAGCCCGCGCCTGCTGGACATAGGTGTCATTCAGATGCTCGCGCATCCATGCCTTGCTGGTCTTGCTACGCTTCATAGGAGTAGAATCGCGTCCTTTTCCCCAAACGGATCAACCACATGACTGACCTCACGCCCGTCCAGCGACGAGCCCTTCGTGCCCGCGCCCACCATCTGAACCCGGTGGTCAGCGTTGCGGGCAACGGGTTGAGCCCCTCGGTGCTGGCTGAAATCAAGCTCGCCCTCACCGCCCACGAACTGATCAAGGTCCGCGTCTATGGCGAAGACCGCGACGCCCGGCAACAGCTGATGGCCGAGATCTGCGAGCAGACCGGTGCTGCCAACGTTCAGCATATCGGGAATATCCTCGTGCTGTGGCGCGAAGCGCCGGCCGACGAAAAGCCCGCCGCCGAGCTCAAGAAGAAGCCGGCGCCGCGCAGCACAACCGACAAACCCAAGGCGCGAACGCCCCAGGGCCGTGAAGCTGCGACCGGCCGAGCCAAGCCTGCTGCCCGCACGGGTGCGCCCCGCCGCCAATCACGTGGCTGACGGTGCTGGCGTGTTCGCGCCGCCGGCCGGCACCGCGGCACGCCAGACAGCCAGCACACCGAGCAGGCTCTGGCACAGATAGAGCACGCTGGCAACGCCATGCCACATGGCAAAGCGGTCTTTCAGCTCGCTGGCCATTGCCCCGCCAGGTCCGGCCTCGGCCTTGATGCCGGCAATGATCGGATCGATCACGAACTGACCCACGCACACCAGCACCAGCATAGCGACGACACAAATCACGACCACCCGCGGCAAGGGCAAGGCATGGCCGCGGGCGAACTGCAGGAACAGCAGGCCGGCACCACACACCAGGCCCAGCCAGGCAACGTTCTGGAACAGCGCGCCGGCCAGCGCGCCGGCGAGGACGGGGTCGTCCAGCTCGCCGAACAGCACCGGCACCACCAGATAGCCCACCGCCCACATCGCCCCCACCCACAAGGTCAGCAGCAGGCGTTGCAGGCGGGCGATGGTGGCGGTCACGGCGTGGCTCAGATGTAACGGACATCGATGATTTCGTATTCGCGCACGCCACCCGGGGCCTGAACCTCGGCCACGTCGCCGGCGTACTTGCCGATCAGGGCGCGGGCGATCGGCGAACTGATCGAGATCTTGCCCAGCTTGATGTCGGCCTCGTCGTCACCCACGATCTGGTAGGTCACGGTGTTTTCCGACTCCAGGTCTTCAAGCTCGATGGTGGCACCGAACACGCAGCGGCCATCGGCGTCCAGCAAGGCCGGGTCGATGATCTGCGCCATCGACAGCTTGCCTTCGACTTCCTTGATGCGGCCCTCGATGAAGCCCTGACGCTCCTTGGCGGCGTCGTACTCGGCGTTTTCCGACAGGTCGCCATGCGAGCGCGCCTCGGCGATCGCGGCGATCACGTTCGGGCGCTCCACGGTTTTCAGCGTATGCAGCTCTTGCCGGAGCAGTTCGGCTCCGGTCACGGTCAGAGGAATCTTGTTCATTGTCTTAGTTCAGTTCGGCGTGCAGCGCCTGCACGGCGTACACCTCCAGTTGATCCAGGTGGCGCAGGCCCATGCAGGCTGCGCGGGCGCCTTCGGCGGTGGTATAGACCGTCACCTTGGCGGCCAGGGCGCTGGTACGGATCGAGCGCGAGTCGGCCACCGCCTGGCGGCGTTCTTCAACGGTGTTGATGACCAGCGAGATCTCATTGTTCTTGATCATGTCCACAATGTGCGGACGACCTTCATTGACCTTGTTCACCGCCGCGACCGGGATGCCGGCCGCCTCGATGGCCGAGGCCGTGCCGCGCGTGGCCACCAGACCAAAGCCCAGTTCGTGGAGCTGGCGCGCCACATCGACGGCCGCCGGGCGGTCGGTCTGCTTGACGCTGATGAAGGCCGTGCCGCCTTGCGGCAGCTTGACGCCAGCGGCGATCTGCGACTTGACGAAGGCTTCGGCAAAGGTGTGGCCCACGCCCATGACTTCGCCGGTGGACTTCATCTCGGGGCCGAGGATGGTGTCGACGCCGGGGAACTTGTTGAACGGGAAGACCGCTTCTTTCACCGAGAAATACGGCGGCACGATCTCGCCCGCGACCCCCTGGTCGGCCAGCGAGCGGCCGGCCATGCAGCGGGCGGCGATCTTGGCCAGTTGCAGCGAGCAGGCCTTGGAAACGAAGGGCACGGTGCGCGAGGCACGCGGGTTCACTTCCAGCACATACACGACGGCAGCGTCACCCTCGCCCTGAATGGCGAACTGCACGTTCATCAGACCGCACACCTTGAGCGCCTTGGCCATGGCGGTGGTCTGACGGCGCAGTTCGTCCTGCAGGTCAGCCGGCAGCGAGTACGGCGGCAGCGAGCAGGCCGAGTCGCCGGAGTGCACGCCGGCCTGTTCGATGTGTTCCATGATGCCGCCGATGATGACCTGGTCACCGTCCGACAGCGCGTCCACGTCCACCTCGGTGGCGTCGTTGAGGAAGCGGTCGAGCAGCACCGGCGACTCGTTGGACACCTTGACTGCCTCGCGCATGTAGCGCTCGAGGTCTTTTTGCTCGTGCACGATTTCCATGGCGCGGCCACCGAGCACGTAGGACGGGCGCACCACCAGCGGGTAACCGATCTCGGCCGCAAGGCGCACGGCCTCGTCCGGCGTACGCGCGGTACGGTTGGGCGGCTGCTTGAGGCCGAGGTCGTTGAGCAGCTTCTGGAAGCGCTCGCGGTCTTCGGCCGCGTCGATCATGTCGGGGCTGGTGCCGATGATGGGCACGCCGTTGGCCTCGAGCGCGCGGGCGCGCTTGAGCGGGGTCTGGCCGCCGAACTGGACGATCACGCCCTCGGGCTGCTCGACATGCACGATCTCGAGCACATCTTCGAGCGTGATCGGCTCGAAGTACAGGCGATCGGAGGTGTCGTAGTCGGTCGACACGGTTTCCGGGTTGCAGTTGACCATGATGGTCTCGTAGCCGTCTTCGCGCAGGGCGAGCGCGGCATGGACGCAGCAGTAGTCGAACTCGATGCCCTGGCCGATGCGGTTCGGACCACCGCCGAGCACCATGATCTTGCGACGACCGGTCGGCGCGGCTTCGCACTCTTCCTCGTAGGTCGAGTACATGTAGGCGGTCGACGTGGCGAACTCGGCCGCGCAGGTATCGACACGCTTGTACACCGGACGCACGCCGAGCGCCTGGCGGTGCAGGCGCACCGAGGTTTCGTCCGTGGCCAGCAGCTTGGACAGGCGACGGTCGGAGAAGCCCTTGCGCTTGAGTGCGCGCATCTGCTCGGCGTCCATGCGCTTGAGCGAACGGCCGGCAAGCGACTTCTCGGTCAGCACGATGTCTTCGATCTGGACCAGGAACCACGGGTCGATCTTGGTGAGCTTGAACACCTCGTCCAGCGTCATCCCTTCACGGAAGGCCTGGCCCACGTACCAGATGCGCTGCGCGCCCGGATCGGCCAGCTCGCGCTCGAGCTCGTCCGGATCGGCTTCGATCTCGTCCAGGCCGTAGGCGCCGACTTCAAGGCCGCGCAGGGCCTTCTGGAAGGATTCCTGGAAGCTGCGGCCGATGGCCATGACTTCGCCCACCGACTTCATCTGGGTGGTCAGGCGGCCATTGGCGGTCGGGAACTTCTCGAAGGCAAAACGCGGGATCTTGGTGACCACGTAGTCGATCGACGGCTCGAACGAGGCCGGCGTGGCACCGCCGGTGATGTCGTTCTTCAGCTCGTCGAGCGTGTAGCCGACGGCCAGCTTGGCCGCCACCTTGGCGATCGGGAAGCCGGTGGCCTTGGAGGCCAGCGCGGACGAGCGCGACACACGCGGGTTCATCTCGATGACGATCATGCGGCCGTCGTCGGGGTTGATGGCGAACTGCACGTTCGAACCGCCGGTATCGACACCGATCTCGCGCAGCACGGCGACCGAGGCGTTACGCAGGAGCTGGTATTCCTTGTCGGTGAGCGTCTGCGCCGGCGCGACGGTGATCGAGTCGCCGGTGTGCACGCCCATCGGGTCGAGGTTTTCGATCGAGCACACGATGATGCAGTTGTCCGCACGGTCGCGGACCACTTCCATCTCGTATTCCTTCCAGCCGATCAGCGACTCTTCGATGAGCAGCTCGTTGGTCGGGCTGGCTTCGAGGCCGCCCTTGCAGATCTCGACGAATTCTTCGGTGTTGTAGGCGATGCCGCCGCCGCTGCCGCCGAGCGTGAAGGACGGGCGGATGATGACCGGGAAGCCGATCCACGCCTGCACCTGGAAGGCTTCCTCCAGCGAGTGGGCAATGCCCGAACGCGCCGAGCCGAGACCGATCTTGGTCATCGCCTGCTTGAACTTTTCGCGGTCCTCGGCCTTGTCGATGGCCTCGCGCGAGGCGCCGATCAGCTCGACGTCGTACTTCTCGAGCACGCCGTGCTTGGCCAGGTCGAGCGCGCAGTTGAGCGCGGTCTGCCCGCCCATGGTCGGCAGGATGGCATCAGGGCGCTCTTTTTCGATGATGCGCTCGACGACCTGCCAGGTGATCGGCTCGATGTAGGTGACATCGGCGGTCTCCGGGTCGGTCATGATGGTGGCCGGGTTGGAGTTCACCAGAATCACCCGGTAGCCTTCCTCGCGCAGGGCCTTGCAGGCTTGCGCGCCGGAATAGTCGAATTCGCAGGCCTGGCCGATGATGATCGGTCCCGCGCCAATGATCAGGATGCTTTGTAGGTCGGTACGCTTGGGCATGTGCTTGCCTCGATAACTCGGTAAAGGTGATGTGTGGAACAAACGGCAGGCCCCGGGCCTGCCGGGGCCGGTCACATCACTAACGCGCTTCCATCAGCTTGATGAAGCGGTCGAACAGATAGGCGACGTCGTGCGGGCCGGGGCTGGCTTCCGGGTGGCCCTGGAAGCTGAAGGCCGGCGCATCGGTGCGCGCGATGCCCTGCAGGCTGCCGTCGAACAGCGACACATGGGTGGCGCGCAGATTGGCCGGCAGGCTGTCGGCATCCACCGCAAAGCCGTGGTTCTGGCTGGTGATCATCACCTGGCCGGAATCGAGGTCCTTCACCGGGTGGTTGGCACCGTGGTGGCCGAACTTCATCTTGGCGGTCCGCCCACCCGAGGCCAGGGCCAGCAACTGGTGGCCCAGGCAGATGCCGAAGGTGGGCACGCGCTTGTCGACGATGGTCTTGATGGCCGAAATGGCGTAGTCGCACGGCTCGGGGTCGCCCGGTCCGTTGGAGAGGAACACGCCGTCCGGATTCATCGCCAGCACGTCGGCGGCCGGGGTTTGCGCCGGCACGACGGTGAGGCGACAGCCGCGCGCGGCGAGCATGCGCAGGATGTTGCGCTTGACGCCGAAATCGTAGGCCACCACATGGAACTTCGGCGCCTCGAGGGCACCGTAGCCCGCGGCCAGATCCCATTCGGTCTCGGTCCATTCCTGGGTGGTGGCGGCCGTCACTTCCTTGGCCAGGTCCATGCCGGCAAGGCCGGGGAAGCCACGTGCGGCGGCCAGCGCGGCCTCGACATCGATCACGCCATCGTCACCCGCGGTAACGATGCAACCGGCCTGGGCGCCCTTCTCGCGCAGCACGCGGGTGAGGCGACGGGTGTCGATGTCGGCAATGGCCACGACGCCTTCGTCGCGCAGATAGGCGTCGAGCGTCTTGCCCATGCGCCAGTTCGAGGCGCGCAGCGGCAGGTCACGAATGACCAGGCCGGCGGCATGCACGCGGCCCGACTCGACGTCTTCGGTGTTCACACCGGTGTTACCGATGTGCGGATAGGTCAGCGTCACGATCTGCCGTGAGTAGCTCGGATCGGTGAGGATTTCCTGATAGCCCGACATGGCGGTATTGAATACGACTTCGCCCGTTGTCTGGCCGACCGCACCGATACCTTTGCCGCTGAAAACCGTCCCGTCGGCAAGGACGAGGATGGCGCGCGGAAATTGAGTCACGACGAAACTCCTGGTTCAACCGTTGATGGGATCTCAGCGCGACCCCGCGCTGCTCCACACGTGAAAAACGGGACAAGCCTGGCCGACCCATCCCGCTCAGCAATCAACAAGAAAATTCGCCGAATTCTAGCGAAATTCGGCTCGACCGGCAACGCGACAAGCGCGAAAGCAGGGAAAACCCCATCCGCTTGCCTGCGGCGACGGCGCCCTACCCGGCGTGCCCCGATCGCGCCAGCACCGAGCGGCGCAGGGCGTTGCCCAGTTCATTGAGCGCATCGAGCAGTGCCGGCAAGGCCTTGCGGGCCCCGTCCAGGTCGCCCTCGCGGGCCGCATGCTCCACCGTCGCCGCCGCTTCCAGCGACGGCGTGGCATTGAAGACGCCGACCGAGCCCTTGACGGTATGCGCGATGGCGGCCAGCGCAGCCAGATCGCCGGCGCCCGCCGACGTCTTGAGCTTCTGCAGGCTGCCGGAGAAATCGGCAAAGAAAATATCGACCAACTGCCTGAGCGCGGCCTCGTCGCCATCGAGCAACTGCCGGGTCTGATCCAGGTCCATCACGCTCAGCCCGCCGCTGCGGGTAGCCATCTCCAGCAAGGACATGTCAGGATCGACCGGATCGAGCCCGCCGTCGCCCGTGGTTCGGGCGATGGCAGCGAACAGGTCGGCCGGCTTGATCGGCTTGGTGACATAGTCGTCCATGCCCGCCTCGAGACAGCGCTGGCGATCACCGGCCATGGCATGCGCGGTCATGGCAATGATCGGCATGGCCTTCCACTGCCCGGCCATGGCCCAGCTGCGGCGCGCCTCACGCGCGCGGATGGCCTGCGTGGCTTCGATGCCGCCCATCACCGGCATCTGCACGTCCATCAGCACCAGATCGAACTGGCGCGCCTCGAGCTGTTCGATGGCTTCCTGACCGTTGGCCGCCACCACCACTCGATGCCCTGCCTTCTCCAGCATCTTGGTCGCCACCGCCTGATTGACCGGGTTGTCTTCCACCAGCAGGATGTCCCGGCTGTCGTCGCGGCCATGGCTCAACTGCGTCAGGGTCAGCTCCGGATCGAATTCGAACAACTCGTCCTCTGCCGCCCCCTGGCCCGCGAGCGCCGATGCCAGCACCTCGCACACCTCGTCGATCGAAAAGGGCTTGACCAGCCGCGAACTCAGCCCGAGCTCCTTGCAGCGCGCCAGATCCTGGCGCTGCGTATGGGTGGTGAGCATCATCACGATGCGGTCGAGCCATGCCGTCTCGCCCTTCATCCGCTCGGCCAGCGCGAACCCGCCCGGCGCCGCCATGCCGGCATCGACCATGGCGAAATCGAATGGCACGCCGGTCTCGGCCGCCTTCTTCAGCTCGGCGACCATGGCCTCGCCGTTGCCGACAACAACGCTGCGCGCGCCCCAGTGCGCCACGACCCGGGCCAGCATCTGGCCCACGGCGGTATTGCGATCGGCAATCAACACCCGCCGCCCGCGCAAGAGATGCCCGTCCGGCTCGGTGGCCGACGCCACCTCGGGCAGGCACATGGTGAAGCGGAACTCGCTCCCCGCCCCTTCGGTGCTTTGCGCACTCAGCTCGCCCCCCATCAGGGCCACGAGACGCTGGCAGATGGCCAGGCCGAGGCCGGTGCCGCCGAATTTTCGCGTGGTCGAACTGTCCGCCTGTGAAAACGCTTCGAAGATCGAGGTCAGCTTGTTGGCCGGAATGCCGATCCCCGAATCCTTGACCGTCACCGCCAGCGTCGTGCCGCCATCGCCCTGCCCGACCCGCGCGACACGGATCTCGACCTGGCCGCGCGGTGTGAACTTGAGCGCATTGCCCACCAGATTGAGGAGAATCTGCCGGATCCGGCCCGGATCCCCCTTGAGCACCGCCGGCACGGCCGGGTCGATGTCGTAGATCAGCTCGAGGCCCTGCTGGTGCGCCTTGAGCGCGAGCGTCTTGGCCGTCTCCGACACCACCGAGCGGATCGAGAAATCGATCGCCTCCAGGCCCATCTTGCCCGCTTCGATCTTCGAGAAATCGAGGATGTCGTTGAGGATGGTGAGCAAGGCGTCACCCGAGGCCTTGACGTTGTTCAGGTAGTCGCGTTGTTCGCTGTCGAGCGGCGTGTCGAGGGCCAGCTCGGTCATGCCGATGATGCCGTTCATCGGCGTGCGGATCTCGTGGCTCATGTTGGCCAGGAACTCGCTCTTGGCCCGGTTGGCGCCTTCGGCCGCGTCCCGCGCTTCGCGCAGGGCCTGCTCGTCGATACGCTCCTGCGTGACATCGCGATAGGTGCCGAGCATGCGCCGCCAGCGGCCATCCGCGCCCTGGTCGAACGCCCGCCCGCGCCCCTGGATCCAGCGCCAGCTGCCATCGCCGGCACGCGCCCGGAAGCTGACATTGAAGTACCGCTCCTGGCCGCGCAGGTGCGCCAGCAGGGCCGCCTTGAATCCGGCCACATCATCGGGGTGCATCCGCGCATGAAAGGCCGGAAACTGGCTTTCGGCGGCATCCTCGGGCAAGCCGAGCATGGGCCGCCAGTTGGCATCGACCTCGACATGGTCGGTCAGCAGGTTCCACTCCCACAGCCCCATGTCGGTATTGCGCAAGGCCAGCGCCAGGCGTTCTTCGGCAGTGGCCAGGCGCTCGCCGGTGTCCACACAATGGTGCTGGCAGTCGCTGATGAACGCCGTCAGCATGCCCAGTTGCTCGGGGGCAAAGCCCTGGCGGCTCAGGCAGGCCTCGACGGTCTCGCCCGCGCACAGGGAGAAATGCTCTTCAAGAAGCGCCAGAAATGCGGGATGCGTCACGGGGGCGGAGATTCCAGATCGCGGTGCTGCGGCCCGACCGAAACGCGGGCCATCACAGGCGCTATCGGCGCAGGGCGGCGAATCTTGAACGCGATCCGCCGCGCGACCGGTCAGCGCAGGCCGAGGACGTCCTGCATGTCGAACAGGCCGCGCTCGCGCCCCGCCAGGAAGCGCGCACCGCGCAGCGCACCGAGCGCGTAGGGCATGCGGCTGCCCGATTTGTGGGTGATCTCGATCCGCTCGCCGATGCCGGCGAACAGCACGGTGTGGTCGCCCACCACGTCACCGCCGCGGATCGTCGAGAAGCCGATGGTTTCGTCCTTGCGCTTGCCGGTCACCCCTTCACGACCGTAGATCGCGCACTGCTCGAGGTCGCGGCCCAGCTGGTCGGCGACGATCTCGCCCATGCGCAGCGCCGTGCCCGACGGCGCATCGACCTTCAGTCGGTGGTGCGCTTCGATCACCTCGATGTCGTAGCCCTGATCGAGGATCCGCGCGGCGACTTCGAGCAGCTTGAACACGGCATTGACACCCACCGCCATGTTGGGCGCGAACACCACCGGAATCGACTCGGCCGCCTGCTGGATCTGCCGCTTCTGCTCGGCATTGAAGCCGGTCGTCCCGATCACCATGGCCTTGCCATGCTGACGCGCCAGTTCGAGGTGGGCGAGCGAGCCTTCGGGCAGGGTGAAATCGATGACGCAGTCGGCGGCCGCAATGGCAGCGCTGGCATCGTCGGTGATCCGCACACCGCAGGGCTGGGCCACCAGTTCGCCGGCATCGCGCCCGATGAACGGGCTGCCGGCCCGGTCGAACACGGCCGCCAGTACCAGATCGTCAGCCTGCTGAACCGCTTCGATCAACATCCGGCCCATGCGGCCGCTACCGCCGGCCACGGCAATCTTGATGAGGTTGTCCGCGCTCACTGCTTCGCTCCTTCGGGGGCGTCGGCGGTCGCAGCCTGCGGCCCGCTCAGGACAATGCTGCGAATCCGGTTCTCTGCGGCCGCCGGCTGGGCATCCGGATCGCCGGCTACCACATCGCCCTCGACGCGCACCAACTGGTCACCCTCGAAGAACACCGTCAGCACACGCTGCTCGGCCTCCCCCTTGCCCGGCGCAAAGCGATACACATAGTCCCAGCGGTCGGCGTGAAACGCATCGGTCAGCAGCGGTGTGCCCAGCGCAAAACGCACCTGGTCCCGGCTCATGCCCTTTTTCAGGTTCGACACCATCTCCTGAGTCACGTAGTTCCCCTGGCGCACGTCGATGCGATAAGGGCTGAGGTAGTCCGTCACGCTGCAGCCAGCGATCAACAGCGCGGCCGCCATTGCGGTCATCAGTTTGGTTTTGGAGTGCATTGTCTGCTCAAGGAACGGCGTGGAAGCACGCCCGAATTCTCAGGAAAAGGCAAAAAATATATCATACTGTCTCGCCCAACTTTCCGTGTTCCCCAACATCCAGCGGGCCGACACCGACATGCCATCAAATTCACAAAGCCTCAAGAGCATGGGTCTCAAAGCCACCCTCCCCCGGCTCAAGATCCTCGAACTGTTCCAGCACACCGACCAGCGCCACCTGACGGCCGAAGACGTCTATCGCCTGCTGATGAACGACGACATGGACATTGGCCTCGCCACCGTCTATCGCGTACTGACCCAATTCGAGCAGGCCGGCCTGCTCGAACGCCACCATTTCGAGTCCGGCAAGGCCGTTTTTGAACTCAACGAGGGGGCGCACCACGACCATCTCGTATGCGTCGAATGCGGGGCGGTCGAAGAGTTCTTCGACCCCGAAATCGAAAAGCGGCAGAACGCCGTGGCCAAGGAACGCGGCTTCGCGGTCAAGGAGCACGCCTTGTACCTGTATGTCGAATGCCAGCGCAAGGACTGCGCCAACCGCAACAATAACAACGACGACAGCAAGTAGCCCGCACCTTGGAAACCTTCATGACGGCGACCGCACTGGTCGCCGTCGCCGAGATCGGCGACAAGACCCAACTGCTCTCCTTCATGCTGGCCGCGCGGCTGAAACATCGCGCGGCCATCATCTGGGGCATCTTCATTGCCACCCTGCTCAACCATGCACTGGCCGCGGCGGCCGGCGCGTGGGTGGCGCAGTGGCTGCCCGGCCCCTGGCTCAAATGGACCCTGGCGGCAAGCTTTCTTGTCTTTGGCCTGTGGGCGCTGCGCCCCGACACGCTCGACGACGATAGCGCCACCCCGTCCGCGCAGACGGCCTGGCAGATCTTCCTGATCGCGCTGGTGGCCTTTTTCCTGGCCGAGATCGGCGACAAGACACAGTTCGCCACCGTGGCGCTGGGCGCGCGCTTCGAGTCGCTGAGCTGGGTCGTGGTCGGCACCACGCTAGGGATGATGCTCGCCAATGTGCCGGCCGTGATGGTGGGCGAGCGACTGGCCGAGCGCCTGCCGGGTCACATCATGCGGCGGGTGGCCGCGGCCGGTTTCCTCCTCACCGCGGCGATCACCGCCATCAACTGAGAACTTGTGAAGAAATCGTAGCGAGCAGGGCCGAGTGCAAGGCCGCATTTGGCAACTACGCGAGCGAACGACGAGACATATCAAATGGATAGGCGAGGCGTGAGCGAGTGAGCAACGCAGCAATCGACACGCGCAGTCGATTTATTCACAAGTTCTGACTCAGCCGGCCGGCGTCAGCCCGAGAATTTCCGACGCATGCTGGCGTGTGGTCTCGGTGATGTTGACACCGCCGAGCATGCGCGCGATCTCGTCGATCCGCGCCGCGTCGTCGAGCACCGTCACGCTGCTCACGGTGTCGCCGTTGCGCTGCGCCTTGGCGATGGACCACTGCCAGTTGGCCTGGGCGGCCACTTGCGGCAGATGGGTGACGCACATCACCTGGCGTTGCGTGCCCAGCTCGCGCAGCATGCGGCCAACGATCTCGGCCACCCGGCCACCGATGCCGACATCCACCTCGTCGAAAATCATGGTTGGCGTCGCCGCGGCCCGGCTGGTGATCACCTGGATGGCCAGCCCGATACGCGACAACTCGCCGCCCGAGGCCACCTTGGCCAAGGGCCGCAGCGGCTGGCTGGGATTGGCCGCCACCTGGAACACCACGGTTTCGTTGCCATGGGCGCTGCCCTCGGGTTCGGCCTCGAGCACAATGTCGAAGCGCCCGCCGGCCATGGCCAGCGTCTGCATCGCTGCCGTCACCTGCCCGGACAAGTCGGCCGCGACCGGCGCACGGGCTGCGCTCAGCCGCGCGGCCACGTCGGCATAGGCGCGCTGCGCAGCGGCAGCCTTTTCCTGCAGCGCGGCCGGGTCGGCTTCGGCGACCAATACGTCGAGCCGGGCCCGGCGTTCGGCCAGCACCTCGGCCAGCGCCTCGGGGCTGACCCGGTGCTTGCGCGCCATGTCGGTCACCGCAGCGATGCGCGCCTCGACCTCGGCCAGCCGCGCGGGATC
>QQUN01000041.1 GCA_008501585.1 Pseudomonadota bacterium | reverse complement strand
CGCGCGGCGCCCGCCGAGCGCCACCTGGCCCACCACCCGGATCGCCGCATCGGAGTCGATCCGGCCAAGCGCCCGCAAGGCCTCCAGCCGCACCCCCGCATCAGGGTCGCCGAGCGCCGCCTCAAGCGCACGGATGGCGGTCTCGCCCGGCTCCCCCGCCAGCGCCGCCACGGCATCGCGGCGGGCCAGGGTGTCGGCATCCGGCACCGGGAATCGATCGGTCATCACCGGCACTGCGGGCGCAACCGCGGCACCCACAGCGCCCCCCGCCCCGGTCACACCAATCACAAAGATCTCCCGCACACCGTGCGTCCCGCCCGGCACCACCAGAATGTTCCACGGCCGTGCAATCTGCAGCACGGCCTCGGCCACCGGCACCCCGTGGAGCGACCAGCGACGCGGCTGATCCGGCAACTGCCCGCGAACCGTCAGTTGCGCCCCCGCCGCCTGAGCGACCTGTGCCAGCACCGCCGCAACGGAGGCGGCATCCGCCTGCAGCGACAGCCGTCCGGCCTCGATGACCAGGTCGACATCATCCGCCGCCGCCGACGCGACGCCGGGACCGCTCAGGGTGGCAAACAGAAGCGCAAGAAGGAAACGTCGTATCGGCATCATGATCGCGGGTGGCCGGCTGTCACCAGCATAGAGCAGCCGCGGCACCGGCGCATCGACGCGGCACGGTCTCGCCGGCCGACCAAGCATGTCGACATTTTTTACGCCCATCGCCGCCCGGCCGACACAGATTTTTGCAAACGGCTGATTATTCAGCGCTTATTCGCTTTGGCTCGGATGTTGCTCGGCTGTCCCGTGCTGGACATCACCTGCTCGACCCGCGCCATGGCTGCACGCAAGACGCTCACGCCGGTTCCCGAGCCATCACCGGGAAACCTGCCCATCTCGCTCGACCCATGCAGACCGGTCTGGCGGCATATTTCAGGAGAGGCCCTCCCATGAAGCATTCCTTCAGCGCACTCACCCTCGCCGCCGGCCTGCTGGCTGCCAGCAGCGGCGCCTCCGCCGCGATCATCACCTCGTCGCTCGGCAACACTGCCCCGGGGTTCAACGATGGCGACACCCCCGCCCTGGTTCCGCAGATCCTCGCCGCCCAGTCGGGGCAGCCCGCGCCGTTCAACGTGGGGCTTGGCAATGAAGTGATCGGCCCGAGCGCGGCCGGGAGCTGGACACACAACTACGCGCCGATTGGCGATCCGATCATCAGCGCCACCCTAGATATCGGCCTTGTCGACCACGACTCGGCCGCGGCGGGCGACCAGGTCCTGCTGTTCACGGTCGACGGCACCGACCTGACCGCCAACCTCAATGCGCTGTTCAACGCCCGCGGCGGCGGCGAGGGCGAATACAACGTCTATCAGATCGACCTGCTCAGCCTGGCCGGCGTCCTGGCCGACGGCAGTGCGTCGATCGTGCTCAACCTGCAAGGCCCCGGCCTGCAGGCCTGCCTGCCCTTCCTGCCCGGCTGTGACCCCAACAACCCGGTCAGCCCCACCGGCTTCAATGGCGCGCACTACATCTTCTCGATGCTGACCATCGAAACCCGCGAGGGGCCGACCACCGGCGTGCCCGAGCCGCAAACCCTTGCCCTGCTTGGCCTGGGCCTGTCGGCGCTGGCCTGGCGCCGACGCCGTCGCTGAGGCACGGCATTCCCGCAACGGGCGGCCGCGGGCATCACCGCCCCGGCCAGCCGCCGTAGCACGGCTTCATCCACTGGTCAGGTTTGGCCATCGCAACACATCATGACCGGCAGCGCCGGCGATACGTTTGCTCCCCATCCAACAGGAGAAGCACCATGTCCGAACCCTTCATTGGCGAAATCACGATGTTCGGCGGCAACTTTGCGCCTCGTGGCTGGGCGTTCTGCGACGGGCAACTGCTCCCCATCGCACAGAACACGGCACTCTTTTCGATTCTTGGCACCACCTATGGCGGCGACGGCCGCACCACCTTCGGCCTGCCCGATCTGCGCGGCCGCCTGCCCATGCATCCGGGCAACGGGCCCGGCTTGAGCCCCCGACAACTGGGCGAGAAAGGCGGCACCGAAAACGTCACGCTCACTGCGGCCCAGATCCCCGCACACAACCATAGCGCCAACGCGGTTGCCCCCGCCGGCAACAGCAACGATGCCGCCGGCAACTTCTGGGCCGACGATGCCGGTGCCGCCTCAGCCACCTACAGCAGCGGGCCGGCCACGACAACGATGAACGTCGGCGCCATCGGCAACAGCGGCGGCGGGCAGCCCCACACCAACGTCCAGCCCTTCCAGTGCGTGACGTTCATCATCGCGCTGCAGGGCCTCTTCCCCTCAAGAAACTGAGGCCGCGCACGCCCATTGGAGAAGGCCCATGAATGATCGACGCGATTTCCTCAACACCTGTGCCATCGGCGCCGCGGCCCTGATGGCCCCGGCCGGGTTGATGGCAGCGCCGCTTCGCGCCACGCCGTCCAGAGCCACCTTCAACACGCTGGTCGACGAGGCTTTCCAATGCGCCTTGGGTGGGGGCAACACGCTCGCCCTGACGCTGGAGGCGGTGCTCGATGGCCCGCACAGCCCGGGTCTGGAGCAATTCGACCTGGTCCTGCGAAACAGCGGCGGCAGCGCGCTGCCAGCGGCGGCATACCCGCTCTACCACCCGCGCACCGGCGCCATGCTGGTGCATCTGACCCCCTCGGACAGCACCCCTGGCCGCTATCGCGCCCAGTTCGGCCTGTTTGCCTGAGCCTTTCGGGGCGCCTCATCCCCGCTTCACAGGAGTCAGCACATGTCTGAGCCCTTCGTTGGTCAAATCAAGATGTTCGGCGGCAATTTCGCCCCGCGCGGCTACGCCCTGTGCGACGGCCAGTTGCTGCCGATCAGCCAGAACCAGTCGCTGTTTGCGCTGCTCGGCACCACCTACGGCGGCGACGGCCGCACCACCTTCGCCCTGCCCGACCTGCGCGGACGCATTCCCATGCACCCCGGCCATGGCCCCGGGCTGAGCAACCGCAACCTGGGCGAGAAGGCCGGTGCCGAAGACGTCACCCTGACGCCGCAGCAGCTCCCGCCACACAACCATGCCGCCAACGCCGTTGCCCCGGCCGGCAACAGCAACGATGCGGTCGGCAATTTCTGGGCCGACGACGCCGGTGCCGCCTCAGCCACCTACAGCAGCGGCCCCGCCAACACCACGATGAACGCCGGCGCCATCGGCAACACGGGCGGCAACCAGGCCCATCCCAACATGCAGCCCTACCAGTGCGTGAATTTCATCATCGCGCTGCTCGGCATCTTTCCGTCACGCAACTAGGGGCTCGCCGCACATCCCACCCTATGGCGGCGGCCGGCGCACGATGGCCAGGTACACGCCATCGTCACTGACCACCTCGAAGCCCAGCCGTTGCCACAGGCGCCAGGCCCGGCCGTCGCGGGCCACGTGCGCGTCCAGCGGTCGGTTGGCGGCTGCCGCCTCGGCGATCAGCGCGCCGACCAGGCGGCGCCCGACCCCCTGGCCGCAGTGCGACGGCAACAAGGCCACGTCGATCAGGACAAAGCGCTCCGGCCCGCGAAGCGCGTACAGGTAGCCTGCCGCCTCGCCATCGATCAGCACCAGGTCGAAGTCCGCCGCAGGAAACTGCGCGCGATACTGCGTTTGCTGGGCCTGGTATTGCTGCGACAGCAACGGAACGATCACCGACTCGGGCAGGCCCGCCTGACGAAACGGCGTCGCCCGCGTGGCGCAGAACACCTCGCGAACAAAGGTCGCGTCCGCCACGCCAATGGCCCGCAGTGCAAGTTGCTCAGGCCGCCGCGCCGTCATCGGGCGTCCCCGCGGTGTCGCGCAGCCAACGGCGCATATGGGGATAGGGCGCGATGCCGAGCGCCTCGGCGCGTGCCGGATCGGCCGTCATGCCAACCCATTGCAGCATCGGCAGCGCAATGAAGGTCCCGGCCGAATAGGTGTCGATCAGCCACTGCGCATCGCCCCGGTAAGCCCCCGCGTGAAACACCACCGCCGGGGCCAGTCCGAGGTGGGTCAGCGCCGCCCACGACCAGGCAATCGCCATCATCTCCTGTGCCGGGTCGTTCGACACCCTGGCGCCCTGCCGGCGGCGGTCCTCGGGCGGCATGACGGCGAGGTGCCCGGCCTCGTGCAGCAAGTCGCCCGGGTGGCACAAGCGCGCCGGATCCACACGGAGCCCGCCGGCCTCGATCGCGATGCCGGGCAAAAAGGTGGGCTCCGGCAGCGCGCACAGCGACACACGCAGGCCGATCTCGCGCAGGAAAGCGACGATCTGCGCCGTGAGATCATCCCGCCCGCGCACGCACTCCGCCCCGCCGCCAGGCGCTGTCGCCGGCACCGACGGCGGCACTTGCCCGGCCGACACCCACACCTCGCCCTGACTCAGCTGCGCGGCGAGCCAGTCGTTGTGCCGGCAGTCAATCACCAGATGCACCCGCGCGGTCGCCCCCGCATTGCTCACCGCATGCGGCTCGCTGGCATCGATGTACCACAGCTCACCGGGGCGCATGCACACCCGGACACCGAGCACCCGGAAATCCACCTCGGGGTTGGTGACAACCGGCAGATGCAGCCGCAGCTCACCATAGGCCTCGCCCAGGGCATGATCGCGGTGCTCGGCAATACACGCCCCCGGCGCCAGGCGCAGCAAGCGGACCGCGGTGACCTCGCACGCGAGGCTGTCCACGGCAGCTTTCAGATGGGGGCACCGGGCAAACAGGGGCTGGTCGACAAACCGCTCACAGCCCGGCGCATTGTGCAGGGCGTCGACGGCATGCGCAGCGCCCGCCGGGGCGCGCAGGGCAATGCCGCGCCAGTCTCCGTGATACAGATCCGTGTTGAAATGCGGCGTCCACGGCGCGGCACACAGCCGGGCCAGATCCTCGACGAGCCCCTCGGGGGCGAAGCGCAGCCTCAGTCGTACCGCCGCCCGCGTACCTGAGGCGGCGGTGTCGAGCCGCGGGGCGGGATCGGGCATGGGCGTCTCCTCTCGCTGGCGGGGCGGGTCAGGCACCAGCCTGGCCGTGCCGCGACAGGGCCAGTTTAGCGTAAGCTGAACCCACCGCCCCGCCATCGACGGCCCAGCCGCCCACTGCGGCGCCGGCCCCTTTTCACCCGGGAGAAACGCATGACCACCGAGCTGACACTCGATCTGTTCTCGCCGCTGGTCGGACAGCCGTTCGCCCTTGACGGCGCCCCCGAAGGCCCCGGCCTGGAACTGGTCGAGGCTACCGCACTCCCCGCCCAGCCCGCCGCGCCGCGCCACACGCCGTTTTCATTGGTTTTTCGCGCCGCCGACGCCACCGGGCTGGCGCAGGGCATGGCCCGGCTGCACCACGCCCGCCTTGGGCCGGTCGAGCTGTTCCTAGTGCCGGTCGGTCAGGACGCTGCCGGGCGTTACTTTCAGGCCTTGTTCAACTGACCGCCCCGCCCGCCACGCCTCAGACCCGCAGCAGCACCACTTTCAGCGGCGGCTTGCCATCCGGGCTCGGGAAGTCGCCCTCCGGGGCGATCCATTCAGCCTCGCGGATCGGGCGCCCGATCTTCCCGGCGCTACGCTGCAACTGGCCGAGCCAGTCGTCGGCCGCCACCTGCGCCACGTTGTTGCAGCAGATCAGCGTGCCGCCCTCGAGCGTGGTGCGCAGCGCGAGGTTGAACACCGCGGAATAGTCATTGACCAGATCCACCACGCCGAACGGACTCTTGGCGTAGCGCGGCGGGTCGAGGAATACCAGATCGAACTGGCGCGGCTCGAGCACCGGGAAGGGCGGCATCCGCTTGCCGCGGACGCGCTCCGCCTGCCCCAGTCCGGCCAACTGGCGCAGCGCCGGGAAGACATCGCTCTTGACGAATCGCACCCGGATCGGCAGCGCGTTGAGCCGGGCGTTGTCCTTGCCGACCGCCAGGCTGGAGGCGGCGAAATCGACATTGACCACATGCGTGGCACCGGCCTTGGCGGCGGCCACGCCGACGCCACAGGTGTAGGCGAACAGGTTGAGGACCGACTTGCCCGCCGCCTCGGCCATCACCCGCCGGCGCGCGGCGCGCAGGTCGAGGAAAAGCCACGGATCCTGCCCTTCGTGACGCCCCTGGAACCGATACCTCACCCCCAGCTCGGAGAACTCGCGCGGCACCGACGCTGCATCGGCGGCGGCCCCGGTCAGGGGGTTGGCCACCCGCGAGTTGGTCGCGCTGCGGTCATTCCAGAGCACGGACAGGCCGGGGAGCGCCGTGGCGTAGAAGGATTCGATCGTCGCCAGGTCGTCGGCACTCAGGCGCTGGTGAAAAGTCTGCACCAGCAGCGTGTCGCCGTAGCGGTCCACGGTCAGCCCGGGCGCGCCCTCGACACTGCCATGGAACAGCCGGTAGGCCTCCGTGCCCTCGGCAAGCAGACGGTCAATGAGCGGCGCGCGCACCGACAGGGCGGTGGCGAGGAGATCGGACAGCGGGGCGGTCATGGCGGGCGCAGGTAGCGGAAAGGACGATCATCATAGCCGCTTGTGCGGTCGCTGCCCGGAGGAATCGACCGCATGGACCACCGGCTCTAGTTGTGATGTTTCAATAGGTTGTTCATCCGGAAGGATCTGGGAGACTGGAGTTCTCGACGCTTCAGTAACCCAAGGAGTCCAACCGGATGAACAGCCATAAGAATGCCAGAACGACCTTTGCCGGGCGC
>QQUN01000024.1 GCA_008501585.1 Pseudomonadota bacterium | reverse complement strand
CGAAGTCCAGCTCGCCGGCGCGGATGGTGTTGACGTTGTACACCGAGCCGCCGGTACTCTCGACCGAGCAGCGGATGCCGTGGGTGGCGCGGTCCTTGTTCATCAGGCGGCAGATGGCGCCACCGGCCGCGTAGTACACGCCGGTGACCCCGCCGGTACCGATGGTGACGAACTTGGTTTCGGCCTGGGCCGGGGTGCCAAAGCCGGCGCCGAAGGCGAGGGCGGCAGCGAGTACGGTGAGCTTCTTCATCTGATTGACTCCTTGTGGGTCTGGTCCTGACTGCGAAGAACGGAATCGGTATCCGTTTGGGATCTCGAAGGGTCGCGACGCTCTGGGTTGGCGGTCGCGATGTCGCCCAACTTTACACAATGCCCGGGTGAAAGCCAAACCCCGGAGCGCCTTGTGTGGTGCGGCTCAGCGACGGATCGATTGTGAATTTGTGGGTCAACGGGCCGCCCTCTCGGCGCGCGCTCTCCACCCGGACGGGGTGCTGCGGGCGAGGGTGAAGTCGTCGTCCGGAATGGCGCGCGGGCGCATCGCGATGCGGTCGGCGATGAGCCGGCCGCAGCCGGCGGCCAGGGTGAAACCCAGCGCGCCGTGGCCGAGATTGAGCCACAGGTTGGGCAGCGCCGTGGCGTCGACGAGTGGCCGGCCGGTGGGGGTGGCCGGGCGCAGGCCGGCCCAGGGGCTGAGCGTGTCGAGCGCCACGCCGGCGCCGAAGTTGTGCTGCGTCTCGCGGCGCAGCGTCGCCAGCCGGTCGGGCTGTAGGCTGTCGTCATGGCCAACGATGTCGGCCATGCCGGCCACGCGCAGCTGCTGGCCGAGGCGGGCATAGACGATCTTGCGCTGAAAGTCGGTGATGCTGATGTCGGGTACCCGGGCCGCGTCGGTGACCGGGACGCTGATGCTGTAGCCCTTGAGCGGGTAGATGGGGACGTCGATGCCCAGCGGACGGAGCAAGGCCACGGCCTCGACGCCGCCGGCGACCACGCAGGCCTCCGTCGGCCACTCGCCCTCGGCGGTGCGCACGGCAGCCACCCGGCCGTTGCTGCACACCAGCGCGTCGACCGATACGCCCAGCCGGAAGCGCACCGGGTTGTCGCCGTCGGTCATGCGCTCGGCGAGCGCCTGGCACAGCTTCAGGCAGTCGCCCGCCTCCTCGGAGGGGGTGTGGATGCCGCCGGCCACATCGGCGCCCATGCCGGCCAGGGCGGGCTCCAGGGCCAGGCAGGCGGCGCGGTCGAGCGCGTGTTGCTGTGTGGCCAGTTCCGGGCGCGATTCAATCAGTGTCCGCGCGCTGCGAAAGGCGGCCGCGTTGCGATAGACCACCAGCTTGCCGTTGCGACGGAAGTCGAAGGCCAGCCCGTCGCGCTCGACCCAGTCGTTGACCAGCCGCTGGCTGAGCAAGGACAGCGGCAGCAGGGCCGCGACGGTGCGTTGCTTGTCGTTGTTGTTGCAGGCCTTCACGAAGGCGGCGATCCAGCGCCACTGGGCGCCGTCGAACTGCGGCTGAAAGCGGATGGGTGAGTCGGCCTGCAGCATCCAGCCGGGCACCTTGGGCAGCACGTCGGGGTCGGCCAGCGGGGCGATGTAGCGATAGCTCAGCTGGCCGCCGTTGGCCTGGCTGGTGCCCTGGCCGACGGTGTGGCGGCGGTCGATGACGGTGACGGTGTGGCCGTCCTGGCGAAGAAACCAGGCGGTGGCCAGCCCGACGATGCCGGCGCCGACGACGGTGATGTCCATGCTCCGCTCCAGAAAGGGGTCGGGCCTAGTGTCGGCTTATCAATGCCTGGCTGGCATGCTAAGTTTGGCATTGTCCATGTTCCAAAGGCATGACTCATGCGCCTGCGACAGATCGAGGTATTTCGCGCCGTGATGCTCACCGGTTCGGCCAGTGCGGCGGCGCGCTGGTTGAATGTGTCGCAGCCGGTGGTCTCCCGCGTCATCCAGCACACCGAGGCACAACTCGGCTTCGCGCTGTTCGAGCGCGTCGGCGGGCGGCTCTCACCCACGCCGGAGGCCGGGGCGCTGTTTGCCCAGGTCAAGCGCGCCTGGGGCGAGATCGAGCGCATCGAGGCCCTGGCGGACAATCTGCGGCGGGGCGCCTCGGGTCTGCTGCGGGTGGCGGCCACGCCGTCGCTGGCGACCCACCTGTTGCCTGGCGCGCTGGCCCGGCTGCGGGCCGAGCATCCGGCGGTGGTGTATGACCTGTGGGCCTTGCATACCCGGCAGATCGAAGATGCACTGGTGGCCTACGAGGTCGACGCGGGGTTGGCGATCGACCCGGTGGCCCAGGTGACGATGAGCCTGGCGCCGGTCGCCGTGGGCGAGATCGTGCTGGTGGCGCCGCGGGCGTGGGCATCCGGCGTGTTGCGCCTCGGCGAGCGTGACTGGCTCGATGCCCGGCCCTATATCGCGCTGGCCGAGGAGACGCCGCTGGGCCTGCGTCTGGCGCAGGCCATGAGCGCAGCGGGCTGGGAGCCCCAGCCGGCGATGCGGGTGCAGACTTACGCGCTGGCGGCGACGCTGGTCGCCCAGGGGCTGGGCTTTGCGTTTGTGGACAGCTTCACCGCCGCCGGGCTGGACCCCGCGCGGGTGCTGCGCCAGCCCCTGGCGCCGGCGATCACCTGCCAGTTGCAGCTGATGCGGGCGGCGGGCACGACTTCGTCGGTGCTGGTCAGCCGGCTGGTCGACGGCCTGCGGGCGACGATCACGGCGCAGGCCGGGGGGTGGTCGGGCGCGACCCGGCTGCGCCTGGGCGCCGCCACCGTCGGGCTAGAATAGGCCAATGACTGCTTCCCTTGCCCCGCCGGCCGACGCGTTTGGCCAATGCCATGCGGCCCTCGGTGGCGACGCCCGCATCGTCTCGCTGGTGCCGTCGATCACCGAGCTGCTGTGCGATCTTGGCCTGACCGGGCAACTGGTCGGCCGCACCGGCTTTTGCATCCACCCGCGCGAGGCCTTGCGTCAGGTGCCGAAAGTCGGTGGCACCAAGGATGTGAAGCTTGAGCGGATCCGCGAACTGGCGCCGACGCATGTGATCGTGAACGTGGACGAAAACCCGCGCCCGGTGGCCGAGGCCCTGGCGGCCTTCGTGCCGAACGTGGTGGTGACCCATCCCGCTGCGCCGGAAGACAACCGGGCGCTGTATGCCTTGATGGGGCATTTGTTCGACTGCCAGGCCGCGGCCGAGCGCTTGACCGCCGAGCTTGATGCCGCGCTGGATGCGGCACGTGCCGTCGGCGCGGCCCTGCCGCCCGAACCGGTGCTGTACCTGATCTGGCGCGCGCCGTGGATGACTGTCTCGCGCGACACCTACATTGCCGCCACGCTGGCGACGGTGGGCTGGCAGACGGTACCGGCCGAGGCCGCCGAGCGTTACCCGAGCTTCGACTGGCAGGCGCCGTGGGTCGGCGAGGTCCGGCGCGTGTTGCTGTCGACCGAGCCCTATCGTTTCCAGGATAAGCACCTGGCCGAGGTGGCGGCGCTGAGCGGTCGCCCGGTGCAGTTGATCGATGGGGAATGGACCTCGTGGTACGGCAGCCGGGCGGTGGCCGGGCTGCACGAACTGGCGGCGCTGCGCCGGCGGCTGGCGAATCCTCCCGCTTAAGCGTTGCCGGCGAATGCCTTCTGCCAGGCTTCGGGGGTGATGACGCTGCAGCGGTCGCGCATCAGGCGATGCCGCCCCGATCGCAGCAGTGCCTTGTCTCGCGTCAGCAACCACCGGGCGCCGCCGTCGTGGGCAATCTCGAGGAATTTCTGGTCGTCGGCGTCGCGGCAGCGCGGCAGTTCAGCTGGTGGCGTGCCGGCGGGCACGCAGGTCGCCTGCTGGCGATAGTGGGTGAGGATCTCGGCCTGGCGTGCCGGCGGGCAGCCAAACTGACGGTAGTCGAGCACCCGGCGCAGCTCTTCGAGGGCGTCCTCGCGGGTGAGCAGGCGAGTGTGGCCGGCGGCGATCCAGTCGCGCAGCAGGCCCAGCGCCGGGTCGTTGAAGAACCACAGCGCCATGATGGTGTTGGTGTCGAGAACGGTGGCAGTCATGGGGCGGGGCGTGAAAAAGGGGCCGGTTGGCCCCTTTTTCATCGCTCAGGCGTGAGCCCTTACGCGGCCTTCTGTGCGTCGAGGCGGGTTTTCACGTAGCTGCCCGGGGCCTCTTCGAGCACCGGGAGTGCGCCCTTGGCGGGGTCGCGTGCATCGACCTGGACCTTGTTGTGGCCGGTCACCCAGGCTTGCCAGTCGGTCCACCACGAGCCTTCATGCTGCACCGACGCGTCGAACCATTCCTGCGAGGATTCGGGCAGGGCCGGGTCTTCGCACAGGAAGTAGCCGTACTTGTTGGCCACCGGCGGATTGACGATGCCGGCAATATGGCCCGAGCCGCCCAGCACGAAGCGCACCGGGCCGCCGAAGTTGCGCGCGCCCATGTAGGTGCTCTTCCACGGGGCGATGTGGTCTTCGATCGTGGAGATGAAGTAGCACGGCACCTTGATCTTGGAGAGGTCGATCGGCGTGCCGTCGATCTCGATGCCGCCGGGCTGGACCAGGCGGTTTTCCATGTACAGGTTGCGCAGGTAGAAGCTGTGCATCTTGGCCGGCATGCGCGTGGAGTCGGAGTTCCAGTACAGCAGGTCGAACGGGAACGGATCCTTGCCCAGCAGGTAGTTGTTCACCACGAAGGACCAGATCAGGTCGTTGGCACGCAGCATGTTGAAGGTGCCGGCCATCTCGGAGCCTTCGAGGAAGCCGCGCTCGGCCATTTTCTTCTCGAGGCTGGAGACCTGGACTTCATCGATGAACACGCCCAGCTCGCCCGGCTCGGAGAAGTCGGTCATGGTGGTGAAGAAGGTCGCGCTGGCGATACGCTTCTTGCGCTTGGCGGCCAGGTAGGCCAGCGTGGTGGCCAGCAGTGTGCCGCCCAGGCAGTAGCCGGCGGCGTTGACTTCCTTCTCGCCGGTTTGCTGCTCGATGGCGTCGAGGGCGGCCAGGATGCCGTCGGTGACATAGGCGTCGAAGCTGCGCTCGGCGAGCTTTTCGTCCGGATTGACCCAGGAGATCACGAAGACGGTATGGCCCTGGTCGACGGCCCACTTGATGTAGGAGTTTTTCTCGCGCAGATCGAGGATGTAGAACTTGTTGATCCAGGGCGGCACGATCAGCAGCGGGCGCTTGAGGACCTTGTCGGTCGACGGCGTGTACTGGATCAACTGCATCATCTCGGTTTCAAAGACGACCTTGCCCGGCGTGGTGGCGACGTTCTTGCCCAGCTCGAAGGCGGTGGTGTCGGTCATCTTGACGCGCAGGTTGCCGCCACCGTCCTCGACGTCGCGCAGCAGGTTGTTGAGGCCCTTGACCAGGTTCTGGCCATGGCTCTTGACCGTCTCGCGGAACACCTCGGGGTTGGTCAGCGCAAAGTTCGACGGGCTCAGCGCGTCGACATACTGGCGGGTGTAGAAGTTGACCTTCTTCTGGGTCTGCTCTTCCAGGCCCTCGACGCCACAGACGGTGTCATGGATGTGGCGGGCGGTGATCAGGTAGGACTGCTTGATGAAGTCGAACAGGAAGTGTTCCTGCCACTGCTCGTCCTTGAAGCGCTTGTCGTCCTTGGCGGGGGCGGCCACCGGGGGGGCCTGCATGCCGGCGAAGCGCAGCATGGAGTGCTGCCACAGCGAGAAGTAGTCCCACACCAGATTCATCTGGGTCTGGGCCAGCTTGTAGGGGTTGGCCAGCAGTTTGGCCATCATGTCCATGAACGCCTGCGCGATGCCCAGCTCGTCGGCCGGTGCGGACACGCCCTTCTTGAGTTGACGTTGAACATGCTCGCTGATGAGGTGAGAGGCGCGCTGGGCGACTTCGGAATAGGTTTGGGCCAGCTCACTCGGATCGGGCAGTTCGACTGTTCGGTCTTCTGTTTTCGGCGGTGCCATGCGTTCAGTCCTCAATGCTTGGGTAGAGCGGTTGATATAAAGCGGGCCACATCGCCGCCCTCGCTCACCTCGCGCAGCTCCCTCCTGTGCACGAGGTAGTTCAGGTGGGCAATGGCCTCTCCCATCGCGAACATCACCTGGTGAGTGTCCAGTTGACGGGGGAACAGGGTTTCGAGCAGTTCTGCTGCGCTGCGAGGTGTCTGGCAGGCGGTCAGCAATTCATCACAGCGCTCACCGTGATGTGCCGCCAACTGTTCGACTCTCGCCCGAATCCCTTGGAAAGGCCTGCCATGAGATGGTAGCACGAGCGTACGGTCCGGCAAGTCGTTGAAGTCACGTATTGAATCAAGAAAGCGGCGTAGCGGATCGTCATGAGGCGTTGCAGCAAAGACACTGACGTTGGTCGAGATGCGCGGCAGCAGCATGTCGCCCGAGATCAGCAGGTCCAGCGTCGGGCACCACAGGGCGGCGTGCTCCGGGGCGTGACCATGGCCGACGATGACCTGCCAGTCATGGCCGCCGATGGCGATCCGGTCGCCGTGGATCAGCCGGTGGTAGCGTCGCGGCAGGCTGGGCACGCCACTGCGGTAACGGTTGCCGCGCTGGGCCAGGGCGTCGAGGCGGGCGTCGTCGAGCCCGTGGCGGCGAAACTGGGCGAGCATGTCGTCGGTGGTGAAGCCCGGCAGCTGGTGCCACAGGGCGTGGCCCATCAGGAATTCGCCCTGGGTCATCCAGATCGGCGCGCCGGTGCGCTGGGCGAGCCAGTCGGCCAGGCCGAGGTGGTCGGGATGGTAGTGGGTGACGATGATGCGCGAGACCGGTTTGTCCAGGCGGGCAAGGGCCTCGGTCCACAGCGCCTGGATGTCGGGCAGGCCGAAGCCGGTGTCGACAATCGTGACCGCATCGCCGTCGTCGAGCAGCCACAGATTGATGTGATCCAGCGCGAAGGGCAGGGGCATGCGCAGCCAGCGGACGCCGGGGGCGACGTCCAGCCACTGGCCGTCCTTGGGGGTGTCGTCAATCGGGAAGTGCAATGGCGTTGGGGTGGCCATGAGCGATTCTCCTTGCCGGGGTGATTGCTTCGTTGTTTGAATTCTGATTAACTGAATAAATCGCCGGAAGGCGATTGTTTCATAAAAAACAATTAATTAACCGGGTTGCCGCAGATTTTCTTGCGGCGCAACATTGATGACTGCCGAACGTACCTACACCATCACCGAGCTGGCTCGCGAATTCGGCATCACGCCGCGCGCCATCCGCTTCTACGAAGACCAGGGGCTGCTGACCCCCGACCGCGCCGGCCGTGCCCGGGTCTATTCGCGGGCCGACCGTACCCGTCTCAAGCTGTCGTTGCGAGGCAAGCGCCTCGGGCTGACGCTGGCCGAGATCAAGGAGATCCTCGACATGTACGGTGGCGCCAGCAACACCGCGCCGCAGCTCGACCGCTTCCTCAAGGTGCTCGGCGAACGCCGTGCCGCCCTGGCGCAGCAACTCGAGGACATCGAGGTGGTGCTGGGCGAGATCGACATGCTCGAGCGCCAGTGCCGCGACCTGCTCGACCACCGAACGTCGGATCAAACCAAAAACCGGGGCACATAGGCCTTGGTTTTTTTTGCAATTTACTTTACGTTTACGTAAACGTAAATACAAGCCATGACGAGGACGCCATGACCACCGCCCCGAGCTTCACTCCGCGGGACCCGGACTACGCCGCGCGCATCCGCGCCGGCTTCGACGCGCAGCCGCTGATGGGGTTCATCGGCGCGGTGTTGACGTCGGTCGCGCCGGGGCGTTGCGTGATCGAATTGCCGTTCCGGCCCGAGCTGGCGCAGCAGAACGGCTTCTTTCATGGCGGCATCGTCGGCACCCTGGCCGACAACGCGGGCGGCTTTGCCGGTTACACCCTGATGGCGGCCGATGCGGGGGTGCTGACCGTGGAATACAAGCTGAACCTGATGGCCCCGGCGCAGGGTGAGCGGCTGATCGCGGAAGGCCAGGTGTTGCGTGCCGGGCGCTCGCTGGTGGTGTCGCGCGCCGAGGTCTATGTGCTTGGCCCGGCAGGAAAAACCCACTGTGCCACAATGCAACAGACACTCATGACCATGCACGGCAAGGGCGTCGCCTGAAGCCGCACAAGACCGAACGAGGAGACCGTTTGATGAACATTCCGAGCCTGAACTTCCAGCTGGGCGAAACCATCGACATGCTGCGCGATGCGGTGTGGGACTTTGCCAGCAACGAGATCGCCCCGCGTGCGGCCGAGATCGACCAGAAAAACGAATTCCCGGCCGACCTGTGGAAAAAGCTCGGCGACCTCGGCCTGCACGGCATGACGGTCGAGGAGGAGTACGGCGGCACCAACATGGGCTACCTCGCGCACATCATCGCGCTGGAGGAAGTCTCGCGGGCTTCGGCCTCGGTCGGCCTGTCGTACGGCGCGCACTCCAACCTGTGCGTGAACCAGATTCGCCGCAACGGCACTGCCGCGCAGAAGCAGAAGTACCTGCCCAAGCTGATCTCGGGAGAGCATGTGGGCGCGCTGGCGATGAGCGAGCCGAACGCCGGTTCCGACGTGGTGAGCATGAAGCTGCGCGCCGAGAAGAAGGGCGACCGCTATGTGCTCAACGGCTCGAAGATGTGGATCACCAACGGCGGCGACGCCGACACCCTGGTGGTATACGCCAAGACCGACATCAACGCCGGCCCCAAGGGCATGACCGCCTTCATCGTCGAGAAGGGCATGAAGGGTTTTTCCTGCGGCACCCACCTCGACAAGCTCGGCATGCGCGGCTCGAACACCTATCCGCTGTTCTTCGATGATGTCGAAGTGCCCGAGGAAAACGTGCTGGGCCAGGTCGGCGGCGGCGTGAAGGTGCTGATGAGCGGTCTCGACTACGAGCGCGCCGTGCTGTGCGGTGGTCCGCTGGGCATCATGGCGGCCTGCATGGATGCGGTCGTGCCCTATGTGCACGAGCGCAAGCAGTTCGGCCAGGCGATCGGCGAGTTCCAACTGATGCAGGGCAAGCTGGCCGACATGTACTCCACCTGGATGGCCACCCGCGCCTATGTGTACGCCGTGGGCCGCGCCTGCGATGCCGCTGACCATGCGCGCACCCTGCGCAAGGACGCCGCCGGCGCCATCCTCTACTCGGCCGAGAAGGCCACCTGGATGGCCGGCGAGGCGATCCAGACCCTCGGTGGCGTGGGCTACACCAATGAGTATCCGGTCGGCCGCCTGTGGCGCGACGCCAAGCTCTACGAGATCGGCGCCGGCACCAGCGAGATCCGCCGCATGCTGATCGGCCGCGAGCTGTTCGCCGAGTCGCTGTGAGCTGAGCATGGCCGCCATCCGACTCGCCGCACCGGGGGCCGGTGACCTGGGCTGGATCGTGGCCGAGCACGGGCGCTATTACCGCGACCTGCTCGGCCTGCCGCTGAGCTTCGAAGCCAAGGTGGCCGAGGGGCTGGCGAGCCTGGTGCTGTCGCCGGCGGATGGGCGCAGTGCGGTGTTCGTGGCCTGGCTGGGCGATGAGCGCGTCGGCAGTGTCGCCATCGACGGCAGCGATCCGCAGGGCTGGGGGCGGCTGCGGTTTTTCATCGTCAGCGAGGCGGCGCGCGGGCAGGGCGTGGGGCGGGCCTTGATCGACTCGGCCATGGCGCACTGCCATGCCTGCGGCTTCGAGCGGATGTATCTGACCACGGTGGCCGGGCTGGATGCGGCACGCCGACTGTATGAAGCCAGCGGTTTCCAGCTGGCAGATGCGCACGAGGATGCCACCTGGGGGCGCCGGCTGTGCGAACAGCGTTTCGAGTGGCACCGGCCGACGGAGGCCGCCCAATGAGGTGGTGCGCCGGCGCGGAGGCTCGGGTATCTTCGTGGCCTTCAATTGACAAGGGGGGAGTCTGCTGATGGCCATCAATCTTCGCGTGCTCGACGCCACGCATACCGCTGAACTCGACCATGTCCGCCAGTTTTTCCGCAACTACGCGGCCTGGCTGGGTGTGGATCTGTGCTTCCAGAATTTCGATGCCGAGATGGCCTCGCTGCCGGGCGCCTACTCGGCGCCGGACGGCCGGCTGTTCCTCGCCGAGGTGGACGGGCGGCCTGCCGGCTGCGTGGGCATCCGCAAGTTCTCCGACGGTGTGTGCGAGATGAAGCGGCTGTATGTCGAGCCGTCGATGCGTGGCCAGGGCGTGGGTCGCGACCTGGCGCTGGCGGCCATCCGCACGGCGCAGGAGCTGGGCTACAAGCGCATCATGCTCGACACCCTGCCGGCCATGCGCATTGCCGTGAAGCTCTACCGCGAGCTGGGCTTCACCGAGGCGCCGGCCTATTACCCGACACCGATCGAGGGCACCATCTTCCTCTCGCTCGATCTGTCGACCTGGTCCGAAGACGCGGTCAAAAACGAGAACCTGTTCCACCTGTTCGACTACAACCGCGCCTGGGCACGCCAGATGGGCGAGGTCGATCCGCAGTTCTTCGAGAAGCTGGCCCACCTGCAGGCGCCTGAGTACCTGTGGATCGGCTGTGCCGATTCGCGCGTGCCGGCCAACCAGATCGTCGGCTTGCTGCCGGGCGAGGTGTTCGTGCATCGCAACGTGGCCAACGTGGTGGTCCATACCGACCTGAACTGCCTGTCGGTGATCCAGTTCGCGGTCGATGTGCTCAAGGTCAAGCACATCATGGTGGTCGGCCACTACGGCTGCGGCGGCGTGCGCGCCGCGCTCAACCGCGACCGCGTCGGCCTGGTCGACCTGTGGTTGCGCCATGTCCAGGATGTGCACACCAAGCACATGTCGATGGTCGGCGAGCTGCCGCCGGAGATGCGCCATGACCGCCTGTGCGAGCTCAACGTGGTCGAGCAGGTGATCAACGTATGCCAGACCGTGGTGGTCCAGGATGCCTGGGCGCGCGGACAGAAGCTGACCGTCCATGGCTGGGTGTATGGCCTCAAGGACGGCCTCATGAACGATCTCGGGCTGACCGTCAGTCGCCCGCAAGACCTGGTGCCGCGCTACG
Organism: Pseudomonadota bacterium; assembly: GCA_008501585.1. Lineage (GTDB taxonomy): Bacteria > Pseudomonadota > Gammaproteobacteria > Burkholderiales > Rhodocyclaceae > Nitrogeniibacter. The sequence continues at coordinate 22,396 of QQUN01000024.1, read as the reverse complement.
CCGCGGCACTCGAAGCGCTGCGCTGAGCGGCGCGCCTACTCACAGAGAGAATCAGGAGTCCAGCATGAATGATCCCGTCGTTATCGTCTCCGCTGCCCGCACCCCGATGGGCGGCTTCCAGGGCGAACTGTCCAGCCTGAGCGCGCCGCAACTCGGCGCCGCCGCCATCGCGGCGGCCGTCGAACGCGCCGGGCTCAAGCCGGAGCAGGTCGAAGAGGTCATTCTTGGCTGCGTGCTGCCGGCCGGCCTCGGCCAGGCCCCGGCGCGCCAGGCCGCGCTGGGCGCCGGCCTGCCGCTGTCCACCGGCTGCGCCACGGTCAGCAAGGTCTGCGGTTCGGGCATGAAGGCCACCATGCTGGCGCACGACATGCTGCTCGCCGGCAGCAATCAGGTGATCGTCGCTGGCGGCATGGAGTCGATGAGCAACGCGCCCTACCTGCTGCCCAAGGCGCGCGGCGGCTACCGCCTTGGCCACGGCCAGATGATCGACCACATGTTCTTCGACGGCCTCGAAGACCGCTACGGCAAGGAGACCAACGGCCGCCTGATGGGCACCTTCGCCGAAGACTGCGCCGGCCACTACAGCTTCTCGCGCCAGGCGCAGGACGAGTTCGCCATCACCTCCACCACCCGCGCGCAGGACGCCATCAACGGCACCGGCTTCGACTGGGAAGTGACCCCGGTCACCGTCGCTGGCCGCGGCGGCGAGGTGGTGGTCGACAAGGACGAGCAGCCGCTCAAGGCCAAGCTCGACAAGATCGGTTCGCTCAAGCCCGCCTTCGCCAAGGACGGCACGGTGACCGCCGCCAACTCCTCGTCGATCTCCGACGGCGCCGCTGCGCTCACCCTGATGCGCCGCTCCACCGCCGACGCCCTCGGCCTCAAGCCGATCGCCACCATTCTCGGCCACGCCACCCACGCGCAGGAGCCGCGCTGGTTCACCACCGCGCCGGTCGGTGCCATGCAGAAGCTGCTGGGCAAGGTGGGCTGGGGCGTGGGCGACGTAGATCTGTGGGAGATCAACGAAGCCTTCGCCGTGGTCACCATGGCCGCCATGAAAGAACTGGAACTCGATCACGCCAAGGTCAATGTGAACGGCGGCGCCTGCGCGCTGGGTCACCCGATCGGCGCCTCGGGCGCCCGCATCCTGGTCACCCTGCTCGGCGCGCTGCGTGCCCGCGGCCTCAAGCGCGGCGTGGCCAGCCTGTGCATCGGTGGTGGTGAAGCCACGGCGATGGCCATCGAGATGGCCTGAATCTGAACACCGGCGTAGCCCGGATGAAGGCCGCAGGCCGGAATCCGGGGGCATCGGTTGATCAACCACCGCTCCCGGATTCCGCTGCGCTGCATCCGGGCTACGTGACTGAGACACGGACGGGTGACCGATCGCCCGCCATAAAAAAGAGTAAGAGGAGAGCAGCACCATGATCCTGACGCAAGAACAGGAAATGATCCGCGACGCGATGCGCGATTTCTCGCGTGAGCGCCTGGCCCCCTTCGCCGAAGAGTGGGACCGCAATCACACCTTCCCGCGCGAGGCGCTCAAGGAGCTGGCCGAGCTTGGCGCCCTGGGCATGGTCGTGCCCGAGCAGTGGGGCGGTGCCGGCATGGACTACATGAGCCTGGTGCTGGCGCTGGAAGAAATCGCCGCCGGTGATGGCGCCACCTCGACCATCGTCAGCGTGCAGAACTCGCTGGCCTGCGGCATTCCCAACCGCTACGGCAACAACGCGCAGAAGGAACAGTGGCTCAAGCCGCTGGCCCGTGGCGAGAAGCTGGGCTGCTTCTGCCTGACCGAGCCGCATGTCGGCTCGGACGCGGCGGCGCTCAAGACCACGGCGGTGAAGGATGGCGACGGCTGGGTGATCAACGGCGTCAAGCAGTTCATCACCACCGGCCGCGAGGCCGATGTGGCCATCGTGTTTGCCGTCACCGACAAGGCCGCCGGCAAGAAGGGCATCTCCTGCTTCCTGGTGCCGACCGACACCGAGGGCTACATCGTCGCGCGCATCGAAGAGAAGATGGGCCAGAAGGCCTCGGACACCGCGCAGATCCTGTTCGAGAACTGCCGCGTGGGCGCCGACGCGCTGCTCGGCGCCGAGGGCGAGGGTTACAAGATCGCCCTGTCCAACCTCGAAGCCGGCCGTATCGGCATCGCCTCGCAGTGCCTGGGCATGGCCCGCGCCGCGCTCGAAGCCGCGGTGAAATACGCCCATGAGCGCGAGACCTTCGGCAAGCCGATCTTCGAGCACCAGGCGGTGAACTTCCGCCTTGCCGACATGGCCACCCAGCTGGAGGCCGCGCGCCAGCTGGTGTGGCATGCCGCCAGCCTCAAGGACGCCGGCCGCCCCTGCCTCAAGGAGGCCTCGATGGCCAAGCTGTTCGCCTCCGAGATGGCCGAAAAGGTGTGCTCCGACGCGATCCAGATCCACGGCGGCTACGGCTATGTGACCGACTTCCCGGTCGAGCGCATCTACCGCGATGTGCGCGTGTGCCAGATCTACGAAGGCGCCAGCGATATCCAGCGCCTGGTCATCGGCCGCGCGCTGGCCGACTGAGCCGGTCGCTCCCCCAGCACAGAGAGAGAACCATGAGCAGCCACAGACTGCACCCCGACGCGTCCATCGCGATGCTCAACGCCCGCACCCCCGGCACCTTGCCGGGCTGGTACGGGGTCACCGTGACCGCGCTCGATGCCGGTCGCCTCGAGGCGAAGATCACCCTCCGCCCCGAGATGCTGGCGCCCAACGGCTTCCTGCATGCCGCCTCGGTGATCGCGCTGGCCGATACCGCGGCCGGCTTTGCCACCATCGCCCACCTGCCGGTCGGGGCCGACAGCTTCACCACCATCGAGCTGAAGAGCAACTTCCTCGGCACCCAGACCGAGGGCGACATCACCTGCGTGGCCACGGCCGCGCATACCGGCCGCAACACCCAGGTGTGGGACGCCGAGGTGATCGGCAGCACCGGTCGCACGCTGGCGCTGTTCCGCTGCACGCAGATGATTCTCTGGCCCAAGGCCGCCTGACACCGGAGCCGATCCCATGCTCGACCTCCACCTCTTCGCACTCTTCATCCCGGTGGCCGCCCTGTTCACGCTGGCGCCGGGGCCTGACAGCATCATGCTGCTCGGCCGCGCCCTCGGCCAGGGGCGGCTGGCCGCCGTGGCGGCGGCCGCGGGCTGTGCGCTGGGCATCCTGATCACCTCGGTGCTGGTCGCCGCGGGGCTGTCGGCCGTGGTGGCGACATCGGAGACCCTGTTCTTCGTGCTGCGCGCGGCTGGCGCGGTGTATCTGGTGTGGGTCGGCATCCAGGCCATCCGCCGGCACGGGCTGATCCCGCTCAAGGGCGCAGCGCCGCTGCCGCTCAAGCGGGTGTTCCTGAGCAGCCTGACGGTCAATCTGCTCAACCCCAAGGTGGCGGTGTTCATGCTCGCCTTCCTGCCGCAGTACGCGCGGCCGGCGCTGGGCAACCTGGGGCTGCAGATCTTCCTGCTCGGCGCCACCTACGCGCTCATCACCGTGGTGCTGATGTCGCTGATGGGCGCCGGCGCGGCCCGCCTGCGCGACTTCCTGCAGGCGCGGCCGGCGGTCATCAAATGGCTCAACATCGGTGCGGGTGGCGCGTTCATCGCCTCCGGGCTGAAAGTGGCCAGCATGAAACACCTCTAGGAGACGCGACATGGCCGAACCGATCGACTTCTATTTCGATTTCTCCTCGCCCTACGGCTACTTCATGAGCGAGAAAATCGACGGCATCGCCGCCGGTTTTGGCCGCAAGGTGCGCTGGCATCCGATCCTGCTCGGCGTGGTGTATTCCGTCTCGGAGGGCAAGCCGCTCACCGACCTGCCGCTCAAGGGCGACTACGCGGTGCGTGACATCGTGCGCTCGGCCCGCTTCCACGGGGCCGATTTTGCCCTGCCCACGCCCTTCCCGATCGCCACCCAGGCGCCGGCCCGCGCCTACTACTGGCTGCACGAGCAGGACTGCGCGCTGGCGCGCCGCTTTGCGCATGCCGCGTATCGCGCCTACTTCAAGCTCGGCCGCGACATCTCCTCGCCCGAGGTGGTGGTGGATATCGCCGACTCGCTGGGTGCGGATGGCAAGGCGCTGGCCGACGCGCTCAAGAGCGAGCCGGTCAAGGCGCGGCTCAAGGCCGCCTGCACCGAGGCCATCGGCAAGGGCGTGTTCGGCTCGCCCTTCGTGATCATCGACGGCGAGCCCTTCTGGGGCGTCGACCGCCTGCCGCAGATCGAGCGCTGGCTCGACACCGGCGGCTTCTGAACGGAACCGGTCCATGACATTCAAGCGACTGTGCGTGTTCTGCGGCGCCCGCCACGGCAGCAAGCCCGCGTACGCGGCGGCGGCCACGGCACTGGGGCGCACGCTGGCCGAGCGCGGCATCGAGCTGGTCTATGGCGGCGGCAATGTCGGCCTCATGGGCGTGGTGGCCGATGGCTGCATGGCGGCCGGCGGTACGGTGATCGGGGTCATCCCCGAGGCCATGCTCGAGTGGGAGGTGGGCCACCAGGGCCTGAGCCGGCTCGAGGTGGTCGACTCCATGCACACCCGCAAGGCGCGCATGGCCGAGTTGTCCGACGGTTTCATTGCCCTGCCCGGTGGCCTGGGCACCTTTGAGGAGCTCTTCGAGGTGCTGACCTGGGCGCAGCTGGGCTTCCACGGCAAGCCCATCGGCCTGCTCGATGTGGACGACTACTACGCACCGCTGGCACGCATGCTGGCCAATGGCGTGGATGAGGGCTTCATGAAGCCCGAGAACGCCGACCTGCTGCTGCGCAGCGACGATATCGACACCCTGCTCGGGGCCATGGCGCAGTACCGCGCCCCCGTGCGGGAGCGACGCATCAAGAACGAACAACAGCTCTGAGCAGCTGGACGAACAAGGACGAGGAGACCCATGAGCACGATCAAATCAAAGATCAACACGCGCTCGGATGAATTCCGTGCCAACGCCGAGAGCATGCAGGCGGTGGTCGGCGACCTGCGCGACAAGGCCGCCCAGGTGGCCCTCGGCGGCGGCGAGAGCGCCCGCGACAAGCACCTGGCGCGCGGCAAACTGCTGCCGCGCGACCGCGTGGGCCACCTGCTCGATCCGGGCACGCCCTTCCTCGAGGTCGGCCAGCTGGCGGCCTACGGCATGTACGACAACGACGCCCCCTCGGCCGGCGTGATCACCGGCATCGGTCGGGTCAAGGGCACCGAGTGCATGATCGTGGCCAATGACGCCACCGTGAAGGGCGGCACCTACTACCCGATGACGGTCAAGAAGCACCTGCGCGCGCAGGAGATCGCCGAGCAGAACAACCTGCCGTGCATCTACCTGGTTGATTCGGGCGGCGCCTTCCTGCCCAAGCAGGACGAGGTCTTCCCCGACCGCGACCACTTTGGCCGCATCTTCTTCAACCAGGCCAACATGTCGGCCAAGGGCATCCCGCAGATCGCCGTGGTGATGGGTTCGTGCACCGCCGGCGGCGCCTATGTGCCGGCCATGTCCGACGAGACCGTGATCGTCAAGAACCAGGGCACCATCTTTCTCGGCGGCCCGCCGCTGGTGAAGGCCGCCACCGGTGAGGTGGTGAGCGCCGAAGACCTCGGCGGCGGTGATGTGCACACCCGTATCTCGGGCGTGGCCGACCACCTGGCCGAGAACGACAACCATGCGTTGTCGATCGCCCGTCGCATCGTGGGCAATCTCAACCGGGTCAAGCCGGTGAGCCTGGCGCTTGGTGGCGGCGAAGAGCCGATCTACGATCCGTCCGAGATCTACGGCATCATCCCCACCGACACCCGCAAGCCCTACGATGTGCGCGAGATCATCGCCCGCGTGGTCGACGGCTCGCGCTTCGATGAATTCAAGGCCCGCTACGGCACCACCCTGGTGTGCGGCTTCGCCCAGCTCTACGGCTACCCGGTGGGCATCGTGGCCAACAACGGCATCCTGTTCGGCGAGTCGGCGCAGAAGGGCGCCCACTTCATCGAGCTGTGTGCCCAGCGTGGCATTCCGCTGTTGTTCCTGCAGAACATCACCGGCTTCATGGTCGGCCGCAAGTACGAAAACGGCGGCATCGCCAAGGACGGCGCCAAGATGGTGACCGCCGTGGCCACCGCCCAGGTGCCCAAGATCACCGTGCTCATCGGCGGCAGCTTCGGTGCCGGCAACTACGGCATGTGCGGCCGCGCCTACAGCCCGCGCTTCCTGTGGATGTGGCCCAACAGCCGTATCTCGGTGATGGGCGGCGAGCAGGCCGCCAGCGTGCTGTCCACCGTGCGCCGCGATGGTATCGAGGCCAAGGGCGGGCAGTGGAGCGCCGACGAGGAAGAGGCCTTCAAGGCCCCGATCCGCGACCAGTACGAATTGCAGGGCCACCCCTACTACGCCACCGCCCGCCTGTGGGACGACGGCGTGGTCGACCCGGCGCAGACCCGCCGCATGCTTGGCCTGTCGCTGTCGGCCTCGCTCAACGCGCCGATCCAGCCGACCAAGTTCGGCGTGTTCCGCATGTAAGGAGGGATGCCATGTTTGAGACGCTTGAAATCGAACGCGACGGCGGCATTGCCACCGTGTGGATGAACCGCCCGGATGTGCACAACGCCTTCAACGCCCAACTGATTGCCGATCTCACTGCCGCCTGCGCGCAGCTCGACGCGGACGAATCGGTGCGCGTGGTGGTGCTGGCCGGCCGGGGCAAGAGCTTTTCGGCCGGTGCGGACCTGAACTGGATGAAGGCCGCCGGCGAAGCCAGCGTGGACGAGAACATCGCCGATGCGCGCAAGCTCGCCGGCATGTTGCGCACGCTGTCGGAGATGAGCAAGCCGACCATCGCCCGCGTGCAGGGCGCCGCCCTGGGCGGCGGCATGGGCCTGGCCTCGGCCTGCGATATCTGCGTGGCCAGCGAGAAGGCCCTCTTCGCCACCTCGGAGGTGAAGTTCGGCATCATCCCCTCGGCCATCAGCCCCTATGTGATCCGCGCCATCGGCGAGCGCCAGAGCTATCGCTACTTCCAGAGCGCCGAGCGCATCAGCGCCGCGCGCGCCGCCGAGCTGGGCCTGGCGCACGAGACCGTGCCGCCCGAGGCGCTGGACGACAAGGTGGCCGAGATCGTCGCCGCGCTGCTGCAGGGCGGGCCGAAGTCGCAGGCGGCGGCCAAGGACCTGATCCGTGCCGTGGCGAACACGCCGGTGTCCGACGCCGTGGTGGAGGACACCTCGCGCCGGATCGCCGAACTGCGCAGCACGCCCGAAGCCCGGGAAGGCCTGAGCGCCTTCCTCGACAAGCGCCCGGCGGCCTGGGTGCCGCAGGCCTGACGACCATGAATGCAAAGAAAGTAGCCCGGATGCAGGCCGATGGCCGGAATCCGGGAGCCTCGGTTGATCCACGACCGGCCCCGGATTCCGCTGCGCTGCATCCGGGCTACGCCGACGCCAAGAACGAAGAATTCGGAGACAGATATGTTTGAAAAAATCCTGATCGCCAACCGCGGGGAGATCGCCTGCCGCGTCATCAAGACGGCGCGGCGCATGGGCATCAAGACCGTGGCGGTGTATTCCGAGGCCGACGCCAACGCGCGCCATGTGCGCCTGGCCGATGAGGCGGTGCTGATCGGTCCGGCGGCGGCCAAGGAAAGCTATCTGGTGATCGACAAGATCATCGCTGCAGCCAAGCAGACCGGCGCGCAGGCGATCCACCCGGGCTACGGCTTCCTGTCCGAGAACGAAGACTTCTGCCATGCCTGCGATGAGGCCGGTGTGGTCTTCATCGGCCCGCCGGTGGCCGCCATCCAGGCCATGGGCTCCAAGTCCGAGGCCAAGAAGATCATGGGCGCGGCCGGCGTGCCGCTGACCCCGGGCTACCACGGCGACGACCAGGACCCCGAGCTGCTCAAGCGCGAGGCCGACGGCATCGGCTACCCGGTGCTGATCAAGGCCGCCGCCGGCGGGGGCGGCAAGGGCATGCGCCTGGTCGAGAAGGCCGAGGACTTCCTCGACCTGCTCGGCTCGTGCAAGCGCGAGGCCATTTCCAGCTTTGGCGACGACCATGTGCTGATCGAGAAGTACATCACCCGCCCGCGCCACATCGAGATCCAGGTGTTTGGCGACAGCCATGGCAACTGCGTGTACCTGTTCGAGCGCGACTGCTCGGTGCAGCGCCGCCACCAGAAGGTGCTTGAGGAAGCCCCGGCGCCGGGCATGACGCCCGAGCGCCGCGCCGCCATGGGCCAGGCCGCCGTCGATGCCGCCAAGGCGGTGGGCTACGTGGGCGCCGGCACGGTGGAGTTCATCGCCAACCAGGATGGCTCCTTCTACTTCATGGAGATGAACACCCGCCTGCAGGTGGAGCATCCGGTCACCGAGATGATCACCGGCCTCGACCTGGTCGAGTGGCAATTGCGCGTGGCCTCGGGCGAGCCGCTGCCGCTGGCCCAGGAGCAACTGCAGATCCGCGGCCACGCGCTCGAAGCGCGCATCTACGCCGAAGACCCCGACAAGGGCTTTTTGCCCTCCACCGGCGCGCTGCTGCACCTCTCGCCGCCGGCCGAAAACCTGCATGTACGGGTCGATACCGGCGTCGAGGAAGGCGACGAGATCAGCCCGCACTACGATCCGATGATCGCCAAGCTCATCGTCTGGGACCAGAACCGCGACCGCGCCCTGGCGCGCATGCTGCAGGCGCTGGCCGAGTACCGCGTGGTCGGCGTGTCGAACAACATCAGCTTCCTGTCGCGCCTCACCGCCTGCCCGGCCTTTGCCAATGCCGACCTCGACACCGGCCTGATCGAGCGCGAGAAGGCCTACCTCTTCCCCGAAGCCAAGGCCACGCCGGCCGAGGTCTGGTACGTGGCTGCGCTGGCCGAGTTGCTGCGCGAGGCCAACCGCGGCGCGGCCAAAGCCCGCCGTGACGAAGACCCGCTCTCGCCCTGGCATGCGCGCGACGGCTGGCGCCTGAACGCGTCCGCCAAGCGTGACCTGATCTTCCGTCTCGGCGAGGACCAGAAGGCGGTCAACGTGGCCTACCGCGCCGGCGGCTATACGCTCACGGTGGATGGCAAGTCGGTCGAGGCGCGCGGCGAACTCAACGCACGCGGCCTGATGCGGGTCGAGCTCGACGGCATGCGCATGGACGCCACCGTGGTGGCGGCCAACGAGAAGCGCCATGTGTTCTTCCATGGCCGCGCCTGGCAGCTGTCGAATGTCGACCCGCTGCACCACTCGGGCGAGGGCGGTGGCGCCGAAGGCGGCCTGCTGGCGCCGATGCCGGGCAAGGTCATCTCGCTCATCGCCCAGGCCGGTGCCGCGGTGGAGAAGGGCGCGCCGCTGCTGATCCTCGAAGCCATGAAGATGGAGCACACCATCGCCGCGCCGGCGGCCGGCACGGTCAAGGCCTTCCGCTTTGCGGTGGGCGACCAGGTGGGTGATGGCGACGAGCTGGTCGAGTTCGAGGTGAGCGCATGAGCCTGCCCACACACGTCCGCATCGTCGACGTCGGCCCGCGCGACGGGCTGCAGAACGAAAAGCAGGTGATCGATACCGCGGTCAAGGTGGAGCTGATCGCCCGGCTCGGCGCGGCCGGGCTCAAGACGATCGAGGCGACCTCCTTCGTGTCGCCCAAATGGGTGCCGCAGATGGGCGACAACGCCGAGGTGATGGCGCGCATCCAGCGCCTGCCCGGCGTCGGCTACCCGGTGCTGACGCCGAACCTCAAGGGCTTCGAGGCGGCGCTGGCCGCCGGGGCCGAGGAGGTGGCGGTGTTCGGCGCGGCCTCCGAGTCCTTCAGCCAGAAGAACATCAACTGCGCCATCGCCGAGTCGCTGGTCCGCTTCGAGCCGGTCATGGCGGCCGCCAAAGCCGCCGGCGTGAAGGTGCGCGGCTATGTGTCCTGCGTGCTCGGTTGCCCGTATGAAGGCGAGATCACCCCGGCCGCGGTGGCTGACGTGGCCGCCACGCTGTTCGAGATGGGCTGCTACGAAGTCAGCCTGGGTGACACCATCGGCACCGGCACGCCGGGCAAGACCCGCCGCATGCTCGACGCCGTGGCTGCCCGCGTGCCCGCGGACAAGCTGGCTGGCCACTATCACGACACCTACGGCCAGGCGCTGGCCAACATCTATGCCTCGCTGGAGACGGGCGTGGCGGTGTTCGACGCCTCGGTCGGCGGCCTCGGCGGCTGCCCCTACGCCGCTGGCGCCTCGGGCAACGTGGCCACTGAAGACGTGGTGTACCTGCTCGACGGCCTCGGCATCGACACCGGCATCGACCTGAACCGGCTGGTCGACACGGCGGCGTGGATCAGCGGCCAGCTCGGTCGCGAGCCGGGCTCCAAGGTGGCGCGCGCCGTGCTGGCCAAGCGCGGCGCCTGTGTCTGAGGGGCGGGCATTGAGCGTCGAATCGCCCTGCATCAACGTGTGCAAGATGGACGCGCGCTCGGGCCTGTGCCTGGGCTGCGCGCGCACGCTCGAGGAGATCACCTGCTGGAGCCGCGCCAGCGACGCGGAAAAGCGTCGCATCCTGGCGCGCGTGGCCGAGCGTCAGACGGCGCCTGCGCCACCGGCCCGGGCGCAAGGACTGTAGAACCTTTTTGCACTGCGGTAGTCTCTAGACCGGCCCGTGGTGCGGGAGGGCACCGCGACGCCGGGGCAACATGCCCGATCCAAGCATGTGAGCAATCATGAATCCGATCGACCCGATCATCCTGTTTTTCCTGCTGGGCCTCATCGCGGGCCTGGCGCGCGCGGAGCTGAGACTGCCCGCGGCCATCTACGACTTCGTCAGCATCCTGCTGCTGCTGGCCATTGGCCTCAAGGGCGGCATCGAACTGGCCAAGCAGCCTTTCGGCGACCTGCTGCCGCAGATCCTCGCCGTGCTGGTGATGGGCTTTGCGTTGCCGCTGGTGGCCTACCCGGTGCTGCGCCACCTCGGCCGTTTCAAGCGCGCCGATGCGGCCTCGATCGCCGCGCACTACGGGTCGGTGAGCGTCGGCACCTATGCCGTGGCGGTGGCCTACTTCGGCACCCGCGAGATCTTCTTCGAAGCCCACATGCCGCTGCTGCTGGTGGTGCTCGAGGTGCCGGCCATCCTGGTGGGCATCGTGCTGGCGCGCGGCATGAGCCGCGAGACGCGCTGGGGCGCGGTGATGCACGAGGTTTTCCTCGGCAAGGGCATCGTGCTGCTGCTCGGCGGCCTGCTCATCGGCTGGATCGCCGGGCCCGAGGGCGTGGTGTCGATCAAGCCGCTGTTCTTCGACCTGTTCAAGGGCATCCTGGCCATCTTCCTGCTCGAAATGGGCCTGATCACCGCCGCGCAGATCGGCTCGCTGCGCCAGTACGGTCTGTTCCTGCTCGGCTTCGGCGTGGTCATGCCGGTGTTCTCGGCGGTGATCGGCGCGGTGCTGGGCTGGGCGCTGGGGCTGTCGATGGGCGGCACGGCGGTGCTCGCCACGCTTGCCGCCTCGGCCTCGTACATCGCGGTGCCGGCGGCCATGCGGGTGTCGGTGCCCGAGGCCAACCCCACGCTGTCGCTGACCGCGTCGCTGGGCATCACCTTTCCGTTCAACGTGCTGGTCGGCGTGCCGCTCTATCATGTGATGGCCGAGCGCGTGCATGCCTTCCTGGGAGCCTGAACCATGAGTCTGGCCAATGACCGTATCCGCAAGCTGCTGACCATCGTCACCGAAGGGGCCATCGAGAGCGCGCTGGTGCGCGACCTCGACCGCCTTGGCGCCCACGGCTACACCATCACCGAGGCGCGTGGCAAAGGCCACCGCGGCGTGCGCAATGCCGGCTGGGACGCCTCCAGCAACATCCGCATCGAGGTGGTGTGTAATGCCGACACCGCCGCCGCCATCTCGGCCCACCTGCAGGCGCAGTACTACGACAACTACGCGATGATCATGTGGGTCAGCGAGGTCGAGGTGCTGCGGCCCGAAAAATTCTGAGCCCGCGCGGCTCACCACACAGGAGCGCCCATGTCCGAGTGCATCGGCATCTGCGAGATCGACCCCGATTCTGAAACCTGTATCGGCTGTGGCCGCTCGGCCGACGAAATCTTCGGCAACGACCACACCGACGACCCGACCGACGCCGGCGCCCAGCCGCCAGCGGCGGACCATGTGCCGATCACGCCGGACGACACGCTGCCCACCGACTGACCCCCCGCGCCAGGACGCCGCCCGCAGAGGCGGTGCCGCACCCAACAGGAGACACGCATGCGCCCCACCGTCGATTGGGTCTTCGATTTCATCTCGCCCTTTGCCTACCTGCAATCGCAGCAACTGGCCGCGGTCGCTGCCGTGGCCGACATCCGCCCGGTGCCGGTGGTCTTCGCCGGCCTGCTCGACCACTGGGGCCAGCGCGGCCCGGCCGAGATTCCGGCCAAACGGCGCTTCACCTACCGCCATGTGCGCTGGCTCGCCGAACAGGCCGGCCTGCCGCTGGTGTTCCCGCCCGCCCATCCGTTCAACCCCATCGCCGCGCTGCGCCTGGCCGTGGTGGCCGATGACCTGGCCGCCATCCAGGCCATGTTTCGCGTCATCTGGGGCGAGGGGCAGGACCCGAATGCCGAGGCCGGCTGGGCGGCCCTGAGCGCGGCAGCCGGCCTGTCGCCCGAAGCGGCGCGCGAGGCGGTGGCGCAGCCTGATTGCAAGGCGCGCCTGCGCGCCAACGGTGAGGCCGCGCTGGCGGCCGGGGTGTTTGGCGTGCCCACGCTGCTGGTCGACGGCGAACCCTTCTGGGGGGCGGACGCCACCGGCATGGCGCTGGCGGCGCTGGCCGACCCTGCGCATTTCGCCTCGGCCGAGTACCGCCGGCTCGACACCCTGCCCGAGGCCGCGGGGCGGCGCCCGTCATGAGCCGGCTGCCCGAATCCCTCCATGTGCTCGAGCGCGGCTGGCTGTCGTCCAACAACATCCTGCTCTTCGATGGCGACCGCGCCATCCTGGTCGACACCGGCTATGTCAGCCATGCCGAGCAGACTGTCGCCCTGGTGCGCAGCGCGCTCGACGGCCGGCGCCTGACCGACATCGTCAACACCCACTCGCACTCCGACCACATCGGCGGCAACGCCGCCGTGCAGCGCGCCTTCGGCTGCCGCATCACCGTGCCCGCCGGTATGCACGATGCCGTCCAGCAATGGGATGAAAACGCCTTGTTGCTCTCGGTCGCCGGCCAGGCGGGTGACCGCTTCTCGGCCGACACCCTGGCCCACCCCGGCGACACCCGCGAGATGGGCGGCCTGCACTGGGAAGCCCTCGCCGCGCCCGGCCACGACATGGACGCGCTGATGTACTTCAACCGCGACCACGGCGTGCTCATCTCCGGCGACGCCCTGTGGCGCGACGGCTTCGGCATCCTCTTCGCCGACGTGCTCGGCACCGGCGACGGCATCGGTGAAGCGCGCCGCACGCTCGACGCCATCGCCCGCCTGCCGGTGCGCCATGTCATCCCCGGCCACGGCGCGCCCTTCGTCGAAGTCGAAGAAGCCCTCGCCGCCGCCTACGCCCGCCTGCGCGCCTTCGAAGAAGACGGCAGCCGCATGGCCCGCAACGCCATCCGCGCCTGCACCACCTTCTCCCTGCTCGACATGCGCCGCATGCCCCTGGCCGACCTGCCCGCCTGGCTCGACCGCACCCCGCTGTTCCGCATCGCCAACGACCGCTTCCTCCACGAAACCCCCGAGCGCCTCGCCGACTGGCTCGTCGACAGCCTCGTCAAGGCCGGCGTCGCGCGGCGCGAAGGCGAGTGGCTGGTGGCCGCCTGACGCTCACCGAGATCGCCCGTAGGCCGTAGCCCGGATGGAGCGAAGCGCAATCCGGGGGCAGGGGTGGTGCGCGCAAAAATGCAACTCGGGTCGATCAGCTACCCACCAAGGATTCCGGTCATCGGCCTGCATCCGGGCTACACTTGCGTCGTATTTCCATCGTGGGTAGAAGCCAATCATTATGACGAATCAATTGTGGCTCTCTGTACTGTCCAGTGCTCTGCTTTCTGCGGTAGTTAGCGCCTTAGTCGCGGGCTGGTTTTCGCTTCGCGCAGGCCAAAATCAATATCGAAACGAGTACTTCAAATTAGTACTTGAGCGACGAATTGAGGCCTACGATGCGGTAGAGCGATTGATCGTTATGCTCAAGACTGCCGTTTTGGGCGATGACATGAGGCCTCACCACATGCTGTTTTCCAAAGACGACGATCACGAGGAGGTCTATAAGCTGATCTTTGTGGTGACCTCTAGCTCTCTGTGGTTGAGCGAAGATCTGTCGGATAAAATTCGTGAATTCAATCGGTTGGTTTTTAGCGATGGCGGCAGTGACAGCGGCTTAGTGGAGTTTGGAAAAATACGCTACAAGGAAATTGCGGAACTCCGGACGGCTTTGGAGCGCTACCACGCGCGAGACATGCTTACGCTGCATGACGTTCCGAAATTTCTAGAGAGGAAAAAGTTCTCCGACAGTTACATCCCTATTGGTAGGAGAAGTTAGCGCGCCGTAGCCCGGATGCAGCGCAGCGAAATCCGGGAGCAGTCGCCGCACGCGCAAGATGCAGCTAGGGCCGATCAAGCACCCATCCCGGATTCCGGCCTTCGGCCTGCATCCGGGCTACGGCCCTCGGATCACCCATACACCAGCCCCGGCAAATACGTGACGATCCCCGGCAGCAAAATACACAGCAGCAGCCCCAGCACCTGTAGCGCTAGGAACACCAGCGCGGAGCGGAAGATGGTGGCCATGCTGATCGAGTCGGGGGTGACGCCGCGCATGTAGAACAGGGCGTAGCCGAAGGGCGGGCTGAGGAAGCTCATCTGCATGTTGACCAGGTAGATCACGCCGAACCACAGGGCCACCTTGTCGCCGGGTACCGGCGGCAGGCCGAGCAGGCCGTCGAAGGTGAGTGACTTGATGATGGGCACGAAGATGGGCACGGCGAGCAGCAGGATGCCGACCCAGTCGAGGAACATGCCGAGGATGACCAGCAGCAGCATCATCAGGAACAGGATGCCGTAGGGCGATAGCCCCGTGCCGAGGATGGCGTCGCTGATGAAGGTCTGGCCGCCTTGCAGGATGTAGAAGCCGACGAAGATCGAGGCGCCGAAGATGATCCACAGCACCATGGCCGAGGCCTTGACGGTGCTGACCGAGGCTTCCTTGAGTGCGATGAGGTTGAAGCGCTTGTGCATGATGGCGACGATGATGGCGCCGAAGGAGCCGATGCCGGCGGCTTCCACCGGGGTGGCGATGCCGGCAAAGAGCAGGCCGAGCACCAGCACCACGAGGATCACCGGCGCCACCAGCTTGAGCAGCAGGCGCAGTTTCTGGCCGAGGTTGAGGCGCTCCTCGCGCGGCACGGCGGGGCCGAGTTCGGGGCGTAGCCAGGTGCGCAGCAGCACATAGGCCACATACAGGCCGGAGAGCATCAGGCCCGGCAACAGCGAGCCCAGATACAGCTCGCCGACCGACTGCTGCGCCACCACGGCATACAGGATGGCGAGGATGGACGGCGGAATCAGGATGCCCAACGTGCCGCCGGCCATGATCGAGCCGATGGCGATCTGCGGGTCGTAGTTGCGCTTGAGCATGGCGGGCAGGGCGATGATGCCCATGGTCACCACGGCGGCGCCGATCACCCCAACCATGGCGGCGAGGATGGTGGAGGCGATGATGGTGGCCGCTGCCAGCCCGCCGCGCAGGCCGCCCATCCACTGGTAGATGACGTCGAACATCTCCTCGATCAGCCCCGCGCGTTCGAGCATGGAGGCCATGAAGATGAACAGCGGAATGGCGGCCAGGTCGGAGTTGGTCATCATCGGGAAGATGCGCGAGGGGATGATGTTGACCATCACCTGGCCACCGATGAGGTAGATGAACACCACCCCCAGCCCGCCGGTCACGAAGGCCAGCGGCAGGCCGAGCATGAGCAGCACCAGCAGGGAGCCGAACATGATGTAGGTGAGCTCCTTGATCTCCACGTCTTCGAGCAGGCCAGCGGTGGTGAACAGGAAGCGCTCGTCGCCCCAGGGGTCGTAGAACAGCACGTTGATCAGCTCGACGCCGAAGATGAACAGCGCGGCGCCGGTGGCGAGGATGAGGGCGGCGGTGCCGAGGCGGCCGCTGAGCGAGGCAGTGGCAGATGTCATGGCTCAGCCCTCCTGGCCCATGCGGTGGAACAGCACAATGTCCTTGGCCAGCTTGGAGATGCCGGCCAGCAGCAGCAGGACGGCGCCGAGCACCATCATGCCCTTGACCGGCCAGTACTGGACGCCCCAGGTTTCCACCGTGGTCTCGCCCATGCCGTAGGACGACATGAAGAAGCCCCAGGAGGTGCCGAGCAGGGCGATGGCGAAGATGAAGAAGAACACCGAGGTGAAGATGTCCATGCCCACCCGGCCGCGCGGCGGCAGCTTGATGTACAGCACGTCGACCCGCACATGGCCGCCGGTGAGCAGCGTGTAGGCGCCGGCGAGCAGGTATTGCATGCCGAAGAGCAGAAAGCATGACTCATGCACCCAGATGGTCGGCTGGTTGAACACATAGCGCATGATCACCTCGTAGAAATAGGCGACCACGGCATTGACCGTCCAGAACGCGACGAAGATGCCCGACCAGGTGCTGAGGGTGTCGAGCAGGCGGGTCAGCCCGTTTTCCACGTGCAGGGCGGGGTCTTCTTCGGCCAGCAGATGGGCGGCCAGTTCTTCGTCCGGCGTGGGGGTGGGCGGCTGCCGGCGTTCCTGCCAGCGGCTCCAGATGATCAGGATCAGCGGCATGATGGCCAGCCAGCCCCAGTACACCATGTGGGGCAGGACGAAGCCGAAATCGGGTTCCGTGTTCATGGGGCTCATCTCCTCGGGGCTGCGCGCGCACGCCGCACCGCGCCGGTCGTGCCGGGCGGTGCGGCGGTTCTTGCTGGATGGCGGTTAGAGGCTCTGGCCCTTGATGTCGGCCGCCGAGACGTAGCCCATGATGGGGTTCATCATGTAGTCGAGCTGCATCTTGAACACCTCGGCCGCGGCCTGGTCCTTCTTGGCCCACTTGAACCAGATCGGGATGGCGGCCTTGCGGAAGGCTTCGAGGTCGGCCTGGCTCATGCGGTTGATTTCGCTGCCGGCCTTCTCGAACTTGGCGAGCGCCTCGACGTTGCGCTTCTGGATCGACACGAAGTGTTGCACCGAATAGGTCTTCACCCGGTCTTCCACCATTTGCTGCATCAGTGGCGACAGGCTCTTCCAGGCGCGCATGTTGACGGTGAAGTCCATCAGGTCGACCGGCTGGTACACCGACATCAGCCCCGGCGGGCCGAACAGGATGTACTTGGTCACCTGCGCAAAGCCCAGGTCCCAGTTCACCGCCGGGCCGACATAGTCCGCCGCGTCGATGGTGCCTTTTTCCAGCGCCGGGAAAATGTCCGAGCCCGGCAGGCTCACCGTGCTGGCGCCAAAGGCCTGGAACACCTCCGACACCATGCCACCGGGCACACGCAGCTTGAGGCCCTGGAAGTCCGCCACGCTGGTGACCGGCTTCTTGGAGTGGATGATGTTGGCGTCATGCTGGATCGGGCCGACATACACCAGCCCGAACTTGGCGTAGATCTCGCGCACCTTCTCGAGCAGGCCGAGGCCGTAGAACATGGTGTCCCACTGCGCTGGCTGGTCCGGCCCCACCGGGTAGGACGACAGGAACACGCTGGCCGGCATCTTGCCCGCCCAGTACAGGGTGAAGGGGTTCATGCCGTCGAGCACGCCGGTCTGCACCGACTCGAACAGCGCGTTGTTGTCGGCCGCCACCGCCTTGGCGCCGAAGGGCTTGATGCTCAGCTCGCCGCCGGTGGCCTCCTGGAAGCCGTTGCACCATGCCTCGAACAGGGCATAGCCGGTGGTGCCGGCGTCCCAGGTCGATTGCACTTTCCAGGTCTTGCCCTTGGCCGCCTGGGCATTGCTGATGAACGGTGCGCCGGCGATCAGCGCGCCGCCTGCGGCGGCAGATTTGAGGAAATGGCGCCGTGCGGGCGCGCCGTCGGTGGTGGATGTGGATTGCCGTGATGCCAGGGACTGGTCTTGTTTTTTCACAAAGGTCTCCTCCAGGTCTGTCACGAGACCGGACGCGCCGTGCCTGCGCCCGCCCGGCGGCCTTGGCGAGGGTCGCCGCAGCCGGGGGTTGATCGAACGCGCCGGGGTGGGCCGCAGCCCATCTCGGGGTGTTCGCAGCATCAACCTTTTTAGATTAGAACGTGCATGCGATTTGTCTGCGTCGGTTTTCCCTAATGTGACCCGCTGTCGCGGCCTGGCGGGCGGGTGGGTGTCATCGCTCGGCCGTTCGCTATACACTCGACGCATTCTGTTACGAGCCTGGCCATGCAGATCGTTCTCATCAGCGGCTTGTCCGGGTCGGGCAAGAGTATCGCCCTCAACGTGCTGGAAGACGCCGGCTACTACGTGGTCGACAACCTGCCCGCCACGCTGCTGCCGCAACTGGTCTCCAACCTGCGCAGCAGTGGTTACCAGCGGGTGGCGGTGGCGGTGGACGTGCGCTCCGGCGCCTCGATTGCCGCCTTGCCGGGCGAGGTCGAGCGGCTGCGCGGCATGATCGACGATGTGCGCTTCATCTTCCTCGACGCCCGCGACGACACGCTCATCGCCCGTTTCTCCGAAACCCGCCGCCGCCACCCGCTGGCAGAGGAAAACGTCACCCTCGCCGAGGCCATCGCGCGCGAACGCGAGGCGCTCGACCCGATCGCCCGCCTCGGTTACCGCATGGACACCAGCGACACCCAGGCCAACACCCTGCGCGCCTGGGTCAAGGACTTCATGAAGCTCGAGGCCACCGCCGGGCTCACCCTGCTGTTCCAGTCCTTCGGCTTCAAGTACGGCATCCCGGTCGATGCCGACCTGGTGTTCGATGTGCGCTGCCTGCCCAACCCGCACTACGACCCCAAGCTGCGCCCGCTGACCGGCAAGGACCAGCCGGTGATCGACTTCCTCGAACGCATCCCCGAGGTCGGCCGCATGGCCGAGGACATCCGCACCTTCGTCGCCAACTGGCTGCCGGCCTACATCCGCGACAACCGCAGCTACCTGACCGTGGCCATCGGCTGTACCGGCGGCCAGCACCGCTCGGTGTACTTCGCCGAATGGCTGGCCAGCGCCTTTGCCGACAATGTGCGCGTCATGGTCCGCCACCGGGCCTCGGCGCGACGCGCGCGGGATGGCCACGGCCACACATGAAGCTCGCCTGGCATGAATGGCGCGCCGGCTTCCGGCCGGGCGATGCGCTGGTGGTGGGCGGCGGGCTGCTGGCCTGTGTACTCTTTGCGCTGGTGTTCTGGCAGGGCGGCGTGGCGCGCTGGGCCGAAGTGCGCGCCGGCGGCAAGGTGGTGGCGCGGCTGAGCCTCGACCAGCCGGCCAAGCTGAATGTCGACGGCCCGCTGGGGCGCACCGAGGTGCACATCGAACCCGGCCGCGCCCGTGTTTACAGCGACCCCGGCCCGCGCCAGTACTGTGTGCTGCAGGGCTGGCTGACCCGTGCCGGCGCCGTCGCCATCTGTGCGCCCAACGAGGTCAGCCTGCGCCTGCTCGGCGACACCAGCACCTATGACACGCTCAACTACTGAGCTGCCGGTCACCGACGCCGATGTGCGCATCGCCCGCTATGCCGCGGCGGCGATCGCGCTGTCGGTGGCCGAGGCCGCCATTCCGCTGCCGCTGCCGGGCGTCAAGCCGGGGCTGGGCAACATCATCACCCTGGTGGTGCTGGCGCGCTGGGGCTGGCGCGAGGCCGCCTGGGTGGCCTTGCTGCGGGTGTTCGCCGCTTCGCTGGTGCTCGGCCAGTTCCTGGCGCCGGGCTTCTTCCTCAGCCTCAGCGGCGCCGTGATCAGCCTCGCCGTGCTGGCGCTGGCGCGGCATCTGCCGGCGCGCTGGTTCGGGCCGGTCAGCCACAGCGTGCTCGCGGCCTTCGGGCATTTTGCCGGGCAGATCCTGATTGCCCGGCTGTGGCTGGTGCCGCATGACGGCATCTTCTACCTGGTGCCGGTGTTCGCGCTGGCCGCCGTGGTGTTCGGCACGGTCAACGGCCTGGTCGCCGACTACCTGCTGCGACACGCCCCGCCGCGCGCGGGCGGCTGAGGCCGGATCGGCCCGACGCGGCGTCCGTATTGGCGCTAAGATGACGGGGTGCCCAAGCTATCCCGTCTGGATCGGACATGCGCCTGCTCAAAACCCTCGCCATTGTCACGCTGAGCCTGCTGGTGCTGGCGGCGGGGGCCTTCTGGTACCTCGCCGAGACCTTCGACAGCGATCGCGTCAAGGCCGAGTTGAGCCAGGCGGTGGCCGAGCGCTACGGCCGCGCGCTGGATTTCGACGGGCCGCTGACCCTCTCGTTCTGGCCGCGCCTGGCGCTCGATGCGCAGCAGGTGCGCCTGTCGGCGCGCGACGCCCCCGACCGGCTGGCCGCGCAGATGCAGCGGGTGCGGGTCAATGTCGGCCTGCTGCCCTTGCTGTCGCGCCAGGTCGATGTGCAGGAGATCCGCTTCGACGGCCTGCGCCTGTACCTGACCCGCGATGTCATCAAGACCCTCGAATCCCTCGACGGCCTGCGCGACGCCGCCACGCTCAAGGCGCGCAAGGTGGCGTTCAATGTGCGACGGGTGACCGTCACCGACGGAGCGCTGGAAATTGTCGACCCCATCCACGGCACCACGCTGCAGCTGTCGCGGCTGACCGCCTTTGTCGGGCCGGTCGGCAACAATGTGCGCGGCGCGCTGGGGGTGGAGGGCGCCGCCACCGTGGTCGGTGCAGCGCACGCAGCCGGGCGCTTCCGCATGACCACCGGCTTCGACATCGACCGCGCGGGCGTGGTGAGCCTCAATGCCGCGGGGCTGGATTTCACCGGCGAGGCTGGCGGCTATCAGCAGGTCAGCCTGGCGATCAGCTCGGGCGGCGTGGTGGCCGATGCCGATGGCCGCTGGCAGGGCCGCGAGCTGGCACTGCAGATGACCGGCAAGGGGCGCGCCGGCACCAGCGAGATCACGGCCGACGCCGCAGCCTGGCAATGGCAGGATGGGCTGCACCTGCCCCAGGCCGCGGCCAGCTTCAAGCGCGACGGTGCGCGTGGCGGCGCGCTGGCGGCGCGGGTGGCCAACCTGCGGCCCGACGCCGAGGGCTGGCAGGCCGACAGCCTGTCGGTGGAGGGCAACCTGCGCCGTGACGGCCGCAGCCATGCGGTGGCCGTGCAGGCCGTGCCGCTGTGGCGTGGCGAGACGGCGCAACTGCAGCTCAACGGGCTCGATGCCAGCTTTGGCTGGCCCAGCGCCGACGCCGGCCCGGCGCGTCGGCTGCAACTGACCGGGCAGCTCGCCTGGCAGCCGCTGGCCGGCGCGCTCGATGCCGAGCTGGCCTTCAACGACGGTGCGCACCGATTGGCCGGCGCCGTGCGCATCGCCCCCGAACAGACGCCGCCGCTGCAGTTCGACCTGCACACGCCGCAGTTGTCGCTGGCCGGCTACCGCGCCGAGCTGCTCGGCCTGTGGCAGGCCGCGTCGTTGCCGGCCTTCGCCGGGCGGGTGCGCGCCGACCGGCTCGAGGTGGGTGGCGTGGCGGTCGAGTCCCTGGTGCTGCCCATGGCCAGCGACGGCCAGTCGCTGCGTGTCGGCCCGCTGGACGGGGCGGTGGCGACCGGCCGGGTGTCGGGCTCGGTGTCGCATGACGGCGCCGGTGCGGGCGAGTTGCAGGCGAAGCTGACCGCACTGCCGATCGAGCACTGGCCGGCGGCGGCTGCGGCGCTGCCGGGGCTGGACGGGGCGCTCGATGGTGATGTGCGCCTGCGTTTCGATGCGCGTGCGCACGACCCGTGGCCAACCGCGACGGGCACGGCGCAGCTGGTGCTCAACGGCGGACACTGGCAGGGCATGGATGTTCTGGGGGCCTGGCGCGCACAGGATGCGGCACTGGCCGCGGCCTGGCCGGCGGCTGACGCCTCGCCCGACCTGAGCATCCGCCGCGCCAGCGCCGCCGTGCAGCTCGCTGGCGGGGTGGCGCAGGTCGAGGCGCTGTCGATCCGCAGCGACTGGGTGCAGCTGAGCGGGGCCGGGCGTGTCAGCCTGGCCGACGGCGCGCTGGCGCTGGCGCTGCACGCCGAACTGGCGGAGGCGCCCAAGGGCATGCGCGCACGGGTCTTCCGCACGCTGCGCGGCAAGACGGTGCCGTTAGAACTGGCCGGCACCCTGTCGGCACCGCAGTGGCGGCCGGCGGCCGGCGCGGCGGCTGCCGTGCCCTAGGTGTTGAGTTGCAATAGGTTGTTCCCGGGGATTCGGGAAGCTGGAGGCTGGTATCCAAGAGCGGAGTGAGGCCGTCGGGCATTGTAGTAGGCCAGGAACGCTGGCAACCATGCAGTGCGCTGGTCGCT
>QQUN01000016.1 GCA_008501585.1 Pseudomonadota bacterium | reverse complement strand
GTGTAGTCGGCCGGGCCGTCGTCGGTGGGCAGGCTCACCGTCTGGCCGAGGCGCAGGCCGCCGAGATAATGCGCCTGCTCGTTGGCGAGAATCAGGCGCTCGCCCCCCGCCCAGCGCGCCAGCGCGTCCGGCGCGGCCTGGGCCAGCGGCAAGGCGCGGGTGTCCGGCGTGGTGGTGTCGAGGCCATACACCCGGGTCGGCCGCCCCTGCCAGCGGATCGTCACGCCGGTGCGGGCATGGCCGGTGGCCAGCCAGCCGGCATTGGCCGGGTCGGCCACAAAACCGCGCGTGTCCAGTTGCGCGCTATTGACATAGATGTCGGCGCCGATGCGCTGGTCCAGCCAGCCGGCCAGCGCGGTGCGAAAACTGCCGACCAGGGTTTCAACGCCGAGATTGGCCGTCAGCGCCAGCAGCAGCGCCATCATCGCCGTGCGCAGCGCCGGCAGCTGCGCCCAGCCGTCGCTGACGATCCAGCGCGGCACCAGCGGCGCGCCCGCCAGTGCCCGCCCGAGCAGACGGTGCGCCCCGGCCAGCGCCTGCGGCAAGGCCCAGGCGGCGGCAAACAGCACCAGGCCGAGCAGCACGAACCCCCCAAACACCGAGGCCATCTGGCCATACACGCCGACCGCCGCGAGCGCCAGCACGCCGGCCCCGATCAGCAGCACCCGCCGCGCCCGGGCATCGGCCAGCACGCCCGCCGAAGCGCTGCCGCCGGGCAACACCGGGCCGCGCAGTTGCAGCAGCAGCGGCCAGGCCAGGGCGAAGGCGAGGCCAATGAGCGTCATGCCCCAGCCGATGGCGAGCGTGGCCGGGTCGAGCAGCAAGTCGGCCCCCACCACTGCGCCATACAGGTTCTGCAAACTGGCGCTGACGCTGGGCAGCAGCGCATGGCTGACACCGAAGCCGGCGAGCAGGCCGAGCGTGCAGCCGACGACACTCCACACCAGCGTTTCGGCCACGATTGCCAAGGCCAGGGCACGCACGCTCACACCCACCAGACGCAGCGTGCGCAGCGTCGGACGGCGGTACCACAGCGAAAAGCGCACCGCGTTGAAGACGATGAACAGGCCCACGGCGAAGGACAGCAGGCTCATGGCAGTGAGCTGAGTGTGCAGGCTGGCGGTGAGCTGGGTGAGATCGAGGCGTTGCTGGTTGGCTTCGAGCTGCAGGTCGGCCGGCAAGGCGGCGGCGAGCCGCGCCGCCACCTCGGGCGACACCGGCCCGACGGCCAGCGCGGTGAAGGTGTCGCGGCCGAGCAGCGCCAGCGCGGCGCCCACGTCCATGAAAATCTGCCGGCCTTGCTGTTCGCGCGCCGCGATCAGCGCCGGCGGCAGGCGCCGGCCATCGCGCAGGGCAAGCTGTTCGCCCTCGGCCACGCCCAGCTCCTCCGCCATCGCCGCCGGAAACCACGCCTGATACGGCGGCTGAACAAAGGCCAGCCAGTCCAGATTGGCGTCGCCCAGGGCGTCACCGCCCTCGCCCGTCATGCTGTCGGGCAGGGCCAGCAGGTCGGTGGCGATGATCGCCAGCGGCGCGTTGTCGGCGGTCGACACCCGCGCCTGCACCACCGGGAACACCTGCCGGTAACCGGCACGGCGCAGCGCAATGTAGTCGGCCGGCGCCACGCCGGCCCCGCTGCGGCTGCGTATCCAGTGCGTGGCCTGTGCGCCGAGCACGAAGTCGGCCTCGGCGTAGCTGGCCCGCGCATGGCTGTTGATGATCTGCACGGCCGACCACAATGCCACCCCCGCCACCAGCCCGGCGAGCAGGAACACGGCCTGCCAGGGGTGACGCCAGTAGTGGCTGAGCAGCGCGCGAACGACGCCGCCGAGCCGCTCCGGACTAGCCGGGTTCATGGTGCAGCCGGCCGCCGTGCAGCCACAGGCGTCGGTCGAGGTAATCGGCCATGTCGCGGCTGTGGGTGACCATCAGCAAGGCGCTGCCGGCGGCCTTGACCAGATCGCGAAACAGCGCCATCACCGCGCCGCTGCTGCGCTCGTCAAGGTTGCCGGTGGGCTCGTCGGCCAGCACCAGCGGCGGGCGATGCAAGAGCGCGCGCGCGATCGCCACGCGCTGCTGCTGGCCGCCGGAGAGCTGGTGGGGATATTTGGCCAACTGCGTTGCGAGGCCGAGGCGATCGATCAGCTCGGCCTCGAAGGCGGCGTCGAGCCGCCCGCACAGCGCCGCCTGAAAGCGGATGTTGTCTGCCACGGTCAGCGTGCCGATGAGGTGGAATTGCTGAAACACCAGGCTGACCGTGCCGCGCCGCAGCGCCGCCAGTGCGCGCTCATCCATCGTCGCCAGCGTCTGCCCGCCCACCGTGATCTGGCCGGCGTCCGGCGCATCGAGCCCGGCGGCCAGGTGCAGCAAGGTGCTCTTGCCGCTGCCGCTCTCGCCCAGCAGCGCCACCGCCTCGCCGGCGGCGATATCCAGGTCCACGCCCGCCAGCACCGTGACCTCGCCCTCGGGCTGGGCGTAGCGCTTGACCACCCCGCTGAAACTCAGCATGCGCGGCTCACTGCGGCAGGCGATACGGCGGTTCGCCGCTCAGCGTCACCGCGACGGTCGACTCTTTCTCGCGCCCGAACCAGTTGCGATGGCGGTAGCGCACCTGCACGGTGTCGCCCGGCTTCTTGTCGAGCAGCGCCAGCTTGGCGGCGGCAAAGCCCGGGGTGGGCGTGCCGTCGATGGCCAGCAGGATGTCGTCCTTGGCAATGCCGGCCCGGCCGATGGCGCTGTCATCGGCCAGCCCGCCGACCCGCACGCCGCCCTTGGCGCTCTCCAGGAACGCGCCGAGCAGCCCGGCCGGCGGCAGCTCACGCGGCGCCGAGAGGACGAAGAAATCGGCAATGCCCGGCTCGGCGGTGTGCTCGCCAGCCACCAGCACGGTGCTCACCGGCTTGCCGATGCGCCGCTCCAGGCGGGCGGGAATGCCGTCGCGGTGGGCGATGTGCCCGCTGCCGGCAAAGATCAGCAGGCGCCGCCCCGGGTTCGCCGCCAGGTAGTTGGCGGCGGTGGCGGCCATGGTTTCGTCCCAGGTCAGCATCACGTCCAGGAAGTGGTCGAAGTTCGCCCCCTCCATCGGGTGCATGTCGAAGGCGCGGCGCACCCGGGCATCGTAGGCGGCATTGCCGCGCACATAGTCGGCCGGCAAGGTGGCGCGGGCCTCGGGGGTGAGTGCGGCCAGACCGCCCTCGCCGATCTTGCGGGTCAGCTCCACCGGCGCGTTGAGCGCCACGATGGGGATGCGGTTGGCGCGGGCGTATTCGATCACCGGCCGATACAGGCGGTAGTCAAAGCGCCAGCGGTCGAAGTAGCCGGTGCGCTCGAGCATCTCGGTTTCGCTGATGCGCCCGGCGAGGTAGTCGTCCAGATGGGTCTGGAACGGCGTCTGGAACCACTCCACCCCGATGGCGATGTCCGGCGTGCGCGCATGCAGGAACCTCAGCGTTTCGAGCTGGACCAAATGGTGGTCGTACCGGGTATGCGTCTCGCCGACCAGCACGGTGGCATCGTCGGGCAGGCTGGCGAGGATCTGTTGCAGGCTCGGCGCCTGGCCAAGCGCCAGCACCGGCGGGTTGAACGGCGCGTCGGCATCGCCGGCCTGCGCGGCACCGGCCATCCATGCGACCATCGCCACACAGGCGACGCGCAACATCCGGAGGAAGAGAGTCTTGAGCATTGTGCATTCCCTTGCATGGCAGCATCGATGGCGGGCAGTCGTGGCGTGCGGGTTGCTCGGCCTCGGCCTGGCGACGGCGCACGCCGACGACGCCATCCACCACGCCCTCAGTGTTCAGTTGCACCCGGCCAGCGGCGATATCGCGGTTATCGACCGCATCACCCCGCCCGCCGGCACGCCCGGCTCCCTCGACTTCCAGCTCGCTGCCGGTTTCGCACCGGTTGCCGAGGGCGCGCGCATCGAGCGGTTGGACGGCGATTCGCGCGCACGGTTCCGCCACTATCGCCTGACACCCGCCACTGGCGCCAATATCATCACCTTACGCTATTCCGGACGGATCGACCCCGGCCCGGCCCACGCCGAGCATGGCATGCCGCGCGCCGCGCTCGACGCTGACGGCGTCTTCCTCGACGGTGCCAGCGGCTGGTACCCGCGCTTTGGCGACCGCCCGATGCGCTTTTCGCTCGCCGTCGATGCCCCCGCCGGCTGGTCGGTGATCAGCCAGGGGCAACGCGACAGCGCCCGGCACTGGACCGCCACCGCCGCGCAGGACGATATCTACCTCCTCGCCGGCCCCTACCAGCGCCACGCCACGACGCACGGCGCGGTCGAGCTCGAGGTCTACCTGCGCAGCGACGACCCGGCGCTGGCCGGCCGCTACCTTAGCGTGATGGGGCAGTACCTCGACCTCTACAGCGCGCTGATCGGCGACTACCCCTACCCGAAATTCGCGGTGGTCGAAAACCGCTGGCAAACCGGCTACGGCATGCCCTCCTTCACCCTGCTCGGCGCGCAGGTGATGCGCCTGCCCTTCATCCTGCACTCCTCGCTGCCGCACGAAATCCTGCACAACTGGTGGGGCAACGGCGTGTGGGTCGATGCGCGCGGCGGCAACTGGTCGGAGGGGCTCACCGCCTACCTCGCCGACCACCTGATCGACGAGGCCCGCGGCCAGGGCGCCGAATACCGTCGCAAGCTGCTCGAACGCTACGCCGCCTTCGCCGCCGAGGGGCGCGACCTGCCGCTGCGCGACTTCGTCAGCCGCCACAGCGACGCCAGCCAGGCCGTTGGCTACGGCAAGACGCTGATGCTCTTTCACATGCTGCGCCGGCAGATGGGCGACGCCGGCTTTGTCGCCGCGCTGCGCGCCCTGTGGCAGCAGCACCGCTTCAGCGCGGTCGATTTCGACACCGTGCGCCAGCGCTTCGCCGACAGCTCGCCGGCCGGTCGCGTGGCCGATCTGTGGCTCGACCGCGCGGGTGCCCCGGCCCTCCAGATCAAGCACCTGTCGGTCAGCCCCGGCGCCGATGGCCAGCATGTGCTGGTGCTGCGCGTGCGCCAGACCCAGCGCGGCCCGGCCTACCCGCTGCGCGTGCCGGTCGCGGTGCAAGTGGCCGACTCGCCCACCGTGCACCGCTTCGACCTCGTCTTTGACGGCCGTGACGCCCAGCTGCGCCAGAGCTTTGCCAGCGCGCCGCTGCGGGTGGATGTCGACCCGGACTACGACGTCTTCCGCCTGCTCGATACCGCCGAGCGCCCCGCCTCGCTGGCCCGCGTGTTCGGCGCGCCATCGCAATGGCTGGTGCTCCCGGCCAGCGCCCCGGCCGACGTGCTGGCCGCCTGGCGCGCTCTGGCCGAGTCCTGGGCGCGGCGCTACGACAATGTCGAGGTGGTGATGGACGACGCGCTCGACGCCCTGCCCAAAGCCGGCGCCGTGTGGCTGCTCGGCTGGGACAACCGCTGGCGCAACCGCGCCGCCGCGCGCCTCGCAAGCAGCGAGCAATCGGCCGACGCCGACGGCGCCCACATCGCCGGCCAGCCCTATCCGCGCAGCGCGCACACCGTCGTCCTGCTCGACACCGACACCGGCCGCCCGCCGCTGGGCTGGATCGGCGCCGACACCCCGGCCGACATTGCCGCCCTGGCGCGCAAGCTGCCGCACTATGGCAGCGCCGGCCGCCTGGTATTCGCCCGCGACAGCGCCGCCAACCAGCGCAAGGACGCCCTGCCGGTGGCCCGCTCACCGCTGCGCCGGGTGCTCGGCGAGCGCGATCCCGGCCCGCCGCCGGCGCATGGGCAGCCCCTCGCCACGCACGTAGCGGTGCCACTGCGCTTCGACTGAGAACTCAAATGGATAGGCGAGGCGTGAGCGAGTGAGCAACGCAGCAATCGGCACGCGCAGTCGATTTATTCACACGTTCTGACGCGGCCCGCCCGCAGGGCATGCTGGCCAGACGGCCGGCATCCACTACACTGCGATGAGAAACACCGGATTCGACAGGGGGCAGGCCGTGATCGACAGCTGGCCGGACGTGGTGCTGGGGGGCTTCATCGGCGCAGTGATCGCATTGGTCGGTGCAGGCGCCGTGGCGGGCACGCGCCAGCGTGCAGACGCCCCCGCCGGCAGCACGACGGTGGCGCCCGATTTCCTCGCTCATCTCATCGCCGAGGGGCGCTGCGAATGGGTGGCCCGGCATCTGGCCGATACCCGCCGGCTGCGCGATGGCTACGGCATCTATCCGCACCCGGTCGGCGGTTCGCCGTGCCAGCGTATCGGCCCCGGTGGCGTCATGGAGGTGCTGATGATCCGCCCCGGCGCCACCGGCGACCACCTGCCCGGGCCGAACGACACCACGGTGTTCCAGGAACTGATGTCGCATGCGCGCACCGGCAGCACGCTGCGCTTCAGCATGCTCACCGTCTTCCTCACCGCCACGGCGGCCCTGCTCGCCGGCTTCGCCAGCCAGAGCTACCCGCGCGGCCTGATCGCCGCCGGTGGCCTGGCGCTGTCGGTGGCCTTCCTGGTGCTGGAGATGGTCCTCTCGCTGAACCTCGCCGCGCTCAACGAGACCGCACGCAAGCTGGCCCGCGCGCGCCATGGCGACATCATGACGCACCGTCGCCCCGGTGTGCTGTGGGCGGTGCGCATCACGCTGGTGCTGCTCTTTCTGAGCATCATCGGCTTCTGGGCGGTCGCCTTGTTCGACCCCGCCCGGGTCAGCCCTCCGCCCCCACCGGCCGGCGCCCAGCCCCTCACACGCTGATCGCCCGCCAGTGCCGCCCCACGGGGTTTTCAGCGGATTGTCCATCACCGTGGCGTTATGCACGGAGGGCCCGGCACGGCCATGCTATAAACCCACTGCATTTCGTTCCGGACCTTGTCCGACCCCACTTTTCGCGCACGACACCGACCCTCATGCCACGACGCCACCTGACTCTCGCCCTCGCCCTTGCCACCCTCGGCGCTGCCTCCAGTGCCAACGCGCTGGTCATCGGCACCGGTAGCGACGCGGGGAACTGCTTCCCCTTCGGGTGCAGCTACTGGACGCCCACCTATCAACAGGTGTACGACGCCTCGGCGTTTGGCGGTGCAATGTCGATCACCACGCTGAGCTTCTATCGCACCCAGGAAACCTGGAGCGACGGCACCCCCAACAGCGGCACCTACACCTTCTCGCTGTCATCCACGGCGGCGGCCGTCGACGGTCTGTCGGCCACCGCATCGGCCAACGTCGGCAGCAATGCGCTGGCCGTGTTTACCGGCGCCCTGCCGGGCAACGTGGCCGCGGGCGGGCGCATGGACATCTTCCTCGACACCGCCTTCGACTACGACCCGCAACTGGGCAACCTGTTGCTGAGCATCACCGCCACCGGGTTGGCCAGCAGCGGCAACCTGCTGGGCTTCGACATGGTCAACGTGGCGGGCGACGCCACCAGCCGCCTGTACATGACCGGCCTGCGCGACACCGCCGGCCTGGTCACCGGCTTCAACGAGGCCCTGAGCCAGCCGATCGAGCACATCGAATCCCCCAGCCCGGTGCCCGAGCCCACCTCGCTGGCCCTGCTCGGCCTGAGCCTGGCCGGCCTCGCTGGCAGCCGCCGGCTGCGCAAATGAGCTGAACGCACGGCACACCACCTTAAAAAGCGGCCTCGGCCGCTTTTTTCATGCCTGCGCGTCTGGCCCGCCGGCCGGCGCCACGTCCTCGTCAAACAAGCCGGCCTGCGCACCGCGCACCGCCTCGGCGTCTTCCTCGACGAACCGCACGCCCACGCCGAGCAAGCGCACCGGCCGGCCGCGGCGGGCGTGGGCGGTGGCCAGCAGCGCCGGCCAGTCGACCGCCGCGGGCGAGGTCGCCAGGCATTCGGCCGTGGTGCGGCTGAAGTCGTTAAAGCGGATCTTGACGAAGGCCTTGTGCACCGGTGGCGCCGGGGCCAGGCGGCCGAAGCGGCGGTGGAAGTCCTCCAGCAGCGCCTCGACGGCGCTCACGCAGGCGGCCAGGTCGGGCAGATCGGTCACGTAGGTGGTCTCCACCGACAGCGACTTGCGCGGCCGGTCGGGCGACACGGCGCGCTCGTCGATGCCGCGGCACAGGCGGTGCAGGCTGCGCCCGAAGGAGCCGAACTTGGCGATCAGGTCGGCCAGCGACCACTCGCGCAGCTGCCCGCAGGTATTCACGCCGAGGCGTTCCATCCGCGCCGCCGTCACCTGCCCCACGCCGAACAGCTTCTTGACCGGCAGATCAACCACGAAGCCATCCACCTCCTCGGGGCGGATCACGAACTGGCCGTTGGGCTTGCGCCAGTCGCTGGCGATCTTGGCGAGGAACTTGTTGGGCGCGATGCCGGCCGAGGCGGTGATGCCGACCTCGGCAAAAATGCGCGCGCGGATCTCCTCGGCCATCAGCGTGGCGCTGCCGCGGCAGCGGTCGACGCCGGTCACGTCGAGGTAGGCCTCGTCGAGCGACAGCGGCTCGACCTTGTCGGTGTAGTCGCGGTAGATGGCCAGGATCTGCCGCGAGGCGGCGCGGTAGCGCTCGAAGTCCGGCGGCAGCACCACCAGCTCGGGGCACAGGCGTTGCGCCCGCCCGGTCGGCATCGCCGAGCGCACGCCAAAGGCGCGCGCCTCGTAGTTGCAGGTGGCGATCACGCCGCGCGTCTCGGCCCGACCGCCCACGGCGACCGGCCGGCCCACCAGGGTCGGGTCGTCGCGCATCTCGATCGCGGCGTAGAAGCAGTCGCAATCGCAGTGGATGATCTTGCGGGTCATGGGGGCGATAGTGTGCCGCGAAACGGCCTCGGCCGCATCGGCGTAGGCGCCTGTCTGAACATCTCGGCCATTGCCGGTCCAGCGATTGAGCCGAGCCGACGCCCGCAGCACCCGAGCGCTTGCATCGTGAGCCGGATCGGCTATACCGCAACAAGCCCCCGACAAAGACACCCAGAAAGGAAGCTGACATGGCAGATCAATTTCCATTGGCCGACGTGCTCTCGCAGGTCGCCAGCGAGTTGTTGAAAGCGGACGCCATGGCGAAAGCACGCGGGGCGGCCGTGATGCAGTTCGAGCACTGCGAGGTGGAGTTTGCCGTCAGCGCCGAGAAAGGCGGCGACGCGGGGGTCAAGCTGTGGGTGGTCAATGCCAAAGGCAGCGCCAAGAGCAGCCAGACCAACCGCATCCGCGTCCGGTTCAAGAGCCCCGACGGCGGCACGGCAACCCAGGCGCCCCATCTGGTCGAAGACGCGCCCGCGCCCAAGCGCCAGAAGCGATAGCGCCACCATCACCAGGAGACATCGGCATGTCGGTACACCCCGGCTCGCAATGGATCGACGCCAACCTGCCGGCGCTGCGCCCGGGGTTGTGGATTGCGGCGACGGCACAGGGCATCGTGTCCGAGGCGACCGACCTCGGTCTGGTGTACGCCTATCTGCAGCGTCGCGGGATTCCGCTGGCGGACGTCACCCTCTTCTTCGTGCCCGACGGCATCCTGCAATGACCACCGTCACCTATTCCGCCTCCGTGCCCTATGCCGGTTACCGGCCATGGGCGGACGTGGTGCTGAACCCGGCCACACCAGGCAACCCCACCCTGAAATGTCTGGTCGATACCGGCGCGGACTACCTGCAGATCAACGCCCTGGACGCCACGGCCGCCGGCCTCTCGCTGGCGCGCGCAACACCGGTCACCGTATCGACGGTCGCCGGCACGGCGACGCTGCAGATGCTCCAGAACATCACCGTCTCGATCGAGGGCATTTCGCCGATCACCACCGATGTGCTGATCGACACCGCCAACCGCACGCAGCCCTTGATCGTCGGGCGGCTCCTGCTGCTGGCCGCTTTCGATCTGGGCTTCAACGTTCAGGCGTGGCTGCGCACCTGACACAGGGCCCCGCGACCAACATCTTTCCCGATAACGCCCCGACTGGCACACTGGGGCGCGCACCTATCCACCGGAGAGGAGACCACGATGTCGAGTGTTGGCTATCACGAACCGATTGAAGAGCTGTCCGACGAGACCCGCGACATGCACCGGGCGATCGTCTCGCTGATGGAAGAACTCGAGGCTGTCGACTGGTACAACCAGCGGGTCGATGCCTGCAAGGACAAGGAACTGAAGGCCATCCTGGCGCACAACCGCGACGAGGAGAAGGAGCACGCGGCGATGGTGCTGGAGTGGATCCGGCGCAAGGATCCGACCTTCTCCAAGGAAATGAAGGACTACCTGTTTACCAAGAAGGCGATCGCGCACACGTAGGCGGGCCATCGCCCGGCCCGCCGCCAGTGGCGGCGCGGCGCGGGCATGCCGAGGCCATGCGCCACACCCGCCCGGGGATAATGACGGCGTATCCCCTCCCGGGGATTAAATCAAGTTAACCCGTGCAGGGGATGCTCCACCCATCGCCCCATGAAAAAGCCCGCTCGCAACGGGCTTCAGTGGCAGGCGACGACGCCGCTCAGGCGCTGGCGCGCTGCACGCGGCGGTTGCGCACCGCCTCGGCCAGCGTGTCGAGCACGCGCACGCTGTCGTCCCAGCCGATGCAGGCGTCGGTGATGCTCTTGCCGTATTCCAGTTCGCAGCCGGGCTTGAGGTCCTGCCGGCCTTCCTTGAGGTGGGATTCGATCATCACGCCGATGATGCGGTCATCACCGGAGGCCATCTGGCCAGCCACGTCTTCGGCCACCTCGATCTGCAGCTGGTGCTGCTTGCGGCTGTTGGCGTGGGAGAAATCGATCATCACCCGCGCCGGCACCGAGCTGGCGGCCAGCTCCTTGCAGGCGGCATCGACGCTGGCCGCGTCGTAGTTGGTGTTCTTGCCGCCGCGCAGGATGACGTGGCAGTCCTCGTTGCCGCGGGTGGACACGATGGCCGAGTGCCCGGCCTTGGTCACCGACAGGAAATGGTGCGGCGACTGCGCGGCCTTGATGGCATCCACGGCGATCCGGATATTGCCGTCGGTGCCGTTCTTGAAGCCCACCGGGCAGGACAGCCCCGAGGCCAGCTCGCGGTGCACCTGGCTCTCGGTGGTGCGCGCGCCGATGGCGCCCCAGCTGATGAGGTCGCCGATGTACTGCGGGGTGATCATGTCGAGGAATTCGGTGCCGCAGGGCAGGCCGAGCTCGTTGATGTCCCACAGCAGCTTGCGCGCCAGGCGCACGCCTTCGTTAATCTTGAAGCTGTTGTCGAGGTAGGGGTCGTTGATCAGCCCTTTCCAGCCCACGGTGGTGCGCGGCTTTTCGAAGTACACACGCATAACGATGAGCAGGTCGTCCTTGAGGCGGTCGGCCTCTTCCTTGAGCAGGCGGGCGTATTCCATCGCGGCTTCGTAGTCGTGGATGGAACAGGGGCCGATGATCACCAGCAGGCGGTCGTCGGCGCCGTAGAGGATGCGATGCAGGGCCTGGCGCGCTTCATAGGATGTGGCCGCGGCCCGCTCGGTGGCCGGAAATTCACGCAGAACATGGGAAGGGGGGACCAGTTCCTTGATTTCCTTGATGCGGACATCGTCGATATGAAGCAGGATTGACGCAGGCATGATGGCTTCCGTATGGCTTTGCAATTGAAATTCAGCCCCTGAGTGTAGCCCAATCGCCGCTTGATTGCTGCAATGCGGCGCGGTTGGCAACATGTCGCTACGCGATTGCCACGCCGTGCCGGGGCGAGGGAATAATCCATCGCCCGCCCCTGTTCACCGCCACACAACCCCGACGCGCGCTCCACCCCCGATGATCGACCCCGACGCCCTCGTCGCCGAACTGCCCCGCCTGCGCCGCTATGGCCGCGCCCTGCTGGGCGACACCATGCGTGCCGACGACCTGGTGCAGGACACCCTTGAACGCGCGCTGCGCAAGGCCGCCCACTGGCGGGGCGGCAACCTGCGCGCCTGGCTGCTCACGCTGATGCACAACGTCTTCGTCAACCAGGTGCGTCGCAACGACGCGCTGCGCGGCGCCAGCGAGGCCGAGTCGGTCGAGCTGGCCAGTCGCGATGCCAACGGCGACCGGCTGGGCCTGCGCGATCTGGACCGCGCCATGCAGGCGCTGTCGGCCGACCACCGCGAGATCCTGCTGCTGGTCGGCCTCGAAAACCTGCGTTACGAGGAGATCGCCAGCGTGCTGGAGGTGCCGATCGGTACCGTCATGTCGCGCCTGTCGCGCGCCCGCGCCGCCCTCAAGGTGCAACTCGACGGCGCCCCGCCCCGTCCGGCCCTGACACGGGTGAAATGATGATGAAACGCCCCGACGACGCCCTGCTCCATGCCTTTGCCGACGACCAGCTCGACGCCCCCGAACGCGCCGAGGTGGCACGCTGGCTCGCGGCGAATCCCGAGGCCGCAGCGCAGGTGGCGCAGTGGCAGGCGCAAAGTGAGGCGCTGCACCGGCATTACGACCCGGTCCTCGACAGCCCGCTGCCCGCACACCTGCTCGCAGCCGCCCGCGGCCGACCCGCCTCGCCATGGGCGCGCTGGGGCATGGCCGCCGCCATCGGCTGGCTGTGCATCGGTGCGATTGCCGGCTTCGTGGCCGGGCGCAACACGGCCGCCCCCCCGGTGCTCGCCGCCCTGCCGCTGGCACGCGAGGCCGCCATCGCGCATGCGGTGTATGCCCCGGAAGTGCGCCACCCGGTGGAGGTCGGTGCCGACCAGCGCGAGCACCTGCTGGGCTGGCTGTCCAAGCGCCTCGGCCACCCGCTGGAGGCGCCGGCGCTCGAGCCGCTGGGCTACCAGCTGGTCGGCGGTCGGCTGCTGTCGGCACAGTCCGGCCCCGGTGCGCTGCTGATGTATGAAGCGGCCAACGGCGAACGGCTGACGCTGTTCGTGGGCGCCGACGCCACCGATGGCGCCACGGCCTTCCGCTTTGCCGAGCACGGCGGGGTCAATGTGTTCTACTGGGTGGATGCCGGCTACGGCTATGCGCTCTCTGGCACCGTGCCGCGCGAGCGCCTGCTGACGGTGGCCACTGCGGTGTATCGCGCCCTCAACCCCTGAACCTCGCGACGCATTTCGCATCTGACTGTAAGCATCTCCGCCCCCGGCCGGTCTGATGCCCTGTCACGCCCAACAAAGAGTTCGCCATGCTGATCAAACCCGCCGCCGACATCCGCCCCTCGGAGATCACCCCGCCCGCGCTGTACGCCGACCGCCGCCGCTTTCTGCGCCTTACCGGCGCCAGCGCCGCAGCCCTTGCGCTGGGCGGCCCGGCCGAGCTGCTCGCCGCCCAGGCGCGCGATCTCGGGCCGCTGGTCAAGAGCCCGTTCAGCGCCAGCGAGCCGCTCACCCCGCGCAAGGACATCGTCAGCTACAACAATTTCTACGAATTCGGCACCGACAAGGGCGACCCGGTGCAGTACGCCTCGCGCATGAAGACCGAGCCATGGACGATCAAGGTCGAAGGCCTGGTGGGCAAGCCGCGGACCTTCGACCTTGACCAGCTCTACAAGCTCGCGCCGCTCGAGGAGCGCATCTATCGCCTGCGCTGTGTCGAGGCGTGGTCGATGGTGGTGCCCTGGGTGGGCTTTCCGCTGGCGGCGCTGCTCAAGGCGGTGGAGCCGCTGGGCAGCGCGAAGTATGTCGAATTCGTGTCGCACTACGATCCCAAGGTGATGAGCACCCGCCCGGTGCTCGACTGGCCGTATCGCGAAGGCTTGCGCCTGGACGAGGCCATGCACCCGCTGACCCTGATGGCGGTCGGCCTGTACGGCGAGGTGCTGCCCAACCAGAACGGCGCCCCGGTGCGCCTGGTGGTGCCCTGGAAGTACGGTTTCAAGAGCGCCAAGTCGATCGTCACCCTCCGCCTCACCGACAAGCAACCCAACACCTCCTGGAACGATGCCGGGCCATCGGAGTATGGTTTCTATTCCAACGTGAATCCGGATGTCGACCACCCGCGCTGGAGCCAGGCCAAGGAGCGCCGCATCGGCGACTTCCTCAAGCGCAAGACCCTGCCCTTCAACGGCTATGCCGAGCAGGTCGCCTCGCTCTATGCTGGCATGGACTTGCGCAAGCACTACTGACCACGACTCATGACTGCTACCACAGCCCCTCGTTCGCCTTCGATCAAAGCGCTCTCGACCCGCCAGGTCAGCGCGCTGAAAGTGCTGCTGTTTGTCGTCGCCCTGGTTCCGGCCGGCAGGCTGGTCCTGGCGTTTTTCCAGGACGCGCTCGGCGCCAACCCGATCGAGGCCATCACCCACGCCACGGGTGACTGGACGCTGCGCTTCTTGCTGATCACGCTGGCCGTCACCCCCTTGCGCAAGCTCACCGGCTGGCACTGGCTGATCCGGCTGCGGCGGATGCTCGGGCTGTTTGCTTTCTTTTATGCCGTGCTGCACTTTGGCACCTACATCGTGCTCGACCAGTTCTTCGACTGGCGCGCGGTGGTGCTCGACGTACTCAAGCGGCCATACATCACCGTCGGCTTTGCCGCCTTCGTGCTGCTGGTACCGCTGGCCGTGACCAGCACCAACGCCATGGTCCGCCGCCTGGGCGGGCGGCGCTGGCAGGCGCTGCACCGCTCGGTCTATGGCATCGCCATTCTCGGCGTGGTGCACTACTGGTGGCTGGTCAAGGCGGATGTGTTCGCGCCGCTGATCTACGCGCTGATCCTGGCCGTGCTGCTCGGCCTGCGGGCCTGGTGGCGCGAGCAGGAACGCCAGCGCCAGCGCAGTGCGCCACCGCCCCAGGCCAAGGGCCAGGGACGCATCATCCCGATCCTGCCGCGGTAACGCGCGCTCAGGCCGGGTCGGCCAGATAGAAGCGGTTCTTGCCCGACTGCTTGGCCAGGTACATGGCGTCGTCGGCCTGCTGGACGAGGGCTTCGGCGTCGGGCTCACCGCCCTGCGGGTAGTACGCCACACCGATGCTGGCCGACACCTCGAGGGGATGCCCGTTCCACACCACGGGCCGCGCCGCCGCGTCGAGCAGGCGCTGCAGCACCGACTGCACCATCTCGCTGCTGCCCGGGTCGACCAGCACAGCGACGAATTCATCGCCACCGAGGCGGGCAATGGTGTCGCCCTCGCGCACCGCCTGCCGGAAGCGTTCGGCCAGGGTGCTGAGCACCTCGTCGCCCGCGGCATGCCCATGGGTGTCATTGAC
The DNA here is from genome assembly GCA_008501585.1 of Pseudomonadota bacterium. Taxonomy (GTDB): domain Bacteria; phylum Pseudomonadota; class Gammaproteobacteria; order Burkholderiales; family Rhodocyclaceae; genus Nitrogeniibacter. Next base: position 19,295 of record QQUN01000016.1, on the reverse strand, counting down.
GGCCTTGAAGCCGTCCAGATCAAGATACGCCACCGCCAGCCGGCTGCCGCGGCGCTCGGCCACCGCCATGGCCTGGCGCAGTCGATCCATCATCAGCAGCCGGTTGGGCAGGCCGGTCAGGCCGTCGTAGTGCGCATAGCGCTCCAGCTCGCTTTCATGCAGCTTCTGCGCGGTGATGTCGGAAAACAAGGCCACGTAATACGGCGCCCGACCGTGCTCGTCACCCACCGCGCTGATGGTCAGCATCTCGGCAAACAGCGCGCCGTCCTTGCGCCGGTTCCAGACCTCGCCCTGCCAGTGGCCGGATTCCCGCAAGGCGCGCCACATCGCGGCATAGAAGGACGCGTCGTGCCGCCCCGAGCTGAGCACCGCCGGCGTGCGCCCGAGCACATCGTCGCGGTCAAAGCCGGTAATGCGGCAGAACGCGTCATTGACCTCCACGATCTTGCCGTCGAGCGCGGTGATCATGATCGCCTCGCGCGCATGGGTGAACACGCTGGCGGCCAGGCGCAGCTTGTCCTCGTATTGTTTCTTGCCGGTGATTTCGAGCCAGGTCCCGGCCATGCTCAAGGGCGTGCCGTCGTCGCCCCGGGTCACCACCCGTCCGCGGTCCATCACCCAGATCCAGCCGTCTCGCCCTGAACGGACCCGCATTTCGCATTCATAGGCGGGGCTTTCGCCATCGACATGTTGTTGCCGTGCCGAGAGAAAGCGCGCCAGGTCATCCGGATGAACGAACTCGCGCAGCCCGTGCTCGGTGAGCCCGGCGAGTTCCTCGGGCGTCCGCCCGACCATGCCGGCCCACTGGCTGTTGACCCGGACCGCCCCCGTGGGCAGATGCCACTCCCAGGTACCGGCCCCCGTGCCCCACAGGATGTCGATCAAGCGTTGGCGCTCATCGGCCATGATCCGCGCCATCGCGCTGCGCTCGCGCTGCAGGCGCTTGCGCCGGCGAATGTTGTTCACCAGCAGCACGATGACGCCGGTCTGGATGATCAGGCCGGTGACGAAGAGGAGCTCTTCACGGTAGCGCGATGCATCGATCTCGGCCATCTTTTCGGAGACCAGCTCTTCGAGCATGCTCTGGTAGTGCCACAAGCCCTGGTTGCTGAGCCGCCCCGGCGTGATGTCGTGGATGATGGACAGCAGCAGGGTCTGCTCGCCAAACGCAAACGGTTGGGAATGCACCTCGACGGTCCGCAGGCTGTCATTGGCCAGGCGATGGCGGAAGATGAAGTAGTTGCGCCCCGACCTCGCGGCCAGCTGCCGCTCCTCGGTCACCTGCTCGGGCGTGAAGGTGTTGATCTGCTCGATATTCATCGCCCGCAGCGCATCGCGCGAATGGCCATAGAAAGCCGCGGCGGCCGGATTGGCGTCGACGATCCGCCCGCTGACCGGGTCGATCAGCAGCATGACCGCGCCGTGCGCATCGAACATCGTCTGGAAATCGGGCCCGGCGCCCTCGCCCCGCACCGTGCACGCCATCAGCAGCAAGCCCGCGCACACCGCGGCCCGCAACCCGATCAGCAAGTGGTGGAAGAAGCTCATTCGCGCCAGTCCGTCACATCCGGTTCTACCCCTAACGGCAGAATTGCGAAAATCTATACCCTTTGGGGTAACAATCCCAGCGATTTGCGCCCTCAGGGTACTGGACGATCGGGCGACATCACCCCGCAGGCGGTCGTATCGCCGATTTCGGGCGAAACACCTTGATTACCGAGGCATGCGTTTCGACATAGGGGCCGCCGATCAGGTCGATGCAGTAGGGCACGGCGGCAAAGATGCCATCGACCAGCGATTCGCCCTCGGCGTTCTTCAAGCCCTCGAGCGTTTCCTTGATCGACTTCGGCTGGCCCGGCAGGTTGATGATCAGGCTCTTGCCCCGGATCACCGCCACCTGGCGTGAGAGGATGGCGGTGGGCACGAACTTGAGGCTGATCTGGCGCATCTGCTCGCCGAAGCCGGGCATCACCTTGTGCGCCACCGCCAGCGTGGCCTCGGGCGTGACATCGCGCAGCGCCGGACCGGTGCCGCCGGTGGTCAGCACCAGGTCGCAACCGGCGACATCGCACAGCTCGATCAGGGTGCGTTCAATGGTCGGCTGGTCGTCGGGGATCAGGCGGGTTTCCATCTCCCAGGGGGAACTGAGGGCGCGCTCGAACCACTCGCGCAGCGCAGGCACGCCCTTGTCTTCGTAGCCGCCGCTGGAGGCGCGGTCGCTGATGGAAACCAGTCCGATGCGGAGGGTGTCGGTGCTCATGTCAGGGGGTCTCACTCGTCGTTCGTGGCGTCATCGATCTCGCGCAGGATGCGGAACAGCTCGCGGTAGGCCCGCGGCGGTTTCTGCGCCTCGCGCTCTTTGAGGGCATTGCGGCGCAACACCCGCAGGCGTTGCAGGTCGGCACCGGGGTGGCGCTCGGCCAGCTCGAAAAGCATGCCCTCGTCCTCCAGCAGCCGGTCGCGCTGGCGCTCGATCCGGTGCTGGCGGGCGATTTCCTCGGCCGACACGCCATTGAACACGTCGAGCATCGCCTGGATCGGCTCGGGGTCGATGTTGCGCATCAGCTTGCCGATGTACTGCAACTGGCGGCGACGCGCCTCCATCTTGAAGCGCTGGCAATCGCGGACCGCGTCGCGCAGGGTGTCGGGCAATGGCACCTTCTTGAGCCGCTCGGCCGACAAGGCCACCAGCTCGGCGCCGAGGCGCTGCAGGTCGTCCGAATCCTTCTTGCGGCGGGTCTTGCTCGGCCCCTCGGGCAGTTCGTCTTCCAGGTCGATCGGGTCGTGATCGGTCATATACGTAGGCAGTTGGCGGAAACGGTTAAGATTATAGCTTTCCCGCACCGGCCCTCACCGCCCATGTCCGCAAACGGCTTCAGCTACTCCCAGGACGCGCTGCGCGAAATCGCCAGCGACATTCTCAAATATGCCCGCGACAAGGGCGCCACCGCCTGCGAAACCGATGTATCCGAAGGCGTCGGCGCCTCGGTGGCGGTGCGCCGCAGCGAGATCGACACCATCGAGTACAACCGCGACAAGGGCGTCGGCGTGACGGTGTATGTCGGCCAGCAGCGCGGCTACGCCAGCACCTCCGACTTCAAGCCCGAGGCCTTGCGCGCCACCGTCGATGCGGCACTGTCGATCGCCCGCTTCACCGCGGCCGACGAGTTTGCCGGCCTGGCCGACCACGAACTGCTCGCCACCGACTTCCCCGATCTCGACCTCCACCACCCGTGGGACCTGTCGGTCGAACAGGCCATCGACCTGGCGCGCGACTGCGAAGCGGCGGCCTTCGACCGCGACACCCGCATCAGCAACTCCGAAGGCGCCAGCGTCTCGCGCCAGGAGTCGCATTTCGTCTCTGCCAACAGCCTCGGCTTCATGGGCGGCTACGCCTCGACCCGGCATTCGGTGTCGTGCTCGGTGATCGCCGGCGAAGGCGACGGCATGCAGCGCGACTACTGGTACGACAGCTGCCGCGACGCCAGCGAACTGCAAGGCGCGGCCGACATCGGCCGGACCGCCGCCGACCGCGCCGTGGCGCGCCTCAACGGCCGCCAGGTGTCGACCTGCGACGTGCCGGTCATTTTCGAAGCGCCGCTGGCCGCCGGCCTGATCGGCAGCTTCGTGCACGCGGCCAGCGGCGGCGCCTTGTATCGCAAGTCCAGCTTCCTGCTCGACAGCCTCGGCAAGCCGGTGTTCTCCCCCTGCATCAACATCGCCGAGCGCGCCTATATCAAGAAGGGACTCGCCTCCGGCCCCTTCGACGACGACGGCGTGCAGACCCGCGACCGCGAGGTCATTGTCGATGGCGTGCTGCAGGGCTATTTCCTCGGCGTCTACTCCGCCCGCAAGCTCGGCATGCAGACCACCGGCAACGGTGGCGGCGCCCACAACCTGCTGGTCGCCCCCGGCACCGACGACTTCGCCGCCCTGCTCCGGCGCATGGGCCGCGGCCTGGTGGTCACCGAACTGCTCGGCCACGGCGTGAACTACGTCACCGGCGACTACTCCCGCGGCGCCGCCGGGTTCTGGGTCGAGAACGGCGAAATCGCCTATCCGGTCGAGGAAATCACCATCGCCGGCAACCTCAAGGAGATGCTGCTGGGCATCGAAGCGGTGGGCAGCGACGTCCATCGTCGCGGCTCGAAGCAGACCGGTTCGCTGCTGATCAACCGCATGACTGTCGCCGGCACCTGAGCGGCCGGCCCGCTGCGGCATGATCGACGGGAAAACCCCTATTCCTCGCGCTGCGCAGCGATTCCTATAATTTGCCGCGGTCTAACGAACCACGAACCAAGATATCCGCCCACGTCATAGCGAGGAGACTTATGGAACGCCGTTCCTTTCTGAAAAAAACGGGTGTCGGCCTGGCCGCCGGCGCAGTTGCAGCCCCCGCCATCGCCCAAGGTTTGCCGGAAATCCAGTGGCGCCTGGCGTCGAGCTTCCCGAAGAGCCTTGACACCATCTACGGCGCAGCCGAAATGTTCCAGTCCCGCGTGGCCGCGGCCACCGGTGGCAAATTCCAGATCCGCGTGTTCGCGGGCGGCGAAATCGTCCCGGCCTTCTCGGTCATGGACGCCGTCAAGGACGGCACCGTCGAGTGCGGCCACACCGCCTCGTACTACTTCTTCGGCAAGGACCCGGCCTTCGCGCTGGACACCGCCGTGCCCTTCGGCCTGAACGCGCGTGAATACAACGCCTGGTTCATGCACGGCGGCGGCAAGGAACTGCTGCGCGAGTTCTTCGCCACCTACAACATCATGAACTTCCCGATGGGCAACACCGGTGCCCAGATGGGCGGCTGGTTCCGCAAGGAAATCAAGTCGGTCAAGGACCTGGACGGCCTGAAGTTCCGCGTCGGGGGCTTCGCCGGCAAGGTGCTGTCCAAGCTGGGCACCGTGCCGCAGCAGATTCCGGGCGGCGACATCTACCCGTCGCTGGAAAAAGGCACCATCGATGCGGCCGAATGGATCGGCCCCTACGATGACGAGAAGCTCGGCTTCCAGAAAGTGGCCCAGTACTACTACTACCCGGGCTGGTGGGAAGGTGGTCCGAACCTGTCGCTGTATGTGAACCAGGACAAGTGGAAGGCCCTGCCGGAAGAGTACCGCAACATCATCGAAGCCGCGGCTGCCGAAGCCAACGTCGACATGATGGCCAAGTACGACGCCAAGAACCCGGACGCGCTCAAGCGCCTGGTGGCCAGCGGCGCCAAGCTGCGCCCCTTCCCGCGTGACGTCATGGAAGCCAGCTACAAGGCCGCCCAGGAAGTGTACGCCGAAACCACCGCAGCCCACCCGGCCTTCAAGAAGATCTACGAGGCCATGGTCAAGTTCCGCGACGACCAGAACCTGTGGCACAGCGTGGCGGACGGCAACTTCGACCGCTTCATGCAGACCCGCAAGCGCTGATCCGTCAGCACCTGCAGTCAAGAATCCCCGCCCCGGCGGGGATTTTTCATTTCCGGCCCGCGCAGCGAGGCGCCCTACTCGAGCACCTCGACCATCATCCCGACCTCGAGTCGCCCACGGCCCTCGTGCACCAGGTTCTGCCCGAACATCACCTGCCCGCCCTGGCGGCGGTAGCGGGCCAGCGTGCGCAGGGGCTCCTTGCCCGGCATGCCGGTGTCGGGATCGATGGTCGGAATGGCGCACCGCGCGCACGGCTTGACCACCCGGAAGCGGAGATCACCGATACGGATCAGGCGCCAACCATCTTCCGCGTACGGCGGGCAGCCCGAGACCACCAGGTTCGGACGGAAGCGGCGCATCGGCAAGGCCGTGTCGAGCCGGCTGTTGAGATCGTCGAGCGAGGCCTGCGAGATGAGCAGGAACGGAAAGCCGTCGGCAAAGCCGACCTGGTCGGCCGGGGTGGCGTAATCCGGATCGACCGGACGCACACTGTCCTCAGCCAGATGCACCAGCCGGCACGGCGTGTCGAGAAAGGCGCTCAACCAGGCATCGGCCGCCGGGCCGGCGGGCACGGCATCGACGGTGTCGCCCCATACCTGGACAGCGAGGCGCGCATCGCCACCGTGCCCAGGAAGACGCAGGTCCGCCATCCCCGGCGCGCGCAGTTGCAGCTCGCCGTCGGCGCCCACATGCGTCGCAATCAGCGCCATGCGGGGCCGCTCGCGCTGCGTCAGGAAGCGCCCCGCGGGATCGACCACCATCCAGTGGCGGTCGTGGCGCAAACCGCGCGCCGTCACCTCGAGTGTCTCGAAGCCCTCCCCCGCGAGCGATTTCACCGGATAGCGATACAAGGCCTCGAGCATTAACGGGCGCATGGCGGCGTCTCCTGGGTCAGCATGGCACACAGCGTGTCGACACGGCCGGCAAGCCATGCCAACGCCACTCTACCGCGTCAGGCCGTGGCGCCGGCAAGGGCGTGCTGCAAGCGACGGGCCGCCTCCCTTCCCGCCGCGTGCGCAAACAACAAAGGCGCCCGACCGCGGCGCCTTTGTTCAAGCGCGGGCGCAGCGCCCGCAATCGACAGCCGGACCGCTTACTTCGCAGCGGCTGCGGCATCCGCCTTGAGTTGCTTGAGGATGTCGCCGGTGCGCCCGCCGACCATCTCGACCAGTTTCGCCCCCAGCGGTTCGACGCGCTTTCGGAACACCTCGCGCTCGGCATCGGTGAGCTTGATGACCGTGATCTTCGGGTTGTCCTTCTTCATCTTGTCCAGCGCCGCCGCGTTCTTTTCTTTCTGCTTGGCGATGATGAAGGTCTGCAACTCGTTGCGCACCGACTGCAGCATGATCTTGTCCTGCTCGCTCAGGCTGTTCCAGAAATCCGCGTTGGCCACCACCGTGGTGGTGTACTCGACATCCCCCGGGTAGATCAGGTGGGAGGTCACTTCATGGAACTTCGCGCTCTCGATGAAGAACGGCGGGTTCACCTGCGCCTGGATCACGTTCATCTGCAGGCCGCTGTAGATCTCGCCCCACGGCAGCGCCACCGGATTGGCGCCGTAGAGCTTGAATTGTTCAATCAGGATCGGCGAGGTCATGACGCGGAATTTCACATCGCCGAGGTCCGCCGGCGTGCGCACCGCTTTCTTGGTGGTCCACACCATCTCGCCTTCCGGATAAACGGTGAACAGCTTCAGCCCCTTGCTGGCAAAGTCCTTGGCGAGCGCATCGTAGAGCGCCGGGCTGCTCGACAGCACCTTGGCCTTCGCCTCGTCCGACTCGGGCAGCAGGAAGGGCAGACTGAGCACCTGGACCTCCGGCACAAAGGTGCCCAGGTGGCCCGGCGAGGCATTGGAGAACTGGATGGCGCCGCCCGCCGTCAGTTCGGTCAGGTCGTTTTCGTTGCCCAGCTGGCCGTAGGTATAGACGGTGACCGTCGTCTTGCCGCCCGTACGCGCCTCGACCAGGCGCTTGAACTCTTCCGCGTAGAGCGTCTGGACATCACCCGGACTCTCCTCGACGGCGAACTTCCATTCGGCGGCGCTGGCGCTGCTCATTGCGGCCAGGGCCAGCGTGGTGCCAAAAAGCAGGTGCTTGATATTTGCGGTGAATGCCATGATGGGTGTCTCCTTCCTCGTTGTCTGGGCAAGCTGTCGGTCGGCCACGGCGTGCTCGATGGCGACTCGTAACTCAGGTTACAGCGTCGCGATACGCGTCCGAATGCACTAGAACAATATTGACGGGACGCGCCGAACGGCCCGTTTCCCCACCCGCTTCACCCCCGGGACGCCCCTCGGGCGCCCCCGCCATCCTCGCCAACACCGCGCAGGCCGGCACATCGACACGCGTCCTGCACGGTAAAGCCGTCGCAGGACACCGACAACTTTGATCCATTACAGCATTGTTCTAGAGCAATCGAAGCAGCTTTTTTGCGACGCTAGACTGCATCGGTCACAACAATAAAAAGCGATGTGACCGCCCGTTTTACCCGCAGCTCAACGCCGAAGGAGGAACACCCATGGACTCAAGGTCCGAAGGCGGCATCGTGTTGCGTGGCGCGCGCCGCGTCGATCGCGCGCTCGCCCGCCTGGAAAAAATACTGCTCGCCGGCGCTGTCATTCTGATGGCCGTCAACACCATCGCCAACGTCGTCGCCCGGCTGGGCTTCAGTTCCAGCCTGTTCTTTGCCGAAGAACTCAACCAGTTCCTCATCGTGCTCGTCACCTTCGTCGGTACCAGCGCGGCAGCCCGCCAGGGGCGGCACATCCGCATGTCGGCACTCACCGACATGCTGCCGATCCGGCAGCGCCGCTGGATGTTTGCCTTCATCCAGTCCACCACGGCCATCGTGCTGGCGGCCCTGGCATGGTACGCGGCCACCTACATCCTGCGCGTCCAGGGCCTGGGCCGGGTCACCCCGGCCATGCAGGTGCCGATGTGGATCACGCTGGTGTGGCTGCCGCTGGGCCTGGGCATTGCCGCCCTGCAGTTCGTGCTCGCCTCCGCCACCAACCTGCGCAGCAAGGACGACGCCTACCTCGCGCCCAATGTGCGTGAGCAGGACGACGTCGACATGCCCACCGTCTGAGGACTCCGACAATGGCTCTCACGATTATTCTCGTCATGCTGGTCCTGCTGCTGCTGGGCTATCCGATGCTCGTCCCGATGCTGGTGGCGACCTTTGTCGGCTTCTTCGTCTATTTCCCGATGCTCAAGTCCGACATCATCGTGCAGCAGATGATCAGCGGCATCAGCCCGGTAGCGCTGATCACCGTGCCGATGTTCATCCTCGCCGCCGACATCGTCACCCGCGGCCACACCGCCAACCGGCTGCTTGACCTGGCGATGACCTTCTTCGGCCATGTCAAGGGTGGCCTGGCCGTCACCACCGCCGTGGCGTGCACCCTGTTCGGCGCCATCTCGGGTTCCACCCAGGCCACCGTGGTGGCCATCGGCGGCCCGATCCGCCCGCGCATGCTGCAGGCCGGCTACGACGACCGCTTCACCACCGCGCTGATCATCAACGCCTCCGACATCGCCTTCCTGATCCCGCCGAGCATCGGCATGATCGTCTTCGGCATCGTCGGCAAGGTGTCGATCGGCGAGCTGTTTCTGGCCGGCATCGGGCCGGGGCTGCTGATCCTGGTGCTCTTCAGCATCTACTCGGTGTGGTACGCCTGGCACCACAAGATCCCGCTGGCGCCGCGCATCGGCTGGGCCGACCGCTTGCGCGCCTCGCGCAAGGCTGCGCTGGCACTGATGTTTCCGGTGCTGATCATCGGCGGCCTGTACGCCGGCTACTTCAGCCCCACCGAGGTAGCGGCCATCGCGGTGCTCTACGCCTTCATCCTCGAAGTGTGCATCTACCGCGCGGTCAAGCTCTCTGACATCCCGCGCATCGCCTACTCCACCGGCCTGATCACCGGCATCGTCTTCGTGCTGGTGGGCACCGGCGCGGCCTTCTCGTGGATCATTTCCTTCGCCCAGCTGCCGCAGCAGCTGATCGCCGCGATCGGGCTGGCCGACGCCGGCCCCTACACCATCCTGTTCGTCATCGCCGTGTCCTTCTTCATCGGCTGCATGTTTGTCGATCCGATCGTGGTGACGCTGATCCTCACGCCGATCTTCATGCCGCTGGTCAATGCCGCGGGCATCGACCCGGTGCTGGTCGGCACCCTGGTCACGCTGCAGATGGCCATCGGCTCATGCACCCCGCCCTTCGGCTGCGACATCTTCACCGCCTGCGCGATCTTCCGAAAACCCTACCTTGAGGTGATCGCCGGCACGCCGCCCTTCATCATCATCCTGCTGTTCGCCACGCTGCTGCTGGTACTGGTGCCCGACATCGCCCTGCTGCTGCCCCGGCTGGCCTTCCACTGAGTCTGGAGCCCGAATTGAGAATTGACACCCTCCCGCACCACGACCCGATGACGCCGCCCGAGCGGGCGCGCATCGGCTTGCTGGCGCTGGCCACCGACCTGTGCAGCGAGGCCGACCTGCGCCGCATGCTGCCCGACACCGCCGGCCTCTACAGCAACCGCGTGCGCCATGAAAACCCGATGAGCCTCGAGGCGCTGCGCCGCGTCGCCGATGACCTGCCCCGCGCCGGCCGCGACCTGCTGCCCGGGCTCGCCCTCGACGTGGTGGTGTATGGCTGCACCTCCGGCACCATCGCCCTGGGCGAGGCTGAAACGCTGGCGCTGATCGCCCGCGCGCGCCCCTGCCGCTTCCAGACCACGCCGGTCACCGCCAGCCTCGCGGCGCTCGCCCACCTGGGCGCGCGACGGGTGTCGATCCTCACGCCCTATATGGACAGCGTCAATCGCGCGCTCGGCGAGTACTACGCCAGCCGCGGGCTCGAGGTGATCAATGTCTCGGGCCTGGGCATGGACGACGACTACGCCATGACCGCGCTGCACCCCGACACGCTGGTCGAGGCCGGCCTGGGCGCGATGGCCGATGCCGCCAACGCCCTGTTCATCTCCTGCACCGCCCTGCGCGCAAGCCATGCCATCGATCGGCTCGAAGCCCGGCTCGGCCGCCCGGTGGTCACCAGCAACCAGGCCATCGCCTGGCATGCGCTGCAGCTGGCCGGCCTGCCCGCCGGCGCCGCGGCACCCGGCAAGCTCTTCAGAACCCCCGCCCAAGGCACACCCCATGACTGACGACATCCGCCTCATCGACCTCTACCGCGCACGCCACCGGCTGCGCGGCCATGTGCTGCACACCCCGCTGGTGCGCTCGCCCAGCCTCTCCGCGCACACCGGCGACGAGGTGCACCTGAAGCTCGAATGCCGCCAGACCACCGGGAGCTTCAAGCTGCGCGGCGCCACCAACGCCCTGCTCAGCCTGGACGAGGCCGCGCGCGCGCGCGGCGTGGTCGCCATGTCCACCGGCAACCATGGTCGCGCGCTGGCCTATGCCGCGCACCGGCTCGGCGTGCGCGCGGTGATCTGCATGTCGAAACTGGTGCCATCCAACAAGGTCGAGGCAATCCGCGCGCTCGGCGCCGAGGTGCATATCGTCGGCAAGAGCCAGGACGAGGCCGAGGTCGAGGTGGCGCGCCTGATCCGCGACGAAGGCCTGACCCTGCTGCCGCCCTTCGACCACGCCGACATCATCGCCGGCCAGGGCACGGTGGGCCTCGAACTGCTCGACGACCTGCCGGGCCTGGACACCGTGCTGGTGCCGCTGTCCGGCGGCGGGCTGCTGGCCGGCGTGGCGCTGGCGCTCAAGCGCGCATCGCCGCAGATCCGCGTGATCGGCATCACCATGGAACGCGGCTGCGCCATGCACGCCAGCCTCGCCGCCGGCAAGCCGGTGCAGGTCGAGGAGCTGGAGACGCTGGCCGACTCGCTTGGCGGCGGCATCGGCCTGGACAACCGCTACACCTTCCGCATGGCGCAGACGCTGGTGGACGAGGTGGTGCTGGTGAGCGAGGATGAGATTGCGGCGGCCATCGGCCACGCCTACACGCACGAACAGGTCGTGGTCGAAGGCAGCGGCGCGGTCGGCATCGCCGCCCTGCTCGCCGGCCGCGTCACGGGCACCGGCACCACCGCGGTGCTGGTGAGCGGGTCGAACATCGACATGGCGCTCCACCGCCGCATCGTGTGCGCACAGGAGCACTGACGCACGGCCATTCATCCGTTCAGGGAGGCATCGACATGGAGCACTGGCGCAAGGCACTCGAAGCGGTTCGCGGCGGGGAGTCGAAGTACAAGGTGCTCGTCGAGGCGATCAGCCACGACATCGACAGCGGCACCCTGCCCGAGGGCACGCGCCTGCCGCCGCAGCGCCAGGTCAGCCAGGCGCTGGGTATCAGCGTGCAGACCGTCACCAACGCCTACAAGGAGCTGGAGCAGCACGGCCTGATCCGCTGCGAGGTCGGCCGCGGCAGCTTCGTGGCCAAGCGCGTGACCGAGAAGGTCGCCACCTACATGCTCGACCGCGCCGAGCGCGCGCTGATCGACTTCTCCATCGTGCGCATCGTGCACACCGCCGAGCACGGCCGCCTGTGGCGCAAGGCCTGCGCCGACCTGTCCACCCAGGTTGACCAGCCGTGGATGCGCGCCTACCGGCCGATTGCCGGTTTCGAGTACCACCGCGCGGCCGGCGTCGAGTGGATGGCCGCGCTGGGGCATCAGGCCAAGGTCGAGACCACGCTGATCACCAACGGCGTCTCGCACGCCATCTTTCTGGCGCTGGCCTCGCTGGTCAGCCCCGGCGACGTGGTGCTGAGCGAGAACATCACCGACCACGGCGTGATCGGCACCGCCCAGGTGCTCGGCTTCACCCTCAAGGGCCTGGACACCGATGAATACGGCATCCAGCCCGACCACTTCGAGGAAATGTGCGCCAACGAGCGCGTCACCGCGCTGGTCACCACGCCCAACCTGAACAACCCCACCTCGTCGATCATGCCCGACGCACGCCGCCGCACCATCGCCCGCATTGCCGACCGCTACGGGGTGTATGTGATCGAGGACGACGTCTTCGGCCCGCTGCTGTCCAAGCGCGTGCAGCCGATCGCCAACCACATCCCGGAGCTCGGCTTCTACGCCACCAGCTTCACCAAGTCGGTGCTCACCGGGCTGCGCACCGGCTACCTGAGCATGCCGCGCAAGATGGCCCTGCGCGTCGAGAGCATCCTGCGCGTCAATTGCTGGATGGCCACCCCGCTGATGGCCGAGATCGCCACCCGCTGGATCGCCGACGGCACCGCCAACCATCTCATCGAGATCCAGCGCGAACGCCTCGGCCGCCGCCACGACATGGTGCTCGAAGTGCTGGGCGACTACCGCCTCGGCAGCCATCCGGAGTCGCTCTCGGCCTGGCTGCGCATTCCCGAACACTGGCGGCTCGACAGCCTCGCGCACCAGCTGCGCGACAGCCATATCGCCGTCACCCTGCCCGACCCCTTCCTGGTGCTCGGCACGGCGCGCCCCGACGCCATCCGCATCTGCCTGGGGGCCGAGGGCAGCGACGTGCGCCTGCACACGGCGCTGTCCACACTGCGCAGCGTGTTCCAGCAATATCCCCACGTCCACGCCACGCTGTGAGCGCGCCGTGACGGCAATGTTTACCGCAATGCACTAGGACAAAAGAAAGCCAAATTCCACGCCCTACACTTGATTGCAATGACCTGAACCTGTTCGTTCAGGGGTGCAACGCAAAGAGGGCGGTATGTCGAATGTCATTTTGCTGAACGAGAAGGATCTGCGCGCCTGCGTCACGCTGGACCGCGAGGCCATCGACTGCGTCGAGCAGGCCTTCCGCATTCTCGCCACCGAAGAAGTCGTCATGCCGCCGATCCTGCGCCTGGACATCCACGCGCACAACGGCGAGGTGGACGTAAAAACCGCCTACCTGCCGGGCCTCGACAGCTTCGCCATCAAGGTCAGCCCCGGCTTCTTCGACAACCCCAAGCTCGGCCTGCCCAGCCTCAACGGCATGATGATGCTGTGGTCGGCGCGCACCGGCATTCTCGAAGCGCTGCTGCTCGACAATGGCTACCTCACCGCGGTGCGCACGGCCGCCGCCGGCGCCGTCGCCGCCCGCTGGCTGGCCCGCGAGGACGCGCGCCGCGCCGCCGTCATCGGCGCCGGCGAACAGGCCCGCCTGCAACTGAAAGCGCTGGCGCTGGCACGCGACATCCGCTCGGCCACCGTGTGGGCGCCGCGTGCCGACGCCGCACGACAATTTGCCGAGACCATGGGGCGCGAACTGGGCATCGCCATCACGCCGTGCGCCGACATCGATCGCGCCATGGCCGAGGCCGACGTCGCCATCACCACCACGCCGAGCCGCGAGCCGCTGATCCAGGCGCGCCACCTGCACCCCGGCCTGCACATCACCGCCATGGGTTCGGACGCCGAACACAAGAACGAGATCGCCCCCGACGCCCTGGCCGCGTGCACCTATGTGTGCGACCGGCTCGCCCAGGTGCGCGTGCTCGGCGAACTGCACCATGCCATCGACGCCGGCACGGTCGCCGCCGACGCGCAGCCGGCCGAACTCGGGGAGGTCATCGCCGCGCAGCGCCCCGGCCGCACGCGCGCCGACGAGATCACCCTGTGCGACCTGACCGGCACTGGCGCGCAGGACACCGCCATCGCCAACTTCGCCCATGCACGCGCCACGGCGCGCGGCCTGGGCCTGAGCTACGAGGCCTGAGCGCATCATGACGCACCCTTCCCGCCTGCCCTTCGAACGCGCCGAATACGACCAGCGCCTGGCCAGGACCCGCGCCGCCATGGCACAGCGCGGCGTCGAGCTGCTGATCGTCACCGACCCGGCCAACATGAACTGGCTCACCGGCTATGACGGCTGGTCCTTCTATGTGCACCAGTGCGTGTTGCTCGCGCTGGACGGCGAGCCGGTGTGGTTCGGCCGCGGCCAGGACACCAACGGCGCCCGGCTCACCACCTGGCTCGCGCCCGACAACAGGGTCGGCTACCCCGACCACTACGTGCAGTCGGTCGAGCGCCACCCGATGGACTACCTCGCCACCGAGGTCATCGCCGCGCGCGGCTGGCAAGCCAAGCGCATCGGCGTGGAGATGGACAACACCTACTTCAGCGCCGCCGCCTTCGCCTCGCTGCAAAAGCATCTGCCGCAGGCCAGCTTCGTCGACACCAACGGCCTGGTGAACTGGCAGCGCGCCGTCAAGTCGCCGCAGGAGATCGCCTACATGCGCATCGCCGCGCGCATCGTCGAAAAGATGCACGCCAAGATCCTCGAGGTGATCGAGCCGGGCATGCGCAAGAACGAGCTGGTGGCGCAGATCTACTCGACCGCCATCCTCGGCGCCGACGGCCACGGCGGCGACTACCCGTCGATCGTGCCGATGCTGCCCACCGGCGCCGACGCCGCCGCCCCGCACCTGACCTGGGACGACTCGCCCATGCCGGCCGACGCGGGCACCTTCTTCGAGATCGCCGGTTGCTACCGCCGCTACCACTGCCCGCAGTCGCGCACGGTGTACCTGGGCCGCCCGCCCAGGCACTTCATCGAGGCCGAGAAGGCCATCATCGAAGGCATCCAGGCCGGTCTCGACGCGGCCCGCCCCGGCAACACCTGCGAGCACATCGCCAACGCCTTTTTCGCCGTGCTCAAGCGCTATGGCATCGACAAGGCCAGCCGCTGCGGCTACCCCATCGGCGCCAGCTACCCGCCCGACTGGGGCGAGCGGACCATGAGCCTGCGACCCGGTGACACCACCGTGCTCCAGCCCGGCATGACCTTCCACTTCATGCCCGGCCTGTGGCAGGACGACTGGGGCCTGGAGATCACCGAAAGCATCCTCATCACCGACACCGGCGTCGAGACCTTCTGCAAAACGCCACGCAAATTGTTCGTCAAGCCCTGATCGCGGGCGGACGAATCGAACCACCCCGATCAAGGGAGACAAGCGACATGAGCACTGAAGTCAAACTGCCCTTCACACGCAGCGAGTACGCCGAGCGCCTGGCCAAGACCCGCGCCGCCATGGCGCAGCGCGGCGTAGACCTGCTGATCGTCACCGACCCGGCCAACATGAACTGGCTCACCGGCTACGACGGCTGGTCCTTCTATGTGCACCAGTGCGTGCTGGTCGCGCTGGAGGGCGAGCCGCTGTGGTTCGGCCGCGGCATGGACGGCAACGGCGCGGCGCGCACCGCCTACATCGCACCCGAGAGCATCCTGCGCTACCCGGACCACTACGTGATGTCCACCGAGCGCCACCCGATGGACTACCTGTCCACCGAGGTCATCGCCGCACGCGGCTGGCAGGACAAGCGCATCGGCGTGGAGATGGACAACTACTACTTCAGCGCCGCCGCCTTCGCCTCGCTGCAAAAGCACCTGCCGCAGGCCAGCTTCGTCGACACCAACGGCCTGGTGAACTGGCAGCGCGCCGTCAAGTCGCCGCAGGAGATCGCCTACATGCGCATCGCCGCGCGCATCGTCGAGCAGATGCACGCGAAGATCCTCGACGTGATCGAGCCGGGCATGCGCAAGAACGAACTGGTGGCGCAGATCTACGCCACCGCCATCACCGGCGCCGACGGCCACGGCGGCGACTACCCCTCGATCGTGCCGATGCTGCCCACCGGCGCCGACGCCGCCGCCCCGCACCTGACCTGGGACGACTCGCCCATGCCGGCCGACGCGGGCACTTTCTTCGAGATCGCCGGCTGCTACCGCCGCTATCACTGCCCGCAATCGCGCACGGTGTACCTGGGCCGCCCGCCCAAGCACTTCATCGAGGCCGAGAAGGCCATCGTCGAAGGTATCCAGGCCGGCCTCGACGCGGCCCGCCCCGGCAACACCTGCGAGCACATCGCCAACGCCTTCTTCGCCGTGCTCAAGCGCTTCGGCATCGACAAGGCCAGCCGCTGCGGCTACCCCATCGGCGCCAGCTACCCGCCCGACTGGGGCGAGCGGACCATGAGCCTGCGACCCGGCGACCAGACCGTGCTCCAGCCCGGCATGACCTTCCACTTCATGCCCGGCCTATGGCAGGACGACTGGGGACTGGAGATCACCGAAAGCATCCTCATCACCGACACCGGCGTCGAGACCTTCTGCAACACGCCGCGCCAATTGTTCGTCAAGGAGTGAGCGTCATGAAACCCTCACCGATCCGCCCGACCGTGGACTTCGACCGCGACGGCGTGCAGCACGGCTTTCTCAAGCTGCCCTATTCGCGCGACGACGCCGCCTGGGGCGCGGTGATGATTCCGGTCACCGTGGTGCGCAACGGCGACGGCCCGACCGCGCTGCTCACCGGCGCCAACCATGGCGACGAATACGAAGGCGCGGTGGCGCTGCGCAAGCTCACCGACACGCTCAAACCCGAGCAGGTACGCGGCCGCGTGATCATCGTGCCCTTCCTCAATTACCCGGCCTTTCGCGCCGGCACGCGCACCTCGCCGATCGACAAGGGCAATCTCAACCGCAGCTTTCCCGGCAAACCGGACGGCACGGTGACCGAGAAGATCGCCGACTACATCCAGCGCCACCTGCTGCCGCTGGCCGACTATGTGCTGGACATCCACTCCGGCGGCAAGACGCTCGACTTCCTGCCCTTCGCGGCCATTCATGTGCTCGACGACAAGGCGCAGGAGGCGCGCTGCCAGGCGGCGATGGACGCCTTTGGCGCGCCCTATTCGATGCATCTGCTCGAGCTGGACAGCGTCGGCATGTTCGACACCGCGGCCGAAGAGGCCGGCAAGGTGTTCGTCTCCACCGAGCTGGGCGGCGGCGGCACCGCCACCGCCCGCAGCATCGCCATCGCCGAGCGTGGCGTGCGCGACTTCCTGATCCACTGCGGCATCTGCCGGGGGGAGGTGTCGCCGCGCCAGTCGGTCAAGCTCGACATGCCCAACGGCGACTGCTACGTGGCCTCGACCCATGACGGCCTGCTGGAGATGTGCGTCGATCTGGGCGACACCGTGAGCGCCGGCGATGTCGTCGGCCGCGTCTATGACGTGACGCGCACCGGCAGCGCGCCGGTCGCGTATCGCGCCAGCCGCAGCGGCATCCTGGCGGCGCGGCACTTCCCCGGCCTCATCAGTGTTGGCGACACCCTCGCGGTGATCGCCGACGTGGTCGGCTGAGGCCGACCGCTCAAGAGATTCCACACCGTCCGAACACACCGGCCGGGACACACTTCCGACCAAGGAGACACAGCAATGAACGACTACCAAAACCACACGGGAACGGCCTCGGTCTGGGCCGGCGAGGAGCACCTGTTCGCCGAGAACGCCATCTGCCTGCCAGTCTATAACTCCGTGACCTTCGGCTACGACGACATGGACGAATGGCACCAGGTCGGCATGGGCAAGAAAAAGGGCCACATCTACTCGCGCAACACCAACCCGACGGTGCGCCCGCTCGAAGAGAAGATCCGCCTGATGGACGGCGGCGAAGAGGCCACCAGCTTCTCGACCGGCATGGCGGCCATCAGCAACACGCTGTTCACCCTGCTCGGGCCGGGCGACCGCGTGGTCGCGATCAAGGACACCTACGGCGGTTCGAACAAGATCTTCATCAAGTTCCTGCCGCAGATGAAGGTCGATGTGTGCATGTGCGACACCAGCGATTTCGACGCCATCGAGCGTGAAGTGAAGAAGGGCTGCAAGGTGCTCTATCTCGAGACGCCGACCAACCCCACGCTGAAGATCGTCGACATCGAGCGCCTGGCCAAGGTGGCCCACGACAACGGCGCCATCGTGGTGGTGGACAACACCTTCGCCACGCCGATCAACCAGCGCCCGCTCAGTCTCGGCGCCGACATCGTGGTGTACAGCGCCACCAAGTACCTCAACGGCCACTCGGACGTGATGGGTGGTCTGGCCGTCGGCAAGAAGGCGCTGATCGACCAGATCTTCCACTACCGCGAGATCACCGGCGCCACCCTGCACCCGCAGTCGGCCTACATGATCCTGCGCGGCATGAAGACGCTGGAGCTGCGCATCGCGCGCCACAACGAAAACGCCATGAAGGTCGCCACCTTCCTGTCGCAGCACCCCAAGGTCGACCAGGTCTTCTACCCCGGCCTGGAAACGCACCTGAACCAAGACATCGCGAAGAAACAGATGCGCGGCTTCGGCGGCATGCTGAGCTTCTCGCTCAAGGGCGGCTTCGAAAACGTGGTGACCGTGCTGGAGAACCTCAAGTACGCCCACAAGGCCGCCAGCCTCGGCTCGGTCGGCACCCTCGTCGGCCCGCCGCGCACCACCAGCCATGTCGAGCTGACCGAGCAGGAACGCGCCAACGCCGGCATCCCCGAGAGCCTCATCCGCTACTCGGCCGGCATCGAGAACGGCGACGACCTGGTGGCCGACCTGGAGCAGGCGCTGGCGAAGATCTGATCCGCCGTCCCATCCATTCCGTCACCCCGGCCCCGCCCCCCGTGGCGCGGCCGGGGCAGGAGCCCCCATGAGTGAACTGCAGGAAGTCAAAGTCCCCGACATCGGCGACTACGCCGATGTGCCGGTCATCGAGTTGTACGTCAAGGTCGGCGACACCATCGCGGTCGACGACGCCATCGTCACGCTCGAGTCCGACAAGGCCACCATGGACGTGCCCTCCGAGGTCGCCGGCGTGGTCAAGGAAGTCAAGGTCGCGCTGGGCGACCGCGTGGCCGAGGGCAGCGTGCTGATCGTGGTCGAGGCCGCCGGCGCCGCGGCAGGGCCGGCTTCAGCCGACCAAGCAGCCGATGGCGGGTTGAAACCCGCCCTACCGACCGCCCCCGCCGCCGCCTCGCATGCCGGCGCCGCCGATGCCGACTACGACATGCTCGTACTCGGCGCCGGCCCGGGCGGCTACTCCGCCGCCTTCCGCGCGGCCGACCTCGGCCTCAAGACCGCCATCATCGAGCGCTACGCCACCC
>QQUN01000038.1 GCA_008501585.1 Pseudomonadota bacterium | reverse complement strand
CCCGAACCCGCGCCCGAACCCGCGCCCGAACCCGCGCCCGAACCCGCGCCCGAACCCGCGCCCGAACCCGCGCCCGAACCCGCGCCCGAACCCGAACCTGTGCCGCAGGATAGCGGCTTCCGCGCGCCCGCCGACTCATCCAGCCGGCTGTTCCAGGATCTCGACACCTGGATGCCGGAAGACGACGACACGACACCGGAGCGTGCGCCGACGCACACCGCGGACAGTGGCCCCGAGACCATCTGGGACTTCGACGACCTGCCCAGCGGACGAGCCCCCGGCCAATGGACGGACGGCGAGACCGTCGCCCTCCCGGCCGACACAACGACGCCTGCCGAGAATGCGGCGGAGGAAGCGCATGCCGCAGCCGAAGCCGAAGCGGAAGCCGAAGCAGACGCCGAGGCAGGAGCCGAAGCCGAAGCCGACGCCGAAGCCGAAGCCGAAGCCGAACCCGAAGCCGAAGCCGAAGCCGAAACGGAGGCCGAAGCCGAAGCCGAAGCCGAAGCCGAAGCCGAAGCCGAAGCCGAAGCCGAAGCCGAAGCCGAAGCCGAAGCCGAACAAGAGGATGTCATTACCGCCGAAGCGCTGGAGGCCGAAGACAGCTTCGACGCCCCCCGCGATCCGGACGAACCCGAATCCGCGGGGTCGGGGCCTGCCGAAGTACCGCCCGAGCCATCGCCCGACATCCCGGACACCCCGCCGCTGTCCGCCCTCGCCACGCTGGCGCCGCCGCGCAAACGCAGCCCATGGCTGATGAGCCTGACGGTTGGCGTACTGCTCGCTGCACTCGCCGCACAACTGACCCTCACCTACCGCCAGAGCGTCATCGGTCTGTTGCCGGCGACCCGGCCGTTCATTGAAGCCTTGTGCGCCAACGTCGGCTGCAGCCTCGACCTGCCGCGAGACGCCAGCCAGATCGGCATCGAAGCCTCCGACCTGAACCGCCTGCCCGACGCCGACGCCCTGTTCGAGCTGACCGCGACGCTGCGCAACCGCGCCGACACGGCCATGGCCTTCCCCCATCTCGAACTGACGCTGACCGACATGCAGGACAAGGCGCTGGTGCGGCGCGTGTTCCCGCCGCAAGAATGGCTGGGTTCGGCCGCCGACGATGCCGCCGGCTTCACTGCCCACAGCGACCGCATGGCGCGGGTGGCCTTTTCGGCCGAGGGCGTCAATGCCTCGGGTTACCGCCTCTACGCCTTTTATCCGTAGGCATGACGCACGGCAGCCCCCCACCCGGGGATCTCCCGCCGCCCCGCGCCACCGGCCTGCGCCGGCTCATCAACGCCTTCCGCTACTCCTGCGCCGGCCTGGCCGCCGCCTTTCGCCACGAAGCCGCCTTTCGTCAGGAATGCGTCCTTGCCGTGGTATTGATCCCGGCAGCCCTGCTGAGCGCCGCCGACGGCGTCGGCAAGGCGCTGCTGGTGGGCAGTGTGTTGCTGGTGATGATCGCCGAGTTGATCAACTCGGCGATTGAAGCGGTGGTGGACCGGGTGTCGCAGGCGCGACACCCGCTGGCCAAGCGCGCCAAGGACATCGGCAGCGCCGCGGTCCTGCTGGCGCTGCTCCACCTCGTCGCCGTGTGGGCGCTGGTCCTGCTCGGCTGAGCCGGACCCGCCAGGCCGTTTAGCGCGACACCCGCATGGTGCCGCCATCCTGGACGATGCGCACCCGCTCGCCGGCGCGGAAGCCCTCGCCGGCATCTTCCTGCACCACGGCCAGATAGCGGCCGTCGTCCATGCGCACGGTGACTTCCACCCCTTGCGACCGCGTCACGCCCTCTTCCACCGCCGAACCGGCGAGGCCGCCGGCCACGGCGCCGAGCACCGCCCCCACCGCGGCGCCCTTGCCACGGCCGATGCTGCTGCCGGCAATGCCGCCGATGGCGCCACCGGCCACGGTGCCGACCGGCGTCTTGGTGCCTTCGAGTTTGACGAAGCGGACCGACTGCACCGTGCCGAACTTGACCACCATCGCCCGGCGCGCTTCACCGCGCGAGTAGGTGTCACCGGTCAGGTTGCTGGCGCAGCCCGACACACCGATCAGTGCCACCGAGGCCAGCAGCAGGGCGCGCCCGTTACGTTGAATCCAGTCCATCACCATGGTTTCTCTCCAAATGCTGCCGCGTATCGCTCGGCAATTTCCGTTCGGCTCGGGCGGTGGTTCTGGCCACCGCGATGGGCAATCTTGAGGCTGCCCATCACCGAGGCCAGGCGCCCTGTCGTTTCCCAGTCCATCCCGTTGGCGATGCCATACAGCAAGCCACTGCGGAAGGCATCGCCACAACCGGTCGGATCGACCAGTGCTTCTGCCTTAACGCACGGGATGTCGATTCGTTGTCCTTCGACGTAAATCTGCGAGCCCTCGGCCCCCAGCGTCACCACCAGCGCATCCACATCGCCGGCCAGATCCTCGATGCTGCGGCCGGTCTTTTCGCTCAGCATGCGGGCTTCGTAGTCGTTGAGCGCACAGTAGCTGGCCATCTCCAAGCAGGCTTCGAGTTCGGGGCCGGAGAACATCGGCAGGCCCTGGCCCGGATCGAAGACAAACGGAATGCCCGCTTCAGCGAACTGCTGCGCATGGCCGAGCATGCCGTCACGCCCGTCCGGCGCGACGATGCCGAGCGTCACACCCTTGGCCTCTGAGACTCGGTTCTGGTGCGAATGGTTCATCGCCCCGGGGTGAAAGGCGGTGATCTGGTTGTCATCGACATCGGTGGTGATGAAGGCCTGAGCGGTAAACGCGCCCGGCACCGGCCGGACATGGTCGGCCCGCAGACCGAGCTGGTCGAGCCGGCTCAGGTAGGGGGCGGCATCGTCCCCCACGGTGGCCATGATCAGCGGATCGGCGCCCAGCAGCTTGAGGTTGTAGGCGATGTTGCCGGCGCAGCCGCCGAACTCGCGGCGCATGTCCGGCACCAGGAAGGCCACGTTCAGGATGTGGATCTGGTCGGGCAGGATATGATTCTTGAAGCGGTCGTGGAACACCATGATGGTGTCGTAGGCGACCGAACCGCAGACGAGGATGGACATGGGCGATTCCGCTCAGTGGGCAAACCGCCATTATAGTCTGCCCGCCCCGGCCGGGCCCGCACCGTGGCCACGAGATCAAGCGCCACCGGTGGATTCAACCCCGCTCAGCCGGGCACCCACAGGCCGTGGCGCACCTCGTGCTGCTTGATGATGCCGCTCATCACCCGCACCATCTTCCCGGCCACCGCCGGCCAGCCGATATCCTGCACGCTCTTGCGCGCATTGGCGGCCATGGCCAGGCGGGCGCTGCGGTCGCTGGCCACGCGCAGCGCGGCATCGACGAAGGCGTCCTCGTCGGGCACCGGCGCCAGCCAGCCGTTGTGGCCATTGCGCACGCGCTCGGCACCGGCGGCGTAGTCGAAGCACACCACCGGCAGGCCACTGGCCAGGGCCTCGGTGGTGACATTGCCGAAGGTTTCGGTCAGGCTGGGGAAGAGGAACATGTCGGCCGAGGCATAGTGCGCGGCCAGATCCTCGCCGGTGCGCATGCCGGCATAGCTGTGCTCGGGGTAGCGCCGCGCCAGCGACTCGCGCGACGGGCCATCGCCCACGAACAGCAGCCGCGCCTCAGGCACGCGCTGGGCAATCGCCTCGAAGGCACGGATCGCCAGCCCCAGGTTCTTCTCCGGCGCCAGGCGTCCGATCACCGCCACCACCAGGGTGTGGGGCTCGGCGCCCCAACTGGCGCGCAGGGCTTCATCGCGGCGGATAGGCGAGAACAACTCGGTATCGACCCCCCGCGGCACGACCTCGATCTGCCGTACCCCGTCCTGATGCAGCGAATCGGCCATCGCCCGGGTCGGCACCAGGCAGACATCGCCCTTGTTGTGGAAGCGCCGCAGGTAGGCCTTTACCGGCGTCTTCAACCAGCCGACGCCGTAGTAGGTGCTGTAACTGTGGAAGTTGGTGTGGAACTCGGTGATCGTCGGCAGGCGCAGCTTGCGCGCCGCGGCCAGCGCCGACCAGCCCAGCGGGCCTTCGGTGACCACCTGCACCACGTCTGGCCGCCGGACCGACCACAGCCGGATCAATGCGTTGCGCGCCGGCAAGCCCATCTTCAGGTGCGGATAGCGGGGGATGGGCAGGCCGCGCGAGAGCATCTCCTCGTACTGCGCTTCCCGCGCCGGCATATCGCCGGCACTCTGCCGCGGACGGACCAGCATCACGCTGTGCCCCTGCTTGACCAGCCCGTCGACCACCCGGGCCGTGGTGAGCGAGACCCCGTTGATCTCGGGCGGATAGGTTTCGGTGACCACCGCCACGCGCAGCCGGTCGGCATCGGCGGGCAGCTCGACATAGGAAAGTAAGCTCGCGTCCATGACGGCGACTGTCGCGCGGCGGCACGACATCCGTGTGACGCCCCGGTGACATTGCCATGACAGGCTGCAACGGCCGTCGCGCGCCGCCGGGTGTCACACGGCAGTAAAGCGCATGTCACGGGAGCGCAACCTGCACTTCCTACAGTGGCGGCCATTGACATTGAATACCGATGGAGCACGTCATGCTCGACAAACGCCAGGATTCCGCCGCTCGCCGCCGCCGCAACCTCCATGTGGGTCTGGCCACCTGCGACACCGAAGTGGTCGAAGCCCAGAAGCTGCGCTACCGTGTCTTCGCCGACGAAATGGGTGCCCGCCTGAACACCCGCACCCCGGGCGTCGATCGCGACATCTACGACCCGTTCTGTGACCATCTCATCGTGCGCGACGAAGACCACGGCAAGATCGTCGGCACCTATCGCATCCTGCCCCCCGACGCGGCCCGCCGTGTGGGTGGCTACTACTCGGAAAACGAGTTCGACCTCACCCGCCTGCTGCATCTGCGCAACCGCATGGTCGAAATCGGCCGCTCGTGCATCGACGCCGACTACCGCTCGGGCGCCGTCATCGCCCTGCTGTGGTCCGGCCTGGCGCGCTACATGCAGGAGAACGGCTACGACTACCTGATCGGCTGCGCCTCGGTGAGCATGGCCGACGGCGGCCATCGCGCGGCAAGTTTGTATAATCAGCTCCGCGAGAAGCACATGGCCCCGCTGGAGTACCGGGTGTTCCCGCGTGCCGCGCTGCCGCTCGACAAACTGCGCAACGATCTGGACACCGACGCCCCGCCGCTGATCAAGGGTTACCTGCGCGCAGGCGCATGGGTATGCGGTGATCCGGCCTGGGATCCGGACTTCAACGTGGCCGACCTGCCGATCCTGATGCCCATGGGCCGCCTCGACGCCAAGTACGCCAAACACTTCATGGGACGCGAAGACTGAAACCCGCCACTTCCCCCCTGCGCCGCGCCTGGCGCACCACCCGCCTCGCCCTGCACCTGGTGCAGGGCGTGCTGACCACCGCGCTGGTCTTCCCCTGGCTATCGCTCCAGCGGCGCGGGCAGTTGCGCCAACGCTGGTCGAAAGGCCTGCTGTCGCTGCTCGGCTTCCGGCTCCGCATCGACGGCGACGCCCTGGCCCACCCCGCCCTGCTGATCGCCAACCATGTGTCGTGGGTCGATATCTTCGCCATCAACGCGCTGAGCCCCAGCGCCTTCGTGTCGAAAGCCGACGTACGCCAATGGCCGGTCATCGGCTGGCTCGCTGCCATGAACGAGACGGTGTTCCTGCAGCGCGGCAGCCGCGGCCATGCGCGCATCATCAACGACGAGATCGCCTCGCGCATGGCCGCCGGGCGGCATGTGGCGGTGTTTCCGGAAGGCACGACGACCGACGGCTCGCATGTGCAGCACTTCCATGCCGCCCTGCTGCAACCGGCCATCAGCGCCGGCCAGCCGATCCAGCCGCTGGCACTGCGTTATCGCACGCCCAACGGGGCGTTCACCCGAGCCGCGGCCTACGACGGTGACTTGTCGGTGCTGGACAGCCTCAAGGCCATCATCGCCGCACCGTGCATCGAGGTGCATGTGAGCGTTCTGCCGGCGTTTGCCACGATCGACGCCAATCGCCGCAGCATCGCCACCGCGGCGCATGCCGCCATCGCGGCACGGGTTGCACCGCCGGCGTCCGCCCCTGCCGCCGAGGCTCAGCGCGAAGCGGCCTGAGCTGACTTGCGGGCTTCGACCGCGTTGACCTGAAAGACCTTGCCGTCCTCCAGGCGATAGGCGGTCAGCTTGCCGCCCCACAGGCACCCGGTATCGAGCCCCACAAAGCCGGGCACCTGATGCAGCCCCAGGGCCGACCAGTGCCCGGCCAGCACCGTGTGGCTGTCACGCGCCCGCCCGGGGATGGCAAACCACGGCAGCGCCCCCTCGGGCGCATTGCCTGGCGGCCCCTTGTGCTTGAACTCCATCTGGCCATCGGGCGAGCAAAAACGCATGCGTGTCATGGCATTGACGATGCAGCGCAACCGGTCTTGCCCCTTGAGCGCATCCGACCACGCAGCCGGCTCGTTGCCGGCCAGATCGGCCAGAAAGGCTTGCCTTCCGGGCCCCTGGAGCACCGCCTCGACCTCGCTGGCCAGCGCCCGCGCCTGCGGGATCGTCCATTGCGGCAACAGCCCGGCATGCACCATCGCAAAGCGCCCCGCCACATGCATCAGCGGGCGGGCGGCCAGCCAGTCGAGCAGTTCGTCGGCGTCCGGCGCATCGAGGATGGGCTGGAGGGTGTCGTCCTTGCCGCGCTTGCGCCAGCCGGCAGCCACCATCAACAGGTAGAGATCATGGTTGCCCAGCACCACCGTCGCAGCCTCCCCGAGACCGCGGATGGCGCGCAAGGTATCGAGCGACCGGGGGCCGCGGTTGACGATGTCGCCGACGAACCACAGTTGGTCACGGCCCCTGCGAAAGCGGATCTTCTTGACCAGCGCAAGCAGCGAGTCGTGGCAACCCTGGACGTCGCCAATCACATAGGTCGCCACCACTCAGGCCCGGCGCACGTCGCCATCGGACAACGCACCGGCGACGACCTTGAGGGCGGGCCGCCCCTGCATGGGGACATACTCCGGCACCCAGCGCAGCAGCCCCTGGCGCACCGCGTCATCGGCCACCGGCCCGGCACTGGCCAGCCAGTGTCCGAGCACCATCAGGAAGTCGGCCGGCACCGGGCGGGAACGGGCGATCCGCAACTTGGGATGCGGCGTCTCGCGGGTTTCTTCCGCATCGGCGAGCAGCTCTTCGTACAGCTTCTCGCCGGGGCGCAGCCCGGTGAACTCGATGCGGATGTCGTCTTCGGCATACCCGGACAGACGGATCATGTTGCGCGCCAGATCGACGATGCGCACCGGATCGCCCATGTCGAGCACGAAGATCTCGCCGCCCCGCCCCATGCTCGCCGCCTGCAACACCAGCTGGGCCGCCTCGGGAATCGACATGAAGTAGCGGGTGATTTCCGGATGGGTGACCGTCACCGGCCCGCCGCGCGCAATCTGCTCCTGAAACTTGGGGATCACGCTACCGGTGCTGCCCAGCACATTTCCGAAGCGTACCATCTCGAACTGCGTGCGCCCGCCCTGCGAATGCAGCGCCTCACACACCATCTCGGCCAGGCGTTTGGTGGCCCCCATGACATTGGTCGGATTGACCGCCTTGTCGGTCGACACCAGCACGAAGCGCTCCGCGCCGTGGCGTTGCGCGCACTGGGCCACCTGCAAGGTGCCGAGCACGTTGTTGCGCACCGCCTGCCAGGCATTGCCCACCTCCATCAGCGGAACATGCTTGTAGGCCGCCGCATGGAAGACCAGCGCCGGCTGCCACTGGGCAAAGATCTCGTCCAGCCGCTGCGCATCCTTGACGTCACCGGCAAGCGGCACGATAGCCACGTCCGGCTGGTGATTGGCGAACCACTGTTCGATGGTGTAGAGCACGAATTCGCTGGCCTCGAGCAAGACCAGACGCGCCGGAGAGAACCTGGCCAGCTGACGACACAGCTCGCTGCCGATCGACCCGCCCGCGCCGGTTACCAGCACCGTCTTGCCGGCAATCATGGCCTGCACATGGTCGGTATCGATCGACACCGACTCCCGACCGAGCAGATCCTCGATCTCCACCGGGCGCATGGCATTGATCGCCACCTTGCCACTCATCAGATCTTCGAGGCCGGGCACGGTAAACGTATGCGCCCCGGCCCGAACCGCCAGATCCGCCGCCCGGCGCAAGGCCTCGCCCGCAGCCGACGGCATGGCGAGAATCACATGCTGGGCCTTGAAGTCCGCCAGCACCTGCGGCAATTCATCGACCGAACCGGCCACCGGACAGCCATACAACTCCAGGCCACGCTTGGCGGGGCTGTCATCGACCAGCGCCACCACCCGCCAGTCCGGGCTGCGTTCGAGCTCCCGCACCAGCATCGCGCCGCCCGTGCCGGCACCGACCACCACCACCGGCTTGCCGGCCGCGCGCAGGTCGCCATACAGACGGTGTTCCTTCCACATCCGCCAGGTGGCCCGGCCACCGCCCATGATGGTGATCAGCAGCAAGGGGTAGAGGATCATCATCGAGCGGGGAATCCCGGGCAACGTCCGATCCGCCGCCAGCAATGCCAGCAGCGCCACCGACGACACCCCGACCGCCTTCAGCACCCGTTTGAGATCCGGCAGGCTGGCAAACACCCACATGCCGCGATACAGGCCCGCCCAGCGGCAGGCCGCCGCATGCACCACCAGCAGGATCATCAGGCTCAAGGAGAACTTTGCTCCGTAGCCCGGTGGCCACTCGAAGTTGAAGCGCAGCAGAAAGCCGGCCGACCACGCCACCGCGGCGGTCACCAGGTCGAACAGAACGATGAGGGCGGTACGAATGGGCATGATCAAGTCTTTGAGTCAGACAGGCGCGCCTTGGCCAGCACGTTGGCAGTCAGCACGCCCGCCCATTATATCGGCATGTTGCGCCGCAACCGCTCCCGTCCGACGTAACGCCATGTATTTGCGCCGGAGGCGCTATGACGCCGCCGGCACTTCCGGCAGACCGGCACGCAAGCGCAGGGCCAAGGCTGCCAGCGGCAGGTAGGCCACCAGCACGCCCAGCCACCCCGGCAACACATCCAGCCCAACGCAAACCGCCAAAGGCAACAACCAGAATAGATTGAGTGCAGCCACCGTCAGCGTCACCGGCAGATGCCGGCCCGCGCGCTGCGAGGCATGCTGGTAGGCGTGGCTGCGATGCGCCTCATACACCCGTTCGCCGCGAACCAGTCGACGCATCAACGTGTAGGTGGCATCGACGATGAACACCCCGAGCAGAATGGCCCAACTCCAGAACAGGACCGGGGAGACCGCCGCCGCCTGGAACGACAGGATGCCCAGCACGATACCGAGAAAACCGCTACCCGCATCGCCCATGAAGATCTTGGCCGGCGGAAAATTCCACACCAGGAACCCGAGCACCGCCCCGGCCAGCGACAAGGGCACCAACGCATCGGCATTGGCACCATGCAACCAGTAGAGCAAGGCCCCGCCGACACAGACGCAAACCGCCTCAACGCTGGCGATGCCGTCGATGCCATCCATGAAGTTGTACAGATTGAGCATCCAGACGAGATACAGCGCCGCCATCACCATGAGCACACCGCTCATGCTGCCGGACAGCCCTAACGGCATGACGCCCAGCGGCTGCAACCACACCAGCGCCCATACCGCGGCACCGAAATGCGCCAGCAGCCGCCAGCGCGCTGCGATATGCCCGTGATCGTCAAGGAAGCCGATGAGCGCCACCAGCGCCCCGGCACCGCCGATCGCCCACGCCCCGGCAGTACTCAACGCGCCCAGCGCCACGAGCAGCGGTTGCACGCCGAGAAAGCACAGCACGATGGCCACGCCGCCACCGCGGGGAGTCGGTGTGACATGCGAGCTGCGCGCATTGGGCACATCCATCAGGCTGCGGGCAAGCGCGTAGCGGCGTAGCCGCCCGGTCAGGAAGAACGCGCCGACCGCGATCAAAGGCAAGAACCAGGCACTCATCAGAAAACCATCGTCATTCAAACCACCCGACACATCATTTGAGACGGGCCAAATAATCCGCCGCCGTCTTGCGCAGCCCTTCGTCTACCGTATCGGGCGGGTGCCAGCCCAGCAGGGTGCGCGCCTTGGCCGTATCCACCTGCAGCGAACCACACAAACGGGTGGCCAGGCTCTGACGCCCCAGCATCCTGGCCGCGGCAGAAATCCAGGCCGCCGGCATCGGCAGCAGCCGGGCCGGCCGCCCCAGGGCGCGGGCGACACGCGTCAGCAATTCCGTGGTCGACAGATCTTCGCCATCCCCCGCCAGGAATACCTGATTGGCCGCCGCTGGGTGTGTGGCACAGCACACCACCAAGTCTGCAAGATTGTCCAGACCGACCAGGCTGCGCCGGTTGTCAATGGCACCAAACGGTAGCGGCACGCCGCGCTGCAGCCACCCCATCATTGAGCGGAAATTCGCCTTCACGCCCGGACCATAGACCAGCGGCGGACGCACCACCACCACCTCCAGGCCGCTCTCCCTTGCCAGTGCGAACAAACCTTGTTCGGCCTCCAGCTTGGAGATGCCGTAGGGATCGCAGGGCGCCGGTGGCGAGTCTTCGGAAAAAGGACGGCCCGCCTCGGTGGACTCGCCGTTGACCTTGATCGAACTGATGAAGACCAGCCGCCGACACCCCGCCCGCACCGCCGAACGGGCCAGATGCAGCGTCCCCTCGACGTTGCTGCGCCGATAGGCGGCCAGCGGGTCGGCTTCGGTGTCGTGCATGACGTGGACGCGGGCGGCGCAGTGGATCACCACGTCGACACCGACCAGGGCATCACGCCAGTCTGTGTCGGCCCCCAGATCGCCGATCAGGCAGGCGTCGATGCCTTCAAACGTCTCCACCGGCGGCGTGCGGAAAGCACCACGTACCTCGACGTCGCCATCTCGCTTCGAGCGCCGGATCACCGCCCGCCCGACAAACCCGCTGGCGCCGGTCACGAGAACCCGCATGGCGGTCAGGCCTTGCGCCACACCGTACGGTTCACGTAGTCGGTGTAGCTGAGGACGATACGGAGCACCTTGTCGGATACGTTGGGCATGGCGTAGTCACCCACCAGACGCAGCAACCGCTCGCCGCCGCGCGGCTGCGCCTCGAGAATATCCAGCCCCTGACGGACGCGCGTCCAGCCGAGACCGGTCATCATGACAGCGCCCTCTTCCATGGCTTCGGGCCGCTCATGCGCCTCACGAATATTCAGTGCGCGGAAGTTGAGAATGGACGACTCCTCCGAGATCGTGCCGCTATCGGAGAGCACTGCGCGGGCGTCCATCTGCAGCTTCACATAGTCGAAAAAGCCCAATGGCTTCATCAGCTCGACCAGCGGATCGAAGACCACCCCGGCCGCCTCGAGGCGCCTGCGCGTGCGCGGATGGGTCGACATGATCACTCGCTGACCATAGTCGCGTGCGAGGCTGTTGAGGGTGTCAGCCAGCCGCAGCAATTGCTCTGGCGCATCGACATTCTCTTCTCGGTGACAGCTGACCACGAAGTACTGGCCCGCTTGCAGGCCGAGTCGACCCACGACGTTCGATGTATCGATTTTCGGACGGTAATGCGTCAGCACTTCAAACATCGGGCTGCCGGTCTTCACGATACGGTCGGGCGACAGCCCCTCGCGCAACAGATACTCGCGCGCGATGTCGCTGTAGGGCATGTTGATGTCGGCCGTATGGTCGACGATCTTGCGATTGGTCTCTTCAGGAACACGTGCATCGAAGCAGCGATTGCCGGCTTCCATGTGAAAGACCGGAATGTGCCGCCGCTTGGCCGCAATGGCCGCCAGGCAGCTGTTGGTGTCCCCCAGGATCAACACCGCGTCCGGCGTCTCGCTCGCCATCACCGGATCCACTCGCGCAATGACGTTGCCAATGGTCTCGGCGGTACTGTCGCCGACAGCGTCGAGGAAATGGTCGGGCTTGCGCAGGCCGAGATCGTCGAA
The DNA here is from genome assembly GCA_008501585.1 of Pseudomonadota bacterium. Classification (GTDB taxonomy): domain Bacteria; phylum Pseudomonadota; class Gammaproteobacteria; order Burkholderiales; family Rhodocyclaceae; genus Nitrogeniibacter. The sequence goes on along the minus strand of QQUN01000038.1, from coordinate 23,163 downwards.
AAAGATCTGGTTCAACTCGTAGTCGTAGTTCTGACCGGTATGCACCAGCACATGATCGACAAACCGATCGAGACAGCACATGACCCGTGACAGCCGGATGATCTCCGGCCGCGTGCCAACCACCGTCATGACTTTGAGCTTGTTCACTCCACCGCCTCCGCGTAGGTATCCGGATCGGCCGGATCGAAAATCTCGTTCGCCCAGAACAAGGTCACCACCTCCGTGCTGCCCACGTTCGTGATTGAATGCGTATGGAAGGTCGGCATGTCGATGTAGCACGGCGCCGCACCGCTGACCCGGAAGCGGACGACCTCATCTGAAAACAGTTTGCGCAGACAGATCTCGGCATCACCGCTGACAACCAGAAAACGCTCGACCTTGCGCAAATGGAAATGATTGCCGCGCGTGATGCCCGGGCGGGTGGTCGACAGAAAGGTCTGCCCGCCCTGGTGCGTCTTGACGGCCTCGAACAATGATCCCCGGTTGTCGGTATGCAACTGCAGCGGGACGGGATAGTGCTTCGGGAAAAGATAGGCGCGCAGCGTGTTGAACAGGCGCAGCGTCAGCGGATCGTTCAACGCCGGCACAATCTGCGCACCGTATTGCGCATGCAGCGCGTTCAATCGCTCGAGCAGCCCACTCACCTGGATCGGCTCGCCAGCCATGCGGACGCGTCCATTCTCGCTCGACTGCATGGCGCTCAGGCATCGCTCAGCGACCGCTTGGGCATGTACAAGTTCAAGCAGCCCGTCCACGTGGATTTCGGGCGTTTCGCCGTTGGCCAGCTGCCAGCAAAACGTCGACACCACCGAATTGGCAAATGGCTTGCCGAATTCGCCGAACACATGCGGGAGAACGAGGTCTGTAAAGCTTACGCCACAGTCAGTCGCCCACGCGCCCAGCACCTCTGCCGCACGCCGTTTGCCACGGCCGTAGCCGGTGTCACGGTCCACATGTGTCGAGTTGGAAAACACAACGGTCGGCGCGGAACACGTCCGGCGCATTGCCGCCACGAGGGCCTCGGCCAGGGCTGCATTGACGGCCTCGACCTCGTGTTCCTCGCCCCGGTTCATCCCCGCAAAATGGGCCAGTCCATCCAGTCCATTGACGAACGCATCCAGCGATGCCTCCGTCGAAAACGTCGCGCGGTTCGCCAGCCGGACCTCATGGCCACCCAAGGCCTGCAGACGCGCCCGCAAGTGGAAACCGAGCAGCCCCTCCGCACCGGTGATACCGATCTTCATGTGCGCCCCGCTGCCATCAGTTCGGCCTGCACCTCTGGCAACGCACGCAGCAGGCGCTCGACACCGGCCACATCGAGACGCTCGGTGTTGTGCGAGGTGTAGTCGTCGATGTCGGGCTCTCGGGTATCGCCCTCGGTGAAGTACTTGCCATAGTTCAGGTCGCGATCATCCATCGGGACCCGGTAGTAGTCGCCCATGTCTTGCGCGCGCGCCAACTCCTCGCGCGTGGCCAGCGTTTCGTAGAGCTTCTCGCCGTGACGCATACCGATGACCTTGACCGGGGCGGTCGCCCCGAACATGTTCTGCAGCGCTGTGGTCAGATCCGCCACCGTGCACGCAGGCGCCTTGCGCACAAACAAGTCACCCTGCCTGCCGTGCTTGAAGGCAAAGGCCACCAGCGCGATCGCCTCGGACAATGCCAGCAGGAAGCGCGTCATTTCCGGCACCGTCACGGTGACCGGCTTGCCTTCCCGGATCTGCTTGATGAACAAGGGAATCACCGAGCCACGTGAGCACATCACGTTGCCATAACGCACGCTCGACATCACCGTGTCGCCACTGAAATTGGCCCGTGCCGCCGCCTGGGTCACCTTCTCCATCAACGCCTTGGTCATGCCCATGGCGTTGATGGGGTACACCGCCTTGTCGGTGGACAGGCACACCACGCGCTTGACCCGATGCGCGATCGCCGATTCGATCACGTTGTGGCTGCCCGAGATGTTGGTCTGCACCGCCTGCATCGGAAAGAACTCGCAGGACGGGACCTGCTTGAGCGCCGCCGCGTGGAATACGTAGTCGACACCCAACATGGCCGCGTCGACGCTCGCGCGGTCCCGCACGTCGCCGATGTAGAAGCGCAGGCTCGGATCGGCCAGCGATATGCGCATGTGCTCCTGTTTGAGCTCATCGCGCGAAAAAATCCTGACCTCCCGGCACCCGAGCGGACGCAGGTACTGCAGGAAGGCGTTCCCGAAAGAACCGGTACCGCCGGTGATCAGTACCGTCTTGCCCTCGAACAGTTCTTTCAATTCGTCTTGCTGCACGCTCGCTCCTTCACTACGTCATCGATCCAGCCAACGAGCTGGTCAAACAATCGGTCCCGATCAAAATGGGCATCGGCATAGGCCCGGCCGGCCCGGCCCATGGCCTCGCGCTGCGCGTCGGTCATGGCCACCAGCGTCCGCACCCGGTCGGCCAGGGCCTCGGCGTCACCGCCAGCACAGGCCAGGCCCGCACCGGATTCAGCCACCAGCCTCGCCCCCTCGCCATCGAGCATGGCCAGCACCGGCCGACCTGACGCCATGTAGGACTGTACCTTGCCGGGCACGGTTTTCGCGAAGATCGGCTCAGGCCGCAAGCTCACCAGCAAGGCGCCGGCACGGGCGAACAAAGCGGGCATTTTCGCCGAAGACAGCTGACCAAGGAAGTGCACCCGATCTTCCAGCCCCAGCCGCGCCACCTCCTCGCGAGCCCAGCCGGCCATGCGGCCATCACCGGCAAAGACCCATTGGACGTGGGGCAGATCGTGTGTCGCCTGCGCGGCACGCAGGATCGCCGGCAGATCCTGGGCCGCACCAAGATTGCCAGCGAACACCACAAGAAACCCCTCCGGCAACGGAGGCAACTCAGCATCTGCCTGCGTGCGATAGTCGCCTTCGACCCAGTTGGGAAAGTAGCGCACGTCAGCCGGGCGAGCACCAAATTCAATCACCGAGGGCACGAAAGCCTGCGAGGCGACCAGCACACGCGCGCAGCGTCTGTAGATCCAGCGCACACCCCGCCCCACCAATGCCAGTGCACCGCGATGCCGGACCGCCCCGGTCGCCACCAGCGACTCGGGCCACAGATCGAGAACCCAGAAAAAGATCGGTGCGCGAAAGCGACGCCCCGCCGCGATAGCGGGAATACCGACCGTCACCGGCGAGACTTCGAAAACAAAGATTGCATCGAACCCACCCCGCAGGCGAAAGAACGCCCCCCACACCCCCGTCACAACAAAGGACAGGTAATTCAGCATCAAGCGTAACCCGCCGCCCGGTCCGCGCGGGATCAGGGGCACGCGGACGACTTCGGCACCATGCAGCGTCTCCCGCCGCGGACCCAGCCAGCCGTAGCCATCAAAGAAGCGCCCTTGCGGATAGTTTGGCAACCCGGTCAGCACCGTGACCTCATGGCCCCGCGCCACAAGGCCGGCAACCAGATCGTTGATACGGAAATTCTCTGGGGCAAAGTACTGAGTGACCACCAACATTTTCATTACATGCAGCCTCGGGCAACTCGGACGAAAAAGGCAAAGGCCTGACCAGCACATTGCTCCCAAGGATAGACTTGCGCCCGCCGGCAGCAACACACCGTCAATGCCTGACGCCAGCCGGCTTCCTCCACCATCAATCCGTTTATTCCATTAGCGATCGATAATCCGACAAAAAGGGTATCGAGTAAAAAAATCGCGACTGGGCTAAAAAACATCGGCCTACCGCCAAGGCACGCGTACCCCCTACTCAAGGCCGACGAAGTGCACGCAATATAGATCTGACTAGGCCAGAGTTCAGTCAATCACTCGCCACATTCTGACTCCACCCTTTCCAAGCCCCCCCGATGAGCCAAGTGAGATTGAGGCTCGGCGACGTTGAGGTCGGCGCGTCCCATCAAGGCTTGCCTCTGAACGTTGCCATAGACACGTCCACGCACAAACGTGCGATTCGCTCCGCAGGCCTAACGGGTATTGGAAAGCACCTTGGCAAATAGACGCCGACTATCCTCTATATGCTCTTGCGGGTATAACCGATTTTCCGCGTAAAGACGCACGCCCTCGGCCATCCTCGCCCGTTCTTGCGAACTCCGACTTACAAAGCTATCGATGATGCGCGCGAACTCCTTAAGGTCATCAAGGGGCAACGCCCACCCCGCACCATTCGTGGCGACATCGCTCCAAGGTGTCTGGTCGCTCAGCAACACTGGTAGGCCCGCGGCCAGAGCTTCCGCAATGACATGCCCGTAGTTCTCGCCCCGCGTGGGGAAGAAGAATAGCCCGTGTCGCGACAGAGTTTGCGCCACATCCGCTGGCGCCAATGGGCCTTGGTAAATAGCCCGAACGTGGGCCGGCAAGGTCCTAATCAAGGCCTGACACTCTTTCCAGTAAATTTCATCCTCGATGGTGCCGTATATATGAAAAGACAACGATTCTCTACAGCACGCAAGCGCCCGTAGCGCATAATCGAGATTTTTCTTCCGGGAAATTCGTGAAAGAAAAACAAGCTCATCTCCCGGCGGCTCTTCACCGCGTCGCGGCGCTGGCAGCACCAGATCGCAGGCCACATTCATGCGTGGTGGCGACTGACCACCAAACAGTGCATTGGCGATATCAGCTTGCTCCATCTTCGTGCTGGCGTGCCAGTGCACATTCCGGTACAGACTCAGCGCATTGGCAAACGCCAAGAATAGCCGCTTCTTGATTCGCTTTAGCTGTAAGGCTCCAGGCGAGAGCTCCCCCCGCGGTGCAACGACGACATTGCTACGACCGAACAGTCCGAGCCTGGCCAATATCAGCGGCACAAGAGAAAATCCTGGATCAAACAAACTATTGAGGTATAGGGGGGCTCCGCAGAGCCTACGGAGCTCGTGGAACAGGGCCTTTGCCCCCACGATGCCGCCGCTCATATACCAGACTCGCGCCCGGCCCACACTAACCCAGCAATCGTTCGGAATCCCAGGATAGGGCGTACGATCCAGCAGGTCATGACGGCAGGTGACTATATGGAAATTAAACTCGCCGCCCAGTAGCTCAACCATATTCGCCAGCGAACGCAAAGGTCCGCCGGACTCAAATCCGGGCAGGTAATAATGCATGAACACAATCACGTCGCGCGGGGTTGTTATGGTCGAGATGCCGTCTTTCAATTCATTCTCCATGATTCTGCTCGGTCAATTCATCCCACACACCGAAAAACGCATTACCCGAAACCTCCTCGGAAAATCGCTGTACCGCGGTCTGTCGAGCGCACTGCGCCATCTTTCTGCGCAGATCGCTATCGAGGAACAGTTGCGCCAACTTCTTTGCAAGCGCGTCGCTGTCGCCAACCCCAACCAGAAATCCATCTTGCCCGTCACTAACGATGCCCTCTGGCCCGCCACAACGCGTGGCTACCACGGGCGTGCCGCAAGCCATCGACTCCACCAGCACCATGCCGAAACCCTCCTCATTTGACGATAAGGCTAAGCACGTTGCGCCTTGGTAGAGCGCGAGCAGGGCATGCTTATCCGGCGACGCATGGAACGTGATTTCGCCTTTTACCCCTGCTTGTTCCGCCTGCGACCAAAATGAATCGTCAGGGCCGGTAGCGCCGGCGAGCACCAGACGCACAGGGCTGGCGACCAATTTCCTGAAGCGAAGAAAGGCTTCCAGCAACAAGGCAGGGTTCTTTCGGCTGTCGCCGAGACGACCGACCACCAGAACATAAGGCACGCTTGGCAAGGGTGCATTATTGGCGCCGGGAGCGAACCAGTGGATATCCACGCCCGGCGGCGCATAAACCACGTCTTCGGATCGCTGCGGCGCAAGCATCACAGCATACTCCCGCATCAGAGGATTCATTACCATCCGTTTGTCTGCCTGCGCCATGGCACGGGCATCAAGGCGGTCAACGATTTTGGTCATGACCTGGCGCCACAATACTTTGGGAGAAACCCCAACGCCCAGTAGCGTAGAGCGCTCCCACAAGCAGCGGGTCGCCGCCCAGTTGGCGACCGGCAAAGCGCTTGCCGGGACAACCGCTCCCCACGCGGGAAAGCCCCCAATGACCTGCACCAGGTCGCAATCTGCCAGCAGCGCGGACAACGCCGGGCGCGGCCGGTAGCGCATGAACTCGAACTCGCTCCAATTACAGCCGACGTGAATAACTGTACGTCCGCGCCAGTAGCGCACCTCGGTACGCACGCCACGCATCCACGAAGACGGGGAGCGCAAGCGAGTGCTGAGTTTGTCCGAGGCTGCCGTTGCCAGCGAAATAATCTTGCATTCGTATCGGTCGCTAGCCTCAATCAGCCGTACCACCATTTCAACAATTGATTGAACCCCGCCAAGGTCTTCCAGGTCGGGCGCTACAACCGCTATTCGCTTTTTCATTCTTGTATTCATCAACTCATCCACCGCCGCGCGAAGGTTTGCTGCACTGATTGACGGATTTGATAAGTTCTACGCTCAAAGGCAAACCAGAAACACCATGCCAGCACGAGTGTGGCGCAAAACCATCCCAGATACGTCGCCAAGCCTGCGGCATCGGGCAGCAACCGGTCGCCGCGCAGGACAATACCGCCGATACACAACGCCAACGGAAAGTGCATCAGGTACAACGTATAGGACATCTCTGACAGGTGGTACGACAGCCAGGCAGCCGGCCGCCACACGCCTACCGTCGCCGACTTCGACGCCAGAGCAGCCACAAGGATCATCGTGACCAGCGCCATTTCCAGATCCACAATGGCCGCTGCAACGCCTCCCGACCCCATCCAGCGTGAAAAGCCCAAGCCCGCAACAAAAATCACCAACGCCATCGACACGTTCACAGCAGGAAAATGGCCTCGCATGGCGTATACCGCCACACCGCCCAACCAGCAAAGGAATCCGACACGCCCGGACCAAGGCAGGAAGGCGAGGATCAACGCCACTGCGGCGACTGCCAGGCAGCGCGACATAACGCTGCGGCGCTCTAACCGGCGTCCGAGACCAACCAACAATAGGGGGAAAGCGGCGTAGTACCAGAATTCGTAGGCAAGACTCCACAAAGGGTCGTTGCTGCCGAAAACCGGCAGAAATATCTGCTGCAGAAAGAACAGGTTCCCCAGAAACACTGCGGCGCTGGCGGAATAATCTCCGCCAGGCTGGGGGCCAAGATTCCATACACCGGCGTAGGCGCCAGACAAGACTTCTGGTGCGGACGTGTGCAGAACGTGGTCAATCCCAGCAGTCAACAGCAAGGCGGGAATCAGCACGACCCAAAGCCGCGTCAGGCGTGCAATAGCATACGAACGCAATGAGAAAGCGGAGCCTTTCGCAAGCAGCGAACCGCCGACAAAATAGCCAGACAGCACGAAGAATATGATGACCGCCTGATGGCCAAAGCTGGTAGCCGCGTAAAACGCCTGCAGAAACAAAGAGCCATCCGCGAGGCTATGGTAACTGGCCATAGTGACCGCGCGCAGGTGGTTAGCACAAACAAGCAGGGCCGCACACCCACGCATCAGGTCCAAATAGACGTCCCGTCGGTTAGTGCTCATTTTGACGTCGTTCGTCGGAATATCCCCCTGGCGAAACCAGAGAGGCCGCCGCCGTCCGGCGACACAAGGAAAAGTCGTCCGACGAAATAGCACGCTACACACAGGAAGATCATTCTCACGACCGTGCCACTGAGCACAGAGGCCGGGCTTTCTAAACCATGCACCATGATGGGCCACAACATGGCATAGATTATCCATGACAGCTTGCTGTCAGCAGTGGAAAGCGAAGACACCCCCCTGTAAAGGACACCAACGACAAACATTCCCAAGCTCGCCCCAAAAACCCCCAAGTGAAGTATCAGGTCTCCAACGACCGATACGGCCATGCTTGTCGCATAGTCATGAGAGTTGATGATGGAATAGTAACGTCCGAACGCGTTGCCATCCGGGACTGCGTATTCGTAGCCAGGAACCTTGAAGTTGTACATAAACTGCTCAAACATTCCATAGCCATAGGTAAACGTCGGGTTATCCACGATGGAAAACACGACAAAAGAAACACTGACTCGATTGACAAGGAATGCTAATGGCGCAAAGATACTCATCTGATTATCTGGATCATCAATGATGATGACTTTCATAAAAATTTTGAGATAGATGATCCCAACAACAATCAGCGCCAAAACAAACAAGCCAAACCCGCCAACAGGACGATAGCGCTGACGAATTGCCAAGTGTATTGCAAAAGGAAAAATGAGCGCAAAAGTCGAGCCGTTTAAAGCCCCAACGCACAGATAGCACAACAATACCAGCGGGTAATATCTGGCAATGCGCGGCTCACGCGCCGAGTTCTCATAATAGGCAATTGCCAAGAATGGCAGGGCCACCATGTGAAACCAATTAAGCAACATGAAAAACTCGGCCGTATCGCCAAATAGACTGTAGTAAACACTACCGGACGGGATATCACCATCGATAACGGCACGCGCCAACTTGAGCGGGTAGCCGATTACGAAAATTACCCAAAAAATTCGCACGATACGGGGCGAATGCCAGTCAAATTCCTCTACACCATAGGTCAGTCGTGGAAGCCGAACCAGCCCTCCACAAAAGAAGCAGACATAAACCAGCATGCTGATAGCGACGGATTCTAACGAGAAGGAAGTCGCCAAAGGAAAATAGAGCTCACGCTCGATGATCCGCGCCAACACCGAGTTCTCAAAAACGCTCAACAACAACGGGGTGATGAACAATTGGACGAAGAGGTATATCTGCGCCACGGTCATTAAGCTGAAGTAGTCTTTCCGCGTCATCTGGCCAGCCCTCGAATGGACATCGCAAAGCAGCCTCAGATGCCAAGCCCGCGCTGGCCAAACCATAGCCTGCGTGCGCCGATGAGCGCGAACACCACCGTTGCCAGAAGCGCCGCCCATGCATTTAGAAACAATGGCAACAACAGTGCTACCAGCAAGGATTGTCCAACCATATAGCGGGCCTCGCGCGGCCACCCACTCCGGGCCAGCATCCAGGCAGTAAACCAAATCATCGGCACGGACTGACCGATGATGAGGCCACCAACCATGCCCTGCAAGCCGTACAACAAACCGCCCAAGTAGCATACAACCAAGGCAAACACATTGACAGGCAACTGAATTTTCGCAAAGTCGTGATGCCGGTTGGTCGCCATAAGCAGATTGCCACCCAGCGTCCAGTTACTACTGAAAATCACGAATACGCCCATCAGAAACATGCTGAGCCAGTCATAAGGCAATTGCTTGTTCAGCCAAATGTCGAACAAATCTGAGCCGAAGAGTTGCAGCACGGTTAGATAACACAACCCGGCCACCACGCTGGCAAAGAAAATCGACCGAAAAAGACCCAGCAATTTTTCGCTATCTTTCTGGCTTGCCAGACGCGTAAATTCAGGCCACGCAGAATGAGACATCATACCTAGGAAGCGCGATACAACATTGGCAATGGTGCGCATGGTCGAGAAAACCGCGACCTCGTAGGGCCCCATGGCCTTGGCCACCACGATCACACAACCCTGAATCATGGCCGCCATCGCAAACTGGATACTCAGAAAATGCAGGCTTGGGACCAGCGCCTGCCGCACGATCCGCATGTCCGGCAGACGCGCCGAAAACAGCCGGATCTCGGCAGGCAGTCGCTGCCGAAGGTCAAACGCGACCAGCGCTGACACCAACGCCAAACCGATGACCTCGGTGCAGGCCATGAGAACCATCCCTCCACCCCACCAAAGTACCGCAGCACCCGAAACCAGCTGAATCAGCAGCATCAGATTTCCATACATCACGCTGGTTGCCTGCGCCCCTGTGGCACGATAAACGCCCAACAGGAGCCCCAGCGGCAAGGAGGCCAGCACACGAAAACTGACAATCAACAATACCCAGCGCGCCACGCTCGAGGGTGTGTTCTCTACCCCCAGCCAGGAAGGCACGCCGGGGAGCATCAGCGCCACGGCCGCAAGCGTCATAAGAACTGTGGACGAGACGCCAAAAAGAAACATGCCCGCAGCAAACACCTTCTGGAACTCCTCCATCTGGCGCTTTGCCCATGACTCGGTCATGCGATTGATAAAGTAGATCTGTCCACCCAGATCAGCCAGGCTAAACCAAGCGGCCACCGCGGTCAGAATAAGCCACTCGCCATAAGCCTGAGTACCCCAGGCAGACAGGAACAACGGGATTAATAGCAGGCGTACCGCCATGTTGAGCAATTGGCCCAAACCCTCTGCGCCGATCGCACGCAGCACTCGGCCGCGCATACCCTCGGTGGCGTTCATGTCTGCACCAGCGCGCGGATGGAGGCAACAAGGCGGTCGCCGTAGTCGCTCCACCCATAACCTGACTCGATGGTTCGCCTGGCCATAGCGCCCATCTCGCGCCGACGCTCCGGTTGCTCGTAAAAATAGCGCATGCGGTCCGTAATCGCCTCTGGCGCGCCGACCGGCACCACGAACCCGTTAACGCCATCCTGGATCAGATCACGGGCGCCGACATTCTCCGTGACAATCACGGGAAGACCGCATGCCATCGCCTGGGCCACGACCATCCCGAACCCGTCCTCCAATGAAGCCAGAACGAAAACTGAACTCTGCTGGTAAAAGTCATTGAGTTCAAATTGCGGCACCGGCTTGACGAAACTCACGCGCGGGGACAGGAACTTGCCAGCGGCCTCCTCGACTCCCGAGCCCTCAAGCGTTCCCCCGACAAACCACAGCTGAGCATCCGGTGCCTTGAAATCGGCAAAGGCGCTCAAAGCGGTCAGCACGCCCTTGCGCAGATTGACCCCACCCACCTGAATGACGCGAAATACATCGTCGCGCTTGCGCCCGGGGCAAAAGGCGCTCAAATCCACACCGCAGGGGTTGACCACGATCTTGTGCGCTGGCACGCCGTGGCGCAGAAAACTCTCGCGCGCTGCGCTCGAAAGCAGATGAACATGGTCAGCAGCCTCGAACTCCCGGTTTTCCTTATCGATCAACCACGGCGCGGGAATGTCCAGCGGACCACGCACCCCCCAGCGCCGCGCCTCTTCACGCACCACCTCTTCGCTGGCCTCAAGGTGCAGGCTGCCATGTTCGACCGCAGAGCGAATACCCCGGTCGCGGCAGTCATACAGCGCCTCGAGGCTGAACGACGACAGCCCGATGAAATAATCGGTGTCATCAGGCACGCAAGCCGCCAGCCGGCGAGAAAAATTATTGTGAATTAGCTCGTCTGTCTTGTCCCGCCATGCGCTCGGCAGGTATCGCCGGGCCTTCACGTAGCCGTGGTTGAGCATCCCCTGCAACACCAGTGCATGGACCTTAGCCGCCGGAACGCCAAACCGCTCGGCATAGCTCACAGGGTAATCGGCCACAAGCCGATGCAACACACCGTGCCGGGCCAACTCGCGGGCCTGATCGAAGATATGAAAGCGACCACGGCAAGACGTCACCACCTTTAGCGGAGGCGGGGACCCGGTGATCTTGTGTGACAATTCGCCCACGTTCAACGGCGGTAGATAATGGTCATACCCGAGACCAGCAGATCGTGGAGATCGAGCTTTTCGAGAGGCGTGCGATCAAAATCGGAGTGCCGCAGGCAGGCCACGGCTGACGGATCGATGATCTCCGCAACGAACAAACGCTCGAAGCCCGCAGCTTCGAGGCATTCGAGGTACTCCATTGGCTTCAGGCGGCTGAACAGATCGTTGTCAATCCAGGTACGGCCATCGTGCTCGGAATGCTCCTGCTGGCCCAGGCCTTCCAGATAAGCCTTGTACGCAGGCCCTTCGAGCGTCAGATGATTGAAGCCCGACAGCACCGAATCGTAGCCGGAAACATGGTCGCCACCCCATCCATACCATAGCGGGCCGAAGGTGGCGTAGAGGATGCCGCCCGGCTTGAGCACCCGGCGAAATTGGGCCAGCACCTTGGGCATATCCCGGACATGCTCAAAAACAGCATCGGAGCTGATCAGGTCGAAACTGCCGGCCGGAAACTGATTCAGATCCTCCAGGTTTCCCTGCTGAAAGGACGTCGAAACGCCCGGCGCCACGGACTTGAAGCGCGCCACCCACATATCCCAGGCGCGGCGATAGGAAAACAGGTCAATACCGACGATCTCACGCGGGCTCAATCGAACCCAGGACTCGACGTCGCGCCCGGTACCGCAGCCAGCGACCAGGATGCGGGATTCTTGAACAGGCAGGTAACGTGCGACGCGACGCCGCTGACGCTCGTAGTCATTGCCGCGCTGCCCCCACAGGTAGAGATCGGCGGCAATGCGCGCATCGCCGTAGCGGCGCGCCAGGCGGCGGTGGTTCCACCAATTGTAAAGCGGGTAGCCGTAGGCCCGTACCAAGCGCTTAAACGGCTCGAACCGCCCCGGCATCGGCAGCCTGTATCCAGCGGGAGTATGATCGCCAACAGGCAAATCCCTCATGAACGTCCTTCCAATAGTGGGGTGCCCATAGGCATCCGCTGCTTTGAAAAATAGCGGGCCAACATGGCTTACCCGTGCTTTAGCGCGCGTTCGGCGCGATAGATTCGCAACAGACTCTGCCACTCACCCACGCTGAAAGCGATCTGCTCGATCAGCCAAGCCCAACAAAAAGGCAAGATATCGCGTGCGCCACGCGGCGAAACCTTAGCATATCGAAAACATACCAATAGCATTGGCAGCAGCGTCGCCGCCATGACAAACGTTCGCACCACTCGGAGGGAGGCGCGCAAGCCGATACGAGAAAAGCCCCACTTCTGCAGAAAGCGGCGCACCTGCGGACTGCCTTGGCCGCGCCCCTTGCGGATCGCCCAGTATTCGCCGAATGGCGCCGGAGCGACATGGGTAACCACAATATCAAGGTCGACTTTCTTGCGTGCACCGAGCTTTCGCAAGTTTTCCCCAAAAAACCCGTCTTCGCCAGCGCAGATGGGCACGACATAGCCCGTAGGAAACAGCCCTGCACGTATTGCCAATTCGCGCCGGCAGGAAAAACCCTCCGTCCACTCCATCAGATCCGGATCCTGGCCATAAAACAAGGCAATGCCCGAGGACTCGACATAACGCGCGAACAGGTCGCACATATTCTCCACTACGGAGCGCACCAACACATAATCGGCGCCGGCAGTGTAATGGGGCTCGATGCGCCGGAAAAAATCAGCCGGCAGGTGAGTATCTGCATTGAGCACGACAACCACTTCTCCCGTGGCAGCCATGATTCCCTGATTGCGAGCGCCGCAGCGCCCTTCGCGCACCGCAGGGCGAATCAGTTTGACGCCACGCGCCGCGTAAGCACGAACGATATCTGGCGTACGATCAGTCGAGTCGTCGACGACAATGATCTCAAAGTCGGGCCAGTCAAGCACCACCAGACTGTCGAGTGTGCAGGCAATGTCGTGCTCTTCATTGTAGGTAGGGACAACGATACTGAAGCGCATCATCCCTCCTCAAGCCAACATTGGCAGACCAAGCGCAACCCGCAGCCCCTGGACATTTTCCCGAATACCCCAGTGCCGAATGCGCTCGCGACTTGCGCCCTGCATCGCCGGCAGTCGCTGCGGCTCCAGGCAGGACTGCAGGGCGGAAGAAAGCGCACCGATGTCTCCGGGTTTCAGAACGTAACCATTCTTACCGTCAGCCACCAAATCGACGGCGCTACCGACCTGGTCGGTAGTGACAATGGCGCAACCCGCATTCATGGCTTCGTTGACCACCAGCCCCCAAGTCTCGTTAATGGAAGGTAGTACAAATATGTCGGCCAACGCATAGAACGACGGCAGCTCGCTCTGGTTGCGGAACCCCAAAAAATGCACACCGTCCAGTTTTTGCTGGCTCACGGTCGCCTCAAGGCTGGCCTTCAACTCTCCATCGCCAACATAGAGCAAATAGGGGCGAGGCTCAGGCAACCGGACGTACGCTTCCAGCAAATGATCGGGGAATTTGCGCCGCATCAGCTTACTGGCGTAGAGGATAACCGGCCGCTGCGGATCTAGCCCAAGCTGAGCCCGCAGCGCAGCCACATCGGTCGCCTCGGCTCGCCGACGGAAATGGTCATTGTCCACACAGTACGGCATGCTTCCGATGTTCTCGGGTTTCACGCCACGACGCAGATAGAACTCGCGATTACGCGAGCCTATCGCCATGCACTGGTCTACATTGGACAACAGGAACGAAACCACCGCCTCGCGCACTTTCCCTTTAATTCCGGTGGACGAGGCCACGTGATCGGTAGCCTCACAGCGCATCAACACCTGCAGCCCTGCGCGCTTTGCCAACCAGGCCGCCTTGAGCATGCCGTAGTGCTGCCACCCTTGCACGAGCACCGCGTCGTAGTTGCTCTTGCGCAATCGCGCAGCCAAACCACCCACACGCGGTTCGAACGCCTTGATGGTCCCGACCTGGCTACCGGTACCGGGAAGGAATTCATGCCGGAACCCCTCAAGCATCGGCGTATCCCATTCGATCTTGCGGTTGAATTCCGGATCGACAAAGCTGCGCGTAGAAAAATCCGAAAAGAACAACGCAGTCAGATCAATGTCCGGACATGCTGCAATTTGGCGCAGCAAGGGTGCCTGATATTGAATTGGATGCGTGGAAACCCACGCCAAACGAACTTTCTTCATACGCGCCTGCGCCACTTCATTAAAGGACGCTCCAAGATAAAAACCACAATGAGTGAAACCGCTGCGGTCACGCCAAGCAATGCGGCGTACCGGAGGTAAAAGTCATTGACCACCCAAGCGTCCAGCCCCCACGCTGCGAGAATGCCCGCGGGCCCGTGCATGATGAAGACAGGATAGCTTGCATCGCCCAGCAACGTCGCAAAGCGACGGCTCGACGGACTGGGATCAGGACGCTCCTCCTTGAGCAGGCACAGTGCGAACAGAAACGCGAGAAGCCAATATTTTTTTGCAAGAACAGGCGCCGGGAAGATGAGGTAACTGGCCATGAACAGGCCCAGCAACAGGTAGGAATGCCTCGCTAGCAGACGCACTCCCTTCGACGACATCAGCGCCTCGCGATAATGGAAGGCATAGGAACCGATGAGCCAATACCCCCAAAAAAGGCAGAAATCGGCCGTCAAAGATGATTGAAGCCTGACTGCTTTAGGCGTTAAGAGCAGCACTGCCGCCAGCAGGAGCAATGGCAAAGCACGCTGTTTGAAGAATTTTATGCGAAGCGCCCAGAGCCAGTAGTACCAGACCTCGAACGCCACCGTGGACGTCGCGGCAAAAGCACCAAAAGTACCGACTCCGTGAATCACGTTCTGCAGCAGAAACAGTTGGCCGATGACGGCGTGCGAACCACCCGGTAGCCAGTAGGCCGGTCGCGCATCCACGCCAAAGGCCAAGTTGCCTAGCCATTCGGTTGACAGCGCCGCAGCAAGCCCAACGTAATAGAGGGGAGCGATACGCGTTGCACGCGCCTTGACATAGCGGGCCACCCCACCCCCGCGCTTCATCATGCTCTCCACTGACGCTTCGATCAGAAAGCCACTGATGACAACGAAGCCGATAACCCAATTGGTGCCAAAAAGCGTGCGAGGCACATCCAGCCAGCCACTGGCATTGGAATTGAGCCGCGCCATGTCGTACAGATGGCCCAGCGCAACGAAAATCGCGAAGAGGCCGCGCAGATAATCGACTTTTACCGACCGCCCGGAGTACACAGAGGAGGATAACGGAACAGCGTGCCCCGTCATCACAACGAGTCGGCCATCATCTTCTTCACCACATCTTCGACTTGATGCATCGCCTGCCACCCAAGCTCACGAAGGATTTTGGAGGGGTCAGCCTCAGTCGCCGCAATATCAGAGGGCCGGAAAAATGCCTGATCGCTCACCACGTGCTCACGCCAGTCCATGTCGAACTGGGCAAACGCCAATTCGACGAAATATTGCAAGCTAACGCACCGCCCCGTGGCGATGATGTAGTCGTCGGCCGACGGCCGCTGCAACATCAGCCACATTGCCTCCACATAGTCTGGCGCCCAGCCCCAATCGCGGCGCACATCAAGATTGCCCAGACGCAACGGACCGCCCTGCCCGGCTGCAATTCGACGCGCGCCTTCGACGATCTTGCGGGTCACAAAACGCGCCTCTCGCAGCGAGGACTCATGATTGAACAGGACGCCGGTACACGCGTTCAGACCATAGGAACGGCGATAAACTGACACCTGCCAGTGCGCACCCGCCTTGGCTGCGGCGTATGGGCTCATGGGCGACATCGGCGTATCTTCAGTGATCGGTCCGGCTGCGTTGCCGAAGCACTCGCCAGAGCCCGCATTGAAAAACCGAACATGCGGTGCGTCCAGGCGAATGGCTTCCAGCCAATTGAGCACCGCCATCTCGATACTGCGCCAAGTCTCGAGCGGATACTCAAACGAGGCACCGACCGACGTCTGGCCGGCAAGGTGATAGACCTCTGCTGGCGCAACAGCAGCTATCGTCTTGCGCACAGCCTCCACGCATGTCGGATCGAGCTGTAGCAGGCTCACACGCCCCTCGACCCCCAATGCCGCGAGCCTGTTGTCGGTCGGCAACGGTAAAGTACGACTGGTGCCGTGAACGACATACCCCTTAGCCAGTAGCGACGCAGCGAGGTATGCACCATCCTGTCCAGTCACACCGCAAATAAGCGCGACCTTGTTGATCGCTGATTGTTGCTGCGCAGCCATCGGCTATTTCCACACAACCGCGTAGAGGTTGCGGGTAAGAATGCTGTCGCGCGGTCGCTCCCCCGTTTCAGCGGTGACGACGAACTGCATTGCCAAGCGCGCAAGTTTCCAAGCCACCACACGGAAAGCACTCTTTACGCCGTGCGCGCGCGGCGCGCATTCGTGGCAGCTCACGCGGGAGAAGCCCGACGCGAGCATAAGCTGCTCCAGCGAGTAACGAGTGAAGGCCTGCTCGTGGGTGAGATCCCCGTAACGGATGGCGCCCACGAACGGCGACGCGCCGTTGGGGGCATGGATGATCCACCGCCCCCCTTTTTTCAAGACGCGATGCACAGCGTCGACAAAATCGATGAGCTCATCCTTCGTGAAATGCTCAATGACATCGAAGGCAACGATGGCATCTACTGACTCTGCCGGCAACGATGCCAATGTCGCAGCAAGGTCCCCTTCGGCCACCCCATCAACACCCAGGCGAGCCGCCAACGCCACCTGCTGAGGGGATACATCTACCCCCCGGACTGCGCCATAACCGCGCTGACGTGCGAAATGAATCAGCGCGCCATGTCCACAACCCAAGTCTATGACCACCGCCGACTTGTCCGTCGGAAAGTAGTTGTCAACCACATGCTCCATCGTGGGACGGCGCCCCTCGAGGTCGGCCACGCTCTTCAACTTCGTCGACTCACCGGACGATGCGACGTATTGGCCGTAAACCCGATCCCTGACTTTGCTCATCGACATTCCAACTTTATCTTCGTATCCGCCACGGACAACAAGCATGTCTCGCCCATCACAAAGCCAGGCATCAGAGCGTTTGCTCGAAATAGGTGATCGTCTTCAGCAGCCCGTCCCTAAGGGCCGTGCTCGGCTCCCAGCCAAGTGCGCTGCGTGCGAGAGTGATGTCCGGCTGGCGCTGCCGTGGATCGTCAGATGGCAACGGACGATACTCGATTCGAGACTTCGAGCCCGTCAATTCGACCACCAGTTCAGCCAGCGAACGAATCGTAAACTCGGTCGGATTACCTATATTGATCGGTCCGGTGACATCATCTGCCGTGTTCATCATCGCCATGAAGGCGTTGATCAGATCATCGACATAGCAGAAGGATCGCGTCTGGCTACCGTCTCCGTATAGCGTGATCGGCTCGCCGCTTAGTGCCTGTACGATGAAGTTCGACACGACACGTCCGTCATTCGGATGCATCCGTGGGCCGTAGGTATTGAAGATGCGGGCGACCTTGATGGTCAAATCATGCTGACGGTGATAGTCGAAGAACAGCGTCTCCGCGCAGCGCTTTCCTTCGTCGTAGCAGGAGCGTATGCCGATGGTGTTGACCCGCCCCCAGTAGGATTCGGGTTGTGGATGAACCTCTGGGTCGCCATAGACCTCGCTGGTCGAAGCCTGAAAAATTCGCGCACGCAGACGCTTCGCCAAGCCCAGCATGTTGATCGCACCATGCACCGACGTCTTCGTGGTTTGCACCGGATCAAACTGATAATGGATCGGCGAAGCCGGGCAGGCCAAGTTGTAAATGTCGTCTACTTCCACGTACAACGGAAAGGTGACGTCATGACGGATGACCTCGAAATTCGGGTTATCCAGTAAATGTGCGATGTTGCGTTTGGTACCGGTATAAAAATTATCGACACACAGCACGTCGTTGCCCTCTTTGAGCAGACGCTCACACAGGTGCGAGCCCAGAAAGCCTGCGCCGCCAGTCACTAGTACGCGCTTGGTTGTGTTGTAGTTCTTCATTCTATTCCTTCTTCCCCTCCAGCCTAGCGCCTTTGACGCTCGGCCTCGCACGGGAGGCCGACAGGTACTATCTGCCCGCAGACAACGGCAGCCCCAGACCATGCGACTTGAGAAGCGCATGGCGTTTTGCGACAACCAAGTCTTCGCGCACCATTTCCTGAACCATCTCTTCAAATGTGATTTGCGGCGACCAGCCAAGTTTCTCCTTCGCTTTCGTCGGATCACCAAGAAGGGTTTCCACTTCGGCAGGACGGAAGTACCTAGGATCAACCGCAATGATCTCCTGGCCAAGTACTACGCCGGGGGCCTTGTCGCCGTCAATGGCGCACACGATGCCCTTTTCCTCGACACCCCTCCCTTCCCAGCGCAGTCGAATACCAAGTTCTGCAGCCGCCGCTTCAACAAAATGGCGCACCGAAAACTGCTTGCCGGTGGCGATGACAAAATCGTCCGGCTTGTCCTGTTGCAGCATCAGCCATTGCATTTCAATGTAGTCGCGCGCATGCCCCCAGTCCCTCAGCGCATCCAGATTTCCGAGATAGCACGTTCTTTCGACTCCGACAGCGATGTTCGCCAACGCACGCGTAATCTTACGGGTCACGAACGTTTCGCCCCGGCGCGGTGACTCGTGATTGAACAGAATGCCGTTGCAGGCATACATGCCGTAAGCCTCGCGGTAGTTCACAGAAATCCAATATGCATAGAGCTTAGCGACAGCATACGGACTGCGGGGATAAAAAGGGGTGGATTCCCTCTGGGGCGTCTCCTGCACCAAACCATACAACTCTGAGGTAGAGGCCTGATAAAAGCGTGTCTTGTCGCCCAGCCCAAGCAGACGAATAGCTTCAAGCAGGCGCAGCGTCCCGATCGCGTCGACGTCGGCCGTGTATTCGGGAGATTCGAAAGACACTGCTACATGACTCATCGCACCGAGGTTGTAGACCTCGTCCGGCTGCACTGCCTGGACAATCCGCGTCAGAGCGGAAGAATCAGACAGATCGCCGTAATGTAGAAACAGGTTTGCATCCGGATCGTGCGGATCTCGATAGACATGATCGATTCGCTCTGTATTAAATAGCGACGACCGACGCTTAATGCCGTGAACTTCGTAGCCTTTATCCAACAGAAACTCAGCGAGGTAAGACCCATCCTGCCCAGTAATACCGGTAATGAGCGCCTTTTTTCTCATCGAAGTGGCTCCATGCTTCTTCGTATCGACCATTATCATTCCTATAGAGAAAACTCCACGCAAACCTCACAACTCATCGAGAGCACCACAAATGTCTTCATCGCCCCCAAAACACATCTATTAATTGGAAGCACTCAGAGCACTCGAGAACACTCACCAATATTAGCGCGCACAGCATCTCATCGGTTCCATCCAGAGCTGTCTTAAAAAAGAAGCCTTTCGAAAGCAATTAATTCACTACCAAGGGAACCCGGCGCAGCACCGACCTGCCCCTCTATCCCCTTGAGGTGCCCGCTTGTCTAGATCGCGATCAAGCCACTCGCGACCAGCTCCTTGTCGTCAAAAAACATCACCAGATCAAACACAGGAGACAGCATGGTCAGGAAAACCGCCCCCTAACCGCGTCAAACTCACGACAAACACACGACAAACACACGACAAACACACAATTAAGTATCACCTGCGCCAAGGCCTTGCATACTTGCCTGCGCGGCACTTCGACTCTTGCTCGAATCGACGAAGCGCCGGCATACGAATCAATGAACACCAGCGGATCTCAGCGCACATGGATATGGCAGCCAGGCATTGGTCGAAAGACTGATCCATTGATGTAGCCGCCTGAAAAATCGGCGTCACGAAAACCGCGCACTATACACATTAACAACCGCACCTACCGAGAAACCAACGCCTATCGAGACGCACTCTAGATTCGCACACCGCCCGCTGTATGAATTGTTCTTTTCGGAGCGGAACTGCAACGCCTAGCCACATCCTCAACATCTTTTACATAAATAGTATTACCTCGCCGCCTGTTGTAACTATCAAGACATGTAACTAGACGAGCCACCGGATCGTAGTCAATCGGAACAAAACCAAAACCGACCAATGCATCGTGCACTTCATTGTCACTAAATCCAAACTCACTGCCACTTCCATTCATCTCAACGATTACTGCAACAACATTACTTCCCGACAGGACTCTTTTTGCACCACGAAGGACGTTGCACTCAAACCCCTCAACGTCAATTTTCACAAAGTAATTAAGATCATTCTCAAGTTCATCATCCAGCGAAATCACCTCAATTTCTGTTGTGCTTTCGCTGCATCCAGCCGCACTCACTTTATTCGTGGTATCGCTGCCGTTTGTAAAAAAAAGCGCCCCCCTTGACTCTCCTACACCAACCCCTCTCACTTTTACAATAGAATCAATTCTGTTTAGTTTTATTTGATCCACTAACTTATCAACCGTTTCTGGCAACGGCTCGAAAGCAATGGCGCGCGATTTTACGACCTTCGATGCCAGTATCGTGTAGGCTCCAATATTCGCACCCACGTCGACAAAAACATCATCGCTCCGCAGCGCATGGAGCAGGAAAGCCATATCTTCATACTCCATAAGACCCACATAGGCGTTCCCACTCAATCCGGTTTCACCAAGCCCCATCAGAAACCTTGAATCGTCAACCCATGGAACCGCCACTTTTTTCTTTAGAACCCTAGCCCCGACTTGCCAGCAAAAAAAATTAAACAAGGCCCGAATTTTGCGATTTGCGCTCAATGGATGATTAACGATAAAGCTCGCAATCGAATAGACCTCTGAAATAGTTTTCACTTTCCGTTCCACGCCAAATAATTCTACACTCAGCCTCTCAGGCTGCAATATTAGCACCGGCTAATTTTACCAGACGCTCTGCAGTGGACAGTATTTTATTGCCATACAATGCACTACGGCTTATGAGGCCATGTTTTCAAGGCAATCAGGTCATCGACGACGCGAACATCGAAGCTCGTGTAGCGACAGTGGGCGCATCGAGCCTAGCAGGCGTTTTAAGCACGTATCCGACCGGCCAAACGGCGAAATCACTTAACAACACTGATACGGCGTACGGCCTTCTGTCCTACTTCCGACATGGCCGTATTCAAAGCCATCAAACCGAAAAATACTCGCGATACCACGCCACAAACCGCGCCACGCCTTCCTTGACCGGCGTTCCCGGCTGAAACCCCGTCCAGGCATTGAGCTCAGAGGTGTCCGCGTACGTCGCCGGCACATCGCCGTCCTGCATCGGCAGGAAGTTCTTTTTCGCTTCCATACCCAGCGCGGATTCGATCGCGCCGATATAGTCCATGAGCTGCACCGGGCTGTGGTTGCCGATGTTGAAGACACGGAACGGGGCCTTGCTGCGACCCGGGTCGGGCTGGTCGGCGTTGAAGCCGGGGTCGGACTCGGCGGTGTGATCGAGCACGCGGATCACGCCTTCGACGATGTCGTCCACATAGGTGAAGTCACGCTGCATCTTGCCGTGGTTGAACACGTCGATCGGGCGGCCTTCGAGGGTGGCCTTGGTGAACAGGAACAGCGCCATGTCCGGCCGACCCCAGGGGCCATACACGGTGAAGAAGCGCAGGCCGGTGGTGGGCAGGCCGAACAGGTGGCTGTAGGTGTGGGCCATCAACTCATTGGCCTTCTTGGTGGCCGCGTACATGCTGATGGGGTGGTCCACCGAGTGGTGCTCGGAGAACGGCATCTTGGTGTTACCGCCATACACGCTCGAGCTGCTGGCATAGGCCAGGTGCGCCACCTTGTTATGGCGGCAGCCTTCCAGGATGTTCATGAAGCCGACGATGTTGCTGTCGATGTAGGCGTGCGGGTTTTCGATCGAGTAGCGCACGCCGGCCTGGGCGGCCAGGTGGATGACACGGTCGAATTTTTCTTCGGCGAAGAGCTTTTCGATGCCCTCGCGATCGGCGACATCCATCTTCACGAAGCGGAAGCTGGGGTGCGGCTGCAGGCGCGCCAGGCGGTCGCGCTTGAGCTGCGGGTCGTAGTAATCATTCAGATTGTCGAGGCCGACCACCTCATCACCCCGCGCCAGCAGGCGCTCGGAGGCATGCATGCCGATAAAGCCCGCTGCCCCGGTTACCAACACCTTCATCGCCGATCTTCCTGATCCGAAATTCAGGGCGGTATTGTCTCACAGCCGAGCGTCATGAGGCATGGCCAGGTTGCATTTGGCGGTCGGACGGGGCGAGGTTGCGTCGTATAATTTTTCGTTTGCCCGGCAACGCCATGCCACGACTGCTCTATACCCTGCTGTGGATTCTTGCCCTGCCGGTGGTGATGCTGCGCCTGCTGTGGCGCGGCCGCGCGCAGCCGGGGTATCGCGCGCACGTGGCCGAGCGCCTGGGCCGCTACGGGCCCCGCGCCGAGGGGCCAAGCGTATGGGTGCACGCGGTCTCGGTGGGCGAAACACGCGCCGCGCAGCCGCTGATCGACGCGCTGATCAAGGCGTTTCCGGCGCACCGCATCGTGCTCACCCACATGACACCCACCGGCCGGGAGACCGCCCGTGCGCTCTTTGGCCACCATGGCGATCGGGTGCACTCGGTGTATCTGCCCTACGACCTGCCTTGGCTGCAACGCCGCTTCCTGCGCCATTTCCAGCCCCGGCTTGGCGTCGGCATGGAGGCCGAGGTCTGGCCCAATCTGATGGCGGCCTGCAACGCGCTCGACGTGCCCGGCGCCCTGGTCAATGCCCGCCTCTCCGAGCGCTCCGCGCGGCGCGATCTGCG
>QQUN01000008.1 GCA_008501585.1 Pseudomonadota bacterium | reverse complement strand
CGGCTACAAGGACATCGTGCGCCCGGTGGCCTCCAACACCCGGCCCAACGACGGCCGACCGGCCTGCCAGCAGATCGGCTTCTGCATGCAGGGCTGCAAGATCGGCGCCAAGTGGTCGACGCTGTACTCCGAGATCCCGCGCGCGATGAAGACCGGCCACGCCGAGCTGCGCCCGCAGAGCATGGTGCTGCGCATCGAGCATGACAAGAGCGGCAAGGCCACCGGCGTGCTCTACGCCGACAAGGACGGCAAGCAGCATCTGCAGAAAGCGCGCGTGGTATGCGTGGCCGGCAACTCGATCGAGTCGCCGCGCCTGCTGCTCAACTCCGCCTCCAGCCTGTTCCCCAACGGCCTGGCCAACTCCTCCGGCCAGGTCGGGCGCAACTACATGAACCACACCACCGCCGCCGCGCTGACCATCAACCCGGGGCCGGTGTACATGTATCGCGGCTTCGACATTGCCGCGGTGGTCTCCGACGAGGTGCCCAACAACCCCGACCGCGGCTTCCTGGGCGGCTACCACCTCGAAGGTCTGGCCCTGCACCTGCCCTTCGCCGCGGCCTTCATGAAGCCCGGCGGCTGGGGGCGTGAGGTCAGCTCCGCGCTGGAGAAGTTCGACCACATGAGCTGCGTGTGGGTGTGCGGCGAGGATCTGGCGCAGGAGGAAAACAGCATCACCCTGCACCCGACCGAGAAGGACCAGCACGGCCTGCCCATCCCCATCGTCACCAAGACCGACCACACCAACGACGCTGCCATGCGCCGCCATGGCCTGGCCCAGTGGCGCAAGTTGTCCGAAGCCGTCGGCGCCACCCGCGTGATCGACATGCCGCCCTATCCGGCCAGCCACAACATGGGCACCAACCGGATGAGCGAGAAGGCGCGCGACGGCGTGGTGAACAAGTGGGGGCAGACGCATGACATCAAGAATCTGTTCGTCTCCGACGGCAGCCAGTTCACCTCCAGCGGTGCCGCCAACCCGACGCTGACCATCGTCGCGCTGGCCATCCGCCAGGCCGAGTACATCGCCGGGGCCATGCGCCGCCGCGAACTGTGATCCGGCTCCCGCCGCCGGAGGCATCACCCGGCGGCATGTCGAACGCGCGCCTCCTCGCGTGAACTTTGGGGGCGCCGCCTGGCGGCGCCCCGGTTTTTTCGATCGGTGCAGCGTGTCGGCAACACAGGCAACACCCCCGAGAACCCCAACAAGGACACCAGACCATGACCCACACCCTCTCCTCCCGCGCCGGGCGCTGGCTGCGCCACGGCCTCCTTGCCGTCGCCATGGCGGCCACCGTGCCGGCCGTCCAGGCCGACAGCGCGCCCGGCATGCGCGGCGTCGAACATTTCGGCTTCACCGTGCCCGACGCCCAGCAGGCGGTCGACTTCTTCGTCGGCGTGATGGGCTGCAAGGCCTTCTTCACCATCGGCCCCTTCGGCCCGTTCAAGGACAACTGGATGAAGGAGAACCTCAACGTCAACCCGCGCGCCGTGATCCCGGTCGCCCACCTGGTGCGCTGCGGCAACGGCACCAACTTCGAGATCTTCGAATACACCTCGCCCGACCAGAAAGCCCAGCCGCCGAAGAACAGCGACGTGGGCGGCCACCATATCGCCTTCTATGTGGATGACCTGAAGGCGGCAATGGCCAACATGCAAGCCAAGGGCGTGAAGTTCCTCGGCGAACCGCACCTGTTCACCGACGGGCCGCTCAAGGGCCTGACCTGGATCTACTTCATGTCGCCCTGGGGCATGCAGCTGGAACTGGTCACCGCGCCCGAGGGCCGCGGCTATGAACAGACCATGCGCGAGCGGCTGTGGGACCCGCGCCAGTAAGCGCCGGGCGCCGGGCGCGCTGGCTGCGCGCCCTGGCGCTGAGCGCCGCGCTGCTGGGTTTCGGCAGCGCGGCGACGGCCCATGTCCAGGATTTCATGGCGCGCATCGTGCACCTGGCGCCGCGCGACGGCGCGCTCCAGGCCTACGTGCAGTTGCCGCTGGCGATGGTCCTGTTGCCGCCCGACTGGCAGGCGGGCGGCAACACGCCGCCGCCGCCCTTCCTGCGCCGCGATGCCGACGGCCGCCTGGCAGTGGACATGCCGGCCCTGCATCGCGACCCCGACGCGCTGCGTGCGCGCCTGCGCGAGGCGCTGCGCCTCGACGGCCTCCCCGGCCGGCTCGAAGGGGCACGTATCGACACCCTTGCCGGGCGCGATCCCTTCACCTATCTGCCGGCGGTGGAACAGTCCGTCCCGCCGGGCCTGGTGCTGGGCGAGGCGGCCGAGCTCGATCTGGCCGATGCGGTGGTCAGCCTGCACCTGCGCTTCGAAGCGCCGCCCCCCGGCGCCGCCCCGGTGCTCGCCGGCAGCGCCCGGGAATGGCCCGAACTGGCGGCGCGTGCGGTCAACATCGTGCGTCGCCATCACGACGACGGGCAGGTCGACCGCTACCAGAGCCTCGGCCCGCTGCAGCTGGTGCTCGGCGCGCCGGACGCGCCCGGCCCCGCCCGGGCCGACGCTGCGCCCGAGGGCCTTGTCGGCTACATGGTGTCGGGTTTCGAGCATGTGCTGATCGGCCTGGACCATGTGCTGTTCATCCTCGTGCTGCTGCTCGGCGCCGGTGGCGTGGCGCGCTTCCTGACCAGTTCGCTGGCCTTTACGGCCGGGCATTCGATCACCCTGTGCGTCGGCGCGCTGGGCGGGTTGAGCGCGCTGGCCTGGTTCGCGCCGGCGGTCGAACTGGCGATTGCCGCCTCGATCATCTACGCCGGCGTGCGCATTCTCGGCGACCGCGAGCGCCCCCTGCTGGCGCCGGCGGTGTTCGGC
Organism: Pseudomonadota bacterium; assembly: GCA_008501585.1. GTDB lineage: Bacteria > Pseudomonadota > Gammaproteobacteria > Burkholderiales > Rhodocyclaceae > Nitrogeniibacter. The sequence continues at coordinate 32,901 of QQUN01000008.1, read as the reverse complement.
GTGGGGCTGGTGCACGGCTTCGGCTTCTCGTTCGCCCTGCAGTCGGTGGCGCCGGCGCTCAGCGGCAGCTTCGTCAGCGTGGTGCTCGGTTTCAACCTCGGCATCGAGCTGGGCCAGCTGGCGCTGTCGCTGGTGGCCGCGCCGGTGCTGTGGGCGGTGCACCGCGCCTGGCGCCATCCGCGCCTGCGCTACCAGCATGCGCTGGTGGTGCCGTGCATTGCCGTTGCGTCAATCTGGCTGATCGAGCGCAGTGCCGTGCTGCTGACGGCGGTCTCCTGAGGCGGGCGGCGAGCGGAATATCACCTTGGAGGTATGGCGTAATCAGTGCTTTACTAGGGCCAAACACGAAGCCGTCGGCACGAGAAGCGGCGAGGTAGCAACAGAACAGACATAAGCGCGGGCCAGCGATGGACCCAGCGCATCTCTCGCGCGATCCGGCCGATGCCGGGCGCGTCAGGAGGAGACTTGAGCATGCAGAACATCGACCAACGGGCGCATATCGAGCGCGTGTTGTCCGTCACCCGTAGCGCCGACACCAAGGCGGACCGCATCCAGCGCTCCTGGCAGCGGTGCATCGAAGACTACGACCTCGACCCGACCCGCCCGACGCCGGCCCACATCATCGAAGCCGCGCGGCTGCGCGAGCATCGCGACCAGGTCGAGGACTTCCTGCAAGTGGCCCGCACCGGCATGGAGCAGCTCTACAAGCGGGTCTGCGACCTGGGCTATGTGCTGCTGCTGACCGACGCGGGGGGCGTCGCCGTGGACTTCATCGGCAACGACCGCTGGCAGGGCGAGCTGCGCCGCTCCGGCCTGTACCTGGGCGCCGACTGGAGCGAGGCGCGCGCCGGCACCTGTGCGGTCGGCACCTGTATCGCCGACCGCAGCGCCATCACCTGCCACCAGACCGACCACTTCGACGCCTCGCACATCGGCCTCACCTGCAACAGTGCGCCGCTGCTCGATCCGACCGGCGATTTCCTCGGGGTGCTCGACGTCTCCGCGCTCACCTCGCCCTCACCGCGCGAGAGCCAGCACCTGGCGCTGCAGCTGACCATGATGTACGCCAAGATGATCGAGGACGCCAACTTCCTCCACTTCTTCCGCGGCGCCTCGGTGCTGCGCCTGAGCGCGGCCTGGCCGTTGGTCGACCCGAGTGGCGAGTTGATGCTGGCCTTCGATGCCGACGGCGTGGTCGTGGGGGCCAACAGCAGTGCGCGCCGCCTGCTCAACGGCGGCGGCGAGAGCGGCCTGGTGGCCGCGCTGGTCGGGGCGCCGCTGGACGCCATCTTTCGTGAAGGCATGCACGCGGTCTGGCGCATCGCGCGGGGCGGGGCGTCGCATCAACGCTCGGCGCTGACCACCCATGAGCACGGCGTGTTCTACGCCGAGGTGATTTCGCCGCGCAGCCTGCCGGAGCGGCGCGTTGCCACGCCCGAGGCCGAGACCGAGGTGGTCGCGCCGGCGCTCGACCGCCTCGCCGGCGACGACCCGCAGATGCAACGGCTGATCCGCCAGGCCAAGCGCCTGGTCAACAAGTCGGTCGACATCCTGCTCCATGGCGAGACCGGTACCGGCAAGGAGGTGGTGGCCCGGGCGCTGCATGAATCGAGCGAGCGCCGCGACAAGGGCTTCGTTGCCATCAACTGCGCCGCGATCCCCGAGTCGCTGATCGAGAGCGAGCTGTTCGGCTATGCGCCGGGCGCCTTTACCGGCGGGCGCAGCAAGGGCATGCGGGGGCTGATCGCCCAGGCCGATGGCGGCACCCTCTTCCTCGACGAGATCGGCGACATGCCGCCGCATCTGCAGACGCGCTTGCTGCGCGTGCTGGCCGAGAAGGAAATCACCCCGCTCGGGGGCGACAAGCCGCAGAGCGTGCGGCTGACCGTGGTGGCCGCCTCGCACCGCGACCTGCGCAAGCTGATTGCCGACGGCCTGTTTCGCGAGGATCTCTACTACCGCCTGTGCGGCGCCATCCTCTATCTGCCGCCCTTGCGCCAGCGCCAGGACATCGCCTTCCTGATCGAGCGCCTCGCGACCGAAGAAGCTGCCGAGATGGGCTGTTCGGCCAGCATCGACCCGCAGGCGATGGCGGCACTGTGCGCCCATGCCTGGCCAGGCAATGTCCGCCAGCTGCGCAACGTGCTGCGCTTTGCGCTGGCGGTGAGCGACGGCGGGGCGGTGCGCATCGACGACCTGCCCGGCGAGTTGATGGAACCGGCCGCCGGTCCGCGCCCGTCGGCGCCCGCCCCGGCGGCTCCGGCCGCGGCCCGCGCCGACAGCGATCGCCCGCGCTGGCGCGACCAGGAAGGACAGTGGTTGCTCGATACGCTGCAACGGCACAAATGGTGCATTACCGCGACCGCCGAAGAACTCGGCCTGTGCCGGGCAACGGTGTATCGGCGCATGAAACGCCATGGCATCGTGCAGCCGAACCAGCAGTAGCCGGCGGGCACGGCACATTCCATTGCGGATCGACTTCGCCTAGAATCTGAGAAAAATTTTCTCTCTCGCCTGTCGGGGAGAAAAAAAATTCCACATCCTAGCGACGCCCGGTCGTGACGCCACCATGAAAATTGATCGTATCCAGCGCCAGATCCTCGCCGAACTGCAGAAGAATTCCCGCATCAGCAATCAGGAACTGGCCGACCGGGTCGGGCTGTCGGTGTCGCCCTGCTGGCGCCGGGTGCGCGAGCTGGAGGAGGGCGGGCTGATCCGCGCCTATGTGGCCTTGCTCGACCGCAAGAAGCTCGGCCTCGACGCCTGCCTGTGGTGCCAGATCCGTCTCAAGAAGCACAGCGCGGCCATTGCCGAGCAGTTCGAGACCATGGTGGCCGGCCGGCCGGAGGTGGTCGAATGCTACGAGCTGACCGGCGAGAGCGATTACCTGATGAAGGTCTACCTGCCGGACATGGACGCCTACACCGCCTTCATGCACAGCTTCCTGCTCAAGATGCAGGACGTGGACGTGGTGCGCACCAGTGTCACGCTGCGCGAGATCAAGAACGAGACCGCACTGCCGATCTGAGCCGGGCACGCCGCCAAGAAAAAGCCCCGCGACGCAGGCGGGGCTTTTTCATGCGCGGGGCAGGCTCAGTTGCCTTCGACCGGCGGCTCGGTGAAGCTGGCGCCGGACTGGTTGGCCAGGTAGGCCACGGCACGGATCAGCTCCTTGTCGGTCAGGTCCGACGCGCCGCCCTTCGGGGGCATGGCGCCCTTGCCGTTGGTGGCGGTGGTCACCAGAGCGTCGAGACCCATGGCGATACGCGGTGCCCAGGCGGCGTTGTCGCCGGTCTTGGGGGCTTCGAGCACGCCGGAGCTGTGACAGGCGGCGCACACATTGGTGTAGATCTGCTCGCCGGTGCGGCTGCCCGGGGCCACCTTGGCGACTTCGAGTTCGACACGGGCGACCGGCTGGGTCAGCCTGGCGGACAGTTCGCCGTCGATGCTTTTCTGATCACCACAGCCTGCCAGCGGCAGGGCGACGACGGCAAGAAGGCTCAGGAGGCGCGTTTGGGTCATGCTCTTTTCCTCTGTGCGGGTGCAACAATCATAAAGCCGCGATTATAGCGGGGCCTTGCCCGGTTTGGAAAACGCAGCCGTGGACGCGTTGCGCAAAAGGCGCTATTCTCACGCCCTCTGCGCGCCTGTAGCTCAGTGGATAGAGTACTGGCCTCCGAAGCCAGGGGCCGCTGGTTCGATTCCAGCCAGGCGCGCCAGCCCCCTCAAACGGTTTCCGCGGTCACGCGCTCGTTATTGCGCTTATCTGACCATGCTCGAATACCGCATCATCCCCGTCACCCCGTTTGCCCAGAATTGCTCGCTGCTGTGGTGTTCCGACACCCGCCAGGCGGCCGTGGTCGACCCCGGTGGCGACATCCCGCGCATCCGGCAAGCCATTGCCGAGGCCGGGGTCACGGTGGACAAGATCCTGCTCACCCATGGCCATATCGACCACGCCGGCGCCACCGCCGAGCTGGCGCGCACGCTGGGGGTGCCGATCATCGGCCCGCAGGAGGACGAGCGCTTCTGGCTCGACGCGCTCGGCCAGCAGAGCAAGATGTTCGGTTTTCCGCCGGTCGAGGCCTTCGAGCCCGACCGCTGGCTCGAGGAAGGCGACACGGTCGAGGTCGGCCACTGCCGCCTGCAGGTCATCCACACACCGGGCCATACGCCGGGCCATGTGGTGTTCTTCGATGCCGATGCGCGCCTGGCGGTGGTGGGCGATGTGCTGTTTGCCGGTTCGATCGGGCGCACCGACTTCCCGCGCGGCGACCATGCCACGCTGGTATCGGCCATCCGCAACAAACTGTGGCCGCTCGGCGACGATGTCAGTTTCATCCCCGGCCATGGCCCGCAATCGACCTTCGGTGCCGAGCGCGCGACCAACCCCTATGTGGCCGACGGGCGTTGAATACGGGGCCGGATGGTCGGCCGATTTGCGGTAGGATGTGCGCCAAGATCGATTGACCGTTTGATTGAGCGAGGACGTCGCCGTGCGATTGGCCATTCTTGAAGACGATACGCTGCAGAGCGAGACGCTGGCGGACTGGTTGCGCCAGGCCGGGCATGACGTGCATGCCTTTTCGCAATCCCGCGACTTCATCCGCGTGGCTGGCCGCGAGAGCTTCGACCTGTGCCTGATCGACTGGATGCTGCCCGAGATGAGCGGCACCGAGGTGCTGCACTGGCTGCGTGAAGACCGCGCCAACGACACGCCGGTGATCTTCATCACCGCCCGCGACGCCGAAGAAGACATCGTGACCGCGCTGGGGGCCGGCGCCGACGACTATCTCATCAAGCCGCTGCGCCGTTTCGAACTGCTCTCGCGTATCGACGCGGTGATGCGCCGCGCTCGCCCGCAGGCGTCCGACAACGTGATCGACGTGGCGCCCTTCAGCTTCGACGTGCAGGCCAAGCGGGCCACCATCGATGGCGAGCCGGTCGAGCTGACCGACAAGGAATTCGACCTCGCCGCCTTCCTGTTCAAGAACCTCGGCCGCCTGCTCTCGCGCGGGCACATGCTCGAAGCCGTGTGGGGGCGCAACCCCAACCTGGCCACGCGCACGGTCGACACCCACATCAGCCGTGTGCGCAGCAAGCTGGGCCTGCGGCCCGAAAACGGCTTCCGGCTGACGCCGACCTACAACTACGGCTACCGCCTCGAGCAGATCGAGGCCGAAGACGCCGCGGCCGACTGAGCCCCGGCGACGCTCAATTCCGCTTCAGCGAGTCGCGGATCTCGCGCAGCAGCACGATGTCTTCCGGATCGGCCTTGGGTGCCTCCGGCTCGGGCGGGGCTTCGCGCTTGAGCTTGTTGATCGCCTTGATGGCCATGAAGATGGCGAAGGCGACAATCAAGAAGTCCAGCGCCGTATTGATGAACACCCCGTACTTGATCAGCGGTGCGCCCGCCTTTTCGGCCTCGGCCAGCGAGGCGAAGCTGCCTTCGCCCAGGTTCACATAGAGGTTGGAGAAGTCGACGCCGCCCACCAGCTTGCCGATCACCGGCATGACCAGGTCGTTGACCGCCGAATTGACGATCTTGCCAAAGGCCGCGCCGATGATCACGCCCACGGCCATGTCCATCACGTTGCCCTTGACGGCAAATTCTTTGAACTCCGAAATGAAACTCATCTGTTGATCTCCAGGCTTGGGGCCGTCGTGTGCGGCGGGGGGCATGAGAGCGTCTGTGCAGTGCGCCTTGCCATGCGTTCGGTGTATGACGACGATAGACGAATTCGTCTGCCGTGCGAATAATTATCACTGTTTTTCACAGACCCAAGTGCCCCGACACGTATGATGAAACGCTTGCTGACAAAGGAAATGCCGATGCAACGGAATGTCACATGGCGGCAGCTGCTCGCCGCCGGCGCGCTCGCCGGGGTGCTCGCCGGCGCACCGGCAGCCCACGCCCAGGCCGATGCGGTGCACTATGTGGTGCAGCCCGGCGATACCCTGATCGGGCTGGGTGAGACCCTGCTCGCCGACCCGGCCCGCTGGCCCACCCTCCAGCGCCTCAACGCCGTGGCCGACCCCTATCGCATGCCCATCGGCCGCCAGCTGCGCATCCCGGTCAGCCTGCTGCGCAAGGTCCCGCGCGAGGCGCGGGTGGTGCACGCCAGCGGCGGCGCCAGCGCCAACGGGCAGCCGGTCAGCGTTGACCAGACCGTGGCCGAAGGCGCCCGGCTGACCACGCCCGAGAAAAGCTTCATGACCCTCGAGCTGCCCGACGGCTCACGCCTGACCCTGCAACCGCAGACCGATGTGCGCATCGATGCGTTGCACGGCTTCATGGGCACGGACGACATCCAGCGCGCCACCTTCGATGTGCGCCAGGGGCGGATCGAAACCGAGGTCCAGCCGCAGGGCGGCCCGGCGGCGCGGTATCGCATCCACACTCCCACGGCCATCATCGGCGTGCGCGGCACCAGCTTCCGCGCCGCCAGCGATGCCGAGCAGTCACGCGCCGAAATGCGCAGCGGCACGGTCGCCGTGCAGGGGGTCGAATCGCGTCGCGAGATCGCCCTCAAGGAAGGCTTTGGCCTGGTGGCCCGGGCCGGCCAGCCGGTCGACGCCCCGGTGCCGCTGCTGGCGGCGCCCGACCTGGCCGGACTGCCCACACGGTACGAACGCCCGGTGATGCGCTTCGCGCTGGCCCCGGTAGCCGGGGCCGTCGGCTACCGTGGGCAGGTCGCCGAAGATGCGGCCTTCACCCGCATCGTGGCCGAGGCCGCAGCTGCCGTGCCCGATCTCAAGGTGGCCGGCCTGGCCGATGGCCACTACCACCTGCGCGTGCGCGCCGTCGACCCGCGCGGGCTCGAAGGGCGCGACGCCGAGCAGGCCGTGCAGCTCAAGGCGCGGCCTGAGCCGCCCTTCATCAACGCCCCGCGGCCCAATGGCAAGGCCGGTGCGGGCACGGTCAAGTTTGCCTGGGCGCGTGCCGACGAGGCGGCCAGCTACCGCTTCGAACTGGCCCGCGACGCCGCGTTTTCCGACCTCGTGGTGCGTGACGAGGCGTTGGCCGGCAACACCACCGAGGTGGCCCTCGACGCCGGTGAGTACCACTGGCGCCTGGCCAGCACCCGCGCCGATGGCGACCGCGGCCCCTGGGGCGACCCGGTCGGCCTGACGGTGCGTCCGCCCATGGCCGAGGTGCCGCCGCCCGCCTTCGACGACGACAGCATGCTCTTCGCCTGGGGCGGCGAGCCGGGCCAGCGTTTCGACTACCAGCTGGCCGACGACGCCAGGTTTGACCGCGTCCTTGCCAGCGGCACCGTCGAGGCACCGGAGCTGGTGCTGCCCAAGCCCGCGGCCGGTGCCTACTTCCTGCGCATCCGCGCCATCGACCCGGACGGCTTCGTGGGCGGCTTTTCGGCCCCGCAGCAGGTCATCGTGCCGGCCGAGCTGCCGGTGTGGATGCTGTTCGCGCCGCTGCTGATCCTGCTGTGACACGCAACGGAATGGTGTCGTGACCGAACGCGGGCTTTTCGAATGGCTGATCGTCACCCTGCTGTGCGCCGCCTTGGCCACGGCAGCCACCGGGGGCGGCTGGCTGTGGCGCATGGACCAGGTCGCCTACGATGCGGCCATGTCGGTCGCGCGGCCGGCGGCCGATCCGCAGGTGGTGATCGTCGCCGTCGATGACCCGAGCCTGGCCGAGATCGGCCGCTGGCCGTGGCGGCGCTCGGTGCACGCGGCGCTGATCGAGCGCCTGAGCGAGGCGGGCGTGCGCAGCATCGTGATGGACATCATCCTCAGCGAAGCCAACTCGGCCGATCCCGAGGCCGACCGGCAGCTGGCCGAGGCGATCCGCGACAGCGGCCGGGTCATCCTCCCGCTCATCCAGGCCACCCGCGGCAACGCCATCGTTGGCGAAGCACCGCCGGCCCCCATTTTTGCCGCCGGCGCGGTGGGCATCGGCCATATCCATGTCGAGTTCGACCCCGACGGCATCGCCCGCAGCATCTACCTGTGGGAGGGCGACGGCGAGGCACGCCATCCGCAGCTGGGCCTCGCGGCCTTGCAGCATGCCGAGCCCGCGCGCGCGGCGCGCTATGTCGCACCTGCCGCCGCCTTTGGCACCGGCTGGCATCGCGCCGACTGGCTGCGCATCCCCTTTGCCGGTCCGCCGGGCAGCTTCCGCTACATTTCCTACGCCGACGTGCTGCGCGGTGATGTCGACCCGGCGGCGCTGCGCGACAAGGTGGTGTTTGTCGGCGCGACCGCGGTGGGCATGGCCGACAGCGTGCCCACGCCCACCTCGGGCTTCAACCGGCCGATGCCGGGCGTCGAGGTCAATGCCAATGTCTATGCCGCCCTCAAGCGCGGCGAGGCCGTGCGCCTGATGCCGCGGCCGGTGGCGGCCGCTCTGGCCGGCGGCATCGTGGTGCTGCTCATGGGCCTGATGCTGCGCGCCGCGCCGCGCAGTGCGCTGGTCATCGCCTTTACCGTGTCGGCGGCCAGCCTGGCCGTGAGCTGGGCGGCGCTGCATATGGCGATGTGGTGGTTCCCGCCGGCCGGCGCGGTGCTCGGCTGCCTGCTGTGCTACCCGCTGTGGAGCTGGCGCCGGCTGGAGGCGGCGCAGCGTCATCTCGACAGCCAGCTCGAGGTGCTCGACCGCGACGCCGCCAAGCTCTTCCCCGCCATGCAGGTCGAGTTGCCGCCCACGCATGCGGTCGACCCCTTGCAGGCGCGCATCCGGCGGGTCAACCAGGCGGTCCGGCGCCAGCGCGACCTGCACCGCTTCGTGGTCGACACCCTCGATCACCTGCCGGTCGGCGCCGTGGTCACCAACCCGGCGCACCAGGTCATGCTGTGCAACCTCGAAGCCTCGCGCCTGCTCGAGGCCGCCGAGCCGCTCACCGTGGCGCGGGCGCTCAAGTCGCTCGAATGGCCGCCGGGCGTGCCCACCGACGGCGGCCTGCCCCGCCATGACGAGGGCGGCGCCGCGGTGCGCACCGTCGAGCTCGATGCCCCCAACGGCGCCCGCCTGCTGGTGTCGGTGGCCGGGCTGGTGGATTCCGCCGGCCGGCCGATCGGTTCGGTGTTCGGCCTGGCCGACATCACCCGCATCCACGACGCCCAGCGCAGCCGCGAAGAGACCATGCACTACCTCTCGCATGACATGCGCTCGCCGATCGCCTCCATCCTCACCCTGATCGAGGCCGAGCAACTGGCCGGCGACACCACCGCCAGCGGCCACGCCCTGCTCAACCAGCTCACCCGCTACGCCCGCTCGGCCCTCAAGCTGGCCGACGACCTGTTCCGCCTGGTGCGGGCCGATGCCATCGATGCCAGCCAGTTCACCGAGATCAGCCTCGCCACGGTGATGCAGGACGCCGCCGACGAGATCTGGGCGCTGGCCAAGGCGCGTGGTGTCACCATCGCGGTGCAGATCGACAACCGCGGCCACGACGAGGGCTATGTGCGCGGCGACCGCGACCTGCTGCGCCGGGCGCTGGTCAACCTGCTCGGCAATGCCGTCAAGTACGGCCGGCCGGACAGCACGGTCGAGCTGGCGCTCGCCCGCGAGCGCGACGGCTGGGCGGTGTCGGTGCGCGACCACGGCGAAGGCATCCGGCAAGACCTGCTGCCCCGCCTGTTCCAGCGCTTCGGCCGCCTGCCCACGGCGGCCAGCCGGCGCGAGGCCGGCATCGGCCTGGGGCTGATGATCGTCAAGACCGTGGCCGAGCGCCACGGCGGCCGCGCCTCGGTCGCCAGCACGCCGGGGCAGGGCACCACCTTCACGCTGCACCTGCCCGCGCTGCGGTGATGGCAGGCGGGGCTGACCGGCAGCGCAAAGGCGGCCTGCGCGCACCGGGCCGCCGTCGCCGGCTCGCCCGCCTCGTCCTGCTGCTCAGCGCGGCGGCCTTCATCGTCACCGCCGTGCTTGCCTGGCAGTTCAGCGACCGCTGGCTGGCCGATGCCGTGGCCGACGAAATCAACGCGCGCATCGGTGGCGGGGTGCATATCGACGGGCCGGTGTCGCTGCAGGTCTTTCCGCCCCGCCTGGCGCTTGCCGGCATCACCTGGCAAGGCGACGGCGCCGTGCGCATCGACCACCTCGTCGTGCGCAGTGACTGGTCGGCGCAAGGCGCCGCGCATCCGCTGCATATCGAACTCCACGGCATCCGCGGCAGCTTGCACCAGGCGGGCGATGGTCACTGGCGGCTGCCCGTGCCCGCCATGGACGATCCCCCGGCTGCACCGGCGGTCCCCGTCCAGCTCGCCACCGTGCTCGTATCCGACGCCGTGATGACGCTGACTCCCCACGATGCCCCGCCGGCCACCGTTCGTCTCGCACGGGCCGAACTCACCGACGCCGGCAGCGGCTGGCGCTTGCAGGCCGCCGGCAGCGCCGCCGGCGCCGATGCCACGCTGGAGGGCACGCTGAGCGCCACGGTCGATGCCGGTGCCCGCGTGCGCGATCTCACCGTCGCGCTGGCCGGCGTTGTCGGCCCGGTGCAGATCGACGCGCTGACGCTCAGCGCGGCTGCCATCGGCCAGACGGCGGACGCCGCGTGGCAGGCCGAGGGCATTGGTGCCACGCTGCGCGCCCGTCAGGACGAGCGCCAGCTCACGCTCTCGGCCGAGGGCGATACGCTGCGCCACGACGGCACCGAGACCCGCCTGCTCGGCCTGCGCGGCACCGCCACGCTCAGCCCCGCCGCGGCCGATGCCCCGGCCACGGCCCGCTTCGATGCCCTGACGCTACACCTGGCCGGCCCACAGCTCGCCGTGACCGGCAACGCGCAGCTGGCGACCACGTTGCCCGTCGGCCCGGTCGCGCTACACGCCACCGGCGCCGCGCTGGCCCTGGATCTGTCTGCCGGCCTGCTCGATGCCCGGCTGCCCGCGCTCGACGCCACCGTGCCCGACCCCGCCCGGCCGGGCGCGACGGTGGCACTCCATGCCGCAGTCTCGGGGCAATGGCAGGTCGCTGCCCGCACGGGGGCCGGCACGATTCAGTTCCAGGTAGAAGACAGCCGCCTCGACGGCCAATGGCAAGTCGCTCTCGATGCCGCGCACCGACTCGCTCTGCAAGCCCGTGTCGACCGGCTCGACCTCGACCGCTGGCAAGCCGCCGGCCCCAAGACCCGCGACCCGCTGCCGCTCGACGCCTGGCGCGACTGGCCGCTGCAGCTCGACCTGCAGGTCGGCCATCTGCGCCTGCAAGGCATCGACGCGCGCGACACCCGCCTGCGCCTCAACACCCCCTAGCCGGCCAGCGCCGCTAGCGCCGCGCCGAATAGATCGGCAGATGCCACTTGAAGCGGATCGACAGCAGCCGGATCGTGCAGATCACCGCCCCGGCCGTCAGCGCCGACACATCGCCGCTCACGCCCAGCTCCGGCAGCGCGATCAGCACCAGCGCGCCGAGCCACGCCGCGCTGCCATACAAGGTGCCGCCAAACACCACCGGCGCCTCGTTGCACAACACATCGCGCAGGATCCCGCCGAACACGCCGGTCACCACCCCCATCAGGCTCGCCACCAGCCACGGCGCCCCATGCGCCAGCGCCACCGAGGTGCCCACCACGGTAAACAACGCCAGCCCGATCGCATCCGGCAGCAGGAACAGCTGCGCCGGCAAGCGCACCCGCCGCGCCAGCAAAAACGTCACCACCCCTGCCACCAACGCCGTGATCAGGTAGGCCTGGTCGGCAATCCAGAACACCGTGCGGTCGAGCAGCATGTCGCGCAGCGACCCGCCGCCCAGCGCCGCCGCCAAAGCGACCACCACCATGCCGAACAGGTCAAACGGCTTGCGCCCCGCCTCGAGCACGCCCGAGGCCGCATTGACCGCCGCCCCGGCGAGACCGAGGCCATAGATGAGAGGTTCGATGCCTTGCATGGGGCGGAGGATAGCAGGGGGTGACGGGGTGCGGGCTTCCTGTTTGCGCCGGGTGGAGGATGGCGGCCGTGCGGAGGGCTTTGTCGGAAAACCAGTGTTAGCGCCTGCCGGCCAGACCCTTTAACCGAAAAGGATTGCGCTGGAGACCGCCTCCATGCGACATTGCGCCGTCCACACAATACCCGTGAGCAGTTGCATGTTTGCCAGATTGCCTCCGTGTCGTGTGTCGAGCGCTACTGAGAGACCTGCTTCGGCAACATCCCCTTCGGGCACTGCCCACCACCGACCATGTGCAATAGGCCGATTCCGTCTGCTCCAACTGTTAGAACTTATATGCAAATAGCAAACGCCATTGAGTATCACAAGCAGCTTGGAAAGTGGGCACTGGAACAAGTCGGCGGAAAATCAATTTCTGCTGACCATCGGACTGCACTTTCTGCAGCTTGTTTCGACGTTGCGATTGAGCATCACGCGGCAATCGCCACACTCTGCCAGCAAAATCAGTATGGGTCAGCATTTGCCCTAATTCGTGTCCTTTTCGAATCATGTGTTCGCGGTGTATGGCTGCATAAGTGTGCCACGAGCTCCGAACTCGATCGGTACAAGAAGGACAGTTTGGATAAGAGGTTTTATCAAGTTCTTGAGGATGTTGAGAAGCAAGAGGGGTTCGAAGAAGGTGTTCTGAGCAATGTCAAGTTGCGATACTGGGACGTGATGAATAGCTATACGCATACAGGAATTTTGCAAACAAGCCGGCGGCTATCTGAAACGACCGTGGGGCCGGCCTATACGGCTGGCGAAGTCATCGAAGCCTTGGGATTTGCAGGATCTCTATGCATGTTTGCCACGCAGCAAGTTGCTTTGCTCTTCGGGGACCTCCCGTTGGCCAACGCAGTTCTTAACAAAATGCGCGCGTATGCGAGCGTCAATTTCTAGCACTCCAGTCAACCGGACAACCGAAATCGGGGCGCTCTCCGAATGCGCCGCCCGGCGCGGTTGCTGATTGCTTTCACGCTAGAGCGTAGCAAGAATTAGCCCGGAAAAAGCCCGAAGGGCTGCCTCCGGGATTCATCGCTTGACCGACCACCGACCACCGACCACCGACCACCACCACCGACCCCGGATTGCGCTTCGCTCCATCCGGGCGACGAATCCTTGATCGTTTGCGTTGGGCTGTTGGCACATCGCCGGTAGCGTTTGGCGTCAGCTTCGTTTGGTAGTCATAGCCATGCGTGTCATTCCGGAAGCCAGGCTTTCCATCCAGCCGATCCGTACGCAGGACGATACGACTCCGCCTCACAGCCGCATCTGTGCCGATGGCCAGCCCACGGACACGATCGTGGCCGGTGTGGTGCGGGAAGCCTGCGTGGGCCGCGACAGCTACTACCTGCTCTTCATGACCGAGGACATTCCCTACGAGGAAGCCTTGCATATCCATTTGCTGGACCCGGGCATGCGGCGAGTCGAATCGGCGCAGATCGGGGCGCCCTACGCGACGGGTTCCTTCCGTTCGCTGCAATTGGATGGGTCGGGTGCGGTGAACTTCGAATTCATGGGCGGCACGACCTGGACGGTGCGGGTCTGGGATCGGCCGCGGCGCCATATCCCGTTTTTCTCCGACCCGAGGGGCGTGTCGCGCACGCTGCGATTCAGCAGTCGCCTGCAGATCGACGGGGCACCCGTGCCGGCGCCGGCGCGGTAGTGCGCATCGCCCGGACAAGGCCCGCAGGGCCGCCTCCGGGATCGATCGGCGGATCGGGCTCCGATCTCGGATTGCGTCTCGCTTCCTCCGGCCGACGACTCTTCGGCGCCCATCCGGTTTCCGGTACACCGAAAACGGCCGACAATCCCCCCGTTACCGTTCGCTGCCGAAGGAGCCTGCCATGTCCCTCCCCGCCGCTTTCCGATCCGCCCTCCGCCTGCCGGCCATCGCCGCGCCGATGTTTCTGGTCTCCGGCCCCGAGTTGGTGATCGCCGCCTGCCGGGCGGGGGTGGCCGGGTCGTTTCCGGCGCTGAATGCGCGTACCAGCGCGTTGCTGGACGAATGGCTGGGCGAGATTAATACGGCGCTGGCGGTGACACCGTGTGCGCCTTACGGGGTGAATCTGATCCTGCATGCCAGCAACCCGCGGGTGCGGTCGGATCTGGAGTTGCTGGTCAAGCACAAGGTGCCCTTCGTCATCACCAGCCTGGGGCATCCGGGCGAGGTGGTGGAGGCGGTGAAGAGTTACGGCGGGCTGGTGTTTTCGGATGTGATCCATGCCTACCATGCGCGCAAGGCGATGGGGGCGGGGGTGGATGGCATCGTCGCGGTGGCGGCGGGGGCCGGCGGGCATGCGGGCACGCAGAGTCCGTTCAGCCTGGTGCGCGAAATCCGCGAGTTCTGGAACGGTACGCTGGTGCTGGCGGGCGCGATGTCGGACGGCGCCGGGGTGCGCGCGGCGGAGGTGATGGGGGCGGACCTCGCTTACCTCGGCACGCGCTTCATCGCCACGCAGGAGGCGATGGCGCAGGCGGCGTACAAGCAGATGCTGGTCGATAGCGGCGCGGGCGACATCGTGTATACCGATGCGGTGTCGGGCACCAATGCCAACTTTCTGTGGCCGAGCCTGGCGGCGGCAGGCTTCACGCGCGAGCAACTCACGCTCAGCCTGGGCAAGGGCAAGATCAAGGACATGAGCGACGAGGCCAAGGCCTGGCGCGATGTCTGGAGCGCCGGCCACGGCGTGGCGACGATCCACGACATCCCGAGCGTGGCCGAGCTGGTGGCGCGCCTCGGCGCGGAGTACGACGCCGCCTGCGTCCTGGGGCGCAGCACCGCCTGCCGCTGACGGGTGCGCGGCCCGGAACGGGTATCCTGCGCACCATGATCGGGCAGATTCTCCTCAGCGGCGTGGCCACCGGCTGTATCTACGGCCTGGTGGCGCTGTCGTTTGTGCTGGTCTACAAGGCCACCGAGGCGGTCAGCTTCATGCAGGGCGAGTTGCTGATGGTGGGGGCCTTTGCCGCCGTGGCGCTGACGGCTGCGGCCGGCTGGCCGGCGTGGCTGGCGGTCGGGGTGGCGGTACTCGGCATGGCGCTGGCCGGGGCGCTGGTGGAGCGACTGGCGCTGCGCCGGGCGCTGGGGCAGCCGCACCTGACCGCCGTGCTGCTGACCTTCGGTCTCGGGCTGATGCTGCGCGGCGGGGTGACCACGGTGCCGGCTGCAACCCATGGCGCGCACCAGTTGCCGCTGCCGGGGCTGGCGGGGCATCTCGATCTTGGCGGGGTCACGGTCAGCCTGGCGCATGTCGGGGTGATCGCCGCCACCGTGCTCTCGTGTGCGGCGCTGGCAGCGTTCTTTCACTTCACGCGGGCGGGGCTGGCCTTGCGCGCCTGCTCCGAGAACCCGCGCATCGCGGCGATGATGGGCGTGTCCACGAACGGCATGCACACCCTGGCCTGGGCGCTGGGGGCGGCACTGGCGGCGCTGGCGGGCATGCTGATGGCGCCGGTCACCTTCGTGCATCCGGGCATGGGGGTGATTGCGCTCAAGGCCTTTCCGGCGGCGGTGATCGGCGGCATGCACAGCCTGCCCGGCGCGCTGGCGGGCGGGGTGTTCATTGGCGTGGCCGAGGCGCTCGCCGGGCGCTACCTGCCCGAGGGCGCCAACCATGTGACCGCCTATGTGCTGATGCTGGTGGCGCTGCTGTGTTTTCCGCGCGGGCTGCTGGCGGGGCGCTCGGCATGAGACAGGCGCTCGCCTTGCTGGCGCTGGCGGGTGTCACGCTGCTGACGCTCGGGCCCGATTACGGACTCGGCCAGCTCGCGTTTGTGGCGACCTGGGCCATCGCCGGCTTGGGGCTGGTGATCATTCTCGGGCAGAGCGGGCAGATCTCGCTCGGCCATGGCGCGTTTCTCGCCGTCGGGGCGTATCTGCAGGCCGGCTGGGTGGCGCTGGGCGGGCCGCCGCTGGTGGGGCTGGTGGTGGCGATTACCGGGGGCGCGCTGCTGGGGGCGCTGGCGAGCCTGCCGGGGCGGCGGCTCGGCGGCCTGGCCTTCGGCATGAGTACGCTGGCGGTGGCGCTGATTGTGGAGGAGGCGCTGGTGCGCTTTGACGGCGTCACCGGGGGTGCCTCGGGCCTGAGCGTGCCGCCGCTGTCGCTGGCGGGCTGGGCGGTGGTCGAGCCCTGGCACCAGTTCGGCGCGAGCGCGGCGGTGCTGGTGCTGGCGTTGCTGGCCTGCCGGCGGCTGCTGAACTCGCGTGTCGGCCGGGCGTGGCGGGCGGTGCGCGACGATGAGGGCGCGGCGGCGGCTTGCGGTGTCGATACGGCCCACGCCAAGTGGCTGGCCTTTGCGGTGGGCGGCGGACTCGGTGCGCTGGCCGGCGCGCTGTATGCGCACTGGCTGGGTTACCTCAGCCCGGAGCAGTTCGGCCTGCAGTTGTCGTTCGAGTTGCTGATGCTGGTGTTCGTCGGCGGTGCGAGCCGCTTGATGGGGGCGGTGTGGGGGGCGGTGGTGATCGTGGCCCTGCCGCAGCTGATCGCGCTGCTGCGCGACGCCTTGCCGGCCGGGGTGGCGAACCTGGCCGGGCTGGAGCTGGTGGCGTTCGGGCTGGTGCTGGTGGCGGTGGTGCTGTGGCGGCCAGCGGGGCTGGTGCGATAGCGGCGCGGAACGGGACTGTGGCCGAAGCGCGGCGCGTGCTCGGTCGGGGCGGCTCGGTTGATCACCGGTGATTTCCCGGAGAAGCGGTGATTGGTGGGCGGCGAGCCGCTACGGCGGCCGGCGCGATAGGTCGGCGGCGGTCATTCGGGGCGTGGCTTGGTAGGGTGGGCAGCTTGCTGCCCACCGGCCATTCCCCGCACACGCGATGCGTGGTGGGCGGCGAGCCGCCCACCCGACGGCGGCGGTGGCGGGCTTATTGCATCGCCATGGGGTTGAAGGGTTTGCCGTTGACGGTGAGCTGCCCGGCGTGGAAGGCGAGGGTGGATTTGACCACGCCGCCGTCGCGGGTGATGAAGCCCTGACCGCTCAGTTCCTGCAGTTTGCCTTCGAACTGGGCGGCGACCATCTGCAGGTCGTCGTCGGAGACGGTGCCGGTCTCGCTCATGGCGGCCAGCTGGGCGCTGGCGCGGTCCTTGGCCAGGCTGAGCAGCAGGGCTTCGGGCAGGGCGATGTTGGCGCCGGCGTCGAGCACGGCCATGAGCTGGCCGGGGTTGGCCATGGCGTCGGGCGTGATGCCGGGGGCCGCCGCGCGCAGGTCGAGATGGGCGTTGCCATGCGGGGTGCTGAAGCTGAGGCGGTCGAGGGCGACGACGGGGTTGTGGCCGAGCAGCTCCATGGCCGGCCCGGCGAGCGGCGCCAGCGCCAGCTGCGGGTTGGCGTTAGGGCCGATCATGGCGGGGCTGGTGTAGGCGGCGAGCAGCTCGCGGTAGAGCTTGGCCACGGTGCGCGCATGCAGGTGCTTGAGCGAGACGTCGTAGTGCGCGGGGCCGTAGTTGGTGCCGCCGATGTCGACGGTCTGGGCGCCCATTTTGGCGACCATGTCGATGAAGTCGCCCTCGACCGGCATGTCAACGTCGTAGGCGATCTGCTTGAAGCTGATCTGGCCAGGGTCTTCCTCCGGGACGTTCATCTGCACGGCGTCGATGGTGATGCGCTGCGTGCCCGAGAAGAGCAGGGGTTCATCGTCGAACAGGCGCTGCTGTTCGCCGGTAAAGCGCAGGCCGCTCATCACCATGTGGGCGCCGGCCGGGTCCTTGACCTCCAGCCGGGGCGCGTCGCCATTCAGGGTGTAGCGGGCCATGCCGGGGGCAAAGTCGACATTGGCGCGGATGCCTTCCCAGGCAATGCTCACCGCTTCGCCGGTGTCGGGGTTGGGGAACTGCGTGGCGAAGGCGGGGCTGAGCACGGTGGCGGTGCCGCTGCCATCGAGCTTGAACACGGTGTGGCTGGTGAGCGGCGACTGCTGGCCGAACAGCTTGGCGACTTCCGCCTGAGTGCTGGCGTCGAGCACCAGTTCGCTGTCGACCACCGCTGCGGCCAGCGTACCGCCGGCGAAGGGGCCGTGCTGGATCTGCGAGCGGAAACGGATGCGCAGTGGCTCGGCGGGCGGCGCGTCGGGGTTGGCCTGCTGCATCATCTGCAGCATGGCGCCAAACAGTTCGACGGTGACCGACTCGGTGGCGCTGAACACGCCGTGCTCATAGGTGCGCTCGACGACCTTCAGGTAGGGCAGGGCGGTGGCCTGCTGGTATTGCGCGCCGAGCGTGGATTCGACTTGTGAGCCCAGATACCAGGCGGCGGCCGGGTAGGCCACGACGGGAATGGCGAGCAGGGCGAGCCAGGACTTCTTCATGCGGGGGCATCCTATGGTGAATGTGCCGGGCGCTCCGTTGGCGCCGCAGCCGGCGAGTATAACGGCATCATAAGCCGGCGGTGTGACGCGCCGACGGCTTGAATGCAGCCGGTGGTTTGGCGTGATAATGGCCCCTCGGAAAACAACCACGGCGAGGGTGGCATGCTGCGACGATTCTTGATGGCCTTGATGGCGGGTGTGCTGGCCGGCGGCACGGCGCTGGCCGAGCCGGGGGTGACGGCGAGCACCCTTCGCGTGGGCACGATCCAGGATCTGTCCGGGCCGATCGCCATGCTCGGCGCGCCGATCCGCGACGGCATGCTGCTGCGTTTCGAGGAGGCCAACGCCCGTGGCGGCGTGCATGGGCGCAAGCTTGAACTGCGCTTCGAGGACAGCGGCTACGACCCGAAGCGGGCGGTGCTGGCCACGCGCAAGCTGCTCTCGCGGGACAAGGTGTTTGCCTTCGTCGGCAACCTCGGCACGCCGGTGGTGATGGCCTCGATGCCGCTGGCGATAGAGGCCGGGCGGCCGCATCTGTTCCCCTTTTCGCCGCACCAGGCCACCTATGCGCCGCTGCATCCGCTCAAGTTCCAGCTCTTTGCGCCCTATCAGGACTACATGAACGCCGCGGTGCGCGAGATGGTGGCACGCGGCGGCTACACCCGGGTGGGCTTGCTGTTCCAGGACGACGACTACGGTCACGAGGTGAAGAAGGGTGTCGAGGCCGGGCTGGCGCAGCGTGGCATGGCGCTGGTCGAGGCGGTGGGCTACAAGCGCGGCGCGACCGACTTTGCCAGCCAGATCGCCCGGCTGCGGGCGGCCGGGTGTGATCTGGTGGTGCTGGCCACCGTGGTGCGCGAGACCGTGGCGGCGGTGAGCGAGGCGCGCAAGACCGGCTGGCCGGTGGACATGCTGGTGACGGCGTCGGGCTATTCGGCGCAGACCCACGAGCTCGGCGGCGCGGCCGTCGAGGGCTTGTATGGCGTGAGCGTGATGCCGCTGCCCTACGCCGAGGGCGCCAACAGCGCGCTGGCCGACTGGATCGAGCGCTACCGCCAGCGCTTTGGCGCGGCGCCGAACATCTGGAGCGCCATGGGCTACAACGTGGCCGATGTGTTCATCCAGGGGCTGGAGGCAGCAGGGCGGGAGCTGACCGCCGAGCGCTTTGTCTCTGGCATGGAAAGCGTGCATACCACGCGCGACTTCTTCGGCAGCCCGGAATACCGCTTCTCGGCCACCGAGCACCTCGGCAACCGCGTCGGCCGCCTCGCGCGCATCACGCAGGGCCGATGGGTGTTGATCAGCGACTATCTGCAATAAGGACGCCTGCCATGACCTCGCCGCTCACCATCACCGTGGCCTTCACCGGCGCCTCCGGCATGGCCTATGGCGTGCGCCTGGTCGAATGCCTGCTCGGCGCCGGGCACCGGGTCTGGCTGCTCTACAGCCAGGTGGCGCAGGTGGTGGCGCAGCAGGAGATGGACTGGCACCTGCCCTCGCGCGCCGCCGAGGTCGAGGCCGAGCTGTCGGCCCGCTTCAAGGCGGCGCCGGGGCAGTTGCGGGTGTTCGGCCGTGAAACCTGGTTTGCCCCGCCGGCCTCGGGCTCCAACCCGCCCGACGCGATGGTGGTGTGCCCCTGCACCATGGGACGGCTGGCGTCGATTGCCGCTGGCATGAGCCAGGATCTGATCGAGCGGGCCGCCGACGTGGTCATCAAGGAGGGGCGAAAGCTGGTGCTGGTGCCCCGCGAAACGCCGTTTTCGGCCATCCACCTCGAGAACATGCTCAAGCTGGCGCGGCTCGGCGTATGCATCCTTCCGGCGAATCCGGGCTTCTATACGCGCCCCACCTCGGTGCAGGCGGTGATTGATTTCGTTGTTGCACGCATCCTTGACCAGCTCGGAATCGACCATGCGCTGATGCCGCGCTGGGGCGAAACCGACTGAATCTTCAACGGTTTTTGTGTGCTGCGGCATGCAATAAACAGCCGTCCGCCTTGATTGGCATCAATTCTGCTTAGCTAAATCTGTTGCAGTGCACTGCGGTGTTTTCAGCCATGCCTTTAGCATTGCTGCGGCCCCGCATTTTGCCCCGCGACGAGGCTGAACCTCAGTGTTTATAAGGGTTTTCCGCATCGGTGGCGCGTTGTATTGCTGCCAAACAGTTGTTTAAATAGGGGTATGCCCGGCTACGAGCCGGCATGCCAGTGGACCGACCAGGCCTATCCGAAAGCCTGGCTCCCACGCTTACCAGATCAAGAACTGGAGGAATGATTGATGAACTTCAAGCGGATTTCCGTATTGACTGCGACCGCCACCGTCGGCCTGATGATTGCCGGCTCCGCCTCTGCGGGTGCGACCTTTGATGCGGTCAAGAAAAAGGGTTTCGTGCAGTGCGGCGTCAGTACCGGCCTGCCGGGCTTCTCGGCCACCGACGACAAGGGCAACTGGAAGGGCATCGACGTGGATGCCTGCCGTGCCGTTGCCGCTGCCCTGTTCGGCGATGCCTCCAAAGTCAAGTACACCCCCCTCAACGCCAAGGAGCGTTTCACCGCGCTGCAGTCGGGCGAAGTGGACATGCTGCCGCGTAACACCACCTGGACCTACACCCGCGACACCAGCCTGGGCCTGAACTTTGCCGGCGTGAACTACTACGACGGCCAGGGCTTCATGGTCAGCAAGAAGCTGGGCGTCAAGAGCGCCAAGGAGCTGTCGGGCGCCGCGGTGTGCATCCAGGCCGGCACCACCACCGAGCTGAACCTGGCCGACTACTTCCGTGCCAACAAGATGGAGTACAAGGCCATCACCTACGATAGCTCGGACGAAACCGTCAAAGCCTTCGAGGCCGGCCGTTGCGACATGCTGACCTCCGACCAGTCGCAGCTGTACGCACTGCGGATCAAGCTGTCCGACCCGAGCAGCGCCATCGTGCTGCCGGAGATCATCTCCAAGGAGCCGCTGGGTCCGGTTGTGCGCCAGGGTGACGACGAGTGGTTCAACCTGGTGCGCTGGTCGCTGTTCGCCCAGATCAACGCCGAAGAAGCCGGCGTGACCATGAAGAACGTCGACGAGATGATGAAGAGCGCCGACCCCAACATCCGCCGCATCCTCGGTATCGAGGGCGTGAAGGGTGAGTTCCTTGGCGTCGAAGATAAGTGGGCCTACAACATCATCAAGCAGGTCGGGAACTACGGCGAAATGTTCGAGCGCAACGTGGGTGAAGGCAGCGCGCTGAAAATCTCCCGTGGCTTGAATGCCCTGTGGAACAAAGGCGGTATCCAGTACGCACCGCCGATTCGCTAAGGCGGCCGGTGGCCCGGCGCGCCCGAGCGGCGCGTCGGGCCGGTTCCTCACTCAAACCGTCCGAGGCATACCATGGCTGATGCAAGCTCCGAGCGGGACACCCCCGCCAAGCCACGGCTTCTGTCCGATCCCAAGTTCAGAGCGCTGGTTTTCCAGATTCTCGCCAGCATCACCGTTGCGGCGTTTATCTTTTTCATCGTGCGCAACACCCTCCACAACATGGAGTTGCGCGGCATCTCGACGGGTTTCGGCTTTCTCGACCGGGCCTCCGGTTTCGGCATCCTCCAGTCGCTGATCGAGTACAACGAAACCTCGACCTACGGACGCACCTTCCTGGTCGGCCTGCTCAACACCATTCTGGTGTCTGCGCTGGGCGTTTTCTTCGCCACGATCATCGGTTTCATCATGGGCGTGTTGCGCCTGTCGTCCAACTGGCTGATCAGCAAGCTGGCTGCGGTCTATATCGAAATTTTCCGCAACATCCCGCTGCTGCTGCAGATTTTCTTCTGGTACTACGCCATCGGCTTCAACCTGCCGGGACCACGCCAGGCCCTATCGGTCGGCGAATCCTTGTTCCTCAGCAATCGCGGCCTGTATCTGCCGGCACCGGTGTTCGAGGACGGTTTCATGGCCACCGGGCTGGCCATCATCGGCTCGATCGTGGCGGTGATCTTCCTGGCGCGCTGGGCGCGCAAGCGTTTCGAGGCCACCGGCCAGCTGTTCCACACGGTATATGCCTCGCTGGCCATCCTGATCGGTGTGCCGGCGCTGGTGTTCTTCGCCACCGGCTCGCCCATGCACCTCGACTATCCGTCGCTGCAAGGCTTCAACTTCCAGGGCGGTGTGGCGGTCATCCCCGAGCTGTTCGCGTTGACGCTGGCCCTGTCGATCTACACCGCGGCGTTCATCGCCGAAACGGTGCGAAGCGGCATCCAGGCCGTGTCGCACGGGCAGACCGAAGCGGCCAGCGCCCTGGGCCTGCGCCCGAGCTGGACGCTGCGCCTGGTGGTGATCCCGCAGGCCATGCGGGTGATCATCCCGCCGCTGACCAGCCAGTACCTCAACCTGACCAAGAACTCGTCGCTCGCCGCCGCCATCGGCTACCCCGACCTGGTCGCGGTCTTCGCCGGCACCACGCTCAACCAGACCGGTCAGGCGGTTGAGATCATCGCCATCACGATGAGCGTGTATCTGCTGCTCAGCCTGATCATCTCCATCTTCATGAACTGGTACAACGCCAAGATGGCGTTGAGGGAGCGTTGATCATGAGCCATGACTTTGCTCCACTGCCCGATCTGCCGCCGCCCGCCGCCTCCGTGGGGGCCATCGGCTGGCTACGACGCAACCTGTTCTCGAACGCCATCAACTCGTTGCTGACGCTGTTCGCGATCTATCTGCTGGCAACCCTGCTGCCGCCGTTGATCAACTGGCTGTTCGTCAAGGCCGACTGGATCGGCGACAGCCGCGACGCGTGCACCTCCGGCGGCGCGTGCTGGGTGTTTGTCAGCGCCCGCTTCTCCACCTTCATGTACGGTTTCTTCCCGGAGAGCGAAACCTGGCGGATCAACCTGATCTACATCGCGTTGATTGCCTGCATGGTGCCGTTGTTCATCGAGGGTTTCCGGCACAAGGTGAAGCTGGGCCTGTTCGTCATCTTCATCTTCCCGATCTTCGGCTTCATCCTGCTGTTCGGCGGCGTGTTTGGCCTTGAGCAGACCGAGACGTCGCAATGGGGCGGCCTCACGCTGACCCTGCTGCTGGCCTCGGTGGGCTGTGTGGCCGCCTTGCCGCTGGGCATCATCCTGGCGCTGGGCCGTCAGGCCACCAACATGCCGGCCGTCAAGTCGATGTGCGTTCTGTTCATCGAGTTCTGGCGTGGTGTGCCGCTCATTACCGTGCTGTTCATGTCCTCGGTGATGCTGCCGCTGTTCCTGCCCGAAGGCGTCAGCTTCGACAAGCTGCTGCGGGCGCTGATCGGCATCACCCTGTTCCAGTCGGCGTATATCGCCGAAGTGGTGCGCGGTGGCCTGCAGGCGATTCCGAAGGGGCAGTACGAAGCGGCCGATGCGCTGGGCCTGAGCTACTGGAAGAAGATGGGCCTGATCATCCTGCCGCAGGCACTGAAGATCGTGATCCCGGGCATCGTGAACACCTTCATCGCCCTGTTCAAGGACACGACGCTGGTCATCATCGTTGGCTTGCTCGATGTGCTGGGCATGGTTCAGAACGCCCTGAACGATCCGAACTGGCTGGGCTACTCCACCGAGGGCTATGTGTTTACCGCCTTCGTGTTCTGGATCTTCTGCTTCACCATGTCGCGTTACAGCCAGTCGCTGGAACGCAAGCTGCACACCGGGCACAAGCGCTGACCCACAAGGTCGCGCCCGTTATTGAATCAACATTGGAGATGGCCATGACAGCTGCCGTTCCGAAGAGCACCGCCGACAACGAAGTGATGATCGAGCTTCGCGGTGTGAACAAGTGGTATGACAAATTCCATGTCCTGAAGGACATCAACCTGCAAGTGGCCAAGGGCGAGCGCATCGTGGTGTGCGGCCCCTCGGGCTCGGGCAAGTCGACCATGATCCGCTGCATCAACCGCCTCGAAGAACACCAGAAGGGGCAGATCATCGTCGACGGTACCGAGCTGACCTCCGACCTGCGCCAGATCGAACAGATCCGCAAGGAAGTCGGCATGGTGTTCCAGCACTTCAACCTGTTCCCCCACCTCACGGTGCTCGAGAACCTCGTGCTGGCACCGATGTGGGTGCGCAAGATGCCGCGCAAGGAAGCCGAAGCCATCGGCATGCAATACCTCGAGCGGGTGAAGATTCCCGACCAGGCCAAGAAGTACCCCGGACAGCTCTCCGGCGGCCAGCAGCAGCGCGTGGCGATTGCCCGCAGCCTGTGCATGAACCCGCGCATCATGCTGTTCGATGAGCCGACCTCGGCACTCGACCCCGAGATGATCAAGGAAGTGCTCGACGTCATGATCGAGTTGGCCGAATCCGGCATGACCATGATGTGCGTGACCCATGAAATGGGCTTTGCCAAGACGGTGGCCGACAAGGTCATCTTCATGGACCGCGGCCAGATCGTCGAAAGCAACCCGCCCGAGGAGTTCTTCAACAACCCGCAAAACGAGCGGACGCAGCTCTTTCTCAGCCAGATCATCGGCCACTGAGCCGGCACGGCGCAGAGCGCGCCGTGCGTTGCTAGAATGTGCGCATCCCTTGGCGGGCGCCCCGGGTCATTCCGTGGCGCCCGCTGTCATTTTCGGCCCGGCACCCGGCGTTGTCGGCCCTGACACGATTGGCTGCCTGCATGAGTCAAACCACCGCCTTGCCCCTCTTTCCGCTGCAAGCCGTGCTCTTCCCCGGCGGGCATCTGCCCTTGCGCATCTTCGAGCCGCGCTACATGGACATGATTGCCGAATGCCTGCGCCTGCACACCACCTTCGGCGTCTGCCTGATCGCCGCCGGCGGCGAAACCGGCGAGGCGGCGGTGCCGCATACCGTGGGCACCGAGGCGCGCGTGGTCGCCGCCGACGCCGATTCGATCAACGAGGTGAACATCGTGGTCGTCGGTGAACGGCGCTTCCGTGTGCGCGACCACAGTGTCGATGGCATGCAACTGCTGACGGGCGAGGTCGAGTGGCTGCCGCCGCTACCGGCCACGCCGCTGCCCGAGGCGCAGGCCAACCTGATCCCGCTGCTCGAGCGCATCGTGCGCGACCTGGGCGAGCGGGTGCCGCAGCCGCACCTGTTCGATGACGCCGAGTGGGTCGGCGCCCGCTATGCCGAAGTGCTACCGATTCCGCTGCTGGCGCGGCAGAAGCTGCTGGAGCTCGACGACGTGGTGAGCCGGCTGGAGATCATCCAGCAATACCTCGACCAGCGTAACCTGCTCGCCTGATCAGCGCGCCAGCAGGCTGCGCACCGGCGCCGGCAAGGCCGCCTCGGCCAGTGCCGTCATCGGCACCCATTGCTGGGCATCGGTCAGTGTCGGCATCGCATCGCCCGGCAGCGCGATGCAGGCCGGTGTGATGTCGAGCACGAAATGGGTAAAGGTGTGGCGCAGCACCTCGCCGCTGCCAATCGATTGCGCCGCCACGCCGAACTGCTCGGCGAGCCATGCGGCGACGTCATCGCCATCGACCTCAGGCAGCCCCAGCAACCCACCCCAGATGCCCTTTGGTGGACGGCGCTCCAGCAGCACCGCATCGCCGCGGCGGATGATCGCCAGGTGTGCCTGACGCAGCGGCGGGCGCTTGCGGGGCCGCGGCGTGGGCAACTCGGCGATGCGACCGCTGCGCCGTGCCACGCAATCTTCCGCCAGCGGGCACACGCCGCAGCGCGGTGTGCCGCGGGTGCACACCGTGGCGCCCAGATCCATCTGCGCCTGAATGTAGTCGCCAATCTGCGCCGCCGGCAGCAGTGACTCGGCCAGCGCCCACAACTGCTTCTCCACCGCCGCCTCGCCCGGAAAACCCGCGATGCCGAAAGCCCGGCACAGCACCCGCTTGACGTTGCCGTCAAGGATCGCCACCCGCTCGCCCTGCGAGAACGCGGCAATGGCCGCCGCGGTCGAGCGCCCGATGCCCGGCAGCGTGGCGATCTGCCCGGCGGTGGCCGGAAACACCCCGCCGTGCGCCTGCACCACCTGCCGCGCACAGGCGTGCAGGTTGCGCGCGCGGGCGTAGTAGCCCAGCCCGCTCCACAGGCTCATCACCGCCTCCACCGGCGCCGCCGCCAGCGAGGCAATGTCCGGAAACGCCGCCAGGAAGCGCGCGTAATACGGAATCACCGTCTCCACCTGGGTCTGCTGCAGCATGATCTCCGACAGCCAGATACGGTAGGCGTCGCGCGTGTTCTGCCAGGGCAGATCGTGGCGGCCCGACTGGCGATGCCAGGCCAGCAGGCGGGGAGCAAAGGCGGTAACGGGATCGGTCATGAGCGGAGTGAAGGTCGACGGCAGCGAACTGGCGGGCGATAATCAACGGCTTACCTAAAACAACAGCCGGCATCCGCCGGGATTCCCCGACCTCTGGTGACCTGAATGAGTCAATCGAACAACGCGCCGGACGCCCGCGCCCTGCGTGATTCCCTGGGCATGTTTGCGACCGGCATCACGGTGGTGACGGCGCGCGCCCCCGATGGTACGCCGATCGGCCTGACCGTCAATTCCTTCAACTCGGTGTCGCTCGACCCCGCGCTGATCGTCTGGTCGCTGGCCCGGCACCTGCCCAGCGTCGACGTCTTTGTCGACTGCGAGTACTACGCCATCAACGTGCTGGCACACGACCAGCAACACCTGTCGCAGCGCTTCGCCACCCGCGACATCGACAAGTTCGCCGGCCTCAACTGCCGCGATGGCCTTGGCGGCGCACCGTTGCTCGACGGTTGCAGCGCCTGGTTCGAGTGCCGCAACACCACCCGCCACGAAGGCGGCGACCATGTGCTCTTCCTCAGCGAAGTCGTCCGCCACGACCGCAACCCGCACGAGCCCCTCATCTATTTTGGTGGGCAGTACCGGCGCCTGGCACCCTGACACGTAGTTTTCCTTGGCCGCCCCGCGGGCGTCGTCCATGATGGGATGAGGCAGTCCTGCCCCGTCAAAGGAGCGTCGCGCCATGGCAGCCAACCCGCGGGTCATGTTCCCGGACACTCGGGGTACGCCCCTGAGCGTCGTCGGTACCGAGGTGACCGTCCTGTCGGCGGATCGCGCTGACCTGAAGATCACCCTTCAGCGCGGCGAGGAAGGCACCGGCCCGCCGCCGCACCATCACGATTGGGACGAAGCCTTCTACGTCACCCGCGGCCAGGTCAACTTCGCGTTTGGCGGCACCCTCACCAACTGCCCTGCCGGTACGCTCGTCCATGTGCCGGCCGGCACGGTGCATGCCTTCAGCTACGGCCCAGGGGGCGGCGAAATGCTGGAAATGACCGGCCCGCGCAGTCAGGCGGTGACCATGTTCGCCGCGCTCGACAAGCTCGCCACCGCCGGCGAGCCCAAACCCGAGCAGCTGGTCGCGACAGCCGCCGCGCATGGTGTGGTGTTGACGCTGTGATTCGCGCGGGGCGATGCCAGCCAGCCTGGACTGGCTGCCGCTGGGGCGTACAGAAAGCGTCGGGCCGGCCGCTCGTTGAAGCGAGCTGACGGCTGATAGCAAAAGCAGGGGCGTGGAGCGGGTGAAGGGAATCGAACCCTCGTATGCAGCTTGGGAAGCTGCCGTTCTACCATTGAACTACACCCGCACGCATGGGATGGCCGCGAACGCGACAGCGCGGATTGTAGCCTTGCCGCTGGCGCTTTGGCAATTTGCCTGCGCCGGGGGCGGCGGGGCCGCATGCTACAATTTCGCCTTGTTTTCGCCTCGCCCAACGCCGTGGACACCATGATTTCCGTGCATATCAATGGCCAGACAGAAACGCTGGCTGCGCCGCTGTCGGTGGCCGAGCTGCTGCAGCACAAGGGCCTCGCCGGCAAGCGGCTGGCGGTCGAGCGCAATGGGCAGATCGTGCCGCGTGGCGCGCATGCCGACACTGCCCTGGCCGATGGCGATACGCTGGAGATCGTCGTCGCCGTCGGCGGCGGCTGATTGCCTGGCGCCTTTCCCTGACTCTCATTCGGTAGCCTTTCCATGAACGACTCTCTCGTCATTGCTGGCAAGACCTATGGTTCCCGCCTGCTGGTGGGGACCGGCAAGTACAAGGATTTCGACGAAACCCGCGCGGCGATCGATGCCAGCGGCGCCGAGATCGTCACCGTGGCCATCCGCCGCACCAACATCGGCCAGAACGCCGACGAGCCGAACCTGCTCGATGTCCTGCCGCCGGACCGCTTCACCCTGCTGCCCAACACCGCCGGCTGCTATACGGCCGACGACGCGGTGCGTACGCTGCGCCTGGCGCGCGAGCTGCTCGACGGCCACACCCTGGTCAAGCTCGAGGTGCTGGGCGACCCGGACACCTTGTTCCCCAACATGCCCGAGACGCTCAAGGCCGCCGAGACGCTGGTGAAGGACGGTTTCGACGTGATGGTCTACTGCTCGGACGACCCGATCCAGGCCAAGATGCTCGAGGAGATCGGCTGCGTGGCGGTGATGCCGCTGGCCAGCCTGATCGGCTCCGGCATGGGCATCCTCAACCCGTGGAACCTGCGCCTGATCATCGACCAGAGCGCGGTGCCGGTGCTGGTCGATGCCGGCGTGGGCACGGCCTCCGACGCTGCCATTGCCATGGAGCTGGGCTGCGACGGGGTGCTGATGAACACCGCCATCGCCAAAGCGCAAGATCCGATCCTCATGGCGCGCGCCATGCGCAAGGGCGTCGAGGCCGGTCGCGAGGCCTTCCTCGCCGGGCGCATGCCGCGCAAGACCTATGCCGCCAGCCCCAGCTCGCCCACCACCGGCCTGATCGGCCGCTGACCCCGTCTGACCCCGCCCGGCGCTGTGGTGCCGGGCCTGCCTGACCCCGCCATGACCGATACCCACGACACACCGGACACCCCCGAGGCCGACGGCCGCCTGTCGCACCGCGCCATCCGCAGCTTCGTGCTGCGCCAGGGCCGCATGTCCGACGCCCAGACCCGCTTCCTCGCCGCCAAGATGCCGGAGGTGGGCATTGCCTACACCAACGCCCGGGTCGACCTCGACACCGTGTTCGGCCGGCCCGGCCCCAAGGTGGTCGAGATCGGCTTCGGCATGGGCGATGCCACGGCCAAGATCGCCCAGGCGCTGCCCGACACCGATTTTGTCGGCATCGAGGTGCACGGCCCCGGCGTGGGTAACCTGTGCAAGCTCATCGACACCGATGCCATCGCCAACCTGCGCATCATCCAGCATGATGCGGTGGAGGTGCTGCAGGCCATGATCGCGCCCGACAGCCTCGACGGCGTGCATGTGTTCTTTCCCGACCCGTGGCCGAAGAAGCGCCACCACAAGCGGCGCCTGATCCAGCCCGGCTTCGTCGCGCTGCTGGCCAGCCGGCTCAAGCCCGGTGGCTATATTCACTGCGCCACCGACTGGGAAGAGTATGCTGTCCAGATGCTCGAGGTGCTGTCGGCCGAGTCGTCGCTGGCCAACACCGCCCCCGACTACGCCCCGCGGCCCGACTACCGGCCGCTGACCAAGTTCGAACAACGTGGCCTGCGGCTGGGTCACGGCGTCTGGGATCTCGTCTTCCGGCGTCGCTGAGACCGGCTGAACCCGAGGATATATCCGCATGTGGCGTTTTCTGACCGCTCCGTTTCGTGGTGTCTGGCGCCTGATCGACGTCCTGCGCCGGCTGCTTGCCAACCTGCTGCTGCTCGCGCTGGTGACCGCCATCGTCCTGGCCTGGTGGTTGAGCCGCGCGCCCGAGATCGCCGACGGCAGCGTGCTCTTCCTCGCCCCCGAGGGCCGGCTGGTCGAGGCCGCCACGCCGCCGGCACCGACCGACCTGCTGCAGGGTGGGCGTGGCGTGAGCGAGGTGGTGCTCGATGACTTGCTCGTCGCCATCCGCCGCGCGTCCACCGACCCGCGCATCCGTGCCCTGGTGATCGAGACCGACCGCCTCGGCCCGGCGCCGATCACCAAGCTGGCCGCGCTGCGCGAAGGCATCGCCGCCTTCAAGGCCAGCGGCAAGCCGGTGGTGGCCCGCGCGCGCCGCTACAACCAGGCGCAGTACTACCTGGCCACCGCGGCCGACGAAATCCTCCTGGCGCCCGACGGTTATGTCCTGCTGCAAGGCCTGGCCCGTTACGGCACTTACTACAAGCGGGCGCTCGACCACCTCGGCGTCAAGGTGCAGGTCTTCCGCGCCGGCAAATACAAGTCGTTCGTCGAGCCCTATACCCGCACCGACATGTCGCCCGAAGACCGCGCCGTGACTCGCGAACTGCTCGACGCGGTGTGGGGCGAGCTGCGTGCCGATGTGGCCAGCGCCCGCAAGATCGCGCCCGCGGCGGTGGACGACTACGTGATCGGCTATCGCGGCCTGCTCGCCGCCGCCGGGGGCGACACCGCGGCCATGGCCAAGGCGCAGGGCCTGGTCGATACGCTGGCCGACGACAATGCCTGGGCGGCCTATCAGAAAACCCGCTTCGCGCTCGACCCGGCTGCCGGCACGCCCTCGCGGGTCGATGTCGACGCCTATCTGGCGGCCACGGCCGACTGGACCCGCCGGGACGGCGGCGCGATTGCCGTGCTCAATGCCCAGGGCGCCATCGTTGATGGCGAGGGGCCGCCGGGCACGGTGGGCGGCGATGGCACGGTCGCCATGCTGCAGGCCTTGCGCGACGACCCGCGGGTGCGCGCCGTGGTGGTGCGCATCGACAGCCCGGGCGGCAGCGCCTTCGCCTCCGAGCAGATCCGCCTCGCCCTGCAGGCCCTGCGCGAGGCCGGCAAACCGGTGGTGGCCTCGATGAGCTCGGTGGCCGCCTCCGGTGGCTACTGGATCGCCACCGGCGCCGACGAGATCTGGGCCGCGCCGCTCACCCTCACCGGCTCCATCGGCGTGTTCGGCCTGTTCCCGGATGTCTCCGCGCCCATGCAGCGCCTCGGGCTGGATGTCGACGGTGTCGCCACCGCCCCGCTGGCCGGTGCGCTCGACCCGCGCCGGCCGCTGTCGGACGACGCCAGCGCGGCCCTGCAACTGGGCGTCGAGCACACCTACAACCGCTTCCTGGCGCGCGTGGCCGACGCCCGCAACATCAGCCTGGACGCCGCCGACGCCGTCGCCCAGGGCCGGGTGTGGACCGGCGCCGAGGCCAAGGCGCGCGGGCTGGTCGACCAGC
Source organism: Pseudomonadota bacterium (assembly GCA_008501585.1). GTDB lineage: Bacteria > Pseudomonadota > Gammaproteobacteria > Burkholderiales > Rhodocyclaceae > Nitrogeniibacter. Next base: position 1,628 of record QQUN01000008.1, on the reverse strand, counting down.
TCGGCGGCCTGGAGCAGGCGGTGGCCGCTGCGGCGCGGCTGGCCGGCTTGAACGAATACCACCGTGTCGATGCGGAGGCGCCACTGCCGCTGCGTCTGCAACTGCTGCAGCAGCTGATGCCGGATCTGGCCCAGCCCTCGGGTAGCGTGGGCGGTCAGTGGCTGGCGCAGCTGCGCCGCGATGCGCTCGAGCTGGTGTCCTGGAACGACCCCGACCATCTCTACGCGCACTGCCAGTGCGCCCCGCTGGCACCCTGAAGCGTTTTGTTGCAGTTTGCCGGCGCCTGAGGCGTTACCCTGTGCCGACATGACAAAAGCGAGGAGCGCGTGATGTTGGGACGATGGATGGCGGTGCTGAGTGTGCCCCTGTGGCTGGCGGCGTGCAGTTCGGCGCCGACCGTGTCGGTGGTGGAGGCGCCGCCGCCCAATCCGGTGACCGGTGAGCCCGGCCAGATGAATTTCTCGCTCAGCAGCGGCCGCTATCATTGCGACATGGGGCAGACGGTCGACGTGTTCCGCAGCACCGAAGACCGCAATCGCATCAATGTCGGCTGGCATGGCGAGCTGGTCGAACTGGCGCGCAACCCCTCGGCCTCCGGCCTGCCACGCTACGAAAGCGCGGCGAGCGGCCTGGTGTGGATCGACCTGCCCTGGAAGAGCGTGCTGCTCGACGACCGCAAGGGCAAGCCGCTGGCCAGCGACTGCAAGCCGGCCTGACGCACCCTGCCCAAGGGCGCCGCCGCTCACCGGGATGGTGGCGAGCGACATGACAAACGTATGGTGGTGACGCGCGGCGGGTCATCGGTTTAAGCCTTCGGCATGCTTGTTGCTGACGGGCGGATGACATTATCATTCGCTCTCGCTCAACCCATGTTGCCGATGCCGCCCCATGAACCCACGCCTCTCCCCCTCCGCCGGCTGGACGCAGCATCAGCGGCTGCTGCGGCTGATCACGCCAGCAGGCAACGATGCCCTGCTGGCCGAGACGGCAACCATCGAAGAGGCCATCGGGCCGTGCGTCGAGCACGCCGGCCTGCGCATCGCCCTCGACGTCCTCTCCGAGGACGCCCACCTGCCACTGGGCAGCCTGCTCGGCCAGGCCGTCCGCCTCGATTTGCAGACCGGGCTGTCGCGCGTCGACTGCCGGCCCTTCCACGGCCACATCACCGCCATCAGCCGGCTCGGCGCCAACGGGGGCTTCTGCCGCTACCGGCTGAGCATCGAGCCCTGGCTCGCCTTTCTCGGCCACAACCGCGACAGCTTCATCTTCCAGCAGCGCAGTGTCGTCGAGATCATCGACGCGGTGTTCGCGCGCTGGGTGGGGCAGGGCGCGCTGGCGCCCGCCTGGCGCTGGGCGCTGGCCGATCCGGCCCGCTACCCCCGGCGCGGCACCACCACGCAGTTCCAGGAGAGCGATCTGGCCTTCGTGCGCCGCCTGCTCGCCGAGGAGGGCCTGTTCTGCTGGTTCGAGCACGCTGCCGACGACAGCGCCAGCCTCGGCCGGCACACCCTGGTCATCGCCGACCACAACGCCGCCTTCACCGACAACCCGCAGCCGCGCGTTGGCTTCACCCAGCCCGCCACCCCTCTGCCCGACGACAGCATCGACCGCTGGCCCGGCCTGCGCCG
>QQUN01000074.1 GCA_008501585.1 Pseudomonadota bacterium | reverse complement strand
GCTGGGCGGCCACGGGGGTCGAGGGCGGACAGGCGCTGGTCGATGCCTGTCTGGCGCGGGTGGTCGGCGGCGGCCAGATCGACTGCATCCTCCTCGACTGGCGCATGCCGGGCATGGACGGCATCGAGGCGATCGCGCGGCTGGGCGACTGGCTCGACACCGAACGCATGCCGGTGGTCATCATGGTGACCGCCTACGACCGCGATGCGCTGATCCGTGCGGCGGCCGAAGTGCGTCCCCACGGCGTCCTGACCAAGCCGGTGAACCCCTCTGCCTTGTTCAACACGGTCAACGAAGCGGTGTATGTCGAACGCCACGATCTGTCCCAGGTCATTCTCGGCACGCGGGTCGATGTCAGCCACAGCCTGTGGCTCAAGGGCGCGCGCGTGCTGGTGGTGGACGACAGCCGGATGAACCTCGATGTCGTCAGCCGGATCCTGGTGCACGAGGGCGCCATCGCCATCTGCTGCGAACTGGGCGACGAGGCGGTGTCGGTGCTGGCGGCGAATGCCGCGCATTTCGACGCCGTGCTGATGGACCTGCAGATGCCCGGCATGGATGGCTGTGAAGCCACCCGGGCGATCCGCCGCCTGCCGGGGTGCCGGCGCCTGCCGGTGATTGCGCTGACAGCCGGGGCAACGACCACCGAAAAGGCGCGTGCCGACGCGGCCGGCATGACCGGCTTCCTGAGCAAGCCGGTTGATCCGGTGCGCCTGGTGCGGACGCTGCGTGAGCAGATCGAGGCCAACCGCGGCGAGCCCCTGCCACTGCACCCGCGCGACGCCGACAGCGCCGACACGGGGGCGTGGCCCGAGCTGCCGGGGATCGACATCGACGCGGTCCGTGCGCGCCTGGGCAACGACCTGGCGCTGTTTCGCCAGCTGATGCAGGCCTGCGCGCGGGAATTTGCGACGGTGCTCGACGAGATCGACACCCTGGCCGGGCGCGGTGAGCTGCCCGGGGTGGCCGACCGGGCGCACAAGCTGCATGGCCAGCTGGGCAATATCGGCGCCGGCGAGCTGGCCCGGCTGGCCGGGCAGATCGAACGGTCGGCACGGGCCGGGCGCACGCTGGACCGGGCCTTGTTCGAGCGGTTTGCCTCGGCGGTGGCGCGGCTGGGTGAGGCGGTATCGGTCTGGACGGCGACCGCGGCGACGCCGGCGCCGGCCGTGGCGCAGGTCGACCTGGAGCGACTCGAACCGCTGATCGCGCGCCTGCGCCGCGATCTTGCCGACCAGAAGATGAGCGCGCTCGGTTTGTGCGATCAGCTGCTGCGGCAACTCCAGGGCTCGGCGCACGACGCGGCGGGCCAGGCCCTGGCGCAGGCCGTGTCGGGCTTGCGTTTCAAGGCCGCGCTGCGGGCGCTCGATGCCCTGGTTGATACGGCCGGGCGGACCGGCGAGGCGCCTGACGACGAGGCGTGAGGGCCGGGCGCGTCACGCACCCGCGCCCAGTTGCGGATGGGCGCCGATGTGCCGGAACAGGAAATCGCGGAAGCTCTGCGAGGCCGGGGTGAGGGAGCGGCCGTTGCGGCTGAAGGTGTAGAAGCGGCGCGTCACCACCGGCTCGACCAGCGGCCGCATTTCCAGCCCGTAGAGGCGCACCAGCGAGGCGGCGTAGGGGATGCAGACGGTGATGCCGAGGCCGGCGCTGACCATGCTCAGCGCGGTCGACATGAAGGCGACGGTGGTGTTGGGGTCGAGCGATTTGTCGCGCATGGCAGTGTGCAGGTCGACCGACAGGCGTTCGGTGAACTGGCCTTGCAGGGCGATCAGCGGCCAGGCTTCAAGCTCGGTCCAGCGGACCGTGTCTTGCGCGGCGAGGGCGTGGCCGGGCGGGAAGACGGCCATGAAGGGCAGCTCGAACAGCGTGGTGGCGTCGATGTCGGAGTTGGGGTCGCGCTCGGGGCCGACGCCGAAGTCCACCTCGCCGGAGAATACGCGCGAGACCACGCTTTCGACCGCGCAGTCGACCAGCCGGATGCGCACGTCCGGGTGCTCGGCACCATAGGCGGCGATGACCTCCGGCAGCAGGGTGCAGGCCATCAGCTGCGGGGCGGCGACACGCACCGTGCCTTTCTTGAGTGCCTTGAGGTTGGCCACTTCGTCGAGCACGCTGTCGAGGTCGTTGAGGATCTTCTCGACCAGCGGATAGAGCTCGCGGCCGGTGTCGGAGAGCTGGATGCGCCGGGTGCTGCGGTCGACCAGGCGCAGGCCGAGCGAGGCTTCCAGCTCCTTGATCAGCCCGGACAGCGCGGACTGGGTGATGAACAGGCTCTCGGCGGCGAGGGTGAAGCTGCCGGTGCGCGCCACGGCGATGAAGGCGCGCAGCTGCCGCAGGGTGATGTTCATAAGATCATCCGGTAAATTGATCTGAAAAAGCTGTTTGCATGATAGATCGTTCCGGGCTGTAATGGACACATCGGCCAGTGGCATCGGCCTGAAACACGCAGAGACCGGTCAGGTCCGCCTAAAGGAGACAGCACGATGAGCTTGGTCCAGAAAATCCATCACGTAGCCTACCGCTGCAAGGACGCGCTGGAGACCGCGCGTTGGTACGAAAAGCACCTCGACATGAAGCTGGTGCTGTCGATCGCCGAGGACGCCGTGCCCTCGACCGGCGCGCCCGACCCCTACATGCACATCTTCATGGACGCCGGCATGGGCAACGTGCTGGCCTTCTTCGAGCTGCCGACCTGCGCGCCGATGGGGCGCGACGAGAACACGCCGAACTGGACCCAGCACCTGGCGCTGGAGGTCGACTCCATGGACACGCTGATGGCCGCCAAGGCCCGGCTGGAGGCGGCCGGTATCGAGGTGATCGGGCCGACCGACCATGCCTTGTTCAAGTCGATCTACTTCTTCGACCCCAACGGCCACCGCCTGGAGCTGGCCGCCAATACCCTGCGCCCGGGCATGCTCGAGGCGCTCGACAAGGTCAAGTGGGACATGCTCGAAGAGTGGTCCAAGACCAAGAAGGCGCCCAAGCACGCCGCCTGGATGCACGACGGCAGTTATGTGGAGATGTTCAAGTGAAACTCGCAACCCTGAAAGCCGGCGGGCGCGACGGCACGCTGGTGGTGGTCAACCGCGACCTCACCCGCTGCCAGCGCGTGCCCGAGGTGGCCGCCACCTTGCAGCAGGCGCTGGACAACTGGGCCGATACCGCGCCGCAGCTGGCCGCGGTGTATGAAGCGCTCAACAACGGCGCGGCGCGCCATGCCGAGCCCTTCGACGCGGCGGCCTGCCACTCGCCGCTGCCGCGCGCCTACCAGTGGGCCGACGGTTCGGCCTACATCAACCATGTGGAACTGGTGCGCAAGGCGCGCGGCGCCGAGCTGCCCGAGTCCTTCTACACCGATCCGCTGATGTACCAGGGCGGCTCGGACAGCTTCATCGGCCCGCGCGACACGGTGGTGGCCGACCCGGCCTGGGGCATCGACTTCGAGGCCGAAGTGACCGTGGTGACCGGCGATGTGCCGATGGGCGCGAGCCCGGCCGAGGCCGCCGCGGCGATCCGCCTGGTGATGCTGGTCAATGATGTGTCGCTGCGCAACCTGATCCCCAACGAACTGGCCAAGGGCTTCGGCTTCTTCCAGTCCAAGCCCGCCTCCGCCTTCAGCCCGGTGGCGGTAACGCCCGACGAGTTGGGCGAGGCCTGGCAGGGCGCCAAGCTGCATCTGCCGCTCTTGGTCGAACTCAACGGCAAGGCTTTCGGCAAGCCCAACGCCGGTGTCGACATGACCTTCAACTTCGGTCAGCTGGTTGCGCATGTGGCCAAGACGCGTGAGCTGGAAGCGGGCTCCATCATCGGCTCGGGCACGATCTCCAACAAGCAGGGCGACCTGTGGGGCTCGAGTATCGATCACGGCGGCGTGGGCTACTGCTGCCTGGCCGAAGTGCGGATGTACGAGACCATCGAGCAAGGCAAGCCGGTGACACCCTTCATGCAGCCCGGCGACCGGGTACGCATCGAGATGAAGGACGCCGCCGGCAACAGCATTTTCGGCGACATCGATAACACCGTGGTGACGCCCAGCGCGTCGTAACACTGCAGCAACCCAACATAAAAAAGGTGGACGAGACATGAAAAAGACCCTGATCACCGCAGCCGTCGCGCTGCTTGGCAGCACCGCCGCGCTGGCCGACGAGCCGATCATTCTCAAGGTGGCGCACTTCTGGCCACCCACCGCGATGAGCCAGCAAAAGGTGCTGGAGCCGTGGTGCGCCAAGATCGAGCAGGAATCGGCCGGCCGCATGAAGTGTCAGATTTACCCGGCCATGCAGCTCGGTGGTACGCCGCCGCAGCTGATTCAGCAGGCGCAGGACGGCGTGGCCGACATCGTGTGGACGCTGCCCGGCTACACCGCCGGCCGCTACCCGTCGATGGAGGTCTTCGAGCTGCCCTTCATGACCAACCGCGCCGAGCCGGCCAGCCGCGCCGCCTGGCACTACTACGAGCAGTTCGGCAAGGAAGACTTCGCCCAGATCAAGCCGCTGGCCTTCCATGTGCATGACGAAGGCTATGTGCACAACAACAAGCGCCCGATCACCCAGCTGAGCGACTTCCGCGGCCTCAAGATGCGCGCGCCGACCCGCCTGACCAACAAGATGATCGCCGCCTTCGGCGCCACCCCGGTGGCCATGCCGCTGCCGGCCGTGGCCGAGGCGGTGTCCAAGGGCGTGGTCGATGGCTACGTGCTGCCCTGGGAGGTGATCCCGGCGGTCAAGCTGCACGAGATGACCAAGTTCCACTCCGAAACCGACAAGTCGATGCCCTCGCTGTACACCGCGCTGTTCATCGTGGCCATGAACCCGGCCAAGTACGACAGCCTGCCGGACGACCTCAAGAAGGTCATCGACGCCAACTCGGGCGCCGACTTCTCGGCCGCGATCGGCAAGGCCTGGGACGTGTCCGCCCCGCCGGCACGCGAGAAGGCGGTCGAGCGCGGCAACGAATTCGCCATGATCTCGGCCGAGGAACTGGCCAAGTGGCGCAAGGTCACCGACAAGCTGGCCGCCTCCTGGGTCAAGGAAATGGATGGCAAGGGCTACCAGGGCCAGGCCATGCTCGACGGCGCCAAGGCGCTGATCCAGAAAGCCAACGCACAATAAGACGACGCCGGGCGGAGCCTGCGAAAGGCTCTGCCCGGCGAATCGCCAGCGCGTCCGCCGGGCGCGCCGCTGACCGAGAGAACGCCCATGGCAGAAGCACTCCCCCGGTCCGGTGATGCACCGGATCCGCGTCCGCGCGACCCCGTCGGACGCTTCCTCTACAGCTGGTCGATGCTGTCCGCCGTGGGCGGCAGCCTGGTGCTGTTCGGCATCTGCGCGGTGTCGGTGTACAGCGTGGTCGGCCGCTGGCTGACTGACGAACCGGTGCTCGGCGATGTCGAGCTGGTGCAGATGGGCTGCGCGCTCGCCGTGGCCGCCTTCCTGCCCTGGGCGCAGATGAAGAACGCCCATGTGATCGTCGACTTCTTCACCCACAGCGCCTCGCCGGCCGTGCGCCGCGTGCTCGACCGCATCGCCGCCGTCATCCTCATGGTGCTGGCCTTCGTCATCGCCTGGCGCAGCTTCGTCGGTGCCTGGGAGGCCTATGAGACCGGCGAGACCACCATGTTGCTCGGCTGGCCGCTGTGGTGGTCCTACACCACGCTCGGCCCCGGCTTCTTCCTGCTTGGCCTGACCGCCGCTTACACCGCCTGGAAAGGCACGCTGCACGCCGAGGAGGGTATGGAATGAGCAGCGTCGAGATCGGTTTTGCCATCGGCGCCTTCACCCTGGTGCTGCTCGCCCTGCGGGTGCACATCGGCATGGCCATGCTGCTGGGCGGCTCGATCGGCTATGTGCTGGTGTCGGGCTGGGATCCGCTGATGAGCTACTTCAAGCACCTGGCCTACGGGCGCTTCTCGGTGTACGACCTGTCGGTGGTGCCGCTCTTCCTGCTGATGGGCAACGTCGCCTCCAAGGGCGGCCTGTCGCGCCGGCTGTTCGAGGCCACCAACGCCTTCCTCGGCCACTATCCGGGCGGCGTGGCGATGAGCGCCATCGGTGCCTGCGCGGGCTTCGGCGCCATCTGCGGTTCCTCGCTGGCCACCGCCGCCACCATGGGCCAGGTGGCCCTGCCCGAGTTGCGCCGCTGCCACTATTCGCCGGCGCTGGCCACCGGCGCGCTGGCCGCCGGCGGCACGCTCGGCATCCTGATTCCGCCCTCGGTGGTGCTGGTGATCTACGCCATCCTGGCCGAGCAGAACGTGGCCGCGCTGTTCATGGCCGCGCTGATCCCCGGCCTGATCGCCATGGTCGGCTACATGGTCGTGGTCAGCCTGTACGCCCGCATGGTGCCGGGCAGCGGCCCGGCCTCGGCGCCGCTGCCGTGGGGCGCGCGGCTGCGGGCGCTGGGCCGGGTGTGGCCGATCCTGGCGGTGTTCATCACCGTCATCGGCGGTATTTACGGCGGTATCTTCACCCCCACCGAGGCGGCCGCCGTGGGTACCTTTGCCACCACTGCGCTGGCGGTGATCTCGCGCGAGATGCGCTGGCGCGAGTTCGTCGCCGCGGTGCTCGGTGCGGCCGAGGCGACAGCGATGATCTTTCTGATCCTGCTCGGCGCCGACGTGCTCAACGCCTTCCTGGCGCTGTCGCAGATGCCGGTGGCGATTGCCGACTGGGTGCTGGCCAGCGGCTACCCGCCGATGGTGGTGTTGTTCGCCATGATCCTCGCCTATCTGGTGCTCGGCTGCGTGATGGACAGCCTGTCGATGATCCTGCTCACCATCCCGGTCTTCCTGCCCATCATCATGGGGCTGGACTACTGGGGTCTGGGCTATAGCGACAAGGCGATCTGGTTTGGCATTCTGGCCCTGATGGTGGTCGAGATCGGCCTGATCACGCCGCCGGTGGGCATGAACGTGTTCATCATCAATTCGCTGGCCCGCGACATCCCGATGAAGGAGACCTTCCGCGGCGTGCTGCCCTTCCTCGCCTCGGACCTGCTGCGCATCGTGCTGATCGCCTTCTTCCCCGGCATCGCCCTGTGGCTGGTGCATCTGCTCGGTGGCTGATGGCCGGCACTGGAGACTGACATGAAGCTGTACACCTATTTCCGCTCCTCGGCCGCCTACCGGGTGAGGATCGCGCTCAACCTCAAGGGCCTGCCCTGGCAGGCGGTGCCGGTGCACCTGGCCCGCGATGGCGGCGAGCAGCATTCGGACGCCTACCGTGCGGTGAACCCGTCCGAGCTGGTGCCGACGCTCGAAGACCGCGGCACCACGCTGACCCAGTCGCTGGCGATCATCGAATACCTCGACGAGATGCGCCCGCAGCCGCCCCTGCTGCCGGCCAACCTGATCGCCCGTGCGCGGGTGCGCGCCATTGCCCAGGCCATCGCCTGCGACATCCACCCGATCAACAACCTGCGGGTGCTGCAGTACCTGACCGGCACGCTGGGCGTGAGCGAAGACCAGAAGCTCGCCTGGTATCGCCATTGGGTCGATACCGGCCTGGCCGCGGTCGAGGCCCTGCTGGCCGGGCACCCCGATACCGGCCGCTTCTGCCATGGCGACACCCCGGGCCTAGCCGACTGCTGCCTGGTGCCGCAGGTGTACAACGCCCGCCGTTTCAACTGCCGGCTCGATCATGTGCCCACGGTGATGCGCATCGTCGAAGCCTGCGAAGGCCTGCCGGCCTTCCAGGCGGCGGCCCCCGGCGCGCAGGCCGATGCCGAGTAAGATCGCCGGCGCGCCCGGCCTGGGCGTTGCCGTCCTGCTCACCACGCTGGTGGCGCTGGGCCCGCTGTCGACCGATTTCTACCTGCCCTCGCTGCCGGCCATGACCGTCGCGCTGGGCACCGACGTGGCCCACACCCAGCTGACGCTGTCGGTGTTTCTCGGCGGCTTCGCGGTCGGCCAGTTGTTCTACGGCCCGCTGTCCGACCGCTTCGGTCGCCGCCCGCTGATGCTCGCCGGGCTGGCCATCTTCCTCCTCGCCAGCATCGCCTGTGCGCTGGCGCCGAACATCGAGACGCTGATCGCCGCCCGCTGCGTGCAGGCCATCGGCGCCTGTGCCGGCCCGGTGCTGGGACGCACCGTGGTGCGCGACCTCTACGGGCCGAAGGACTCGGCGCGCATGCTCTCCTACATCTCGGCCGCCATGGCGCTGGCGCCGCTGGTCGGGCCGGTGTTTGGCGGCTGGCTGTCGGAGGCCTTCAGCTGGCGCGCCACCTTCGTGTTCCTGGTCATCTACTCCGCGCTGCAGACCGTGGCCACCTGGCGTGTACTGGCCGAAAGCAACCATCTGCCCGACCCCACCGCCATCCAGCCGCGGCGCATCCTCGCCAACTACGCCACTTTGCTGCGCGACACCACCTACCGCGGCGTGCTGTTGTGCAACGGCCTGGCCTATGCCGGCATGTTCGCCTTCATCTCCGGCGCGCCCTTCGTGTTCATCAACCTGTTCGGCTTCAGCCCGCAGGCCATGGGCCTGGCCTTCGGGCTGATGGTGTCCGGTTTCATCACCGGCACCATGTCCTCCGGCCGGCTGGCCTCGCGTCTCGGGCCCGATGCGATCCTCACCGCCGGCGTGGCCGTCGGGAGCCTGGGCGGGGTGGTCATGCTGGTGTTGGCGCTGACCGGCTGGCAGCATCCGGCCGCCATCATGGTGCCGATGTGGCTGGTCACCTGCGGCATCGGCTTCATCATGCCCAACGCCACGGCCATCGCCCTGGCGCCGTGGCCGACCATGGCGGGTGCGGCGGCCTCGCTGATGGGCTTTACGCAGATGGCGCTGGCGGCCTTGTTTGGTATCTTTGTCGGCCACACCTTCGTCGATTCGACCGTGCCGGTCGCCGCGGCCATCTCGGCCGGCATGGGCGGTTCGCTGCTCAGCTATCTGTTGTGGGTGCGCCCGGCCAGCCGACGCGCCTGAGCGTCTTTCGTTCATGTCCGCTCGCCCCCCCAAAGCCGACCTGCTCGCCATCGCCCGAGCTGTGGCGGTGCCTTGCGCCTCGATCAGGCCGTCCTCGGGGCGCCGCTCGGCCACCCCCGAAAAGCGCTCAGGCGCTGAGGAGAAGCGCATGCCATGTCACGCGCCGAAGTACTTGCTCGTCCTGGCCGTCCTCGCCGGCCAGGTCCCGGCCAACGCCCTTGAGCTGACCCTGGAGGCGGCGGTGCACACCGCGCCGGCCGATACACCGGCGGTGCGTCCCGACCAGCTGCCGCACAGCCGCGTTGCGCTCGGGCGCGGTCCCATCCGCGCGGCCTGGCTGGCGGCGCCGACCGACCGCTATGCGCATGCTGTGCTCGGCGACGGGCTCGAAGCGGCGCAACTGCGGATCGACTCGGCGGACGGCCACACCCATGTGGCCACCCTGCCGGCGACGCGCGTGTTCGAGGATCTCGTGCCGCGCCTCGTGGCCCTGGCGGGCGCAGGCGACGATGCGGTGATGGTGGTCGAGAGCGACGCCGCTGCCGGCGCCGCGCTCACCCTCTGGCGTGTCGAGGGGGCCGGGCTGGTACGCCATGCGGCCAGCGACTTCATCGGGCAGCCCAATCGCTGGCTCAATCCGCTCGGGGCCGGCGATTTCGACGGCGACGGGCAGCTGGACCTCGCTGCCGTGGTCACCCCCCACCTCGGCGGCGTGCTGACGCTCTACCACATCGCCCCGCCGCGGCTGACGCCCTTCGCCCGCACCGGCGATGTCAGCACCCACCGCCTCGGCAGCACGGCGCTGGGCCTGGGGCAGGTGGTGCGCATGGGCGACCGCGATGCCTTGCTGGTGCCCGACCAGCGCCACCGGCGCCTGCAACTGCTGCGCTGGGACGGCCAGTGGCAGACGCTGGCGAGCGTGGCATTGCCGGCACGGATCGACAGCGCCTTGCAGGCCGATGGCGCCGACCGCTGGCGCCTGACGCTCGATGACGGCCGCGTGTTCTGGCTGCGCCTGGTCCGCGACCCGCCGATGTAAGGATTGGCGAGAGGCCACGGTCTGGTGGGTGAGTCCGCTGCATCGGCAGTGGGCGAGTGCGGAACACATCGTCCGCCCATCACAACACAGAGACCTGGAGATTCCCATGACCAAGAACCCGACCGCCCGCAAGCTTGCCACCGCCTTTGTCGCCGCTGGCCTGATGGCCGCCGGCAGCATGGCCTACGCCACCTGCGCCCCGAGGAAGGGCCCGTGCGCGGCGCAGCATCCGTGTGCCGCCAAGAAGAACCCGTGCGCGGCAAATCCCTGCGCGGCCAAGAACCCGTGCGCCGCCAACCCGTGTGCCGCGAAGCATCCGTGCGCGGCGAAAAACCCGTGCGCAGCCAAGAATCCGTGCGCGGCCAAGAAGATGTGATGTGACGATCCGGCCCGCCGTGGCGCGGCGGGCTGCCCCACCCAGGCGCCGTCCACCGCTTCGTCGCGCGCGGGCGGCGCCCATGACCCAAGCTTTCCCCCTCGTGCCCTGACCGCGGCCATGTTGGCGGTCCGGCGGTTGGCCAGCGGTGGCGCTGTATCGGCCGTCGGGCCGTGACGCCGGTGTCGCGCACGCGACCGCGAGGCGGCCAGGACAGGCCTCCCGTGCCGCGAGTCCGCGTGCGGCGACGCCTCGCAGCGCTTGCCCCTGAGGGCCGTCGCCGCTATTGTCGATGTGACGGCGAGCTGAACACCAGGTGCCCTCGGGTGCCAAAACCGGGCGCCTGCGGGCGCCCGTTGTACGGGAGGGCCTGCCATGGCCGAGATGCTTCGACTGGACGATTTCCTGCCCGAGCTGGCAGGCGTGCCGCGCGCCCGGCGCATGCAGATGCAGGCCGCCGCCCGCGAGATCGCGGAGTGCTACCGGGTACTGCGCAAGGGCGGCCTGAATGTGGTGGGCGAGGTGTTGCGCGGTGGCGGCGAGTTTGTCGAGATGGACCACTATCCGGCTGACGATGTTTTTGACGGCGACAGCCACGCCCAGTACTACTACCATGCTCACCGGGGTGTCGATGCCGAGCATGGGCATTTCCATACCTTCGTGCGCGCCGGCGGCATTCCCGATGGCTGTGCGCCGCTGACGGTGGCGCATGCCAGCGAGGCCCGGCCGGCCGGCGACGACGCGATCTGCCATCTGGTCGCCGTGTCGATGGACGGCTGGGGCTACCCGTCGGGGCTGTTCACCACCAATCGCTGGGTGACCGACGAGTCCTGGTTTGCTGCCGAGGACGCCATCGCCATCCTGCCGCACTTCGAGATCGACCACGCCTTTCCGTCGTGGCCGACCAACCGCTGGCTGAGCGCCATGCTGCGGCTCTACGGCCCGCAGATCGAAGGCTTGCTGCGCCACCGCGATGCGGTGATGGCCGAATGCCAGGCCGACCGCCCGGACGAGGATGTGTACGAGGACCGGCGCATCGACGTGATCGGCTACCTGCCGATCGCCGTCGATACCTTCGCCGAGGCGCTGACCGAGTCGCTGCGCTGAGCGCCGCGCCGGGTTCAGCGCACCACGAGCTTGTAGTCGGGGGTCGGGTTCAGCGGGCAGGAGTACACATACTCGCCGGGCTTGAGTTCGATCTCGTAGTCCTGCGTCTTGCCCGTGACCAGGCCGCCGCCCGACACGCTGGGCAGCAGCGCGCGGGCCGCCAGCCCGTCGCCGCGCAGCCAGAAGCCCAGTTCGTAGGGCACGTTCTGGTTACTGACCCGGAACACGTAGCGTCCCGGCGTGAGCGTCAGCACCTTGGCCTGGCTCAGCCGCTGGTCGCCGTTCTCGGCGTTGATGCGGCGGCAGTCGTCGGCCGTTGCCGGGGTGTAGCCGTGGTTGGTGCCGTGTTCGCTCTCCAGGAACTGGCAGCCGACCTGGGTCAGCGGAATCACCGTGGGGTCGGCGGCGGCGTGCGCGGAGCCGAGGCCGGCGGCCAGCACGGCGGCGGTGAGTGTGTGGGGGAGATGGCGGGGGTTCATGGCGGTGGCTCCTGCTCAGGACGGCGGGCCGCGAGGAGGCGGTCGCCGGCGCGTTGTCGCGCTGTCAGGGAGTCAGACCGGGTGGCGGGGCGGATGCTTACGCGGGTGGCGGAACTTCCGGCCGCTACTGCTGCGCCCCCAGGGCGGGGCGCTGGCGCGTGAGCAGCCAGCAGACGGCGCTGTCGTAGTCGCCGAACATGCGGACATCGTAGCCCGCATTGCGGACGGCGGTTTCCACGAAATCATGCGAGTGGTCGTCCGGGTCGGTGACCACGGCGACGCTGCCGGCGCGATTCACGTTCAGGCGCGCCATGTCTTCATTGGCGAAGCGATAGTTGTGGAACACGGTTTCGATATTGCGTGCCCCACGCACGTCGTACAGGAACAGCGTGATCCGCCGGGCCTTGCCGAAGGCCACGGTGTCTTCGGTGAAGCGCCGGGCGCGTTCGATGGTGACGTCCTCGTGCACGCGACAGCCGACGAAGCGGCCGCAGTCGGATAAAAAGACGGTATGACCCATGAAGCCTCCAGAACGCGGCGGGCCGGCATGTGGGCGCACCGCGACATCTCAGTGTGACCACCTTAGCGCCCCGCCGTGGGGCCGCCAAGGGTATGACACAAGCTATGACCTTGGGGCAGACGAACGGCGCACGCCGGAAACGGTATGCGTCGCGGGCGTTAAATTTGTGTGTCGACATGCCGTTAAGCCTGTTGTTACCACGCGATGATCGAGGGAGGGCGATCGTGGGCTGGCTTCAACGATGGCTGGGGCGTAGCGAGCCGGATGCGGCGCATGGCGCCGAGGTGCCGCCGCGGCCGGCGCGAGATGAGGCGGCGCAGGATGCGGCGCCGGACAATGCCGCCGTACCGCCACTGGCGGTGGCGGTGCCGCCCGGCGTCGATGCCGCGGCGGTTGGCGTGCTGGTTTGGGAGGCCGTGCTCGGCGAGCGCGGGCAGTCGGTGGGCTACCGCTTCTTCCTGTCCGACGCGGCCACCCTCAAGGTGCGGGGTGGCGTGCGGGTGCGGCGGTTTCTCGATGCCATGCTGGTCAGCCAGGTGGCCGCGGTGTCGCCGGCCTGGCGAAAGCACCGGCAGCTCTTCCTGCGTCTGGACGCCGAGACCCTGGACCCGGCCGGACTGGCGCGCCTGGGCGGCACCGGCGTCACGCTGATTGTCCATGCCGACGACACCCGCGCGCCGGCGGCCGAGCCGGTGTCCGACCAGCTGCATGCCCTGCGCGCGCAGGGCTTCCGGCTGCTGTTCGAGGCGACGGACGATTCCCCCTGGCTGGCGTCGCTGGCGACACCGGCCGACGGCCTGGCCGTGCGGGTCGGCGCTGAGGCGCCCGAGCGTATCGAGCAGGTCGTGGCCGGTCTGCGCCGGCGCTATCCCGGTCTGCCGTGGTGCGCGCTCGACGTGCCGACCCAGGACGACCTGGCGCTGGCCCGCAAGCTGGGCTGTGTCCAGGTTACCGGGGCCTTTGTCAGCGAGCGCGGCGCGTACCTTGGCGGGCGCTTCTCGCCCGACGGCCTGCGTGTGGCGTCCTTGCTGAGCAAGCTGCGCCAGGGCGCGGAGATCCGCGAAATGGCCGGCGTGCTCAAGCAGGACGTGGCCTTGTCCTACCGGCTGCTGCGTTATGTGAATGCCGCTGCCTGGGGCCTGACCACGCCGATCAGCTCGATCGAGCAGGCCATGCTCATGCTCGGCCGGCGGCCCCTGTACCGCTGGCTGATGCTCCTGCTGCTGGCCGGCGCCCCGAAGGCGGCGCTGAGCGAGGTGCGTGGCGAGGCCACCCTGGTGCGTGCCCGCTTCATGGAGCTGCTCGGGCAGGCGCTGAGTGTGTCGCAGCGCGATGAACTGTTCGTGCTCGGCATGCTGTCGCTGCTCGATACCGTGCTGCAGGTGCCCGCCACACGGGTGCTCGACACCTTGCCGATGAGCGACACCATCCGCGCCGCCTTGCGCGACGACGCCACGGACAGCCCCTACACCCCCTACCTGGCGCTGGCCCGGGCCTGGGACGCGGGCGACAGTGCGGCGGTGGCGGCCGCCTGCGCGCGCCTCGACCTGACCGTGGAGACGGCCCGCCGCCTGCATTTGCAGGCGTTCGAGTGGGTGCTCGAGAACGGGCAGTAAGCCCCCCGGCGACGCTCAGCCGCCGCTGAGTGCCTGTACGAACATCACCTCCGCTGCGCCGTCGAGCGGGTGCGACAGTGCAAATATCTGCTCGCCGCCGACAAAGCAGCGCATGTGCCGGCGGATGCGCCCCTGTTCGTCGACCATGCGGAAGCGGATGCCGGGGAACTGCCGGTCGAGATCGTCGAGCAGCGCGGCCAGCGTCGCGCCGTGGGCGTCCACGCGTGGGGCATGGGTGTAGTCGTGCAGCGGCGAGGGGATCAGTACGTGCATGGCTCAGGCCCGCGGATAGCCGATCTCTACCGCGTAGACCTCCGGCAGGTGGCGGGCCAGGCAGACCCAGTGCCCGCCCTCGTCGGCGCTGCCCCAGATCTCGCCGCTGGTGGTGCCCAGGTAGAGGCCTAGCGGTTCGCCGGCGTCGGCGCACATGGCCTGGCGCTTGACGGTCCACCACGCCTGCTCGGCGGGCAGGCCGCGGTCCTGCCGCTGCCAGCTCGCACCGCCGTCGCGGCTGCAATACGCCGCCGGCCGCCCGTCCGGGCTGGTGCGTGGCCACACATCGTCGCCATTCATGGGGAAGACCCACAGCGTGTCCGGGTCGCGCGGATGCAGCACCAGCGGGAAGCCGATGTCGCCGACCTCGGCCGGCATCGCTTCGCCGATGCGCTGCCAGGTGGTGGCGGGGCGGTCGAGCCGGTAGATGCCGCAGTGGTTCTGCTGGTAGAGCCGATCGGGCAGGGTCGGGCACAGGCGCACGCAGTGCGGGTCGTGAAAGGTCGGCTGGTCGCGCGGGAAGCCCGCCACCACCGCCAGGCCGTCGAGCAGTGGCGCGAAGCTGCGCCCGCCGTCGGTGGATTCATGCACGCCGCCACTGGACATGGCGATGTACAGGTGGGCGGGGTCGCGCGGGTCGATCTGGATGGAGTGCAGCTTGGGGCCATCCGGTGTGCCATCCTGTTCGCTGCCCATCCATTCGCGGTATTGCGCATCGTCGTTGAGGCAGGAGAACGGTGCCCAGCGGTTGCCACCGTCTTCGGAGCGGAACAGCCCCTGCGGTGAGGTGCCGGCATACCACACGCCGGGTTCGTCGGCGCTGCCGGGGGTCAGCCAGAAGGTGTGCTTGACGCTGCGCCCGCTGCCGTCGGCGCTGGGGGCGAAGGCCGGCGGTTGCGCGGCTTCCTGCCAGGTCGCGCCCAGATCGGTGGAGCGGAACAGGGTGGGGCCGAGGTGGCCGGTCGAGGCGGCGGCCAGCAAGGTCTGGCCGTCGCGCGGATCGAGCACCAGGTGGTTGATGATCTGGCCGAGAAAGTGCGGGCCATCGAGCCGCCAGCGCCGGCGCTCGGCGTCGCCATGCAGCAGCCAGGCGCCCTTGCGGGTGGCGATGAACAGGACGGGAAGGGGGGCGGCCATGAGCGTCTCCTGGGTCGGGCCGACGGCAAGGCGCCGTCATCCACTGGTCGACGGCCGGATGGCCGGATCGACACGGCGCCGACGAATGGTCGGTGCGCGGGTGTCGATTTTCAGGATAGACGTGTCTTGGGCGGCGTCAAAGGCACGACGCTTTCGCGCATGGCTGCTGCGTGTTTAGTCTTATGGCATTCATGGTGATGCGTAATGTATATTTCCGGCATTTCCGCTTTCGGAGGGTCGGCGATGTCAAAAGCACCAAACGGTGTCCGATTGATGGTTCTGCTGGGGCTGCTCGGGATCGCCATCTTTCTGTTGGTCAACAAGAACCTGTTTCTGGACAACGTGGCGAGCTGGCGACGTGGCACGGCATCGTTCGCGCTTGACTTGAACACCCTGTCGGGTTCCTTGACCGAGGCTGACGTGTTGCGGCGATTCCCTGAGCTGGACCTGCGCTGCCAGGCGGCGCCGGCATCCATCCAGAACCTGGGGGACAGGGTCTGCTACAACTATGCGAAACGCTTCGATGGGTACGGGGCGCACTTTGTCGCGTTCTTCTTGCGCGAGGGCCAGTTGGCGAGCATGAAGATTGATGTCCCCTGGTGGTGGCATGCCGCCATGGAACGCCGCCTGATCGCACGCTACGGCCGTCCGACCGGTCGCCAGACCTTTCCGTCCGGCGATCAGCGGCTCGAGGGGTGGCAGCTGGCGCAGGGTGCGGTTTTCTACAATCGCGACCCGGACCTCAATCCCTTGCAGTGGAACACCGTTTACTGGATGAGCGAGCAGCAGATCGCCAAAAACGGTGGGACGTTCATCAGCGGGGTGAGCGAGGGGCGCACTACGCGCGTGCAGCTGATCCGCTGGCTGCTCGGCAAACTGATTCATTCCTGACCGACACGCGGGGCGTCGCCCGCGTGTCGGTCAGGGGGTGTTTACAGCAGCACCCGCTCGATACCGCCCTTGTTGGCGCGGTCGACATACTCGGGCAGCCAGTTCTCGCCCAGCAGGTGCTTGGCGATCTCGACCACGATGTAGTCGGCCTCGATGCCGCCGCCGTCGTTGGCGTAGCGCGACAGGCCCTGCAGGCAGCTGGGGCAGGAGGTGAGGATCTTCACCGATGCGCTGGCGTCGCCCTCGCGCAGCGCCGCCGCGCCCTGTTCCATTTCTTCCTGCTTGCGGAAGCGCACCTGGGTGGAGACGTCCGGGCGGGCGACGGCCAGGGTGCCCGATTCGCCGCAGCAGCGGTCGTTGAGGTCGACGCGGGTGCCCATCAGCTCGTTGGCCACCTTGATGCCCGAATGGATCTTCATCGGGGTGTGGCAGGGCTCGTGGTACATGTACTTCTGGCCGGTGATGCCCTCCAGCCTGACGCCTTTTTCCATCAGGTATTCATGGATGTCGATGAGCCGGCAGCCGGGGAAGATCTTGTCGAACTGGTACTTCATCAACTGATCCATGCAGGTGCCGCAGGACACCACGACGGTCTTGATGTCGAGGTAGTTGAGCGTGTTGGCGACACGGTGGAAGAGCACGCGGTTGTCGGTGGTGATCTTCTGGCCCTTGTCTTCCTCGCCGGCGGCGGTCTGCGGGTAGCCGCAGCACAGGTAGCCCGGCGGCAGCACGGTGGTGGCGCCGACATGGTAGAGCATGGCCTGGGTGGCCAGGCCGACCTGGCTGAACAGGCGCTCGGAGCCGCAGCCTGGGAAGTAGAACACCGCCTCGGAGGCGTCGCGCTTGATCTGCGGGTTGCGGATCACTGGGATGATCTTGTCGTCCTCGATGTCCATCAGCGCGCGGCTGGTGCGCTTGGGCAGGTTGCCCGGCATGGGCTTGTTGATGAAGTGGATCACCTGCGCCTTGATCGGCGCCTTGTGCAGCGTGGCCGGCGGCTGCTTGACCTGGCCCTGGATCAGGCCGAGCGACTTGGCGGTCTTGTGCGCCCAGCGCTGCGCCTTGTAGCCCCACTCGATCATGCCCTTGCGCATCAGCTTGATGGTGGCCGGGTCCTTGACGGTGAGGAAGGCCATGGCCGCGGCCTTGCCGGGGTTGAAGGACTTCTTGCCCTGGTTGCGCAGCAGGTTGCGCATCTTGATGGAGACATCGCCAAAGTCGATGTCCACCGGACAGGGCTTTTCGCACTTGTGGCAGATGGTGCAGTGGTCGGCGACGTCTTCGAACTCGGCCCAGTGCGCCAGCGACACGCCGCGACGGGTCTGCTCTTCGTAGAGGAAGGCCTCGATCAGCGAGGAGGTGGACAGGATCTTGTTGCGCGGGCTGTAGAGCAGGTTGGCGCGCGGCACATGGGTGGAGCACACCGGCTTGCACTTGCCGCAGCGCAGGCAGTCCTTGATGTCGTTGGCGATCTCGCCGACATCGGTCTGCTCCATGATCAGCGATTCGTGGCCCATCAGCCCGAAGCTGGGGGTGTAGGCACGGTCGAGGTTGGCGCCGCGCTGCAGCTTGCCGCGGTTGAAGCGGCCCTCGGGGTCGACCTTCTGCTTGTAGGTCCAGTAGTTGGCCATCTCGTCATCGGTGAGGAAGTCGAGCTTGGTGATGCCGATGCCGTGCTCGCCCGAGATCACGCCGTCGAGCGAACGGGCGATGGCCATGATGCGCTCGACCGTCTCCTCGGCGGTGCGCAGCATGGCGTAGTTGTCGGAGTTGACCGGGATGTTGGTGTGCACGTTGCCGTCGCCGGCGTGCATGTGCAGGGCCACGAACAGCCGGCCGCGCAGTACCTGCGCATGGGCGGCGTCGATCTTCTCGCGCACCGGGCGGAACACGTCGCCGTCGAAGATCTTGATCAGGCGGGCGCGCAGCTCGGTCTTCCACGAGGTGCGCACCGAGTAGTCCTGCAGGCGGTGGAAGAGCACCGGGTCGGTGGCGGTGTTGGTCAGCTCGCCGGCGCTGATGCCGAACTCGGCAAAGCGCGCCTCGGCCTCGGCCAGCGGGGTGTCGAGGTTGTCGAGCAGCCACTGCCAGCGGGCGCGGATGCGGCTCACGTAATCGAGCGCGGCCTGGCGGCGGTCGCCGATGATCTCGGCGGCGTCGATGTCGTCGTCCTGGGTGTGCAGGGGCAGCTCGCCGGACAGCGTCTCGGTGAGCGCGTCGCACAGCGCGAGCTTGTTGTGGGTCGACAGCTCGATGTTGATGCGCTCGATATGGTCGCAGTAGTCGCCCATGCGCGGCAGCGGGATGACCACGTCTTCGTTGATCTTGAAGGCGTTGGTGTGGCGCGAGATGGCGGCCGTGCGTGAGCGGTCGAGCCAGAACTTCTTGCGCTGTTCGTCACTGACGGCAATGAAGCCTTCCGAGCCGCGTGCGTTGGTCATGCGCACCACGTCGGAGGTGGCCTGCATGACGGCCTTTTCGTCATGGCCGACGATATCGCCGATCAGCACCATCTTGGGCCGGCCGTGGCGCTTGGCCTTGGTGGTGTAGCCGACCGCCTTCACATAGCGTTCGTCGAGGTGTTCCAGGCCGGCCAGCTGCACGCCCAGCGCATGGCCTTCGCCGCCCGGTTTGAAGTAGTCGGTGATCTCGACGATGGCCGGCACCGCCTCGCGCACCTGGCCGAAGAACTCCAGGCACACCGTGCGCGTGACCGGCGGCATCTTGTGCAGCACCCAGCGGGCGGCGACGATGATGCCGTCGGTGCCTTCTTTCTGCACGCCCGGCACGCCGCCGAGGAACTTGTCGGTCACGTCCTTGCCCAGGCCCACCTTGCGACAGGCCGCGCCGGGCATCTCCAGCACCTCGTCGCCGAGCGACCGGGTGCCCGAGGCGTCGAAGCGCTTGAGGCGGAAGCGCACCACGTCCTGCTCGTGGATCTTGCCGAAGTTGTGGTCGAGGCGTTCGACCTCCAGCCAGTTGCCGTCGGGCGTGACCATCTTCCACCACGCCAGGTTGTCCAGCGCGGTGCCCCACAGCACGGCCTTCTTGCCGCCGGCGTTCATGGCCACGTTGCCGCCGATGCACGAGGCGCTGGCCGAGGTCGGGTCCACCGCAAACACCCGGCCGGCGGCCGAGGCGGCCTCGGCCACGCGCGCGGTGACCACGCCGGCGCTGGTGCGGATGGTGGCGTAGGGTTCAGTCATGGGGCCATCAAGGCCCGGCAGCACGGTCTCCTCGACCGGGCCGATGTCGATCAGCTTCTCGGTGTTGATCACCACCGAGCGCGCATCGAGCGGCACGGCGCCGCCGGTGTAGCCGGTACCGCCTCCGCGCGGGATGATGGTCAGGCCCAGCTCGATACAGTCGCGCACCAGGTGGCCGATCTCGGCCTCGGTGTCCGGATAGAGCACCACGAAGGGGTACTCGACCCGCCAGTCGGTGGCGTCGGTCACATGCGAGACGCGGGCATGGCCGTCGAAGCAGATGTTGTCCTTGCGGGTATGGCGCGACAGCACGCGGGTGGCCTGGCGGCGCAGGTCGATGGTTTCCTCGAACTGCACCTCGAAGCGGGCCACCGCCTCGCGGGCGGCGCGTACCAGCTGCTCGACCTTGTCGCTGCGGTCATGGTCTTCGTCCTGCGCGTCGACACGGCGCTTGTCGATCTCGGTCAGCCGGTGGCGCAGGGCGCCGACCAGGGCGCCGCGGCGATCGCGGTTGGACAGCAGGTCGTCCATCAGATAGGGGTTGCGCTGCACCACCCAGATGTCGCCGAGCACCTCGTACAGCATGCGCGCCGAGCGGCCGGTGACGCGCTCGCTGCGCAGGGCGTCGAGCACCTGCCAGCTCTCCTCGCCGAGCAGGCGGATCACGATCTCGCGATCGGAGAAGGAGGTGTAGTTATAGGGAATCTCTCGCAGGCGCTGGGTCATCGGCGTGTCTTGCGGTGGCGTTGGGGGGAACTGCACATTCTATCGAACTGCGGTGCACCATGCAGCCCAAAAAAAGACCCTGGGCCGAACAAGGCTTTGATTTTCGGCGCTTATCTGGGCGTGCAGGGGCTTTAGCAAAATTTGAAGCTTTGGTGATGCAACTCTTAAGAGCGGCTCGCCGGCCGCCTTCGTAAGCTGGCCACTCGAGTCAATCAACGGAGTTCAGCATGAACCAGTTTGCAACAGCGATCCTTGCCGCGGCCGCCTGCGCCGCCACGCCGGCCCTGGCCGAGGCGACCGATCCGGTAGCGCGCGGACGCTACCTGGTCGAGGTGGCCGACTGTAACGGCTGCCACACCGCCGGCTTTGCCGAGTCCGGCGGGGCCGTGCCCGAGGCCCAGCGGCTGACCGGCATGACTGTCGGCTTCAGCGGCCCGTGGGGCGTGAGCTATCCGGCCAACCTGCGCCTGTCGGTGGCCGGCATGAGCGAGGGCGAGTGGCGGGTGCGCGCCCGTGCCGGGGGCCTGCCGCCGATGCCGTGGCCGGCGCTGAAGGCGATGACCGACCCGGACCTGAACGCCATCTACGCCTATCTGCGCGCGCTCGGCCCGGCCGGCGTGGCGGCCCCGCAGGCCGTGGCCCCGGGCGCGCCGATCCCCACCGCCCATTTCGTGTTCGTGCCGCAGCCGCCGACCACGGTGGCCAGCGCCGCGGCTACGCGCTGAGCGCCGACGCCGGCCGCGATGATCCCGGCGTCAGGCGGCCTGGGTGCCGCCGGCGATCAGGCTGACCGGCCGTGTCAGCGCCAGGCGGATACGGCCGCGGCCGGCTTTTTCGATGCGCAGGTCGGCCTGGCGGTCGGCCAGCCGGCGGCTGAGCAGGATCAGCCGGGCGTCGAGGTTGTCGACGACCTCGGGCAGGCGCAGGCGTGAGTCGAGGCGCATCTCGCGCTTGGAGAACTCGCAGCGCCCCAGCGTCTGGTGGTCTTGCAGCAGGGTCCACAGGATGCTGCCGGCCACGCCCTTGATCAGGTAGGCATCGTCGAGGAAGACGCTGCCGTCCTGCGCGAAGTAGCGCACCCGCAGCGGCGGTGCGCTGGCGTCGGGCGGCGGCTGGGCCGGCGTGGCGGGCGCGGCGTCGTCCTCGAGGGCCTCGGACTGCAGCGCACACATGCACGGGCCGAGCATGGCGCACAGGGCCACCAGCGCGTCTTCCATGTCGTAGTTGAAGCGGTATTGCTGGTCGCTCTCGACATACAGCACGGCCATCAGCCGGTCGCCGGCGTGCACCGGCACGGCGAGCTGGCTGGAGGGGTCGGGCAGGCCGGGCAGGGGGATGCCCGCTTCGAGCCGGTCGGCCAGCGCGCCGCCTTCGAGCTGCTCGCGGATGGCGCGGCTGTAGGCGTATTCGGCAGCCGGAAAGATGATGCGGATGGGGGTGCGCTCGCGCGCCGCCACGCCGATCACCCCGACGCCGTAGGGGATCTCGGCGCCGGCGCCGGAGCTGGCATAGCCGCGGCTGGCGACGATGTACAGGCGCTGGCGGAGGGCGTCGGCCATCAGCAGCATCTGGTGGGCGATGCCGAAATGGCGTTCGAGGCACAGCGCCAGGGTGTCGATCAGGTGTTCCAGGCTGCGGCAGCCGGACAGCGCGTCGACACTGCGGCGCAGCGCCGGCAGCAGCGGCGCGCGCGCCTCCGGGGGCGGCAGGCTGCGGCCGGGCACGGCTTCGATGGCCAGCACCCGGTAGACATCGGCGCCGCGCAGCCGGAACACGCCGGCCATGCCGGTGTGCGAGGCGATGCCGGCGAGCGTGGCCTTCATGCGTTCGAACAGCGGGCCGGCGGTCTCGGTGCGCAGGTAGCGGATGCTCAGCCGGTAGCGCGTGGCGGTGTCCGGATCCATCATCAGCACCGTGGCGTGCGGATTGGCCAGGATGTTCTCGCGCGTCTTGTTGAAGAACTGGAAGGACAGCGCGACATGCTCGGGGTCGACATACATCAGCTGCGAGACATAGGTGACGTTGGGCGTGCCGTCCGGCGCACAGGTGGCCAGCCCCGCCGGCAGGATGCCTTCGAGGCAGCTGCGCAGGGTGTCGACGCCACGCAGCGGGCTCATGGCAGCGGGTGCGCCGCGTCGAGGCGTTCGCCGGCCAGGGGCCCCGGGGTCTGGCCGAAGACTTCGTCCGGCGTGGCACAGACCACGATCAGCTCGTCGGGCGGACAGGCCAGCAGGGCGCGCACGAAAGGCTCGGGGGTGCCGACGCAGGCCAGGCGGGTGACCAGGGTGTCGGTGTAGGGGGCGAGCAGGGCGGTGTCATCGTCGTCGGGGGCGAGGACGCGGGCATCGCGCGCCTTGAGCTGCACCGTGCGATGGGTTTCCGGCTCGCTGAACACCACCGCAACCCGCCCGTCGGCGGCGATGCCGCGCAGCACCGGTTCGGCCTGCGGGCGGGCCGCCAGCAGTCGCAGGCCGCCGGCCACGGCCGGATCCGCCCGGCAGCCCAGCCCGCGCACCAGCGTGGCCTGCCCGCCACCGTCGCTGGCGGCGATGTGGATCGACAGGTGGCTGGTCACGAAGCGCACCAGCTCGGGGGTGAGAATGGCGGGCGAGGGCATGACGGCGAAGCGCAACGGAATGCATCAATTTACTGCATCCGCAGCCCGCTGTGCGCAGCGCGAGCGACCGGCGGTGCGGCTCAGCGCAGCATGAAGGTTTCGTATTCCAGGCGGTGCAGCTTGCGGTCGAGCGCGAACAGGCCGTAGAGCAGGGTCAGCAGCACGGCGGCGGCGTAGCCGTAGCCGTAGAAGGCGGCGCCGAGCTGCAGCGACAACGCGGTGAGGGCGAGGTTGCTCACGCACAGCAGCGCGCACAGGCGCAGCACCAGCGCGCGCTGGTCGAGATAGAAAAACACGTTGAGCAGGGCGAGCAGACCGACCTGCAGGCTGGCGCCGAGCGTCTGCACATGGAACAGCGGCAGGTACAGCGCCGAGATGCCCAGCGCCGCCAGCACAGTGGGGCCGACGACGATGGCGGCCAGCAGGGCCAGGGTCTGGATCTTGGCGATTTCGGCAAAGCCCTGGCGGATGGCGAGCACCATCTCGTCGCGCATGGCCTCGATGGTCTCCAGGCTGCCGCCCTCGCGCACGGCGGTGTAGAAGCGCTCGTGGTCGTCCACGAAGTCGGTCTCGATGCGCACCAGGAACACCGCCATGCCGGGGATGATGAACAGGTAGGCCATGAACACCGGCAGGTCGTAGATGACCGAGGCGCGCAGCGGCCCGATGATGGCGGCCGAGGTCTCCGGATACAGCCAGAACACCAGCTTGTCGGCCCACACTGCGAGGTTGTAGAGCACGCCGATGATCAGCAGGCTGGGGTAGCGCTGGCCGGGCTGGAGGAAATCGAAGCGTATTGCCTCGGTGGCGCCGAAGCTGCGCACCGTCAGCCACCACATGCCGCACAGCAGGGCGAAGTGGCCGAGCACGAAGCCGGCGAGCAGGCCTTCGAGCGCCCACGCGCGCGCCAGCAGCGCGGCCCCGACGGTGATGCCGTAACCGAGCGCATACATGGCCAGGATGGCGCGGTAGCGCTTGAGCCCGGACAGGAAGATGGTCAGCACCCAGATGGCGCACAGCTCGGTGAAGCCGGCCATCATCAGCAACCGGTAGCGCACCCCTTCGCCGGCAAACACGGTGAAAGCCAGCACCGTGGCCAGCCCCCCCGCGGCAACCAGCACCAGGCACAGGACGCCGTGCAGATTGGGCAGCACGACCTCGTGGCGCTGCTCGAAGAGGCGGTCCGACACATAGCGGGTGAAGGCCAGCTGCACGCCACCGGTGAGGATCAGCGAGCTGGCGATCAGCCAGGTGACCGATACCTGGAACTGCGTCACCCCGAGCGACGGGGCGTCGAGCGCCGAACTGAGCAGACCGATGGCCAGGATGCCGACGATCGACAGCACCCAGGGCCCCGAACCGATCACCCCGGCGTAGGCATAGGCCTGCACCAGGCCGAGCAGGCTGTCCTTGCGCAAGAGCTTGCGCAGCTCGAAACCGATGCCGGCCACGTCGCTTTCTCTAGTCTACCGCGGCAGTCAGCGCGATCTCGACCCGCCAGCCCGGCTGTGCCAGGCCGGCCACTTGCACGCAGGCGCGGCAGGGGGCGGTGCCTTCGGCCAGCCAGGCGTCCCACACCGCGTTCATGCCGGCATAGTCGTCCATGTCGACGAGGTAGATGGTGGCCATCAGGATGCGCGACTTGTCGCTGCCGGCCTGGGCCAGCAGGCGATCGATGCTGCCGAGGATTTCGCTGGTCTGGGTCTCGATGTTGGTGTCGATGCTGGCGGGCACTTCGACGGTGTACAGGGTCTGGTTGTGCACCACGATGTCGGAATAGCGGGTGGTGGTGCCATAGCGGGTCAGGCTCATGGGGAGTGCTCCTTGCAGGGGGAGGGGGCCAGCGCACGCTCATAGACGGTGCGGTAGCGCTGGAACATCAGGGCGTCACTGTAGCGCGCTTCGACGCGCCGCACACCGGCCTCGCTGGCCGCCTGCCAGCGGGCCGGGCTGGCCAGCAGGGTGAGCGCCGCGTCGGCCAGGGCTTGCGGGTCGGCAATGCCGACCACGGCGCCGGCGTGGCCCAACTCGCGGTCGGCGGCGTCCTGGCCCTCGATCAGCTCGCGGCAGGCGCCGACATCGGTGCTCACGCAGGGCACGCCGGCGGCGAAGGCTTCGAGCACCACCAGCGGCAGCGCTTCGGAGATGGAGCTGAGCACCACCAGGCGGACCTTGGGCAGCAGCGTGTCGATGCGCTGCATGCCGAGCAGGCGCACGGCCTCGCCCAGGCCGAGGCTGTCGATCAGGTTGCGGCATTCGGCGACATAGCTGGGGTCTTCGTCCAGCGGACCGGCGATCCAGCCCACGGCCTCGGGCAGGCGGGTGCGCACCGAGCGCATGGCGCGGATGAAGTTCTTCACATCCTTGATCGGCACCACGCGGCCGATCAGGCACAGCACCGGCGGGCCGTCCGTACGGCGTTGGGTGCGCAGCGGGGCGAGGCGCTCGAGGGCTACGCCATTGGGGATCACCTGGGTGCGTGCGGCCGCTGCGCCGTCGGCGATCTGCCGTGTGCGGTTGGCTTCGTAGAGCGAGATGATCGGGTCGGCGGCGTCGTAGCTCAGCCGGCCCATCCACTCGAAGAAGCGGATCCACAGCTGGCGGAAGTAGGACAGCTCGGTCGGGTCGCGCTGGAAGGCGTTGCGGTTGTCGCTGATCCACTCGCTCTGGAACAGGTCGATCTTGCGTTCCTTGGTGTAGATGCCGTGCTCGGTGAGGATCAGCGGGCGGCCGGTGGCGTGGGTCAGCAGGGCGCCGAGGAAGCCGGCATAGCCGGTCGAGATGCTGTGGTAGGCGCGCGCCGGGATGAGCTGGTCGGCGATGCGTGCGAGCTGCCACAGCGGCTGGTGCATGATGCGCACCGACCAGAAATAGTCGACAAAGCTGGGATCGGCGCAGTGCTGGCGGTAGTGTGCGGTGATGCGTTGCCAGGCGGCTTCGGAATGGCGGAAGTCGGCCTCGGGCAGGGCGCCACCGGGCTTGAGGTGTGCGCAGGCGGCGTGCACGGTGGCCGGTGCCACCGAGCTGCCGTGGCGGAAGGCGTGGTGCAGGGCGTCGATATCGGCAAAGGCGGCGGTGTTGCCGGGCCGCCCGCGCGGGGCGCCGGGGCGTGCCTCGCCGGCCGTGTCGTGCAGGAAGTGGGTCTCCAGGTGCACCACGTTGGGCGGCAGCGTATAGCGCATCTCGGGGTAGTCGCTGCGGCGGCTGCCGAGGAACACCAGCGCGAAGCGCAGCTCGGGATGGGCCTGGATGATCTGGTGGGTCCAGGACGACACCCCGCCCGAGACGAAGGGATAGGTGCCTTCGAGCAGCAGGGCGATGTCGGCCTCGGTGGCGCGCGGTGGGCGGGCGGTCATCGCGGTCTCCACAGTTGCGCCACCTTGTGCATGCCGGTGGTGCCCGGCCAGTGGCCCAGCGGCGCCAGCAGGCGGCGCACGGCGGCAAAGTCGCGGCGCAGGAAGGCCAGTTCGGCCAGGTGGGGCAGCACCCGGTGGTCGGGCAGGCCGGCGCTGCGGGCGGCTTCGAGCGCCACTTCGGCGCCGTCGGCATCGCCGAGTGTCTGCAGGAACTGGCCGCAGCGCAGATGCATGCCGGCGGCCGATGGGCGCAGCGCGAGCGCGGCGCGGGCGTGGAACAGGCCGGTGTCGGCGGCATGGGTGCGCAGGTCGCCGTGGGCCAGTTGCTGGTAGATCAGCTCCCAGTACAGGCCGGCCAGCCGGGTATGGGCGAGCAACTGGGCGGTGGGGCCGGGGTTGGCGGCGAGCCGGCGGTGCTCGGCATGGATTTGTGCGTTGAGCCCTTTCTCCTTGCGGTCGAGCATGCCGTAGGCGAGCAGGCGCAAGTCTTCGCTGTCGTCACCGAGCAGGTTGCGCAGCAGCGGGCTGGCCACCCGGCCGGGCACATGCTGCAAGGCCACCAGCGCCTTGAGCCGCTGCGGGGTGGGCACCCGCCGGTTGCGCAGAAAGCCGCTGACGCCGGTCGGGTGGACGCCGGCGCGGGCGCGTTGGTGGGGGTCGAGCGGCGGCAGGGCGAGGGTGCGCAGCCCCCGCGGGCCGCGCATTGCGCGGCGGTAGCGACCGATCCACAGCCCGGTGGCCACGCCGAGGAAACCCAGCAGCGGGATGAAGGCGCTGAGCGCGAACATCAGCGCCACGCTGGCGCCGGGCGCGCGCGCGGTGAGCGAGGGCATCAGCGCCCGCCCGGCCAGCGCCAGCAGGGCGCTGGCGGCCAGGTGCGGCAGCAGGAAGGCCGCCAGCAGGCCCTCGCCCGTGTCGGCGCTACCGAGCACGCCGAGCGCGAGGCCTTCAAGCGACAACGCCGACAGACTGAGCAGCAGGGCAAACATGACAATCCTCGAGCAGGGTGCGCAACAGGTCGGGGGCAGGGGTGGTGTCGAGCCGGTAGGCGTGCAGGGCGATGCCCAGCTCGCCGGGCGGGGCGTCCAGGTGCTGGGTCAGCCAGGCGTCGAGGCGGTCGAGGTAGCCCTCGATGGCCGCGGCGCCGGACAGCGGCATCAGCACCAGCAAGGCTTCGCGCGGGCCTTCGCGGGTGTGCCAGGTGACATCGAGCGTGCGCTGCAGGCGGTGCCATTGCAGCGGCAGGTCGTCGAGTACCGGCCGGCTGGCATAGGTGAGCGCGACGATGGCGCCGGGCAGCCCGCTGTCGCGGCTGGCATGCCACATCCGTTGCAGCTCGAGCGCGAATTCGGGCGGGCAGTGCGGCGCCACGGCGTGGACGGGGCGGACGATGTCACGGCTGGCGAGGCTGTCGGCGTAGTAGCCGGCGAGCAGGTTGATCACCTGCAGGGTGTCGGCATGCAGCGCGACGAAGGGCATCGATTCGATCACCAGCAGGCCGTGGTCGGTGCCGCGCAGGTCGCGCAGGCGGCTGACCACCAGGTACTGGCTGCCGTGGTCGTCGGGCAGGGCGTCGCTGGCCACATGGCACAGGCCGCCTTCGGTATCGGCGGCGCGGATCAGTGGATCGTCGGCAACGAGGGGGAAGGGGGCGCCGAGGCGTCCGGCCGGCGTCGCCGCCGGCGTGCCGTTGGCGGCGAGCGGAAAGAGGGCCGCCCGTTCGACCTGGCAGAACTGGGCCAGCAGCTTGAGCAGGTCGTCGGCGCCGGCGTGCGCGTCGTCGCCCGAGGCCAGTTCGCGCAGGCCGGTGAGCGCATCGCGCATCGACACCGGCCGGCTGATCAGGTCTTGCTCGAGGCGGTCGTGCGAGACGCGCAGCAGGTAGTGCTGGCGGGTGAGCTGGTCGAGCCGTTCCTGCAGGTAGTGGGCCCGGGTGTCGGCGCGGCGGACGCGGCTGCGCCAGATGGAGGCGAATTCGCCGCCGATCATCACCAGCGCCAGTGTGCCGAGGAAATACAGTTGCGGCGTGGCGGCGTCGAGTTGCCCGCTGGCCAGCAGCGCCAGCCAGCCGGCGAGCAGCGCGATGACGCCGAGCACGCCGAGCAGCGGGCCGTAGCGCAGGGCGATCAGCACCGGCCCGAGCACCGGCCAGGGGAAGCTGGCCCAGGCGAACAGCGGGTCGGCCGGGTTGACCCACCAGGCGAGGGCGAGCAGCAGCAGCGGCACGACGAGGGCTTCGGCCAGCGCGTGGGGCGCAACCCGGTGGGGGGCGAACAGGCGGGTGACGGACATGCGGGGCCTAGCGGACAACCGGGGCGAGCAGCGACTTGATCAGCGTCTGCGCGACGGCGGCGAGCGAGTCGCGCCCCCAGCCGGTGCGTGCGCCAACGCCGCTCCACAGCGTGCTGCCGTCTTCGACGTCGATGATGTGCAGGGCCAGGCCCACGGCCGGCTCGCCATCGACGCCGACCTTGTACTGCCATTCGTCGACCGTGCCGGTGAGCAGGTAGCGCACGCCGGCGCCGCGTGCCCAGGCGATGGCCGCCTCGGTGTCGGCCGCCGGGGCGGGGTCGAACAGCGCGTCGCGCGTCGGTGCGGGCGGGCGCACCACGTCATTGACGCCCAGGGTGTGGAGCAGGGCGCGGGCCACGGCCTCGGCGCGGGCGCCGGCCATGGGCGTGGTGGTGGTGTTTTCCAGCGTGAGCACGGCCCAGCGGGCCTGGGCGCTGGCGGTGCGCTCGGGAACGCGGTCGGTGACAGCACAGCCGCCGAGCAGCGTGACCAGGCACAGGAGGCGCAGGAGGGGGTGGGCAAGCAAGGTGTTCATGGGGCTCCCTTGGGCTCAGAAGAACAGTTGGTAGTCGAGGAACAAGGCGCTGCTGCGGCCGGCATCGCCCTCGCCGCCCTTGTCGTGCTGGAGGCCGAGCAGCAGCTGGTCGGCGCCGAGCACCCGACCGCTGAGGCCGAGCTCGACGCCGTAGCCATAACCGCGGCCGCTGACATGGTTGAGGTCGAGTGTGGCGTAGGGCACCAGGGCGCGTTGCAGGCCATGGCGCTGGCGGGCGTTGACGGTGAGCCGGGCGCCGCGGAACAGGTAGCTGTCGGGCAGCAGCGGGGCCAGGCCGCCGGGCAGGATCGACGCGAGCGCGGCGCGGTCGCCGGCATCGCCGCCCACATCGGCGCGGAAGCGGTAGCCGCCGGCATACACGCCGGCCTCGAGTTCCGGCCGGCCGCGGGTCAGGCGGTAGCTGTAGTCGAGTTGCCAGCGGTCGGCGCGGCCGAGCGCCAGGCCGTGCTGGCTGCTGTAGCGGCTGTGCGCCCACTGCAGGGCCAGGCGTTCGCGCGAACTGAGGCCGTAGGCGGCGCTGGCGAGCAGCTCGTCCTTCATGCCGGCGGCGCGCAGCGCGCTGCTTTCGGTGGCGGCCAGCTGGGTGCCGAGGTCGAGGCCGAAGGCCCAGCGCGGGTCGAACTGGACATCGTGTCCGAGCCAGACCGGGGTGGTGTCGGCGAGGCCGTGACGGCGGGCGACGCCGAGGCGGGTGAGGCCGGCGTCGTGGGTCCAGGCGAGCTCGACGCCGACCTGGCGCTCGTCGGGCGCGGTGGCCAGTGTGCCGCCGCGGGGGCGGCGCTGGAGGCTGCCCAGGGTGAGGCTGAGCTTGAGCCGGGGGGCGAGGCGTAGCCGCAGCTCGGCGCGGCGTTCGGTTTCGCGGAGGGCGTCGAGGCGGCGGGCGGTGGCATCGAGGCGCAGGCGGTGGGCCTGGTCGAGCAGGGCGTCGCTCAGTTGCAGGTGGAGGTCGTCGCCGTGGCGGGCGTCGTCGGCAACGGCGTGGAGGGCGCTGGCGACCTGCTCGGGGCGGCCGAGGCGCTCGGCGATTTCGGCGCGCTGCGCGGCCGGTAGCGCGGTGTCGTGGCGGGCCAGGATCTCGGCCAGTGTGCTGCGGTCGTCGCCGGCCAGGGCGATGGCGGCGTCGGCCCAGTGCGGGCGGGTCAGGGCGCGGGCATAGCGCTCCCACAGGAAGCCGCGCGCGCCATCGATGTCGCCCTGGTCGAGCAGCCAGCTCATGGCCAGGTCGCGCAGCACGGGGGTGTCGAGCGGGTCGGTCGGGCCGTCCTGGCGCATCAGGGCGCGCAGCAGCCGGTCGCTGGCGTCGCCGGGGCGTTGCTGGCGGGCGAGGCGGGCCTCGGCGGCGCGGCGCGCCAGGGGGGCGGCCTCGGCGCTGGTGGCCGGGGCGGCGGTGCGTCGCTGGCGCCACAGGTGCTCGCGCAGTTGCCAGGCGCGGTCGACCTCGCCGGCCTGCTCGAGCGTGTCGGCCAGGCCCATCATCCACAGGAAGTCGTCACGGTGGCGGTGGGCGTGCGGCAGCAGGTAGCGGTCGAGCGCGCGCTGCGGGCGGGAGAGCGTGGACCAGGCGGCGGCGAGGGCGTCGTGCAGTTCGCCGTCGGCGGCCCAGTCGGCTTCGTGGCGGGCTAGCAGGGCGGCCAGGGTGTCGGCCTTGGCGGTGTCGATGAGTAGCCACAGCAGGGCGGCGCGGGTGGCGGCGCTGGCGGGGTCGCGGGCCAGCGCGGCTTCGAAGTCGGCCTGTGCGGCGTCGTGCTGGCCGGTGCCCTGCTGCCACTGGCCGCGCAGGCGCAGGAAGGTGGCGTCGGTTTCCAGGGGGCGCAGGCGTGGCGCATCGAGCGCGTCGATGAGGGCGCCCATGGCGGCGTAGTTGCGGGTGGCCAGGTGCAGGTCGAGGCTGCGCAGCAGCCAGTCGGGGCGGGCGTAGCGGTCCCACGCGCGGGTGGCGAGGCGGGCGGCCTGGTCGGGGTGGGCCGGGCGCAGCAGCTCGACGAGGTCGGCGAAGTCCTCCGGCCGTGCGCCGGGCTGGGCGACGAGGCGGCTCAAGGCGTCGCGCTGGGCGCTGCGCGCTTGCAGCAGGCCGGCGAGCGAGGCGCGCAGCTGCCAGTAGTCGGTGGCGGTGTCGGGGGCGTCGCCATGGGCGCTGTCGAGCGCGGCCATGGCGGCGTCGAGGTGGCCGCGGGCGATGAGACCGGCGGCGCGGCGCTGGCTCAGCGCCGGTGAGTTGCCGAAGCGCTGCGCGCGCTCGGCCAGGGCGGCATCGGCCACCGCGCCGCGGCCGGCGCGTTCGGCGAGGGTGGCCAGTGCGTCGAGGGCGGCGGGGCTCGGGTGGCGGGTGGCGTGGGCCTGGAGAAAGGCGATGCCGGCGTCGGGCTCGCCGAGGCGTTCGTACAGGCGGGCGATGTCGTGCAGCAGGGCGTCGTCGGCCGGGTGCTGGCGCAGCTGGTGCTGCTTCGCGTCGAGCAGCGGGCGGTGGGCGAACAGGCCGGGGGCCAGGCGCAGCACCTGGGCCCAGGCGGCGCTGTCGCCCTGGCGGGCCAGGTGGTGCCACTGGGCCAGGGCCTCGGCGGGCTGGCCGTGCCACTCGGCCACTTGCGCGAGGCGGCGGCGCCAGTCGGCGCTGTCGGGGGCCTGGCGGACGGCGGAGGCGCTGAGGGCGTAGGCGTCGGCGAGGGCGCCGGCGCCGAGGAAGGTGTCGTAGGCGAGGCGGTAGCGGGCGTCGTCGAAGGGCAGGGCGAGGTCGGCGTCGGCGCTGAGGGCTACCAGGCGGATGGCGCCGTCGAGCTGTTCTTGCAGGCTGGTGCGGATCAGGCGGCGGGCGTAGTCGGCGGCGCGCTCGGGGCGGTTGGCGGCGCGGGCGAGGCCGATGAGGAAGGTGAGGGTGGGGGCGTCGGTGGCGAGCGGGCCGAGTTCGCGGTCGGCCAGCGCGAGGGCGGCGTCGAAGTCGCTGACCGCCTGCAGGGTGCGCAGCGCGGCGAGGAAGTGGGCGCGCTGCTCGGCCGGTGCGGTGGCGCGGTCACGGGCGAGCAGGTAGGCGCGGGCGGCCAGGTGGGGGTGGCCGGTCTGGCGCAGGTGGTCGGCGAGTGACTGGGCGGCGACGGTGTCGAGGTCGGCGGCGCTGCGCAGGGTGTCGAGGGCGTGGCCAGCGCTGTCGCCGTGGCGGCCGCGTGCGGCGTAGGCGACGAGGCTGAGTCGGTCGGCGGTGGCCAGCGCGGGGTCGCCGGCGAGGGCGTGCAGGTCGGCCTCGTGCGCGGGGGCGTCGGCCGGGGTCTGGTCGGCGGCAAAGCGCCAGTCGAGCCAGCGGGCGCGGGCGGCGACGGCGGGGTCGGCGTGGCGGACAAGCGGGGCGATGGCCTGGCGCGCGGCAGGAAAGTCGTGCCGGGCAGCGTGCTGGGCGGCGAGGGCGAAACGCATGCGGGCGTTGTCGGTGTCGGTTCGCAGCAGGTTGTGCAGGTAGGCGGCGGCGAGGGCGTCGCCCTGGCGGGCGTCGAGCGAGGCCTTGACCAGGGTGTCGTAGGGGAAGAGCAGCACCATGCCGGCGCCGGCCAGCGCGCCGAAGACCATCAGCGCGCGCAGCGAGAGGACGCGGGGGCGCTCAGGCAGGGCAGCGGAGGGCGAGGCGGGCATCGGTGGCGTCGAGGCGGTAGTGGTGGGTCGGGCCGTCGTGTCGGGCGGCGGCGAGCGCGCGCCCGTTGGCCTGCAGCCGGCAGTGGCCGGGGTGCGAGAGGGTGAGTTCGAGCGGGGTGTGGCCCGCCAGGGTGAAGTCGATGCCGGCCGGGTGGCGTTGCCAGTGGGTCAGGCGGGCATTGGCGGAGACGAAGTGCGGCACGGGCGCGCCCGGCCGTGCGGGGCGCAGACTGGCGCGGGAGGCGGCGAGGGTGGCGAAGCGGCCGTCGGGTCCGTCGGCCCAGCCGGCCAGCCCGGCGCTGTGGCGAAGGTCGGGGGCGGGGAACCCGGGCGGCAGGCGCAGGCTGCGCAGGGCGTCGGCGTGGCGGATGTGCAGGGTGTCGGGGTCGTCGAGCGCGCGGGCCAGGCTGAGGGTGTTGAAGTTGTGGGCCATGGCGATGTAGTCGCTGGGAAACACCGCCTGGGTCGGCTGTGCCAGGGTCCAGTCATAGACCGTGTGCAGGGCCTTGAGGGCGGCGAGCTTGCTGGCCGAATAGGTGTGGTAGTAGATGTTGATCGGCTTGAGGCGGCGCGGCTCGCCGGTCATGCGGAAGGTGTCGATGACGTCGCGGAAGCCGTAGTAGGGGCCGGTCCAGTCGTTGGTGTAGACGTTCTCGTTCATGATCGGCGCGTAGGGCTGGAAGTAGGGGCCCTGGTGCACGCCGATGGGTGAGACGGCGGCGACGGTGGGGCGGCGGCGGCTCATGGTGGTGTTGCCGCCGTTCATGTCGAGCAGGTCGTGTTCTTCGATCAGCTTGAGAGTGGCGGCGTCGGGCGCGGCATTGCCGCTCCACAGCAGCAGGCGCACGGGCTTGCCGGGTGGGGCGAGGCGCGTGCGGATGTAGTCGATGGAGCCGAGGATCTCGCGCTCGGGGGTGGGCGTGTAGCCGGGAATCTCGAGGTGGTAGTCGGCGGCGCGGTCGTCGTCGCGTGTGTCGAACACCTTGCGCCACTTGAAGGGGTGGGAGTAGGTGTGGCTGGCGATCTCGACATGCGGCAGGGCGAACATCTGCCGGGCGATGCCTTCGAGCTTTGTGGCCAGTGCGGGGTAGAGCCCCTCGGGGCTGACTTCGGCCTCGATCACCGACATGGCGTGGGGGAAGCGGTAGCGCTTGAGCACGTCGTCGAGCAGCACCTGGGCGGCCAGCGGCGAGCCGGGGAACTCGGCCAGCGAGGGAAAGCCGTCGCCGTCGATATGGGCCATCAGCAGCCGGCGGCCGCTGGCGGTGGCGGGGTCGGGGACCGGACGCGGGGGCAGGCGCAGGGCGCGTTGCAGGAAGGCGAAGGGGTCGGCCCCCCAGCGACTCTGGCCTTCGATGCCGGGCAGTTCGGTGACGGCGAAGGCATCGAGCAGGTAGCCGCCCCAGGGCATGATCGCCGCCGGGTGGTAGCGCTGGCCGGCGGCGTCGGTGAGTTCGGCCAGGGGTTTGCCGTCGGGGTGGCTGACGGTGATCGGCAGCAGGGTGCTGGCGCGCGGGCGCGGGGTCATCTCGAAGCCGATGATCGGGTCGCTGGCGCTGAGGGTCAGCGGGGCCTGCGGCGGCGGTGCGAGCGCCAGGCCGAGGCGGGCAGCGCCGCGCTGGCCGAGTTCGAAGCCGAAGTCGTCGAAGACGGCGACCCGGGTGCCGGCGTCGATCTGTGCCTGCAGCCAGCGGTGCAGGCGCGTGCCCTGGGCGATGCCGCCGGTCATCCAGGTGACGATGCCGGCGTGGATGCGCGGGTCGAGCCGGTCGGGCAGGGGGGCGTCAGGGGTGAGGTAGTCCGCCACGTAGCCGAGGTAGTTGAGCGGCATTTCGATGTAGCGGTGGGCGTTGGTGTAGTTCACCGCGCTGGCCTCGGCGGCGTCGTACACCACCAGCACGCGACGCGGCAGGGCCTCCATGGCGCCGGTGCCCAGCGTGGTGAGCGAGGGCTCGGCGATCCACGGGATGATGTCCTCGGCCAGCAGGCGGCGGGCCAGCGCGCGGGCCTCGTCGAGGGCCCCCGCGGGCAGGTAGTCGATGCCGATCACCGGCAGGGCATAGCGCTGGCGCACGTCGTCGAAGCGCTCGAGCAGCCAGCGGCGGTCGGCCTCGGGCACCGCCACATAGCGGCCCGAGCCGGCGTGCCAGCCGCGATGCACCGATTCGGCGGCGACGGCGAAGACCTGCGTGTGCACGGCCGGCAGCAGCTCGAAGCCGCGGTTGAGGATCAGCCGGATGCCGGGGTAGCGCGCGGTCAGCGTGGTGATGAGTTGCTCGAGCCCGCGCTGCGCGGCGGCCGGGTCGACGTCGGCCAGCAGGCGGTAGGAATCGAGCGTGTCGAGGAAGAAGCCGCGGTAGCCGCGCTGCCACAGCGGGCCGACGATGCGCTCGGCCATGAACGCAGCCCAGGCCGGCTGGCTGACATCGATGACGATGCTGCCCCAGTCGGCGTTGGTCTGGCGCTTGAGCGCGGCGGGGATGTCGGCCAGGTAGGCGCGCTGGGGGTGGACCTCGCCCACGCTGACATAGGCGAACAGCTCGGTATCCGGGCCCAGGGCGCCGGGGGCGTGGCCGTGGTCGGGCTCGACCACCACGATGTCGTGGGCACGCAGGCCGTCGACAGGCAGCGTGGCGCCATAGTGGAAGGCGATGGAGAACGCGGCGGCCTGGACGCTTCCCGACCCGGCAAGACAGGACAGCAGGGTGAGGAAAAGGGCGAGGGCGCGGGGCATCGTTCGGCTTGCAGGCAGGCGGAACGCCAAGTATAGGGAGCCGGTTACGCCGGGAGCATGACCAAATGCACGCTGGCCGCTGAATCGCTAAAACAAGTGTTAAATCGGCCGCGGTTCAGCTCGCCGCGAGGATCAGGGCGTAGCGCAGCAGCTTGCCCAGCGCCATCCAGCCGGCACAGGCGAGGGCCGGCAGGCGCAGCCAGCCGGCGGCGGCGCACAGCGCGTCGCCGACCAGCGGCGCCCAGGCCAGCAGCAGCACCGGCGCGCCCCGGCGGGCCACCCAGGCCGCCCGTGGCGGTGTGGCGCCGTGCGGAATGGCCCGGTCCATGGCATAGGTCGTCATGCCGCCGGGGGGGTTGCCC
>QQUN01000032.1 GCA_008501585.1 Pseudomonadota bacterium | reverse complement strand
GTCGCCCATGCGATCCGCGCCATGCAGGTGCGCGGCGCGCCGCTGATTGGCGCCACCGCGGCCTGCGGGGTGGCGCTGGCGCTGCGCGAGACGGCCGACGCCGCCACGCTGGATCACGCGCTCACCGTGCTCGGCGCGACCCGCCCGACCGCGGTCAACCTGCACTGGGCCCTGGGGCGCATGGCCCGCGTGCTGCGAGCGCTGCCGGCCGAGGCGCGCCTGGCCGCCGCCGAGCGCGAGGCCGACGCCATCATCGCCGAAGACATCGCCACCAACGCCGCCATCGGCCAGCACGGCCTGGCGCTGATCGCCGACATCGCCGCACGCCGCCCCGGCCCGGTGCGTGTCATGACCCACTGCAACGCCGGCTGGCTGGCCACGCTCGGCCACGGCACCGCGTTGTCGCCGGTGTATGCCGCGCAGGCGGCGGGCATCGCCGTCGAGGTGTGGGTGAGCGAGACCCGGCCGCGCAACCAGGGCCTGCTCACCGCCTGGGAGCTGCGCGAGTCCGGTGTCGCCCATCGCCTCATCGCCGACAACGCCGCCGGCCTGCTGATGATGCGCGGCGAGGTGGACCTGGTCATCACCGGCGCCGACCGCGTCGCCGCCAACGGCGACACCGCCAACAAGGTCGGCACCTATCTCAAGGCACTGGCCGCCGCCGACCACGGCGTGCCCTTCTATATTGCCGCCCCCGTGTCGACCATCGACTTCGCCTGCCCGAACGGCGCCGCCATTCCCATCGAAGACCGCGACGGCGACGAGGTGCGCGTGCTGCACGGCCTCGACGCCAGCGGCGGCACGGCACAGCTGCGTATCGCGCCGGCCGACACCGCGGTCGGCAACCCGGCCTTCGACGTCACGCCCGCGGCACGCATCACCGCCATCATCACCGAGCACGGGGTCGTCGCCCCCGGCGCGCTGGCCCCCCTCGCGCCATGAGCCCGCTCGCCGAACAGCTGCTCGGCGTGGCCCGCGGCATGACCGCGGCGCGCCTGTCGGTGGGCACCGCCGGCAATGTCAGCGTGCGCGACGGCGCCGGCTTCCTGGTCACCCCCTCCGGCATGGCGCCCGAGCGCTGCGAGGCCGCCGACATGACCGAAGTGGCCGCCGACGGCACCGCCCGCGGCCGACGCGCGCCATCCAGCGAATGGCGCCTGCACCGCGACATCTACGCCGCCCGGCCCGAAGTCGGCGCCGTGCTGCATGCGCATGCGCCCTTCGCCACCGCGCTGGCCTGCCAGCGGCTCGACGTGCCCGCCTTCCACTACATGGTGGCGCGCTTCGGCGGCGACAGCGTGCGCTGCGGCGACTACGCCACCTTCGGCAGCCAGGCGCTGTCCGATGCCACCCTCGCCGCGCTGGCCGGACGCAGTGCGGCGCTGATGGCCAACCACGGCATGGTGGTGCTGGCCGACCGCCTCGACCACCTGCTCGATCGCGCCATCGAGTTCGAAATGCTGTGCGAACACTACTGGCGCGCCCGCAGCCTGGGCGAACCGCCGCGACTCGACGCAGCCCAGATGAACGAAGCGCTCGACCAGTTCCGCTGGTACGGCCGCCCCCGCCCCCTCGACCCCGACACGCCAACATGAGCCACCTCCTCGACGAAACCACCGTCCGCGACGCCCTCAAACAGGTCATCGACCCCGAAGTCGGCATGAACATCGTCGACCTCGGCCTGATCTACCGCATCGCCGTCACCGACACCCGGATTGCCGTCGACATGACCATGACCAGCCCGGCCTGCCCGATGGGCCAGATGATCATGGACGAGGTCGACGCCGCCCTGCGCCGCGTCGCCCCCGACCACGCCCGCCAGGTCGAGCTGGTCTGGCAGCCCGAATGGACGCCGGCCATGATGAGCGACACCGCCAAGGCCCACTTCGGCTGGCAGCCGGACGATGTCTGACCTGCCGCCCTGGCAGCGCGCGCCGCTGCTGGTCCTCGGCTTTGCCGGGCTGATCACCGGCGTGCTCGCCGGCCTGTGGCGCCTGGCCTGGCCGACCCCCGCCTTCGTCGCCGGCGCGCCACATGGCGCGCTGATGATGTGCGCCTTCTTCGGCACCCTCATCGCGCTCGAGCGCGCCGTCGCCGTCGGCCAGCGCTGGGCCTACCTCGGTCCGCTGGCCGGGGGCCTCGGCAGCGCGCTGCTCATTGCCGGCGCCGCGCCCACGGTGGCCGCGGGCTGCTTCACCGTCGGCGGCATCGCCCTGGTGCTCGCCTCGCTGCATGCCCAGCGGCGGGTGCCGGCGCTGCATGCCCGCGTGCTCACCCTCGGCGCCCTCGCCTGGCTGATCGGCGTGCTGGTGTGGGGGCTATCCGGTAGCGTCGATCTGGCGCTGTGGTGGTGGGCGGCCTTCCTGATCGTCACCATCGCCGGGGAACGGCTCGAACTGTCGCGGCTGATGCGGGTCAGCCCGCGCATGCAGCGCATCTTCATCGCCCTGATCGGCCTGCTCGTCGGCGGCGCCTCGCTCGCCGCCCTGCCCGCCGGCCCGCGCCTGTTCGGCCTGGGCGCGGCCGGCCTGGCGTTGTGGCTGTTTCGCCAGGACGTCGCCCGGCGCACGGTCAAGACCACCGGCCTCACCCGCTACATTGCCCTCTGCCTGCTCTCCGGCTACCTGTGGCTGGCGCTCGGCGGTGCGGTGCTCGCCACGCTCGGCCCCGGCCCCGGCGACACCGGCTGGGACAGCGCCGTCCACAGCCTGATGGTCGGCTTCGTGTTCGCCATGGTCTTCGGCCACGCGCCGATCATCCTGCCCGCGGTTCTTCGCGTCCGCTTGCCATATCACCCCGGTTTTTATGTACCCTTGGCGCTGCTGCATCTGAGCCTGCTCCTGCGCGTCGCCGGCGATCTCGCCCAGACCCACGGCTGGCGGGCGTATGGGGCCCTTGGCAATGCCATTGCCATCGGCCTGTTCATACTCACCATGCTGACCGCGGTCATCGGCAGCCGGCGCACGCGCCCCTAGACTGCCTGGCCAACACCCCGCCGCCGCGATTGGGCGGCACACAATGGAAGCTGCATCGCATGAACCTGCGACGCGCACACCGCGCGTGATCCGGCACCTTCGCCGCCTCGTCAAGCACTTCGGCCTCGCCCTGGTCCTGGCCGGCGTCCTCGCCGCTGCCACCGAGGCGGTGTACAAGAGCGCGCTCGACGCCCAGCGCGACCGCGTGTATGCCGAGTTCCAGCTTGCCGCCGGCCAGCACATCGGCACCTTGCGCAAACGACTCGATGCCGTGCTCGACCTGCAGCGCCTGCTCAGCGACCATGTCGACGTCGCCGGCGCCGGCACAGCGCGCGACTTCGAGCAGATCAGCGGCTCGCTGATGCGGGTGCACACCTTCATCAAGGCCATCGCGCTGGCCGACATCGACGACGGCGCCACCCCGCCGGTGCGCTTCCCGGCCCGCCATGTCGCCACCCACGCCACCTGGCCCCGGCCCGGCACCGACCTGGCCATGGAGGGCCTGGTCGCCCAGGAAAGCCTGCAGGCCGCCCTGCGCACGGGGCAGATCGTTGCCACCCCCCTGCTCAGCCCCGAAGCCGAAAACGGCGAAGGCATCCGCCTGTTTTCACCGGCCGGCGACCACCTGCTCGGCATCTACATGCACCTGAGCGAGCTGGCGCAAAGCACGCTGTGGGCGGGGATGGACCCCGACGCCCGCAACATGGCCTTCACCATTCTCGACACCACCGACGACCCGCGCACCGCCCCCGAGGTCTATCGCGACACCCTCGGCGACCATTTCGAGACGGCCTACGTCGAAGTCATCGCCTTCGCCGCGCGCCGCTGGCTGATCATCGCCACCCCCACCCCCAACCACTTCGAACTGGCCCCCTCCGCCTCGATCGCCCGCCAGCGCGTCACCGGCTGGGCCATCACCGTTCTGGCCGCCTTGCTGGTCGCCTTCCTGCAGACCCGCAACTCGGTCATCCGCGAACGGGTGCGCAGCAGCACCGCCGAGCTGGCCGCCACCAACCGCATCCTGGCCGACACCAATGCCACCCTGCAGGCCGAGGTGGCCCAGCGCACCGCCTCCGAAGCCGCCCTGCGCGCCAGCACGGTACTGCAGCAGGCCATCCTGCACAGCGCCGACTACGCCATCGTGCTCACCGATACCGACGGCATCGTGCGCGTGTTCAACCCGGCCGCCGAGGCCATGCTCGGCTGCACGGCCGACATGGTCATCGGCCAGCGCACCCCGATCGACTTCATCAACCGCGAGGCCATGGCCCGCATGCAGGCGGCCACCGGCAAGCGCGGCTTCGCCGCCGTGCTCGAAACCGCCCGCGGCCTGTCCTCCAGCGAACCGGTCGAGCTCGAGCTGACCCGGCCGGACGGGCGCAACGTGCCCGCCGCCGTCTCCATCTCCCCACTGATGGACGCCCAGGACGGACGCATCACCGGCTATCTCGCCATCGCCTCCGACATCACCCACCGCAAGGCCGCCGAAACGCGCATCCTCCACCTCGCCCATTTCGACCCGCTCACCGACCTGCCCAACCGCAGCCTGCTCGGCATCCGCCTCGAATCCGCGCTGGAGGCCGCCGGCCGCTTCGACCAGTCGCTGGCCGTGCTCTTCCTCGACCTCGACCGGTTCAAGAACGTCAACGACTCGCTCGGCCACCAGGCCGGCGACGCCCTGCTCAAGGCCGTGTCCGGCCGCTTCCAGCACTGCGTGCGCGAGCAGGACACCGTCGCGCGCATGGGCGGCGACGAGTTCATCGTCGTCCTGCCCGAGCTCGAGAGCCGGCGCCAGGCTGCGGAAGTGGCCGAACGCATCGTCGAAGCGCTGGGCGCGCCCTTTGACGTCAAGGGCCACCGCCTCACCGTCACCCCCAGCATCGGCATCGCCATCTACCCCGACGACGGCAGCACCGCCGACACCCTCATCCAGCACGCCGACGCCGCCATGTATCACGCCAAGGACGCCGGCCGGAACAACTTCCAGTTCTACGAATCGCGCCTGTCCACGCTGGTCTCGGCCCGCCTCACCCTCGAGAACCGCCTGCGCCGCGCCCTCGAGCGGCGCGAGTTCGAGCTCTACTACCAACCCCAGGTCGACATCGCCTCGGGCAGCTTCATCGGCGTCGAAGCCATGCTGCGCTGGCGCGACCCCGACGAAGGCCTGGTCGACCCGGCCGAATTCATCCCCGTCGCCGAAGACAGCGGTCTCATCGTCCCGATCGGCGCCTGGGTGTTGCGCACCGCCTGCGCCCAGGCCCAGGCCTGGCGCCAGGCACACCTCATCGACGTCCCCATCGCGGTCAACCTCTCGGCCCGCCAGTTCGACGAAGACACCCTGCTCGACACCGTCGCCGACGTCCTCCACGAAACCGGCCTGCCGGCCAACCGGCTCGAGCTCGAACTCACCGAATCGCTCATCATGCGCAACCCCGAGCTCACCGCCGAGGTGCTCGACGCGGCCAAGGCGCTGGGCGTGATGATCGGCGTGGACGACTTCGGCACCGGCTACTCCAGCCTCGCCTACCTCAAGCGCTTCCCCATCGACCGGCTCAAGATCGACCGCTCCTTCATCGCCGACATCGAAACCGAACCCGACGACGCAGCCATCGCCGAAACCATCATCGCCATGGCCCACACCCTGCGCATCCAGGTACTCGCCGAAGGCGTCGAAACCGTCGCCCAGCTCCGCATGCTGCGCGGCTGGGCCTGCGACGCCTACCAGGGCTACCTGTGCAGCCCCCCGCTGCCGGCAGACGAGATGAATGCCCTGCTGAAGGGCCTGCGGGCGGCGCGACTGTTCGGGCTGCCGGATGCCGGGCATGCGTAGCAAACGGCGGCCGGGCTGGTCGCGCCCTGTTTCGTCAGGTGCGCTTCAACCGTCGTGCTGACGCCACCCCTTCGTTGGCCGGGTCTCGCCACGGCGGGCGACCAACGTCATCGATTCTCGTAGGGTGGGCGGCTTGCCGCCCACCAAGCGGCGTTGGTCTTGGGGAACGATGGTGGGCGGCTTGCCGCCCACCCTGCAATTCGGCCGAAGCCGAAGCCGGCGGCACAGTCGGGGCGCCTTCTTTGCCTCCTCTCTTGCGCGTGCAGGAAAGGAGGTCGCCCGCCGGGGCGAGCCCCGGCCAGCGCACCGCCACCGAAGGCAACCAGACCGACGCGCTACGCGGCAAAAAAACTAGAACCGCCCCGTCCCCGCCGGCACCCCCAGGTCGGCGAAATCCACCTCGCCTCGCTGGTCGAACGGCACCCCGCCGAACAGGCGGCCGGTGTACAGCGTGCCGTGGATCCGGTAGTCGATCCGCTCCTGCCCCTTGGCCATGGCGCCGAACTGGCGCAGCAGGCCGGTGAGCGAGCTGACGGCCTCGACCTCGAGCATGGCCTCGCTGAGCCGCGGCACGGTGACCGCCTGGTTGCTCACGCCCTTGGCAAAGGGCTTGCCGTTCAGTTCAACGGTAAAGCTCAGGCCGTCGATGGGGATCTCGGCGTCGTTGGGGTTGAGCACCCGCAGACTGAGGCCGAAGCGTTGTTCGAACAGCCCGACATCGAGCAGGCGCAGGTCGGACACCGACACCTCGGGCGGCTGCATGTTGAGGGGCAGGCTGGCGCAGCCGGCCAGCACCAGTGCGGCAGCGGCGGTCAGGACACGGCGTCGATTCGGGACTGTCATGAGCAAACCTCCGTGAGGTGGGTCGATCAAGCGGTGCGCATGGCCTCGAGCACCGTCAGCAGTGCGGCGGTGTCCTGGCGGGCACCGCCGCGGGCCATCAAGGCATTGAGTTGCTGCCACACCACGGCGGCCACCGGCAGCGGCGCCCCGAGCGCATGGGCTTCGGCCATCAGGATGGCGAAGTCCTTGTGGTGCAGGCGGGCATCGACACCCTTGTCGAAGTCGCGGCTGACCATGCGCTCGCCCATCACCTCGAGCACGCGCGAGCCGGCCGAGCCGCCCAGCAGCGCGGCGCGGACCTTGGCCACATCCACGCCGTTGGCGGCGGCCAGGCTCATGGCCTCGGCCGAGGCCTCGATGGCGGCCACCATGATCATCTGGTTGCAGGCCTTGGCCACCTGGCCGGCCCCGGCTGCGCCGATGTGCACGATGCGCCGGCCCAGCACCTCGAGCACCGGCCG
The DNA here is from genome assembly GCA_008501585.1 of Pseudomonadota bacterium. Taxonomy (GTDB): domain Bacteria; phylum Pseudomonadota; class Gammaproteobacteria; order Burkholderiales; family Rhodocyclaceae; genus Nitrogeniibacter. The sequence goes on along the minus strand of QQUN01000032.1, from coordinate 29,478 downwards.
CACTTTTTCAAGGATGGCGGCATCCCCGCCGACCATGATCGCCAGCGTCGCCTCCCGCGCCCCGGCCGGCCCGCCGGAGACCGGCGCATCCAGCCAGCCCACGCCGCGCTCGGCATAGCGGGCGGCAAGCTGGCGCGCCGTGCCGGGGGCGATGGTGCTCATGTCGACATGCACCGCACCGGCGGCAAAGCCGGCCAGCAGGCCGTCGTCGCGCAGCACCAGGGCTTCGACATCGGCGCTTGCCGTCACCATGCTGATCACCACCTCGCTGCGCGCCGCCAGTTCGGCCGGCGACGCGCACCATGTCGCGCCCTCGCCACGCAGCGCCTCGGCCGAGGCCTCGCGTCGCGCCCACACCGCCAGGTCATGCCCGGCCTGCATGAGGTGGCGCGCCATCGACTGGCCCATGTCGCCCAGGCCAATGAATCCGATCTTCATGCGGCACCCCCGCTCATGGTTTCGAACAGCTTGAGCATGGCGACCGAATCGTCCTCGCCCATGCCACTGCCGACCAGCGCATTGAACAGTTGTGCGCTCACCGCCGCGGCCGGCAAGGCCAGGCCGAGCCGGTGGGCTTCGTCCATCACGATGCCCATGTCTTTCTGGTGCATCCACGCCTTGAAGCCGGGTTTGAAGTTGCGCTCGAGCATGCGCTGGCCGTGGTTTTCGAGGATCCGGCTGCCGGCAAAGCCGCCCAGCAGCGCTTCGCGCACGCGGGCCGGGTCAACCGCACTCTTGCGGGCAAAGTTGAGCGCCTCGGCCACCGCCGCCACGCCCACGCCGGTGAGGATCTGGTTGCAGGCCTTGGCCACCTGGCCGGCGCCCGCCTCGCCCACCCGGGTAATGCTTTTGCCCATGGCCTCGAAGGCCGGCAGCACGGTATCGAAGGCCGCCTGCTCGCCGCCGACCATGATGGTCAGCGTGCCGGCGATGGCGCCGACCTCGCCGCCCGAGACCGGCGCATCGAGCATCACCACGCCACGCGCCTTGAGCCGGGAGGCGATCTCGCGCGCCGCCGCCGGGGCGATGGTGCTCATGTCGGCATAGACCAGCCCGGCGCGCGCACCGTCCGCCACGGCCTGCGCCACCTCGGCCACCTGCGGCGCATCGGGCACGCAGGAGAACACCACGTCCGACGCCGCCGCAACCTCGGCAATGCTGCCGTGGGCCACGGCACCGGCGGCCCGCAGCGGCGCCAGCGATGCCTCGCGCCGCGCCCACACGTTGACCGCGAAGCCGGCCTTGCGCAGGTTGAGCGCCATGGGCCGCCCCATCAGGCCCAGGCCGATAAATCCGATGTTCATGCACGCCTCTCCGAACCGATCCACAGACATCCGATTCTACGCGCCCCGGCGGCCGCGGTCGGTCAGGGGACGTTACAGCACGGTCACCGGCAGGCCGGTGAACTCGCCCAGGGTGCGCGCCACCTCATCGCTGGGCAGGCCGCGCACGATGAACACCAGGCGGCTGCAGTGGTCATCAAACGGCGGCGTGTCGGGCCAGGCGGGCAGGCTGACCGCCGGGTAGATGCTGTGCTGCACGCACTGAATGACGCGCGGCAGCGGGTCGCCACGCACGTCGAGCACGCCCTTGATGCGCAGGATGCGGTGGCTGTAGGCCTGCAGGATCAGGTTCAGCCCGTCGGAGAACTCCCACCACGGCAGCGGCGCGTCGAAGCGCAGCACATAGCTCTCGACACCATCGCCGTGGTGCTTCACCGCGCCCGCGGGCGCCGGCTTGCCGGGTTTGCGCCACGCCGGCGCAGCGGCCGAGGCGGCGGCACGCACCTCCGCCTCGCCCAGCCAGGCCGCCACTTCGGGCAGCTTGCCGGTGGCGGTGTACAGGCCGCCGCCGAAGATGTCGTCGATTGTCACCGCGCCGTGCGCCACCGGAATCTGCCGCGCGCCGGGGTTGAGCGCGGCCAGCGTGGCCTGCAGCGCGGCGATGTCGTCCGCCGCCGCCAGATCGCACTTGGTCAGCAGCAGGCGGTCGGCCATCGCCGCCTGGCGCAGGGCCTCTCGATGTTCTTTCAACTGCCCCGCGGCATGAGTCACGTCCACCGCCGTCACCACGCCGTCGCAGCGGTAGCGGTCGGCAATGAAGGGCTCTTCCATCAAGGTGTGCACCACCGGCGCCGGATCGGCCAGGCCGGTGGTCTCCAGCAGCACCCGGTCGATGGGCGGGATCTCCTTGCGGAAGGCCTGCATGAACAGGCGCTTGAGCGCCGCCACCAGATCGCCCTGCACGCTGCAGCACACGCAGCCGCCGTCGAGCACCACCAGGGCCTCGTCCACCTGTTCGACCAGATGGTGGTCCACGCCCACGTCACCCAGCTCGTTGATCAGCACCGCGGTGCGCGCCGCGCCGGGGTGGCGCAGCACATGGTTGAGCACGGTGGTCTTGCCGGCGCCGAGAAAGCCGGTCAGCACGTTTACCGGGATACGGCGGTCGGGGTCAGCCATTGTTTGATCCTTGTCATGAGCGCAATGCGAGGCCGTCGCCGGCCACCCCGAAGCCTGCCATAATCCGCGCCATGACCTACGCCCCGCTCATCAAGGAAATCGGCCGTGGCGCCAAAGGCGCCAAGCCCCTCACCATCGACCAGTCCGAGACGCTGTTCGGCGACATGCTCGACGGCCGCGTGCCCGACCTGGAGCTGGGCGCCATCGTGCTGTCGCTGCGCATCAAGAGCGAATCGCTCGACGAGCTGATCGGCTTCAAGCGCGCCATGGATGCCCGCACCGCCCAGGTGGCCGTGCCCGACGGGCCGCGCTGCGTGGTGCTGCCCAGCTACAACGGCGCCCGCCGCCAGCCCAACCTGATGCCGCTGGTCGCCCTGCTGCTGGCGCGCGAGGGCGTGCCGGTGCTGATCCAGGGCCGGCACGACTTCGACACCCGGGTCAGCCCCTTCGACCTGCTCGCCACGCTGGATGTGCCCCTCAGCACCGATGCCACCGCCGCCGGCGCCGCGCTGGCCGAGCGCCAGATTGCCGCCGTGGCGCTCGACGCCCTGCTGCCCGGCCTCGACCGCCTGCTCGCGCTGCGCCCCCGGCTGGGCGTGCGCAACAGCGGCCACACCCTGGCCAAGCTGCTCGACCCGGTGCACGGGCGCAGCGTCCGGGTGGTGGCGGTGACCCACCCCGAGTACCTCCAGCGCATGGACGAATTCCTGCGCGCCGACGGCGGTCGCGCCATGCTGCTGCGCGGCACCGAAGGCGAGGCCTACGCCAACCCGCGCCGCCGTCCGCCGCTGGCGCTGTACCGCGACGGCGCACTGGAAACGCTCGAAGGCGAAGGCGGCGGCGCCCCGCCCAGGGCCGACGTCCCCGATGTCCCCGATGTGGCCGGCAACGCGGCGCTGATCCGCGCCATGCTCGCAGGCACCACGCCGGTGCCCGAGCCGATCCGCACCCAGGTCGCCGCACTGACCCGGCTCGCCCGCGGCGACTGACGCCCCAGATTGGTGCGCGCACTTTTCGCGCCGCACCATTTCAAAACTTGATCACAAGCAAAAACCGGGCGCTCCCCGCGCCCGGCGCTTGGCATGGCGGTTGCTACTGTCCGGACAAAGGAGATTCAATGTCCGAGACGAAATCCACTTGTTGCTACTGCGGCGTCGGCTGCGGCGTCCTCATCGAGCATGACGGCGCGCAGATCACCGGCGTGCGTGGCGACCCCGAGCACCCCGCCAACTTCGGCCGGCTGTGCACCAAGGGCGCCACGCTGCACCTGACCGTCGCCCCCGACACCCGCTCGCAGCGCGCCCTCGTGCCCGAATTGCGCACCGACCGCACAGCGCCACGCCAGCCGACCGGCTGGGCCACGGCGCTCGACCATGTCGCCGAGCGCTTCGCCGCCATCATCCGCGAACACGGCCCCGACGCCGTCGCCTTCTACGGCTCCGGCCAGTGGCTGACCGAGGACTACTACGTCTTCAACAAGCTGGCCAAGGGCCTGGTCGGCACCAACAACCTCGACACCAACTCGCGCCTGTGCATGTCCAGCGCGGTGGCCGGCTACAAGCTGAGCCTGGGCGTGGACGCGCCGCCGTGCAGCTACACCGACATCGACGCCACAAGTTGCCTGTTCATCGCCGGCTCCAACACCGCCTTCGCCCACCCCATCGTGTTCCGCCGCATCGAGGCCGCCCGCGAGGCCAACCCGGCGATGAAACTGGTGGTGGCCGACCCGCGCCGCACCGACACCGCCGAGGCGGCCGACCTGTTCCTGCCGCTGCTGCCGGGCACCGACATCGCGCTGTTCAACGCCATGCTCCACGTCATGCTGTGGGAAGGCTGGCTCAACCGCGACTACATCGAGGCGCACACCGAGGGCTTCGATGCGCTCAAGCGCCTGGTGCGCGAATACACCCCGGCCATGGCGGCCACGGTGTGCGGCCTGCCCAAGCGCGACATCGAACTGGCCGCCGAGTGGTTCGCCACCAGCCCGGCCACGTTGTCGATGTACTGCCAGGGGCTCAACCAGTCCACCTCGGGCACCCACAAGAACTCGGCGCTGATCAACCTGCACCTGGCCACCGGCCAGATCGGCCGCGCCGGCGCCGGCCCCTTCTCGCTCACCGGCCAGCCCAACGCCATGGGCGGGCGCGAGGTCGGCGCGCTGTCCAACCTGCTGTCGGCCCATCGCGACCTGGGCAATGCCGAACACCGCGCCGAAGTTGCCGCGCTGTGGGGTGTGCCGGACGTGCCGGCCACGCCGGGCAAGCCGGCCGTCGAGCTGTTCGAGGCCATCGGCCGCGGCGAGATCAAGGCGGTGTGGATTGCAGCCACCAACCCGGCCCAATCGCTGCCCGACCAGGCCGTGGTGCACGCCGCCCTCGCAGCCGCCGAGCTGGTCGTGGTGCAGGACACCTACCGTCACACCGAAACCGCCGCCTACGCCGACGTGCTGCTGCCGGCCACCGGCTGGGGCGAGAAGGACGGCACGGTCACCAACTCCGAGCGGCGCATCAGCCGCACCCGCGCCGCCGTGCCGCCGCTGGGCGAATCGCGCCACGACTGGCAGATCGCCTGTGATTTCGCGCGCCGCCTGGGCGCCCGCCTGGACAAGGCCGAACTGGCCGCGCGCATGTTCGGCTTCGACTCGCCCGAAGCGGTGTGGAACGAGCACCGCGAGAGCACCCGCGGCCGCGACCTGGACATCACCGGCCTGAGCTACGCCAAACTGGAAGCCGACGGCCCGCAGCAGTGGCCCTGCCCCGAAGGCGCCGACACCGGCCGCGTGCGCCTGTATGAAGACGGCGTGTTTCCCACGCCCTCGGGCAAGGCCCGCTTCGTCGCCACGGAATATGTCGCCACCGCCGAGCGCCCCAGCGCCCGCTACCCGCTGCACCTGATCACCGGCCGCCTGCGCGACCAGTGGCACAGCATGACGCGCACCGGCCTGGTGCCGCGCCTGTTCAACCACGAACCCGAGCCGCAGCTGCACATGCATGCCGAGGATCTGGCACGGCGCGACCTGGCCGACGGCGACATCGTGCGCGTGCGCTCGCGCCAGGGCGCGGCGGTGCTCAAGGTGATTGCCAGCGACACGGTGCGCCCGGGCCAGTGCTTCGTGCCCATGCACTGGGGCGGCAATGCCATGGCCGGCCGCCTCGGCATCAACGCCCTGACCCCGTCGGCCGCCGACCCCACGTCGAAGCAGCCGGAGCTCAAGCACGCCGCCGTGCAGGTCGACAAGCTCACCGACGGCCATGCGCTGATGGCCATGCGCCGGGTCACCGGCGACGACCCCTTCGCCGTGCTCGGCGCCCTGCGCCAGCAACTGCCCGACCTGCCCTACGCCAGCCTCACGCTGGCCGGGCGCGAGGTGCCGGTGGTGGTGCTCAAGGCGCGCGTCGGCGAGGCCGAGCCGGCCCTGCTCGACGCCGTGGATGCGGCGATGGGGCTGGACGATGCGGCCCACACCCTGGTGTATGTCGACGCCCACCGCGACATCGCCAAGCGCGCACGGGTGGACGACGACGTGCTCAGCGCGGTGCGCCTGTCGGGCGAAACGCGCGCCGCCGAATGGCTGACCGAGCTGATGGTGCGCGGCGAATCAGCCGCCGCGGTGCGCCCCTGGCTGTTCGCCCCGCTCACCCAGCCGCCGGCCGGCCAGCCGACCCGCGGCAAGGTGGTGTGCAACTGCTTCGATGTCTCGGAGGAGGCCATCCTCGCCGCCTTCCATGCCGGCGAGAGCCTCGACCAGCTCCAGGCGCGCACCCAGTGCGGCACCAACTGCGGCTCCTGTCTGCCCGAGCTGAAGCGGCTGGCCGCCCGGTAAACCCGGGCGCAATGGTATAACTAGGCCACGCGGGTGCCGCCCGGCACGCGCGTCGGCCGGCCTCGCACCGACATCGCGAAGCATCCAGACCGCCCTTGCGCCTTCGCAGAATCAAAGGGCGGCGAGCGAGGAGTCCCCATGCAATCTGTCGCCACCTTTGCCGCCCTGCTGGCCGTCGCCGTCCTGCTGGTGCCGGTGTTCAAGCGCGCCGGTCTGGGCACCGTGCTCGGCTACCTGGCCGCCGGCGTGCTGATCGGCCCCTCGGGCTTCGGCGTGGTGCACGATGGCGAAAACCTGCTCCACACCGCGGAACTGGGCGTGGTGCTGCTGCTGTTCATCATCGGCCTCGAACTCCAGCCCTCGCGCCTGTGGGCCTTGCGCAAACCGGTGTTCGGCCTCGGCAGCCTGCAGTTCTTCGGCGTTGGCGCGCTGCTCATCGGTGGCGCCTATCTACTGGGCTTCGACTGGCCGATCGCCATCATGATCGGCCTGACCCTGGCGCTGTCGTCCACCGCCTTCGTCCTGCCCACCCTGGGCGAACGCCATGAGCTGCACAGCCGCTACGGGCGCGAGACCTTCGCCATCCTGCTGTTCCAGGACCTGATGGTGATCCCCCTGCTGGCGCTGCTGCCGCTGCTCGGCGCGGCTCGTGCCGAGGGCGACGTCTCGCCGCTGGTCGGGCTCGGCTTCCTGGCCGTGGTGGTGCTGATCGGCCGGCCGGTGCTCGACGCCATCTTCCGCCATGTCACACGCATCAACAGCCGCGAGATGTTCACCGCCGCGGCGCTGGCCACCGCCCTGGGCCTGGCGCTGCTGCTGCAGGTGGGCGGCCTGTCGATGTCGCTGGGCGCCTTCGTGGCCGGCGTGCTGCTGTCGGACTCGGACTTCCGCCACGAGCTGGAGGCGGCCATCGCCCCGTTCCAGGGCCTGCTGATGGGCTTCTTCTTCATCGCCGTGGGCATGACCATCAATCTGGGCATGATCGTCGAGCATCCGCTCAATGTGCTCGGGCTGACGCTTGCGCTGGTGCTGGTCAAGGGCGGCGGCATGTACGGCCTGCGCCGCCTGGCGCGCGGCAGCCGGCAGGTGTCGCGCATGCAGGCGCTGGCGCTGGCGCAGTGCGGCGAGTTTGCCTTCGTGCTCTTCGGGGTCGCCCAGGCCAACCAGTTGCTGGCGCCCGAGGTGGTCGCGCAGCTGAACCTGTCGGTCGCGCTGTCGATGGCCACCGCACCGCTGCTGTTCATTCTCGCCGACCGGCTCAACGCCCGCGAGGCCGCCGCCGAACCGGTCGCCGAGCCGGAGGCCGACACCTTGCCCGACCTGCCCAACCCGGTGGTGATGGCGGGCTTCGGCCGGGTCGGACAGATCGTCGGCCGCATCCTGCTGGCGCGCAACGTGCCGTTCACCGCGCTGGACATCGACCACGAAGAAGTCCAGACCATCAAGCGCTTCGGCATCCAGGCCTACTACGGCAACGCGGCGCACCTGGACGTGCTGCACGCGGCGCGGGTGGATGAAGCCAAGGTCTTCGTGCTGGCCATCGACGACATCGAGACCTCGCTGCGCTGCGCCGAGATGGTGCGCAAGCATTTCCCGCATGTCACGGTGGTGGCGCGCGCGCGCAACCGCTTCCATGCCTACCGGCTGATGGATCTCGGCGTCGAGCTGATGATGCGCGAAACCTTCCGCTCCAGCCTCGACATGGCACGGATGATCTTCGAAGTCCTCGGCAAGGCACCCGACAAGTCGCAGCAGATCATCGACCGCTTTGCGGCCCACGACATGGACATGCTCAAGCGCGAACAGGCGCTCTACCACGATGAGCACCAACTCATCCAGAGCGCCAAGGAAGCCAGCGAGGAGCTGGTGCTGATCCTCGAGCAGGAACTGGGCGACGCGCGCCCCGACGACACCGCCCCCCCGGCGGAAGATAGCCCCGCCCGCCCCCCGGCGGCCGGGGCCTGAGCACGGTCGAAGACCGCCTTGCGCGCCGGGCCGCGCGCCAGGCGCTCGCTTGGCAAACAGCGCACCATATCAAGGCGATAGGCGCGGCGTGAGCGCGTGAGCCACGCGGCCATCGGCGCGCGCAGCCGATGGCGTCACACGGTCGGTCAGGCCAGGGTGCCCGGCCGGCCGGGGCGGGGGCGTCGACTCAAGTTTCGCGACACGCATCCGTAAGCCAGTACATACGTCTTTCCCGGACGACTGGACATGACACAGCCTGACACCCCTGCCAGCGCCGGCACGGTGCTCTTCGTCGACGACGAGCCCAACATCCTGAGCGCGCTCAAACGCCTGTTCCGCCCCACCGGCCTCCGCGTGCTGACCGCACCGAGCGGCCAGGACGGCCTGACCTTGCTGGCCAGCGAAGCCGTCGATGTGGTGGTCTCCGACATGCGCATGCCACAGATGGACGGTGCCGCCTTCCTCAAGGCCGTGCGCGAGCGCCATCCGCAGGTCGAACGCATCCTGCTGACCGGTTTCGCCGACATGGACTCGACCGTTTCAGCGGTCAACGACGGCGGCATCTCCCGCTACCTGAACAAGCCCTGGCAGGATCAGGAGATCCTCAGCACGGTCAAGGACGCCGTCGAGCGCGGCCGCCTTCAAGCGGAGGTGGCGCGCCTGCACGCGCTCACCACCGAACAGAACGCCCAGCTCAAGAACATGAACGCGGAGCTCGAATCCCGCGTCCAGGCGCGTACCCGCGACCTGCAGACCGCCATCGGCAAGATCAAGGAAGCGAACGAGTCGCTCAAGCAGAACTTCCTCACCACCGTGCGCGTGTTCAGCGACCTGGTCGAGATGCGCAGCGGCCACATGGCCGGCCACAGCCGGCGGGTGGCGCAGCACGCCCGTGCGCTGGCCAAGGTGGCCGGGCTCGACGAGACGGCCACCCAGAACGTGATGCTCGCCGGCCTGCTCCATGACATCGGCAAGATCGGACTGTCCGACGAACTGCTCGCCAAGCCCTACAACACCTTCAAGCCGGAAGAGCGCAGCATCTACATCCGCCACGCCGAGCGCGGCGAGGCCGCGCTGACCGCGGTCAGCCAGCTCAAGGCGGTCTGCAAACTGGTGCGCCACCATCACGAAATGTGGGACGGCAGCGGCTTTCCGGACGGCCTGGTCGGGCTCGCCATTCCGCTCGGCGCACAGATCCTGGCCATCGCCAACGACTACGACGGACTGATGCAGGGCCAGCTCACCGCCCGCGCCCTGCCCTCGCGCGAGGCGCTGGTCTATATCAGCCAGAATGCCGGCAAGCGCTACAACCCCGAACTGGCCAACGCCTTCGTGCGCATGATCTCCGAAGCCGGCGGCAAGGCCACGCCGGGCATTGCCCTGCGCCCCGGCATGCTCAAGCAGGGCATGCGCCTGGTCCTCGACCTGCTGCACCCCGACGGCTACCTGCTGCTGCCCAAGGGCCATGTCTGCGACGAAGACACCATCGTGCAGCTGCGCCGGCTCGAGACCTCCAGCGGACGACACATCACGGTACAGATCGAAGCGCCAGCGCGCGGGAGCGGCGCATGAGCGGCACCGACACCCACCAACCCACGCTGCTGCTGGTCGATGACGAGCAGAACATCCTGTCGGCACTGCGCCGCCTGCTGCGCAGCGAGGGCTACCGCATCTTCACCGCCAACAGCGGCGCCGAAGGTATCGAGATCCTGAAAAAGGACGCCGTCGACGTCGTCATCTCCGACCAGCGCATGCCGGGCATGGCCGGGGTGGACTTCCTGCGCGCCGCCAAGGACATCCAGCCCGACTGTGTACGTATCGTGTTGTCCGGCTACACTGAACTGCAGGCGGTCACCTCGGCGATCAATGACGGTGCCATCTACAAGTTCTTGTGCAAGCCGTGGGACGACGCCCACCTCAAGGCCAACATTGCCGAGGCCTTCGAGCGGCGCCACATGGCCAACGAGAACCGCCGCCTGACGGAAGAGCTCCAGGCCAAGAACGCGCAGCTGCAAGTCCTGCTGGCAGAGCGTTCGGACCAGGTGCAGATCCGCTCGGAGGCGCTCAGCGTGTTTCACGAAGTGCTCGATGCCCTGCCGGTCGGCGTGATCGGGATCGATGCCGAAGGCCTGATCGCCTTCTGCAACGACACCGCCATCGCCCAGTTGCCGGGCTACCCGATCGGCCTCGGACAACGCGCCGACGCCACGCTGCCCGCCGATCTGCTGGGCAATGCGCCGCAGACCGTCGTCGCCGACACCCGGCTTTACATCACCCGCGCCCCGCTGGGCCGGCAATCGACCAGCCGCGGCCATCTGCTGGCCCTGTTCACGGCCGACACCTTCCGGACCACCGAGGGAGGCTGACCCCATGCCGCTGACTGCCCAGGAGATCGTCGACACCGCCGGGCAACTCCCGCCACCGCCCCGGGTGATGACCGAACTGCTCGCCTTGTTCGCCCGGCCCGATGTCGATGCACGCCGCATTGCCGACACTGTCGCCGCCGAGCTGGCGCTCAGCGTGCGCACCCTGCAAGTGGCCAACTCGCCCTTCTACGGGCTGAGCAAGCGCGTCACCTCGGTGCACGAGGCCATCGCCATCCTGGGTTTTCGCGCCGTGCGCATGCTCGTGCTCGCCGTCGGCTCGGCGCAGCTGATGCAGCTGCCGCCCGCGCTGCGCAGCTCCATGGGCACGCTCCTGCTTCACAGCACCCGCTGCGCCATGCTGTCGCGGCTGCTCGCCGAGAGCATCGACTATCCGGGCGAGGAAGCCTTCACGGCCGGCATCCTGCACGATGTCGGCAAGGTCGTCGCCGCGCAGGCCCCCGTGCCGGCCGCTGCCGACATCAACTGGCGCGAACGCAGCGACGTGAGCCGCGAGCGCGAGCTGATCGGCGCCGACCATGCCGAGGTGGGGCAGGTTCTGCTCGCCCGCTGGAACTTTCCGGACAGCCTGTGCGAGGCGGTGGGCCGACACCACCATCCCCCGGCGCAGCTGTCGCCACTGAGCGCCATCGTCGCCCTCGCCGACCACCTCGCGCATACCCGGCTCGACCCGGTGGACGACGCGGCGCTGAGCGCACTCACGCCCTGGATCACGCAGGCGCTGGGTGAGCACCCGCTCCCCGATACGGCGCGCATGAGCGCCGCCCTGGCCGACGCCGACGCGCTCGCCCATGTCCTCGAACACGACAGCTGAACGGCCGCCGGGGCTGGCCATCGAGCGACTGTGCCGGCAGGCCCTGGCGGTCGCGGGCACCGGCACGCTGGCCCATCGCGGCGACACCGTCTTGTGGGCCGACGACACGCTGGCCGCCCAGCTCGACTGCCCCGCCGACCTGTTGCGCACGCGCGTGTTTCACGAGATCGTCGATTCCGCAGGCGCGGCCTGCCTGCGCCGGCAAGGCGAGGCCTGCCTGGCGGGCGACGCCGCCGCGCCGATCGAGATCGACCACACCCCCGCCGACGGCTGCCCGCGACGCTTCGAGGTCCGCGCCCAGCGCCTGGACGATGCCGACGGCCCGCTCGTGCTGCATGTCTTCATCGACGTCACCGACCGCCCGCGCCGCCACAGCCTGGGCAGCAGCATCCGCTCGCTGTTCGACCAGATCATCCGCGACCTGCCGATCGCCACCTTCATCATCGACCGCCATCATCACGTCACCCACTGGAACCGCGCCTGCGAACGCATCTCCGGCATCCCGGCACAGCAACTGGTGGGCACCCGCCAGCACTGGGCTTCGTTCTTCGACGAACCCCGCCCGCTGATGGCCGACCTCATCCTTGACGAAGCCGGCGACGAGGCGCTGAACCACTACTACGGCGACCGCTGGCGGCGCCCCGCCCACACCCCGGATGCCATCGAGGCCGAAGGCTTCTACCCCAACCTCGGCGGCGCCGCGCGCTGGATCTACTTCCTCGCCGCACCGCTGCGCGACGCCGGCGGCAAGATCATCGCCGTCATCGAGACCGTGCAGGACATCACCGAGCGCAAGCAGGTCGAGGCCACGCTCGAAGCCAAGGTGGCCGCCCGCACCGAGCAGCTGGCCACCGACATCGCCCAGCGCGAGCAGGCCGAGCTGGAGCTGCTCAAGCGCTATGCCGAGCTGACCGAACTGAACTGCCAGCTGCACGACGCGCAAGAGCAGCTGGTGCAATCCGAGCGCCTCGCCTCCATCGGCCAGCTCGCGGCCGGCGTGGCCCACGAGATCAACAACCCGATCGGCTATGTGCTGTCGAACATCACCAGCCTGCGGGGCTATCTGGGCGACATCTACCGGCTCTTCGACGCCTTCGAAGCGCTCGAAGGCGACCGCCCGGCCAACGACCCGGCCCTGCTGGCGGTCCGCCAGCTCAAGCAGGCCGTGGACTTCGACTTCCTCAAGGAAGACCTGCCCGCGCTGCTGCGCGAGAGCGAAGAAGGCGCCTCGCGGGTGCGCAAGATCGTCGCCGACCTGAAGGATTTCTCGCATGCCGACCAGGCGCAGGAGTGGGTCTGGGCCAACCTGGTCAACGGCATCGAAAGCACGCTGAATGTGGTGAACAACGAGATCAAGTACAAGGCCGAGGTGGTGCGCAACTTCACCGAGCTGCCCAGCATCGAGTGCCACCCCTCGCAACTCAACCAGGTGTTCATGAACCTGCTGGTCAACGCCGCCCACGCCATCACCGCGCCGGGCACGATCACCATCACCACCGCCCAGCCCGACCCCGAGCATGTGCAGATCAGCATCAGCGACACCGGCTGCGGCATGACCGAGGACGTACGGGCGCGCATCTTCGAACCCTTCTTCACCACCAAGCCGGTCGGCAAGGGCACCGGCCTTGGGCTGTCACTTTCCTACGGGATCATCCAGCAGCATCGCGGCCAGATCGACATCGACTCGACGCCGGGGCAAGGCACCACCTTCCGCATCACCCTGCCGATCCGCCAGCAAGCGCCCGACACACCACCCGCGGCCTGAACCGCTGCGCCGCTACGCGCCCTCGGGCGCCGGATCGGGCAGCAGCGTGAAGTAGAAGCTCGCCCCCTGATTGACCGCCGCCTCGGCCCAGACGCGGCCGCCATGGCGCTCGATCACCCGCTTGACGGTCGTCAGGCCGATGCCGGTGCCGGGGTACTCGTCGCTCGAATGCAGGCGCGAGAAGGGCTCGAAGAGCTTGGCCGCGTAGGCCATGTCGAAGCCGACGCCATTGTCGCGCACGACGAAGCGCGTCTCCTCATCGACCACCTCGCAGCCGACCTCGATCGCCGGCGCATCCGCATGCGCCGAGAACTTCGCGGCATTGCCGATCAGGTTGTCCAGCGCCAGCCGGATCAGGCGCGGATCGCCCTGCACCCGCATGCCGGGCGCGATGGTCACGCTCAGCAGCGACTCCGGATACATCCGCCGGCACATGGCCGCCGCCTCGCCGGCCAGCTGCGACAGGTCCACCGATTCCTTCGACACCGGCGAGCGCACCGCACGCGACAGGTAGAGCAGATCGTCGATGAGCCGCCCCATCCGTTTGGCCGCATGCTCGATGTCGGCGACCAGCTCATTGCCATCCTGGTCGAGCTGGTGGCCGTGTTCGGTGCGCAGCAGATGGCTGAAGCCGGCCACCGCCCGCACCGGCGCACGCAAGTCGTGCGACACCGCATAGCTGTAGGCGTCCAGCTCCTGGTTCAGCTCGGCCAGCTCGCGTGTCTTGAGACGGACATCGAGCAGCTTGGTCACATGGTTGCGCATCAGCTGCAGCGCCTTGCGCTGCGTCTCGGTCAAGGTGCGCGGCACGGTATCGATGACACACAAGGTGCCCAGGCCGTAGCCTTCCGACGTGAACAGGGGCGCGCCCGCGTAAAAGCGGATATGCGGCGCCCCGGTCACCAGCGGATTGTCGGCAAAGCGCGGGTCGGCATGGGTATCCGGCACGAGGAACACACCGGGCTGCAAGATGGCGTGGGCACAGAACGACACGCTGCGCGCCGTTTCTTTCGCCGCCAGGCCCACGCAGGCCTTGAACCACTGGCGCGACACATCGACCAGCGAGATCAGTGCGATCGGCGCCTCGCACACGCAGGCCGCCAGCGAGGTCACCTCGTCGAACAGCGCCTCGCGTTCGGTGTCGAGAATGTCGTACTGGCGCAACGCCCACAACCGGTGGGCTTCGTTGGCAGGGGGGGCAGCACTGTGCATGGCCGGCCTCCGGGCGGGTGGTGGACAACGCGCCCCGCGGGCACCCGCCGGGCGGCGGCGCAAGGGGCGCAGCGCCTTGATTGTTACCCTGATCGGGACGGACGGCAAACCTTTTTCACCCGAGGCGGGCAGTTTGCCACGCGGGCAAACCGCTCAGGCGCTCAGAACCCCAGCCCCTTGCGCAATCCGAGCAGTACGCCCATGCCGACGATGAACGGCAACCACGGGTTTTTCCAGCGCAGGGTCACCACCAGTACCACCACGGCCGCGGCCAGCTTCGGATTGAACGGCTGGACATCGCCATCGACCACGAACACGCTCGGCGCCACGATGGCCGCCAGCGCCGCCGCCGGTGCATAGCGCAGCGCCCCCTGCACCGCCGGGGGCAAGCTGGCACGCTGGCCCAGCACGATGAAGCTGCCGCGCGGCAGGTGCGTGGCCATCGACACCAGCACAAAACTGATCCACAACCAGATGCCGTCCATCACGCCCCCCGGGTGTCAGGCAGCGCCCGACTGGCCACAAAGCCGGCCACGATGCCGATCACGATCGCCACGATCACCCCCAGCTTGAGCGGCATGCCCCGCAGCAGCACCGAAGCCACCCCGCCCGACAGGGCCGCCACCAGCATCGGCCGGTTCTTCGACAGCGGCACGAGGATCACCATCAGCGCAATGGTGGCCATGAATTCCAGCGACCAGTCCTGCGGCAAGGCGCCGGCGCCCAGCACGCCGGTGAGCACGAAGCTCTGCCACAGGCACCAGCCCCACAGCGACGGGCCGAGGAAATAGCCCAGCCGCCAGCGCCAGTCGCGCACCGCCAGCATGCGCTCGGTGCACACCGCGAACACGCCGTCGATCAGCAGGTAGCCGGAGGGGATGCGCAGCCGCAGCGGCACGCCATGGAAGCCCTTGGCAATGGCCGCGCTGAAGATCAGGAAACGCAGGTTGAGCGCCAGGCCGGTGAGCCCGATCAGCCACAGCGGCGCGCCCGCCATGATCAGCGGCAGCGTGGCGATCTGCGCCACGCCGGCATAGACGAGGAGGTTCATGCCCATCGCCTCGACCACGCTCAGGCCCGCCGAGGTCAGCGCCACGCCGGTCACCAGCGCCCACGGGATCAGGCCGATCGACAGCGGCAGGAAGATGCGGAACCCGGAACGGGCGCCGGCCACGAAACGGCGATTCATCGCTCAGGTCGCCGCGCCGGGCGACAACCACACGCCGCCGTCCTCGGCGCGGCGCAGTTGCAGGCCGAGGCTGGCGAACACCGCCACCAGCGTGTGCTGCACCTCGCCGCGAGCGGCCTCGATGGCGGTCGCCTCCGTGGCCTGGAACAGCGTATCGAGCTGCGCCGACAGCGCCGACCAGTGCGGGCCGAAGAAGCTCGCCTCGACCGCCGCCGCCATCTCCGGGCTGATCGCCGCCATCGACCGATCCAGCCCGGTCAGATAGCCCTGGGTGTGGGCGGCGGTCTGCGCCAGATGGGCAATGCGTCCGAGGCTGCGCACGAACAGGCCGTCGAGGTCGGCCGCGGCGGTGGCCAGGTCCTCGGCCGTGGCCGCCGGCAAGGCGTCGATCACATCGAGCAGGTGCTTGAGCATCAGGTCGGCATCATTGGGCAGGGACCACACCGTGCGCCGGCTCACCGCATATTCGCCGCGCATGGCCTCGACCACCGGGCGCAGCTGGCTGTCGAACACCGAGTCCTGCCACGCGCCGAGCCCCGCCTCGCCGGCCGCCAGGGCATCAAGGTGCAGGCGCGCCCGCCACAGTTCGCCATGGAGCAGGTGCACGAAGCGCGCCATGGCGTCGACCTCGCTCCCCAGCGCGGCCACCACCTGCGCCCCCTCGAGCACCAGCACCGGGCCGGTATCGCGGTAGACGGTGCGTGCCACCGTCGGCACGATGGCCCCGGCCGGCGCCGGCGCCTCGCCCAGCGCCACCAGGGCGGCGGGGAAATCGTCCGCCACCACCACCTGGTCGAGCACCCCCTCGAGCGCGGCATCGCGCGCGCTGATGCGCCGGGCCAGTTCCTTGAGCACGATCTCGATCGTCGGTCCCACCGCTTCGATCTTCTCTCCCCGACACACCACACGCTTGATCACGACCCACTCCTGTTGTTTCGCCGACACGATCCGGCATCATCGCAGCATTCTAACCACACGCTGGCGTATTGCCCCGCGACACCCCCGCCGTGTCCGCCCCGGCATTGGGCCTTGATTTTTCTCCGCCGGCTCGTTCCGGACCGGGACAACGGCCGAGCGTTCGCGATTCGTCACATCCTGCGGGTGGCCCCCACGCCCGGCGCAAGGCACAATCGGACATCCCCCACCCGACATCCCAATGCCATGCGACACCCCATCAAGGCCGAACTGCCGATCTTCCTCGCCACCGCCATCCTGGGCATCGGTATCGCGCTCGAACACGGCGCGGTCGCGCAAGGCGGCCTCATGCTGTGGGGGCTGCTCGGGGTCATCCTCGCCGCCATCATCGGCGTCGCCTTCCGCATCAGCCATCACGCCGAGGTCCTCGCGGTGCGCTGGGGCGAACCCTATGGCACGCTGATCCTCACCATCGCCGCAGTCTCGGTCGAGGTGGTGATCCTCGTCGTGCTGCTGCAAGGTGCCCCCAACCCGACGCTGGCACGCGACACCGTGTTTGCCGCGCTGATGCTCGACATCAACGGCATCCTCGGCATCGCCGCCATCATCGGCGGCCTCAAGCACGGCACCACGCGCTACAACCTCGACTCGGCCAACTCCTTCATGGCCATGCTGATCGTCGCCATCGGCATCGGCATGTTCATCCCCGACTTCGTGCCCGACGAACACTGGAAGGCCTACTCGCTGTTCAGCGTCGGCACCATGGTGCTGATGTACGCCGCCTTCCTGCGCCTGCAGACCGTCGAGCACCGCACCTTCTTCGAGCATGTCGCCGCGGTGGACGAAGAAGCCCACGACACCGCGCACAGCCCCTCCTGGCTGCACGTGGCCATCATGATCGGCGCCATCGTGCTGGTCGGCCTGCTGTCGGAAGTCCTCTCCGTGCTGCTCGACGCCGGCCTGGCCGGCAGCGCCCTGCCCAAGAGCCTGCCCGCCGTGCTGGTGGCCCTGCTCTCGGCCAGCCCGGAAATCCTCACCGCAGCCCGCGCCGCCGCCGCCAACCGCATGCAGACCACGGTCAACATCGCCCTCGGCGCCTCGCTCGCCACCGTGCTGCTGACCCTGCCGGTGATCGAGGGCATCGCCCTGCTCACCGACGACCGCATCGTCATGGCGCTCACCCCGATGCAGGGCGGCATGCTGCTGCTGACCATGCTCGCCGTCATGAACAACCTGCACAACGGCTCGACCAACGCCATCGAAGGCGTCAGCCACCTGGCGCTGTTCTTTGCCTTTGCCGGGCTGGTGGCGATCGGCTTGCTGTAGCTGCGGGGGGCGGCATCCGGTCGGCGCCGGGGTGGGTATTGCCCGATGCCACGGGGTCTGGCTTTAAGTGACGGACGTTGGCCGGGTCTCGCCCCGGCGGGCGGCTCCCTTTCTTGCACGCGCAAGCTCGTAGGGTGGGCAACGCGTTGCCCACCGGGCGGCGTGGGTCGTGGGGCACGATGGTGGGCGGCGAGCCGCCCACCCTACTGTTCGGGCGATGGCGAAGCCGAGCCCGTGCGCCATTCCCCTTCTGTGCCGCCGAACGGAGCCCGGGGACGGCGGGAATTGTCGTGTCGCTGTCTGAGCCCGCAGGGCGAGTTTGCGACACGACCCGCCGGCGCCGGGCGCAGAGAGGGCACCGGCGAAACCGGCGGCACAGCGGGGCGCCTTCTTTGCCTCCTTTCTTGCGCGTGCAAGAAAGGAGGTCGCCCGCCGGGGCGAGACCCGGCCAACGCCCCCTCGCCGAAGGCAACACCGCCCCAAGAACGGCAACACACAACCTGAACGAACTCGGTCAAGGTGTGGCTCAGCCCCCACGCCGTGACGGCTAATTCCCGCAGGGATGCCGGTCCGCCCCGCACTGGTCGAAATTCCCCAGCGGCCGGTTGAAGGTGTATTCCAGCGGCTCGCCGATCCACGCCTCGGCGGTTTCACCCACCGAGCCACTGGGTACGGTAAACGGCAAGGCCAGCACGAAGCCGACGGTGCCGACCACCGCACCGACCAAGCCGAGCGGGCGCACCACCACGAGATCGACCGCCATGTCGGTGGCCTTGTCGCCGGTGACCGAACCGGCCTCCTGCGCGTGCGCGGGGCCAACCGCAAGCGCCACCGCCAAGAGCAACATCCGGCCGTACGATTTCATCGCAGCACCTCCCTGGCATGCGCTCAATGGCTGGCGAACACGGTCTGGCCGCCATCGGCGTTGAACTGCACCACATCATAGCGGTCCGGGGTGCCGCCTTCCATGCCCGGCGAGCCCATCGGCATGCCGGGGGCGGACAGGCCGCGGGCGCCGGCGGGTTGTTCGGCCAGCAGGCGCTTGACGTCGGCGGCCGGCACATGGCCTTCGATGACGTAGTTGCCGATCCGCGCCGTATGGCACGAGCCCAGTGCTTCCGGGACACCCAACTGCGACTTGATGCGGTCCATCGCGTGGCTGGGGACTTCCTTCACCGCGAAACCGGCCGCGCGCATGTGCTCGGCCCACTTGCCGCAGCAGCCGCAGTTGGGGTCTTTGTACATGGTGGCTTCGGGCAGCTCGGCCCAGGCCGCACCGGCACTCATCGAAAACGCGGCGACCAGCGCCAGTTGGCGGATTGTCTGAAAAGTGTTCATGTTCGCTTCCTTGTTCGGCGGGCGCGCTCAGCGCCCGCTCGTCTGGGGTTTGAATCGTTCGGCGCGCATTTGTTTCACCTCATCGGGCCACTGGCTCTCGATGTAGGCAAGCACGGCGCGGATCTCGTCATCCGACAGGATGTGGCCGAAGGCGGGCATGTCGCTCTGGTAGCCCTCCGGCGCCAGCGGCGGCACCATGCCGTCGCGGGTCATCTGGACGAGCATCTCCATGGGGTGATGCCAGGTATGGCCGGTCGCGTCATGCGGCGGCGCGGGCAGGCGGCCGTCGGCCTTGCGCTCTCGCCAGTCCGGCTGGCCCTCCAGTTTGGCGCCATGGCAGCTGGCGCACTGTGCGGCATAGAGCGCGGCGCCTTGCGTCAGCACGGCGGCGGAGACCGGCGCCGTGCCGGGGGTCGGCGAGTCGCCACAGGCGACCAGCCAGATGCTGGCCATGACGGCCAGTCCACGTGTTTTCATGCGGGGCACTCCCAAATCTCGACAAGCGGTACGGGGCAGCCAGCGCCCCGGCGGGACCGGATTCAGGTGGGGGCGATGGGTGGTCGGTCGTGTCGGGAGACGGTCACCGAGGCAAAGCCCGGCATCGGCGCGGCACACAGCACATGCGCCCGCTCGCCCGGCGCGGCATGGGCGGCGGGCAAGGCAAGCACCGTGGAGGCCGCAGCGCAATCGACGCCAGCGCAGGCGTCGCCGGGCTCGGACGCTGGGCAACACGGCATCGCCGCCTCGCCCCCGGTGGTGGCCATCAGGTGGACGCCGGGCGGGGCGTCGGCGCGCTCAGCCGGCGCGCAACGGCCCCCAACGCTCGCCAGCGCGGGCTGCGGGAGTACCACAATCAACAGCAGGATGAGCCAACGGCGCCACATGCGTCGTATCCTACGCCGCGGACACCGCCACGCCTTGATCCAGGTCGACTGTCCGTTTCGGCGCGCGCATCACCAGCCGGTAGAGCAGTGGCACGGCGAACAAGGTGAGCACGGTCGAGAACCCCAGCCCCCACACGATGCTGGCGGCCACCGGCCCCCACATCAGCGACTTGCCGCCGAGGCCGACGGCCAGCGAGAACAGGCCGCCGATGGTGGTGGTGGTGGTGATGAGGATCGGCACCACGCGGCGGCGCGCGGCATACACCGCGGCATGCAGCACGCTCATGCCCTTGGTGAGGCGGTCGTTGGCGGCGTCGATGAGGACGATGGCGCTGTTGACGGCGATGCCGGTCAGGGCGATGACGCCATAGAGGGTGTATAGCGACATCGGGTTGCCCGACACGAACAGGCCGAGCACCACCCCGGTGAAGGCCAGCGGTACGGTCACGAGAATCAGGATTGGCTGCCAGTAGCTCCTGAACTGGGTGGCGAGGATCAGGTAGATCAGGCCGATGCCGAAGGCGAACAGCTTGACCATCGAATCCAGGCTCTCCTGGATGTCGTCCAGCTCGCCGGAGAAGTCCAGCGCCACGGTCGGGAAGCGCGGCTGCAACTCGGCCCAGGCGGCCTTGAGCCGGTTGTTGGCGGTCACCGTGTCGGTGGTGTCGGGCGCCAGGTTGGCCTCGACGGTGATCGCCCGGCGCAACTGGTAGTGGCGGATATAGCCCTTGGAGATGCGCATCTGCGCATCGACCAACTCGCCCAGCTGCACCTGGCGGCCGTCGGCGAGCGGCACGGTGCGCTGGAGCAAGGCGTCGATATCGCTCAGGGTTTCGGGCCGGGCGCGCACGACCAGATCCACCTTTTCGCCGTCGATGCGCACGCTGGCCAGCGTCTCGCCCTCGCCATAGAGCCGCAGCACGCGGGCCACGGTGGCCGGCTGCACGCCGGCGCGGGCGAGTTTTTCGCGGTCCAGTGCGAGGCGCATCTCGGTGCGGCCGGGCACGTCGTCGTCGGTCAGGTCCTTGATGCCGGGAATCTTCGCCACCTCGGCCTTGAGCGCATCGGCCGCCGCGCGCAGCACGGCGTAGTCATCCGCCTTGACCTTGACGCTGATCGGCTTGCCCGAGGGCGGCCCGCCCTTCATTTCAAGAAAGGACAGCCTGGCCTCGCCGGTCAGCGCCATCACCGGCTCGCGCAGGCGGTCGATGATCTCGCCGGTGAAGGCGCCGCCCGGCTGGCGGGGCGCGAGCGACACCAGCACCTGGCCGTACTGGTCGCCGTAGAGCGGCTCGGTGTCGGTGAATTTGAGGCCGGCGTAGGCAGTAACGGTGCGCATCTCGACCGGATCGAGCTGCTGACGAACGGTCTCGGCCACCGCGTCGGCATGCGCCAGGGTGCGCTCGAGCGACATGCCCGCCGGCATGTCCACGTTCACATAGAACAGGCGCATCGAGTCGAAGGCGAAGAACTGCTGCTTGACCACCCCGGCACCGACCATCGCCCCCGCGCCGACCACGATCAGCAGCACCAGCGCCATCGCCAGCTTGGGCCAGCGCATGACACGGATCAGCGCCCGCGAGTAGCGCACCCGCACCCAGTGGGTGAAGCGCACGCGGCGCGCCTGCCCGGCACTGGCCGCGGCGCCGGCCTTCGGGCGAATGCTCAGCACATGGGTGGGCAGGATCCAGAACGCCTCGAACAGGCTGACCCCCAGCGCCACCGTCACCACGAAAGGCACGACGAACATGAACTTGCCGAGGATGCCCGGCAGCAGCATCAGTGGCAGGAAGGCGGCCATGGTGGTGAGCACGGCGCTGGTCACCGGCGCGGCCACTTCGAGCACCCCGTTGATCACCGCCTCGCGCGGCGGCTCGCCACGCTGCATGCGGTAGTAGATGGCCTCGACCACCACCACCGCGTCATCCACCAGCATGCCCAGGGCGATCACCACGCCGAGCAGCACGGTGAGGTTGAGCGTCGAGCCGATGGCATTGACGACGAGAAAGGTGCCCGCCAACGAGAAGGGCACGCCGAGCCCGACCAGCAAGGCCATGCGCGGGCCGAGAAACAGCCAGCACATGACGAGCACCGCGATCAGGCCGAGCAGCGCATTCGACTCCATGATGCCGATGGCGTTGCGCGTCATGTCGGTCTGGTCGTCGAGCATCACCAGTTGCACGCCCTGGTGCTGCAACAACGGATTGCGCGCCTCGGCAAAGGCCCGCAGCTCGTCGACCAGCGACAGCGTATTGACCCGGCTCTGCTTGGTCACCGACAGCATCACCGCCGGCTGGCCGCGCACACTGACCCGTTGGGTGGTGCGCGCCTGGCCGCGGCTGACCTCGGCCACCTCGTCCAGCGCGATCCGGCCCTGCGGCGTGATCAGCGCCGTGGCGGCGAGCGCCTCGGGGTCGTCGGTCTTGCCCTCCAGGCGCACCAGCCATTCGCGGTCCTGCACCCGCACCCGGCCGCCGAGGGTGTTGCGGAACCAGCCGAGCACCGAATCCGACACCTGTACCGGCGAGACCCCGCGCGCCGCCAGCGCCGCCGGGTCGAAGTCCACATGCAGTTCCGGATCATCCAGGCCGGCGGCGATCACTTTGTCCACACCGGGCAAGCGCTCGAGATCCTTTTTCAGATCAAAGGCGGCGCGGCGCAGGCGCTCGTCCAGCGCCGGGCCGTACACGGCCAGGATGGCGGTCGGAAAGCCGTTGGAGGTGGTGATCTCCACCACCTGCGGGTCGGTCGCGTCCTCGGGCAGCTCGTCCGAGGCCTTGTTCTGGATCTCGCGGCGCAGGTCGGCGATGCGCTTGTCGAACTCACGCTCGGACAACTCGTTGAAGCGCACCAGAATCGACGACAGGTTCTCGCGGCTCGACGAGGACACATACTTGATGTCCTTGACCTGGGCGATGGCGTCCTCGAGCGGCGAGGTCAGCTCCTGCTCCACATCCTCGGCCGAGGCGCCGGGCAGCGTGGTGATGATGTTCACCCAGTTGAAGTTGATCTCCGGGTCCTGCGCCCGGGGCATCAGCACATAGGTCAGCGCGCCGCCGATGAGCACCAGCGCAAAGGCGATGTTGGCCAGCGGATGGTTGTCGATCAGCCGGCGGTAGAAGCCCATCACTGCGCCGCTCCCGCCGGCGCGAGCCCGATCTGGAAGCGCCCCTCGTCGACCACCGCCAGGTCGGTCGGCCAGTCCGCCGGCACCGGCACCGGACGCCCCTGCTGCGCCTCGGGCAGCGGGCGGAACTCCGGCGCATCGCCGCGCATCACATAGACGCCGAACACGCCGTCGCGCTTCTGCACATAGGCCGGCGGCAGCATCGGCTGCCCGCCCTCCCAGCGCACCTCGCCGGCCAGACCGACGGGCATGGCCTGCGTCGGCGCAAACACCACGTCCTGCGCCTGCGCCGCACGGTCGACCAGCGGCGAGATCCGCTTGAGCGCCAGCGGCACCGTCAGCCCGGCGGCATCGAGCACCCAGGCCTTGGCCGCGCGCACACTGGCAATCTGCGACACCGGCACGCTGGCGCGCACCTCGGGCGTCGCGCTCGCCGCCAGCACCACCACCGGCGCGCCGGGCGACACATAGTCGCCCACGCTGGCCAGGCGCGAGCGCACCACGCCGTCAAAGGGCGCCACCAGCGTCGTGCGCGACAGCGCCAGTTCGGCAGCGGCCAGCCCCTGCCGGGTCGCCGCCAGCTCGTTCTTGCGCACCGCCAGCTCGGTTTCCTTCACCCGCAGCGCGTCGGTGCTCAGGAAGTCGCGCTGGGCCAACGCACGGTTCTGCGCCAGTTGCGTCTCGGCCAGCCGCAGCTGGCTGGCCACCAGGTCGACCTGCGCCTTCGCGCGGTCACGCTCGATGCGGTACTCGCGCGCGTCCAGCGTCACCAGGGCGCTGCCGCGCCGGACCGTCTCACCGACGCGCACCGGCAGCGCCTCGATCCGCCCCGGCACAGCCAGGCCGAGCTGGGCTTCGTCGACCGGGTTGGCGGTGGCGTTGACCCGGTAGACGGCATACACCGCCAGTTCGGACAGCGGACGGGTGGTCAGCTCGGCGGCCTGCGCCGACCACGGCAACAGCGCGCACACGGCGAGGAAACGGAAGGACATCATGGGCACACGGCCGGCCTGGCGGGCCGGCACTTCCTGGGCACGTAAAGCGCAGAGTTTAGCGCGGCCGCATGACAGCTGCAGGGACAATCACGCCGCCGGCAGCCAGCCCAATCCGCCCACCGTATCCGCCAGCGGGCGGTATTCGCAGCCGATCCACCCGTCGTAGCCGAGCGTGTCGAGGTGGCGGAACAGGAAGGGAAAATTGATCTCGCCAGTGCCCGGCTCATGGCGCCCCGGCGTGTCGGCCAGCTGCATGTGGGCGATCTGCGGCAGGTAGCGCGCCATGGTGTTGGCCAGCTCGCCTTCCATGCGCTGGGCATGGTAGATGTCGTACTGGATGAACAGGTTGTCGGCCCCCACCGCAGCGATGAGCTCGGCCGCCTGCGCGGTTTGGTTGAGGAAGAATCCGGGGATGTCGAAGGTATTGATTGGCTCGATCAGCAGCTTCAGCCCCTCGGCCTTGAGCGCCGCGGCGGCGAAGCGCAGGTTGTCCACGAAGGTCGCCAGCGCGCGCTCGGGGCCCACGCCCTCGGGCCGGATGCCGGCCAGGCAGTTGAGCTGCGGGCAGCCCAGCGCCCGCGCGTACGCGATGCCGCGCCCCACCCCGTCCTGAAACTCGCCGACCCGGTCCGGATGGCAGGCAATGCCGCGCTCGCCGGCGTCCCAGTCCCCCGGCGGCAGGTTGTGCAACACCTGCACCAGCCCCTGGGCCTGCAAGGCGTCGGCCAGCTGCGCCGCCGGCCAGGCATAGGGGAACAGGTACTCGACGCCCTTGAAGCCGGCGGCCGCGGCCGCGGCGAAGCGGTCGACAAAGTCATGCTCGTTGAACAGCAAGCTCAGGTTGGCGGCAAATTTCGGCATGGCAGCAGTCCATCGGCAAAGGAGTCGACGAGAGCATAGCCGGCGCGCCGGACGCGCGAAACCGGGACGCCACCGCTCAGCTTCGGCGGCCTCGCTTGCGCGCGCCCTTCGCGCTCACCCCGGCCGGCGCGGTCGCGCCACTGATGGCGACGATCGCCGGGTGGGTCAGCTTGCGCTCGGTGGTGATGCCGTAGATCTGCTCGACGAGGCCCGGGATCTCACCCACCGGCACCACGCCATACTGGGCCTGCACATCCGGCACCACCGCGCTGGGCGCACAGAAGAACCCCGCCCCCGCACCGCCAAAAGCCTTGAGCAGCGCGCTGTCGTCGAATTCACCGACGATCTGCGGGCGCAAGCGCTCAGCCTCGAACCACTGCATCAGCGGCACCCGCACCGCCACGTCCTCGCCGGGCAGCAGGAAGGGCGCCTCGTCCAGGCAGCGCGGGAAAACACCGGCAAAGCGCGCGATCAGCGACGGCGCTGCCATCACCGTCAGCCCGCTCTCGCCCAGCAGGTGGCTGTAGGCGCGCACGTTGTAGCGTGCCGGCATGGGGCGGTCGGCGATCACCATGTCGAGGTGGTGCACCGACAGTTCCGCCAGCAGCGGGGTGAGCCGCCCCTCGCGGCACACCAGGCGCACCGATTCGTCGAGCGCCAGGGTTGGCGCCACCAGCCGGTAGGCCATCTGCTTGGGCACCGAATCGGCAATGCCGACTCGGAACGGCGGCGCCTGCGCGGCGTCGGCATCATGCAGAACATCGAGCAGTTCATCGCCGAGTGCGAAGATTTCCTCGGCGTAGCGCAGGATGCGCTGGCCTGCCTCGGTCACCACCAGACGCCGTCCGGTACGCTGGAACAGGGCCACCCCCAGGCGCTGCTCGAAAGCACTGATCTGGCCGCTCACCGACTGCGGCGTGAGGTGCAACTGCTCGCTGGCGCGGGCGATGCTGCCGGCCTTGGCCACCATCCAGAAATAGCGCAGGTGCTTGTAATTCAGTGCAGCCATGGCCGGTACGCCTCCGTTTTTTCGAACAACAGATGAACTTTATTCGATTTGTTCGTACCAAACACTACGACTACACTGCAACGCGTAGAAACGGCTTTTGAGCGGGGCATCGCCTTGCGCGATCCGCCAGCCGGCAACCAACACCAGAAACTAAACGGAGCGCACAATGAACCGCACTTCCCCCTTCCCCACCGAGATCGGTCGCGGCCAGCAAACGTCTGTGCTCGCCACCAACAAGGTGATCCGCAACACCTACATGCTGCTGTCGGCCACGCTGCTGTTCGCGGCGCTGACCGCGGGCGTGTCGATGGCACTGAACCTGCCGCACCCGGGCCTGATCATCACCCTGGTCGGCTACTTCGGCCTGCTGTTCCTGACCTCCAAGCTGCGCAACAGCGCCGGCGGCATCCTGGCGGTGTTCGCCCTGACCGGCTTCATGGGCTACACCCTGGGGCCGATCATCAGCCATTACATCAACCTGCCCAACGGCACGCAGACCGTGATGACCGCGATGGCCGCCACCGGCGCCATCTTCCTCGGCCTGTCGGGCTACGCGCTGACCACCCGCAAGGATTTCTCCTTCATGGGCGGCTTCCTGATGGTCGGCATCATCGTCGCCTTCCTGGCCGGCCTGGGCGCGATCTTCTTCAGCATCCCGGCCCTGTCGCTGACCGTCTCGGCCGCCTTCGTGCTGCTGATGTCGGGCCTCATCCTGTATGAGACCTCCAACATCATCCACGGCGGTGAGACCAACTACATCATGGCCACCGTGACGCTGTTCGTGTCGATCTTCAACCTCTTCACCAGCCTGCTGCACCTGCTGGGCTTCATGAACGACGACTGATATCGCTGCGACACAAGGTCTCACCCCGCCTCACGGGCGCCTCTTCGGAGGCGCCCGTTTTCTTTTTCGATCAACCATTTAGCCAATAACACCCGGGCATTGGCACCGGTGCGACGCGTCGCCGCAGGGACGGAACCGCCCGCCACGGCCGTCATATAGTCGCGGCCGCCACGCGCCCTATGCAGCGCGACCGACCGACACCGCACCAGGAATGCCGCCATGCCTCGCCACCCGCTCGCCCGCCTGCAGCCCCTTGTGGCTGCCCTGCTCACCGCGTTCGCGCCGCACACCCGCGCGGCCGACACCCCCCAGCTCGGCACCGTGGTCGTCAACGCCGCGGCCGAGGCGCCCACGCACTTCACCAGTCCGTCGACGGTGGTGACCGCGGACAAGGCCGAGTCGCTCAACGCCACCTCGGTGGAAGACGTCTTCAAGTACGAGCCCAGCCTGATCGTTCGCAAGCGCTTCATCGGCGATTCGAACGGCACGGTCGGCATGCGCGGCGCCAACATGTTCCAGACCGCGCGCACCATGGTCTTCGCCGACGGCATGCCGCTGCACTCACTGCTCGAGACCCGCTGGTCGGGCGCACCGCGCTGGGGGCTGGTGGCCGCCGACGAACTCGAATCGGCCGAAGTCATCTACGGCCCGTTCTCGGCCGAATACAGCGGCAACGCCATGGGCGGCGTGGTCAACATGAAGACCAAGCTGCCCACCCAGCGCGTACTACACGCCGAGGCAGCGAGCTTCCATCAGCAGTTCGACCACTTGGGCGCCGACGAGACCTACTCGGGCCACCGCGAATACCTCGCCTTTGGCGACGCCTTCGGCGACCTGCGCCTGTTCGTGTTCCACAACCACCTGGAAAACAAGGGCCAGCCACAGACCTTCCGCAGCCGCGCCGTGGGCACCCCGGCCGGCGGCGCCACCGTCATCGCCGATGGCGCCGTCCGTGGCCGTGACAGCCAGAGCAACGACGTGATCTGGGTGGGCGACTCCGGCCCGGCCGCCACCCTCACCGACCTGACCAAGTTCAAGCTCGGCTACACGCTGGGCGAATGGCAGGCCACCGCCACGGTGGCCTATGAAGACCGCGACTGGCGCACCCGCCCCACCAATTACCTGCGCGACGCGGCCGGCAACACGATCTGGAGCGGCAACGCCGTCTACAACGGCGCAGGCTTCAGCGTCAGTTCCAGCCACTTCGCGGTCAGCGACCAGATCCGCCAGACCCTGCAGCTGGGCGTGGGGCTGGAAGGCCCGCTCGGCACCAGCGGCTGGACGCTGGAGACCCATCTGAGCCACTTCGACGTGCTCAAGGACCACACCCGCAGCTCCAACAAGAACCCGGACGACCCGACCTACACCACGGCCGGTTCGGTCTCGGACTACGAAGACACCGGCTGGCTGTCGCTGGACGTGAAAGCCCGCACCGAGCGCTTCGCCGGCCGCGACGACATGAACGTCGTCACCGGCTACCACTTCGACCGCAACCGCCTGGCCATCGACAGCTACGACTCCACCAACTACACCGTCGGCGCCAAGTCGGTGCACAACCAGACCACCGGCGGCAAGACCCGCACCCACGCCGCCTTCGTGCAGTGGGGCTGGGATTTCGCGCCGCAGTGGGATGTGGCGCTCGGCGCGCGCTACGAGCAGTGGCAGACCTACGACGGCTTCTACTACAAGCACAAGACCACCGCGCTGCTCGACTTCGACGACCGCGACGCCACCGGCTTCTCACCCAAGTTCTCGCTCGGCTTCCAGCCCGCCGAGGCCTGGCAGCTGCGCTACTCGCTCGGCCGCGCCTACCGCTTCCCGATCGTCGAGGAGCTGTTCAGCAACGAGGAGAAGATCACCGGCAGCACCATCGCCAACGCCCACCTGCGCCCCGAGGTCGGCATCCATCACAACTTCATGCTCGAGCGCCTGATCGCCAACGGCTTCGTGCGCGCCAACCTGTTCCACGAGAACGTCAAGGACGCCATCTGGAGCCAGACTGACGTCATCAACAGCGTGAGCACCTTCCTGCCGGTCGACAAGGTGCGCACCACCGGGCTGGAACTGGTGCTGCAGCAGAACCGCGTCTTCGCCCTGCCGGTGGGCGTGAACGCCAACATCACCTGGACCGACAGCAAGATCGTCAAGAACAGCGCCGACCCCAGCACCGAAGGCAAGGTCTTCCCGCGCATGCCGCGCTGGCGCGCCAACCTGCTCGCCACCTGGCATGCCAGCGACACGTTCGACACCTCGCTCGGCCTGCGCTATGCCAGCAACAGCTATGGCACGCTCGACAACTCGGACAAGGAAAGCAATGTGTACGGCGCGCAGGACGACTACCTCTTCGTCGACCTCAAGGCCAGCTACCGTGTCACCAAAGCCGGGCACCTCGCCGTGGGCATCGACAACCTCTTCAACGACGACGCCTTCGTGGCCCACCCCTGGCCGCAGCGCACGCTGTATGTCGAAGCCAAGCTGAGTTTCTGATGCGCGCCCCCGCCCCCCTGCGCCTCGCGCTACTGCTCTCGCCGCTGATCGCCGGCCCGGTCACGGCCGCCTCGCACG
>QQUN01000006.1 GCA_008501585.1 Pseudomonadota bacterium | reverse complement strand
AGCTCACGCCCGACAGCATCCGCATCCTGCTCACCGACGACCTCGGCCCACTGCGCGCCCACCTCGACCGCCTCGTTGCCGACACCCTCGCCGGCCATAGCGACGCCCTGGCCGACGCCCCGCTGCGCCGCGCCGCCGTGCTCGCCCCGCTGCTGCCCATGCCCACCGCCCGCCCCGCGCCGGTGCCCACGCTGGCCGAACGCAGCAGCCCGGACGACCCCGAGCTGGCGCCCTTCTACAAACACTGCGGGCTGTGCCACGACAGCACCGAGGCCTTCCCGCCCGGCTTTTTGCACGGCACCCGCGAGGCCGTGCGCGCGGCGGTCGACCGCTGTGCGCCACGCATGGCACGGCGGCTGGCGATGTGGTCGGCCCCCGCGGGCGCACGCGAGAAAACCCCCATGCCGCCACCGGCCACCCCCCAGGCCGCCGACATCCAGCACAGCGGCGACCTGGCCTCGATGCGCCAATGGCTGGCCACCCGCCTGCAGGCCAGCGGCCACACCCCGGCGCAACTGGCCACCCGCCCCTATGCCGACCTGCCCGACTGTGCGGTCTACTGAGAGACGACGCGATGGCCCATCCCGACACCCCCACCCCGCCGCAACGCCCCCACTGGCTCGGCCGCAGCCTGCTCTGGCTGCCCTGGGTGCTCGGTCTGGTCGGCGGCATCTACGCCCTCGGCCGCTTCACCGCCGACATCCCCGTGGCCTACGCCGAGGCGCCCAATCACTTCAAGTACGGCTCCACCGGCGGCGAACGCGAATCGGGCTTTCCGTACTGGATCTGGAAGGTGCTGCCCAAGGTCTGCGCCGAACACCTGCCGGGCGAGGGCTACCGCTCGATCGGCTTCACCTACGAGCCGGGCAAGGACCTGCCCATCGGCGTGTCCAAGCGCTTCCACCTCGGCATCGACCGCGTCTTCCTCAACTGCGCCGCCTGCCATGCCAGCACCGTGCGCGACGCGCCCGGCGCCGCGCCGCGCATCTATCTGGGCATGCCGGCGCACCGGCTCGACCTCAAGGGCTTTGAGACCTTCTTCTTCAACTGCGCCGCCGGGCCGAAGTTTCGCAGCGAGTTCATCGTGCCCGAGATCGAAGCCGCCGCCGGCGGCCTCAGCCCGCTCGACCGCTATGTGGTGTACCCGGTGGCGATCAGCCTGATGCGCGAGCGCCTGCTCATGCTGCGCGAGCGCTTTGCCTTTGCCTTCGCGCAGCCGGACTGGGGGCCGGGCCGGGTGGACACCTTCAACTCGGCCAAGATCCTGTTCAACTTCCCCATGCACCAGTTGCCCAAAAAAGAGCTGCTCGGCGCCTCGGACTTCCCGTCCATCTGGCTGCAAGGCCCGCGCATGCGCCGCGACGACGGCCAGCGCATGGAGCTGCACTGGGACGGCAACAACACCCGCACCGAAGAGCGCAACAAGAGCGCCGCCTTCGGCACCGGCACCACCCCGCCCACCCTCGACCTGCGCGCCATCGGCCGCATCGAGCAGTGGCTACTCAATCTCACCCCGCCGCCCTGGCCCTACGCTATCGACACCGAGAAAGCCGAACGCGGCAAGGCGCTCTACGCCGCCACTTGCGCTGCCTGCCATGGCGCCAGCGGGCGCGACTTTGCCGGCGAATATGTTGGCCATGTCACGCCCATCGCCCACATCGCCACCGACCGCGCCCGGCTCGATTCCTACACCTACACCCTGGCGGTGAACCAGGCCACGCTCTACGCCGGCTACCCGCACCGCTTCCAGCATTTCCGCAAGACCCACGGCTACGCCAACATGCCGCTCGACGGCATCTGGCTGCGCGCGCCCTACCTGCACAACGGCTCGGTGCCCACCGTGCGCGACCTGCTCGAACCGGCCGCCCTGCGCCCCACCACCTTCTGGCGCGGCAACGACATTATCGACCGCGACCGCCTCGGCTTCGTTGCCGACGTGGCCGCCGAACCCGACCGCAGCTACTTCCTGTTCGACACCCGCGAACCCGGCAACGGCAACGGCGGCCACGAAGGCGCGGCCTACGGCACCACGCTTGCGCCCGAGGACAAGGACGCCATCGTCGAATATCTGAAGATCTTCTGAGGCCCGCGCATGAACATCCTCCCGCAAAAACGTAGCCCGGATGCAGCGCAGCGGAATCCGGGGACACCCGCCCGAGCGGGCACCCCCCCTGCCAACGCGAGGCATCGGAGGACCCAAAAGCCTTTGGGACTCGGCGCGCCGATCCCGGATTCCGCTGCGCTGCATCCGGGCTACGCCCGACCCACGCCACACGTCCCCGTCGCTGCCCGTAGGGTGGGCGGCTCGCCCGCCCACCACACCGCTGGCCCCGGCACACGACCCGGAGGGCCCCTCACATGAGCCTCACCACCCAATCCAAACCCCGTCGCACCTGGCTGGCCGTGCTCGGCCTCTTGCTCATTGTCGGCATCGCCGCCGGCATCTACGGCTGGGTCAAGTTCTTCCGCGAAGTGCCGCAGCCGGCGTGGATCACCGACGACCCGCACATGCGCTTCAAGTACGGCTCGATCGGCGCCGAGGCGGACGCCGGCATCCCGTACTGGATCTTCTATGTGCTGCCGCGCGTCTTCCCCGACAAGCTGCCCGGCCCCGGCGGCTACGCCAGCTTCGGCGTGGCCTGGGAGCAGGGCATGGAGTTGCCCGTGGGCTTTACCAAGAAGACCATCGGCTTTGACCGCGTGGCCAACACCTGCGCGGTGTGCCACACCGCCAGCTACCGGGTGAGCGAGGACAGCAACCCGGTGTTCGTGCCCACCGGCCCCAACCACACGCTCGACCTCGCCGCCTTCTTCCGCTTCCTCATCGATTGCGCGAAAGACCCGCGCTTCGAACCCGACGTACTCATGCGCGAGATCAACCTCGTCACCGACCTGGCCTGGGACGATGCACTCATCTACCGCTACCTGCTCATCCCCATCACCAAGAAGCGCCTGCTCGAGCGCCAGACCCAGTTCGCCTGGCTCTACCACAGCGCCTTCCCCGACTGGGGGCGCGGGCGCGACGATTCCATGAACCTCACCAAGTACTTCATGATCGAGTGGCCCATGGACGAGACCTTCGGCCCCACCGACATGCCCTCGGTGTGGAACCTCGGCAAGTACCAGCCGGAAAAAGGCCACCGCATGAACTTTGCCGGCGACAGCCATGACGCCCGCTCGGTGGTGATCGACTCCGCCCTCGGCCTGCTCGGCGCGCCGCCCAAGGACAACGCCGAATTCCTCGCCCAGATCGACTGGATGCTCGACTACCTCAAGGCCGCCCGCGCGCCGGCCTACCCCTTTCCCATCGACCCCGCGCTGGCCGAGCGCGGCAAGGCCGTGTTCGACACCACCTGCGCGCGCTGCCACGCCTCCGAACGCACCGGCACCGTGGTGCCGGTGGAAGAGGTCGGCACCAGCCGGGACCGCATGGACACCTGGAACGAAAAGGCCGCCCATGAAGCCAACAAGGTCGTCACTGAAATGGGCATCGACCGCCCCGGCCTGGTCGAAGAACCCCTGCGCGGCTACATCGCCGCCTTCCTCGACGGCATCTGGCTGCGCGCCCCCTACCTGCACAACGGCTCGGTGCCCACGCTGCGCGACCTGCTGGAGCCGCCCGCCGACCGCCCGGTCACCTTCTGGCGCGGCTACACCCTCTACGACCGCGAGCGCGTCGGCTATGTCACCGCGGGAGAAGACGCCGAGTACGACGGCAGCCTGCACGACACCCGGCTCAAGGGCGGCGGCAACCAGGGGCACGACTACGGCACCCTGCTGCCGGAGGAGGACAAGGCAGCACTGCTCGAGTACCTGAAAACACTGTAGTCCCGTCCGCTGGGCGGATCGGCTCACCGGCGGGGTGCACTTGCCATACGATCAGGGTATCGTTAGTTCATTGACATACCCCCTGGAACGCACACCATGGCGACGCCTCCCCCCGCGTCCGACGACGCACTGATCGGTTTTCGTGACGAAGCGCCCCCGTCGGCGGCCGCGCCGGCCAGCCCCTGGCGCGTCCTGGCGGTCGACGACGACCGCGGCTTCCAGCAGGCGCTGGCCCATGCCCTGCGCGACCTCCACATCCTCGGCCGGCCGGTCGAGCTGCAACAGGCCTACAGCTTGTCCGAAGCGGCCCACCTGCTGGCCCGGGATCGCGACTTCGCGGTGATCCTCGCCGATGTGGTGATGGAGACCGAAGACGCCGGGCTGCGTCTGGTCAAGGGCGTGCGCGAAATGCTCGGCCTGCATGAACCCCGCATCGTGCTGCTGACCGGCCAACCGGGCTTCGCGCCGGTCGACGCGGTAATGGAAAGCTACGACCTGTCGGACTACTGCCTCAAGTCCGACCTGGCCAGCCGCGGCCTCAAGAACGTGCTCACCGCCGCCATCCGCGGCTACAGCCACCTCATCGCCGTCACCTCCGCCCGCAAGGGCCTGCAACTGATCCTCGAGGCCAGCAACCGGCTGACCACCGCGCGCACCATCGAACAGATCGCCAGCGCCGTGCTGGTCGAAGTGGCCGACCTGCTGCGCGTGCCGGCCGAAGGCATCGTCTGTGTCGAAGGCCAGGACGACACCGACGACGCGCCCCCGGGCGGCCCGGTCATCATCGGCGCCGCCGGCCAGTTCGAGACCTACCTGAAAGGCTCGCTCCAGACCCTGCCCGACCGCAGCATTGCCGAGTGCATCGCCGCCGCACTCAACGGCCACCACCCGATTGCGCGGGACGATTGCCAGGTGCTGTATTTCCCCCGCCAGCACGCCATGGCCGACTACGCCGTCTATCTGGCCACCGGCCGCCCGCTGGAAGCCTCCGAGCATGAACTGCTCGGCGTCTTCGCGGCCAATGCCTCGAAAGGCTTCGGCAACGTGGCCCTGATCAGCCGCCTCGACCGCATGGCCTTCGAGGACGAGTTGCTGCACATCCCCAACCGCGCTGCCCTGATGCGCGAGATCGAACGCCTGCGCATCGGCAACGGCGGTCAGCAGCAGCGCATGCTGCTGATCGACCTGGACGACTTCTCCGGCCTCAATGACGCCTTTGGCGTGGTCCTCGGCAACCGCATTCTCGCTGCGCTCGTTGCGCCCCTGCGCCAGGCCTTTCCACCACCGGCCATGATCAGCCGCATCACGGCCGACCTGTTCGCCATCGTCGGCCCGGCGGCACTGATCGACGACACACGGGCCATGGCCGTCTTCGACCAGCCCCTGCGCCTGGACGACACCTCCTACCGTCTCACCGCCTGCACCACCCAGATCGATCTCGATGCCGTTCCCGGCAGCGCCGCCGAGCTGCTGCGCGCGGCCTGGACCAGCCTGCGTGCCGCCAAGCTGCGCGGCCCGGGCAGTCGCGCAGCCTACGACCCCGACATCGAGCGGCGCGCCGGCGAGCGCTTCGCCATGATGTCGCGCCTCGGCCAGGACCTGCAGCATGACGCGCTGTTCCTCGTCTTCCAGCCCCAGGTGGACCTCGCCACCGGGCGCATCGTCGGCGCCGAAGCCCTGCTGCGCTGGCGCACCGAGACCGGCCTGATCCCGCCCGGCGAATTCATCCCGGTGGCCGAGAAATCGGTCTACATCCATGCCATCGGCGACCGCGTCGTGCAGCAGGCCTGCGCCGCGCTGAAAGCCCTCGACGCGGCCGGGCTGGGCACGCTGAGCATCAGCGTCAACGTCTCGGCACGCCAGTTCGACGCCCCCGGCCTGGCCGAACGGGTTGCCGCACACTGCGCCGAGGCCGGCGTAGACCTGCGCCGCCTCGCACTGGAGATCACCGAAACCGCCGTGATGGGTCATTTCGGCCAGGTCGCCCAGGCCTTGCGCCACTACCGCGCCGCGGGCGGCAGCGTCGCCATCGACGACTTCGGCACCGGCCTGTCCTCGCTCGAATACCTGCGCGACCTGCCCGCCGACCATCTCAAGATCGACCTCAGCTTCGTCCGCCATCTCGAGCACGACGAGCGCAGCCGCCAGATCGCCCGCATGATCATCAAGCTCGGCCACAGCCTCGGCGTGGGACTGATCGCCGAAGGCATCGAGACCCAGGGTCAGGCCGACTGGCTGCGCGAGAACGGCTGCCAGGAGGGCCAGGGCTGGCTGTTTGCCCGGCCGTTGCCGCTGGCGGAATTCATCGCCGCCTGCCAGTCGTCCGCCACGCCTTGATGCCGGCCGGCGCACCCACGCTCCGCCAGCGGCTCCGCCCGCTCGGCCTCGTGCTCACCTATGTGCTGCCCTGGTGGTTGCTGGTGCCGGCGCTCACCTTCCCGCTCTACCAGAGCCGCCTGCAGAACGACATCACCCATCTGGCCGTGGCGCAGGCCGACTACATCGACGCACGCGCCGCCGTCCTCACCGACGCCCTGATCCGCCTGAGCAACGACATCCACCTGATGGCACGCGTCGCCCGCAGCGAGGCCCGACCGTCGGCGCCGGCGAGCACCGATAGCGCCGTCGCGAGCTTCTTCATCAACCTGCTCGATGCCCACCCGACCTACGCCCAGGCCCGCCTGCTCGACCCCGCCTGCCGCGAGCGCGTGCGGGTCGAGCGCAGCGCTGGCGGCCAGCCCGTGCGCGTGGCCGACGACCAGCTCCAGGACAAATCGCGGCGCCCCTATTGCCGCCAGACCGAACGCCTGCCGGCCGGCCATGTCTATCTGTCGCCGCTCGACGCCAACATCGAGTTCGAGCGCGTGGTGCTGCCGCTCCAGCCCGTGCTGCGCATCGCCATGCGCGTCGCCCGTCCCGACGGCACACCGTTGGGCCTCGTGGTGCTCAACTACGACGCCGCCCCCCTGCTCGCCGCCTTCACCGACAGCAGCCGCCCCGACGCGGCGCTGCTCGACGCCGACGGCTACTGGCTGCACGCCCCGGATCCGGCCGACGCCTTCGGCTTCGTCAACGGCCAGCCCGACAAGCGCCTCGGCGTGCGCCACCCCGCCCTGTGGGCGCGCATCCGTGACAGCGCCACCGACACCGGACAGGTCCGTCTCGACACCGGCCTATGGACCTACCGCCGCATGGCGCCGGGCAAGGCCGCCCCGCATCTGGACGCGCCGACCTGGTATGTCCTCGGCCAGGTCCCGCCCGAGACCCTGGCCGACATCCGCCATCGGCAAGGCATCACCCATCTGGGCATTGCCGGCGCGGCGCTGCTCGTGCTCACTGGCCTGTCGCTCGCCCTGGCGACCAGCCGCCTCCGCCAGCAACGCACCGGCGACGCGCTGGCACGCAGCAACGAGGATCTCGCCCGTTCGCTGGCCCAGCTCGAACAGTCGCAGGACGAACTGGTGCGCAGCGCCAAGCTCGCCTCGCTCGGCCTGATGGTGGCCGGCGTGGCCCATGAGCTGAATACGCCGCTGGGCGCCGCCATGCTGGCCAGCGGCAGCCTGCAGGAGCAACTGGCCACACTGGAAAAAGCCTACGCCGAGGGGCTGCGCCGCTCGGACATGACCCGCTTCACCGAGGCCCACGCCGCCGCGCTGGCGCTGCTGCGCGACAACCTGCAGCGCGCCGCCCAACTGATCCGCCAGTTCAAGGCCGTGGCCGCCGACCGCGCCACGGCCACCCGCCACCGCTTCGACCTGGCCGACACCGTCGGCAGCGTGCTGGCGCTGATGCACAACGAACTCAAGCACACCCGCCACCGCGTGCACCTCGACATTTCGCCCGGTCTGGTCCTCGACAGCTACCCCGGACCGCTCGGCCAGATCGTCCAGAACCTGGTCAGCAACGCGGTACACCATGGCTTCACCGACGGCCGGATCGGCCACATCCGGATCTCGGCGCAGGCCCGGGGCGACGAGATCGCGCTGTCCGTGGCCGACGACGGACACGGCGTCCCGGCCGAGGCCCGCGAGCGCATCTGGGACCCCTTCTTCACCACCCGGCGCCACCTCGGCGGCACCGGGCTAGGCCTGCACCTGTGCCAGCAAATGGCCACCGCCGTGCTCGGCGGCACCCTGCGCCTGCTCGACACGGCCGCCGGCCAGGGCGCGCAGTTCTGCCTGACGCTGCCGATTGTCGCCCCGAACGGCCAGCCGGCCGCTAACCCCACACCGCCGCCACCGCAGCACGCACGGCCCGCAGCAAGGGCTCCTGCGCCCGCTGGCGCAGACACGCAAAACGCAGGCTGACGGTCGGCGTCGGTGCCAGCGGCAAGGGCACCGCGTAGATGGCGCCGGCCTCGGCAGCACGCTCGATATCCTGCCGGCGCGTGATCGCCAGCCCGACACCGGCAGCCACCATCGCCAGCACGGCGTCCTTCTGGTTGGCCAGCATGCTGCGCTCGGGCCACACGCCATGCGGGTCGAACAGCGCCTGCATCACCGCATGCTGCACCCGGTCGGGCGAAGAGTGGATCCATGGCTGGCGGGCCAGCGTGGCCACATCGGCCCGGCCGATGGCACCGCGCAAGGCCAGGGGCGCGGCAATGGCCATCTCCTCTTCGCGCAGCACCTGGCTGTCGAACAGCGCATCATCGAGCGTCCCGCTGACAAAGCTGGCGTCGAGCCGCGCACTGCGCAGCTTGGGCAGGTTGGCACCGGTCGTGCCGCCCAGAAACTCGATCTCGAGGCGCGGGTGGCGCCGCCTGAGCAAGCCCTGCAACTCCACCAGGCGCAGGAAACCGGCGTCGGTATTGAGGCCGATCCGCACCGAACCAATCACCTCGCCGCGCAGCTCCTGCGCATGCAGGCCCACGGCACCCACCGCTGCCAGCGCACGGCGCGCCCGCTCGAGCAAGGCCTCGCCCGCGCTGGTTGGCAGCATGCCCTTGGGCGTGCGCTCGAACAGCACCAGGCCCAGCTCCTCTTCAAGCGCCTTGATATGCGCGCTGATGGCCGGCTGGCTGACGCACAGGCGCCCGGCAGCGCGTGTCAGGTGGCGCTCTTCGGCGACGGTGACAAAGGTTTTGAGGTG
Organism: Pseudomonadota bacterium; assembly: GCA_008501585.1. Classification (GTDB taxonomy): domain Bacteria; phylum Pseudomonadota; class Gammaproteobacteria; order Burkholderiales; family Rhodocyclaceae; genus Nitrogeniibacter. Next base: position 30,916 of record QQUN01000006.1, on the reverse strand, counting down.
ATAGAGCTCCATGACAGCACCTGGGATAGACGTGGCCTGCGGCGGCGCCGCACCGATGCAGTACACACCAGATCGACACCCCATGCCATGACGATTTCACCGCCACCGACCGGGCCACCTTGCAGCACACCGGCGCCGCCCGTCTAGAATGGCGCCAATTGCTGACTGGAGAACACCATGAACGAACAGAAAGTGGCCCTCATCATCGGCGGCGGCAGCGGCATGGGCGCCGACGCGGCGCGGGCGATGCGCGAGGCCGGTTACGCAGTGGCAGTGTTGTCCTCCTCCGGCAAGGGCGAGGCACTGGGCGCGTCGCTCGGCGGCATCGGCCTGACCGGCTCCAACCTGTCGCCGGCCGACCTGCAGGCGCTGGTGGATGCGGCGATGACCAAATGGGGCCGCATCGACGCGGTGGTCAACAGTGCCGGCCACGGCCCGAAGGGCGACATCCTGGCCATGACCGACGCCGACTGGCTGGCCGGCATGGACACCTACCTGCTCAACGTGGTGCGCATCGCGCGGCTGGTGACGCCGATCATGCAGGCGCAGGGCGGCGGCAGCATCGTGAACATCTCGACCTACGCCACCTTCGAGCCCGAAGCGAGCTTCCCCACCTCGGGCGTGTTCCGTGCCGGGCTGGCGGCTTTCACCAAGCTGTTTGCCGACCAGTACGCCAAGAACGGCATCCGCATCAACAACGTGCTGCCCGGCTTCATCGACAGCCTGCCGGAGAAGGACGACCGCCGTGCGCGCATCCCGATGGGGCGCTACGGGCGGGTGGAGGAGGTGTCGAAGGCCATCGTCTTCCTCGCCGGCGACGACGCGAGCTACATCACCGGGCAGAATCTGCGGGTGGATGGCGGCATCACCCGCTCAGTCTGAGTCCATCACCCCTTCGCAGCCGAGCCCGCCATCCGGGCGCGGCTGCCAATAGAGCGGCAGGTAGTGCGCGATGAACGCGCCGAAGGCGAGCAGCCAGCCGCCGCCGGCCAGCCACAGCAGCAGCGCACCGTCGGCCGGCCACCATGACCAGCCGGCACGCCCCACGGCCGCCAGCAGCAAGACGCCGGCAGCGGCCGGAATCCAGCGCCGGGTATCCAGCTCGCGCCCAGTGTGAATGCGCCCGGCGATGTTCATCACCACGAAAATGCTCAGCCCCAGCGCACCGATAGCGAGCAGATGCCGCCCACCGCTGACGCTGCCGAGGTCGGTCAGCACGGCCACACCGATCAGCGCGTAGCCCAGCGCCATCGCCACATACACCGCATACAGCATGAGCACCCAGCGGCGCAGCAGTACGCGGCCCAGATGCCAGTCGCCCTGCAGATTGAACAACGCAGCAGCGGTCGCCAGCGCCAGCCAGCCGGCCACGGGGGCTCCGGGGGCGAGCACATCGGCCAGGGTGAACAGGACGATACAGGCCACCGCCAGGTGGCGGCGCGGCGGCCGGGCGAGGTAGCTGACGGCGGTCTCGCCGAGTGTGTCGAGCGCGGAGTTGACCACGCGCATCGAGATGCGGCTCATGACGATCACCACCAGCACCATCACCACGCCGATGGCCGCATGCAGGCTGCGCATGGGCGGCTCGCCGCGCAGCACGTCGGTGTAGAAGCCGGCCGTCACCGCCAGCCAGGCGAGCAGCGCCCACAGGATGCTCAGATGCCGGCGCGCCGGATCACGCCACAGCAGGGGCGCCACCAGCGCGATCACCACCAGCACCGGCGCCACGTTCAGCACCGCCGCCGGCCACGGCCCGATCACCCCGCTGGCCGACCAGGCCACCCGCCCGCCCAGCCACAGCAACACCAGCGCGAGCACCGCCGGGCGCGGCGCCGCCGGGCCATCGACGAACTCCGGCACCGCGGTGAGCACGAAGCCGGCAATCGCCGCAAAAGTGAAGCCGAAGAGCAGCTCGTGCGCATGCCACACCGCCGGCCCGCCCGGCACCGCAGGCAGCGGCAAGCCGAGCAGCAAAAAGCCTAGCCACGCGGCCATGCAGAACACGGCCGAGACGGCCGCGAGCAGGAACAGCGGGCGGAAGGCGCACAGCAGGATCGGCGCGGCGAGCAGGCGCTTCAGCATCGCAGTCCCCCGACGGCCGCCAGGGCAAGCGGCGCGGCCGGCGCGGGCGCGTCGAGGCCGAAACTGGCGCGCACCGTGGCGTCGTCGAGCAGGCCGGCGGTACGGGCATAGACCTGCGCGTCGGTGCGCTGCGCGGGCGCATCGTCGAAGCGAAAGCCCGTGGCGATGCGGCCGGGCTCGGGCGCCATCACCCACACCGCGTGGGCCAGGCGCACCGCTTCCATCAAGTCGTGGGTGATCATCAGCACTGCCATCGGCCGCCGCGCCTGCTCGGCCAGCAACTGGCGGTACAGCTCGGCCTTGAGGCCGACATCGAGCGCCGAGAAGGCTTCGTCGAGCAGCAGCAGATCGGGCGAGAGCACCAGCGCACGGGCCAGCGCGACGCGGCTTTGCATGCCGCCGGAGAGCTGCTGCGGATACTGCGCCAGCGCGGTGTCGTCCAGCCCGAAGCGCCGCGCCTGATCGCGCGCCTGCGCATGGCGCGCGGCACGCGGCACGCCACGCGCCTTGAGGCCGAGGGCGATGTTGTCGAGCGCGCTCTTCCACGGCAACAGGCGCGGCTGCTGGAACATGCAGGCGCTGCGCGCGAAGCCGTTGCGAATGGCGCCGTCTTGCAGCGGCAGCAGGCCGGCGACCAGATGCAGCAGGGTGGTCTTGCCACAGCCCGAGGGGCCAACCAGCGCGTGGATGCGCCCGGCCGGCAGGTGCAGGTCGATGCCCGACAACACCGTGCACGCCCCGTAGGCGTGGCCGACGCCGGCCAGTTCCAGCACGGGTGCGGTCACGCCAATGTGCGCCATCGTTCCACCTCGCGTTTGACCGGTTCCAGCAACAGATACTCCACCGCCAGCAGTGATCCGACCACGGCCACGATCCAGGCCAGCGAGCCGGCGGTGTCGAGCTGCGAGCGGGTCACCGCCAGCGCCGCGCCCACGCCGTCGGCGGTGGCCAGCAGCTCGGCCATCACCACCACCTTCCAGGACACGCCGAGCGCGGTGATCCAGGCCGGAAACAGGTAGGACAGCACATGCGGCAGATAGAGATCAAACAGGCGCTGCAACGGCGGCAGCGCGAAGGCCTGCGCCATCTCGCGCAGCTGGCCGTCCAGCGTGCGCACGCCCTGCATGGCACCGATGAAGATGGGCGGGAAACAGGCCACAAACACGGTGAACACCGGCGTGCCGTCGCTGGCACCAAACCACAGCATGGCCAGCACCAGCCAGCCGATGGGCGGCGTACCGACGAGCACGGTGACCCACGGCCGCGCCATCATCGCGGCGGTCATCGACAGCCCGGCGAGCATGCCCAGCGCGCTGCCGACGCCCAGCGACAAGGCAAAGCCGCTGAGCGCACGCCGACCGGTAACGCCCAGCTCGGACCACGCATTGCCATCCGTGAGCAGGCCGTGCAAGGTGGCCAGCACCGTGCGCGGGTCGGGCAACGCCAGCGGGTCCAGCCACTGGCTGGCAAACTCCCAGCTCGCCAGCAACAGCAAGAGACTGGCAATGGCACCCCAGCCGCCCCACAGGTAGGCGGGCAGGCCGACCAGCCATTGGCGGACAATGCCGATCATTGCGGCGCGTAGAAGCCGTCGTCGGGCAGCCGGCCGCCGATCAGCGCGGGGTCCTTGGCCATCAGGCGGTCGAAGAAGAACTGCAATTCATCACGCGCCGCCTGCGCCGACACGGCCTCAAGGCGGCTGTGGGCGAGCGAGTCGGCCACCGCCTCGGGCATGAGCTGCGGCACATGGCGGGCCACCGCCTTGCCGCATTCGATGGCATGGTCGCCGCACCAGGCCAGGGCGTCGGCGTAGGCCTCGGCCACGCGCGCGGCGAGCGCGGGGTCTTTGAGGGCCGCGCCCATGGCCACGATACCGGCCTGCGGCATGCGCGCCTCGCGCTGGAAGGTTTTGCCCCACTCGACTTGCAGATCCACGCCGCGATGCAGCTCCGGCGCGATCACGCTGATCGGGAAGGACTGCGTCTTGCGCAGCGCCATCGACACCGCCGGCTCGGCCAGCAAGGCATGGTCGATGCGGCGCATGATCAGCAGCTGCATGGCATCGAGCGGCGAGGCCACGTAGCGCAGGTGGAAGTCGCGCTTGGGGGCGATGCCCTGCGCCTCGGCGAGCACGCTGAAGACGATGTCCGGCATGTCGGCGCGGAAGGGAATGGCGACCTCCTTGCCTTTGAGGTCGGCCAGCGTGCGCACCGCCGGGTCGCGGCTGACCAGCCACAGCATGCCCCAGGTGGACACGTTGAGCAGTTGCAGCGGCACGCCCTTGTTGTAGAGGTTGGCGGCCACATTGGTGGGCATGGCGAGCACGTCGGCCTTGCCGTTCAGGGCCAGCACGCGCAACTGGTCGGGGTCGCGCCAGAGCACGAACTCGACCGTGTCGGCCACCTCGGCCAGCGCGCCGGATTCGAGCATGCGCACCAGCGGGAAGGACACCGCGGCCGGCGGGCCGGCGAGCACCAGCCGCGCCAGCTTGCCCGCCGCCTGGGCCGGCGCACTGGCCACCAGCACGCTGAGGCACACACACCACCACAGCCGCCGTGCCATCTCAGAAACGCCCGCTCAGGGTGAGGGTGATGTTGCGCCCGGTGGCGGCGATCTCCTGCCCCGACAGGCCGAGCGTGGTGTGCTCGTGATACTCGCGGTCGAACAGGTTGCTCACCTTCACGCCCAGATCGGCGCTGTTCAGGCCACCGATCTTGCCGAAGCGCCAGCCGAAGGCGGCGTCGGCGGTGACGAAGCCGGCGGTTTCATTCTCGCCGCCACTGGTGAAGGTCGTCGCCACGCGGTCCTGCCGGGCCACGGCACGCACCTGCCCGCGCCAGTAGAAGCCCTGCCCGGCCGGCTGGCCGAAGCCGAGGCGCACTTCGGGCGGCGGCATCTCGGCCAGCGGCTCGTCGTCCTGCTTGTTTTCGCCCCGCAGCCAGGTAAAGCCGGCGTCGGCCACATAGCGCCCGACCGGCACGCTGAGGCTGCCCTCGGCGCCGGTGATGACGACCTGGTCGAGGTTCTCGGTGAGCTTGATCGGCAGGCCGTTGGGCGCGTTGGCGCCGGTCACCCGGCCGGCGATGTAGTCGTCGATGCGGGTGTGGAACAGCGCGATGTTGTAGTCGAGCGCGGTCGTGCGGCCCTTGAGGCCGATCTCGATGCTGGTCGAGCGCTCGGGGTCGAGCTGCGGGTTGCCCACGTGGTAGTAGCCGTCGCCGCGGGCCGCGTCTTCGAAGCGCTCGCGCATGTCGGCGGCGCGATAGGCGCGGCCGATGTTGATATAGGGGTTGAGCAGCGGCGACACGGCATGGATGGCGCCGAGGCTCCACGAGACGGTGTCGTCGGTCTTGTCGAGCCCGGTGGTGGCGGCGCCCTTCTGTGCGGCGTCGCCCTGCACCTGGTCGAAGCGCAGGCCGGCGACGACCTGGGTGGCACCAAAGCGCATCTCGTCCTGCAGGAACAGGCCGGTGGCGTTGATCTCGCCGTCGCTGAACGGGTCATTGCGCACGTTGTTGTTGAACAGCGGCGCGTTGTTGTCCATGTAGCGGGCCGGGTCGCCGGTCATCTGCCAGGTATCCACCCCCAGGGTGAGCAGGTGTTGCTCGCCCACCGGCAGCAGGTAGCGGCCACGCGCGCCATGGGTCACGAAGGTGACATCGTTGCGCACATAGTTGCGCTGGCGATTGTCGGACCAGGCGCGGATCTGGCGGAACACCTCCTGCCGATAGACCTCGGCCATCAGCGTGCCGCTGCCCAGCCCGGTCTTGATGCCGCCTTCGATCAGCTCGCGGTGCTGCTCGGGCGAGTGGATGGTGACCTTGCCCAGCGGCGCCGGAATGCCCGCGCCGCCCGGCTGACCGCCGGTCCGTGCCGAACCGGGGTACCACACGTCGTGGTCGCTGTGGCGTTGCAGGTTGAGGTGCAGTTCGGTGGCGGAGGACACCCGGAAGGCGTACTTGAGCAGCAGGTCGTCGGTCGAGTAGCCGGTGCGATCGACCGTGCCGGCGGGGCTCTCGTAGTCGTCCACCTCCTTGGCGGCAACGCCGAGCACCAGCGCATGGTCCGGGCTGCCGAAGCGGTACAGCGCGGCACCGGAGACGCCCGAATCGGCGCTCGAGGCGCCAAGCGAGAACTGGCCGCCGTGGGTGACGGTGTCGGTGAAGCGCGTGGGCGCGGTGATGAAGTTCACCGCGCCGCCGAGCGCCCCGCTGCCATAGAGCACCGAGCTGGGCCCCTTGACCACTTCGGCCCGTTCGAGCAGGCCGACATCGAGCAGGGAGGCGATCGAGCCGTAGGGTTGGGCCGAGTTGAGCCGCACGCCGTCGACCAGCACCACCACGCTTTCTTTTTTCAGGCCGCGGATGACCGGGTTCTGACCCCACGCGCCATCGGTCTGCACCGCCAGCCCGGGTTGGCCGCGGAACAGTGCGCCGGCCGGCGCGCCGGCATCGGCGGCCTCGGGCGCCACCACGGTGACCGCCTGCGGGGTCTCCAGGGTGTCGGCCTGATAGCCGCGGGCAGTGACGTTGATGGTGCCGAGTTCGGCCTCGGAATCAGCCAGCGCGGCGGTTGCCGGCAGGCACAGGATGGCCAGCGCGACGGGGCGCAGTCGGAAAAGCATGCTCCACTCCAGGTGAGTGGGCTGGCTGGCATTCGGCTGGCTGGCCCGGGAATTCGATCGCTGTCAGTTTATACAAATGCGAATCATTCGCAATTGACACGTATCAATTCCCGCCGTGGCGCCGGCGACACCGGCCATCATCCGATGTGGATGGCTTCGCGCGGATCGCTGGGGTCGTCGTCGAACAGGTGGTCGAAATGCTGGTGCGCCGGGATGTAGAAGCTCAGCGCCCGGCCGCGGTGGAAGACGCCGCGCAGACGGTTGGCCGTCTCCCACACATGCATGTAGCTGTCACTGACCGACACCTTGGCCATCGGATGGTCGGCGTCGCCCTCGCGGTAGAGCACGACATCCGTCACGGTGAAATAGGGGCGCAGGCCGTCGGCAATGCGCTCGGGGGAGGTGTCGGCCTGCAGGCCACCAAGAATGAAATACATCAGCTCACCACATCGTCGAGAGTCAGGTGCCAGCGCGTCAGCGCGCGGCGCAACAAGGAGTGCTCGGGCGGGCTGATCGCCCCGTCCGATTTCGACAGCACCAGCATCGCCCGCGCGACAAGCACGCGCTGCTGGGGATTGGCCACGGCATCGAGCAAGGCATCGACATGGGCGGGGTCGAGCACCGCCACCCGGCCGGCCCCGCTCTCGTCGAGCAGTTCGCGGCTGAGGTCGATCACCGTCTGCAGCAGGGCGTCGCGGTTCAGCCCGACCAGGGCCGGGATGTCGTGGCGGTCCAGCGCGGCGAGTTCGCCATCGGCCAGCTCGCCGTCGGCCATCAGGGTCAGCCCGATCAGGCGGGCCATCGCATTGCGGGTATCACGGCCGGATGTCGGCATCGAAGCACCTCTCCATCAGTCTGTCGGCAGAAACAGGGTTTCCTTGATCTCTTCCATCACCACCGAGCTGCGCGACTCGGCCGCCCCCGGCAGTTTGAGCAGGATGTTGCCAAGCAGCCGGCGGTACTCGGTCATCTGCGAGATGCGCGCCTTGATCAGGTAGTCGAACTCGCCCGACACCAGGTGGCATTCCATCACCTCGGGGATGAACATCATCTCCTTCTTGACCTTGTCGAACACGTCGCCCGACTTGGCCGACAGCTTGATCTCGACAAACACCAGCAAGGGTTTGCCCAGCGCCGCGGGGCTGACATGGGCATGGTAGCCCGTGATCACCCCTTCGCGCTCGAGGCGGCGCACCCGCTCGGTGCACGGCGTGCTCGACAAGCCCACCTTGTCGGCCAGTTCGGTCATCGGCAGGCGACCGTTTTTCTGCAACAGATCGAGGATTTTCCGATCGAGGCGATCCAGTTCGCGCATTTCACTCCTCCACGACAGCCACCCGGCCAAAAAAAGTGATTTTCTAAAATATATGCCGGAAAACAAAGTGATATTCACTGCCATATAGCCAATAAAGTAGCGAATCAACAAAGCTACCCATCAGGAGACAGGTCATGGACGTTATCGTACTCGGAAGCGGTGTCATCGGTACCTCCACCGCGTACTATCTCGCCCGCAACGGCGCCCGCGTCACCGTGCTCGAGCGCCAGCCCGGCCCGGCACTGGAGACCAGCTACGCCAACGCCGGCCAGGTCTCGCCGGGCTACTCCACCCCCTGGGCTGCACCGGGCATCCCGCTCAAGGCCATGAAGTGGCTGTTCCAGCGCCATGCGCCGCTGGCCATCCGCCCGGACGGCACGCGCTTCCAGCTCGAATGGATGATGGCCATGCTGCGCAACTGCGCCGCCGAGCGCTACACCGTCAACAAGTCGCGCATGATGCGCCTGGCCGAGTACAGCCGCGACTGCCTGCGCGGCCTGCGCGCCGATACCGGCATCGACTACGAGAGCCGCACCCGCGGCACGCTGCAGCTGTTCCGCACCCAGGCGCAGGTCGATGCCGCCAAGCGCGACATCGAGGTGCTGATGGACTTCGGCGTGCCCTTCGAGCTGCTCGACCGCGACCAGCTTGCCGGCGCCGAACCCGCGCTGGCCCATGCCCGCGACAAGCTCGCCGGCGGCCTGCGCCTGCCCAACGACGAGACCGGCGACTGCCATCTGTTCACCCGCCGCCTAGCCGAGATGACCACCGAGCTGGGTGTCGACTTCCGCTTCGGCCAGGACGTGGCCGGCCTGCTCACCGAGAACCATCGCATTACCGGCGTGCGCGTCGGCAACGAGGTGCTGCGCGCCGACCGCTACGTGCTGGCCTTCGGCAGCTACAGCCGCGACTTCCTCGCCCCGCTCGGCCTCAAGCTGCCGGTGTATCCGGTCAAGGGCTACTCGCTGACCATCCCGATGACGAATGCCGACGCGGCGCCGGTGTCCACCGTGCTCGACGAAACCTACAAGGTCGCCCTCACCCGCTTCGACAACCGCATCCGCGTCGGCGGCATGGCCGAGCTGGCCGGCTTCGACCTGTCGCTCAACCCGCGCCGCCGCCAGACCCTGGAAATGGTGGTCAATGACCTCTTCCCCGGCAGCGGCGATGTACCGGCCGCCGAGTTCTGGACCGGCCTGCGCCCGATGACGCCGGACTCCACGCCGATCGTCGGCGCCACCGACTACGCCAACCTCTACCTCAACACCGGCCACGGCACCCTGGGCTGGACGATGGCCTGCGGATCGGGCAAGCTCGTGGCCGATCTGGCCACCGACCGCCATCCGGACATCTCCACCGATGGCCTGTCGCTGGACCGCTACACCCGCCCCGACCGGCCCCACCTGGCGCCGCAGCTTCAGGGCGCCCACCGGAGTGCCGTGTGAGTCGTCCCGCCATTGCCCGCATTGATCTTGCCGCCCTGCGGCACAACTACCGCCTGGCACGACAGCGCCATGGCGGGCGGGCACTGGCGGTGATCAAGGCCAATGCCTATGGCCATGGCGCCATCCTGTGCGCCCGCGCGCTGGCCGACACGGCCGACGCCTTCGCGGTGGCCATTGTCGAAGAGGCACTGGAGCTGCGCGACGCCGGTATCCGCCAGCCGATCCTGGTGCTCGAAGGCGCCTTCGGCCCGGACGACCTCGCCCACGCCACCGCCCACGATCTGTGGATGGTGGTGCACAACGCCGAACAGATCGCCCTGCTCGAGGCGCATCGCAGCATCCGCCCGCTCACCGTGTGGCTGAAGATGGACAGCGGCATGCGCCGCGCTGGCATCGCACCGGCCGACTATGCCGCCGCCCATGCCCGCCTGCGCGCCCTGCCGCAGGTCGGCGACATCGTGCTGATGACCCACTTCGCCCGCGCCGACGAGCCGGACGTGGCCACCACCGCCGAGCAGATCGCCACCTTTGACCGCGCCACCGCCGGGCTGCCCGGCGAGCGCAGCCTGTGCAACTCCGGCGGCGTACTGGCCTGGCCGGCCGCGCATCGCGACTGGGCGCGCCCCGGCATCCTGCTCTACGGCGCCGACCCGATGCCCACCGACGACCACGGTCTGCAGCCGGTGATGACGCTGTCGAGCGCGATCATGAACATCCGCGACCTCGCCCCCGGCGAGGCGCTGGGCTATGGCGGCCGATTCGTGGCCGAGGCGCCGACCCGTGTCGGCCTGGTCGCCATGGGCTATGCCGACGGCTACCCGCGCATCACCCCCACCGGCACGCCGGTGGCGGTCGACGGCCAGCTGACCCGCGTCATCGGCCGGGTCTCGATGGACATGATGACGGTCGACCTCACCGCCCTGCCGGCCGCCCATGTGGGCAGCCCGGTCGAGCTGTGGGGGCGCAACGTGTCGGTCAACACCGTGGCACAGGCCGCCGGCACCATCGCCTACGAGTTGCTGTGCAACGTCAAGCGGGTGCGGCGCGACGCCATCGACGGCCCGCCCGCCTGAACGTTCTCAGCCGGGGTCAGCGTCGGACGGTGGGCCGCCCGACGCCCCCTCAACGACACAGCACGTCGTCGCGGATCGACTCGGCAATCTTCGCCACCTCACCGATCAACTCGTCGCTCACCCCCAGTTCGCTGAGCGTGGTGGCGAGGTTCTCGACCACCGCATCGAAGTGGGTGTCGTTCAGCCCCAGGCGCATCACCAGCGGCTTGTGCGCCTCGCGCATGCCGCGGCCGTTGTAGCCGGGCTGGCCGCCGAAGGCGTAGGTGAGGAAGGCCTTCTGGTGCTGGCGCTGCTTGGCCATGTCGGTGTTGATGAAGAAGCGCTTGATGCGCTCGTCGGCCAGCACCTTGTCGTAGAACTTGTCCACGGCGGCATCCACGGCGGGCGCACCGCCGATCTTGTCAAACAGGCTCATTTCCACGGTCGTCGTCATGTCGTCACTCCTTGATTGAATTCCGGAACACACTAGGGTTTGACGGGCTGGGCGGCCCGGACCATGTAGTCCACGGCCGCCTTCACCTCGTCGTCGGACAGCGCCGGGTTGGCTCCGCGGGCCGGCATCTCATCGCCGAGCGGGCCCATGAAGCCTTCCAGTGCGTGCTGGTAGAGCACGGCCTTGCCCTGCGCCGCGCGCGGCGCCCAGGCCGCGGCATCGCCCAGCTGCGGCGCGCCGGTGGCCGGCTCCGCGTGGCAGAGCTGACAGGTGCCCAGCCACACCGCGCGGCCGCGCTCGAAGCCGGCCAGCTCCGGCGGGCGTCCGGCGTGGGCCGAGGCGGCACCGAGCAGGGCCACCGCCAAGCCGAGGGATTTTCTGAGGAACATCGTCATCTCCTGTCGGGCCCGCTTGTCGCGGCCACGTAGGGCGGGTTTCAACCCGCCATCGCCGCGGCGTGAGGGCTTTGGCGGGCTGAAGCCCGCCCTACATCGGCAGGCGCAACACCACGCCGCCCATCACGTCGCCCATCTTGAAGTCGGTGCGCGGGCTGTCCTTGTGGTCGTTGTGACAGCTGATGCAGGCCTTGGCCACGGCCTTGTCCGGGTACACCGCGGTGAAGTAGGTCTTGCCGCCCAGCGTCTCCTCCTTGTAGAAGGGCTTGCCGGTCGCGGCGATGGCCTTCAGGCCTTCGGTCTCGACCTCGGTCTTGGGCGCGTTCTGCTTGTTCACCGGCCATTCGGAGAGCAGCGCGTAGGTGAAGCCGGCGTTCTTCTCGGCCACCATCTCGGCGCCGAAGCGGAACATCTGCGCCGGCAGCACCAGCGCCTTCTCGTCCTTCCAGTGCTCGCTGGCCTTGATCACCTTTTCCTGGTTCTGCAGGCGGTTGACGATCAACCGGGTGTAGACCGTGCGGTCGGATTCCATCACCGCATGCAGCGCATCGGCGATCTGCTGGTAGCTCCAGCCGGCGGCCATCGCCGGCGTAGCACAGCCAATACCGACGGCGATGGCCGCGGCACCGAGGGGCAGTTTGACATGTGTGCTCTTCATGCTCTCTTCTCCTTGCAGGGGTGAAACGAAACAGGGGTGGCCGGCGCGCTCATGAGGATCCGCCCTCGGTCGCGACCGACTCGGCGCGCTCCTGCGCGGCGCGCGCCTCGCGCGCTTCGGCCTCGCGGGTGACGGCCATGTCGATGCTGCGCACCCGGCGGGTCGGCGCATGCGGGAAGTTCTCGGCGCGCAGGGGCGCGTCGGCGAGGGCGTCGATGGCGTAGCCCAGGCCGTGGCAGGCCAGGCACACCTGGCGCGCCATCTTGACCGGCGGCGTCAGGTTGGCGCCCTGGGCGTGGTCGACCAGGGTGCGGCGCACGAAGTCGGGCGTGTCGTAGGCCACGCGCGGCAGGTGGCAGGTGGCGCAGGTCACCGCCGTCTCCGGCGCCGCCTCGCCACGCGCCACGGCGGCCACGGTGCGGGCATGCGGCGAGGCGAAGTAGGCGCGGGTGTGCTCGTCGTCATGACAGCTGGCGCAGGCCTTGACCGCGGCCTGCGCGGTGTCGAAGCGGTGGCTGCCGTGGCAGCTGGTGCAGCCGAGCGCCTCGTGCTGGCGTTCGGGCTTCATCGGGTAGCGGGCCTGGGCGGGCGTCATGGCCGGCAAGCCGGCCTTGAGCCGCATGCCGTGCTTGCCGGCAAGGAAGCCGTTCACCTCGGGGCCATGGCACTGCACGCAGGCGGTCTCGGTCGGTTTGGCGATCCAGGTCGCGGCGGCCGGGTCGCCCCCCTGCTCGGCCACCGGCACATGGCAGGCGCTGCAATTGACGCCGGATTGCGCATGCGCCGAGGCGGCCCAGTCCGCATGGACGGCGGCGCTGGCCGGCAGCGCGTCACCGGCGTCGGCCTCGGCGCGCGCCAGCGTCACCGGCGGGAAGGTCTCGCTGGGGTAGTCGCCCAATTCCTCGATGACCTCGCGCAGATTGCGTGCCAGCACGGTCGGGTCGTCCTGCATGCGGCCGACACCGGCATGGCGCACCAGGAAGTCTTCATACAGCGCGGTGTTGTCGTGGTAGTTGTGGCAGCCGGCGTCGGCACAGCTGGTAAAGGCCATGCCGGTGTGGCTGGGGCGGTCCTCGGCGATGTCCTTGTGGCAGATCACGCAGTAGTCGCGCGGCAGGGTCACGCCGGCACGCTGGGTGATGCCCGGCTTGTGCTCGACATGACAGGTGACGCAGTAGGTGGCGTCGAGCCGGGCGGCGCGGTCGGCGTTGCGCGGATCGGTGAATTTGGCCCGCGGGTGGCTGTCGTCGGCCGCTTTCAGGTCCTTGGCATGACAGGACTCGCATTTTTCCTGCACATCGTCGCGGCTGGGAAAGGCGCCGGCATGACAGGCGGTACAGGCCAGTTCGATCTGGTAGTGGCCATGGCTGGTCTGCCCCGGCAGCAGCCAGGAACGCAGCACCAGGTCGGCCGCACCGGGGCGCGGGTTGTCGAGGCTGTCGAGGGCGGCATAGACGGCGCCGGCGGTGGCAACCGAGATCACCAGCCACAGGCCCCACCAGCGCAGATTGGTTTTCTTTTTCATCCGCGCCTCAGAAATAGTAGGTCTTGAGAATGTGCACCCCGAGCAGCACCGGCAGCGGCCACAGGGTGAGGATGTGCACCCAGGTGGCGCTGCGCTGCACGCGGCGCACCAGGGCTGGCGCCAGGTCCTGCTGGCGCGACACCACCAGCGCGATCACCGTGCCGGAGAGAATCGCCGCCACCGCCATCACGCTCATCACGCGATCGAGCTGGTCGCCGAAGCGCCCGCCGGTGTGCAGCAGCATCACCGCCACCAGCAGCGCGCCGAGCACGCCATGCACCACGCGCCAGCCGGCGAAATCCCACAGCGCGGCCAGGCGCGGCCAGCGCTTGCGCAGGCCGATCACCGCCAGCAGCGCCATGGCCCCGAGCGCGGTGTAACCGCTGGCCTGCTTCCACACGCTGTCACGCCAGATCACGTCCCAGCGCCAGGCCAGTTCGGCGGTGTCGGGGAAGGGGATGGCGAAAAGCAGGTAGGCCAGGGCGAGCATCAGCGCCGCCGCACCGACCCCGGCCAGCGCCCGCCAGCCGGGGACGGCCGGCAGGGCATCAGCGCCGGACAGCTCGCTGAGCAAGGGGCGGCAGCTGCCGCAGACGCTGCCCGCACCGGTCTCGGCACACAGCGCCTCGACGCTGCGACAGCCGCGCCCGAGCGCCCCCTCGAGCTGGCCGCGGGTGACACCGGTGCAGTTGCACACCGTGGCCTCGGCCGGCCAGAAGCGCAGATCGCCGGCGTCGCTGTCGGGCCAGAGCTGGCCGATGCGGGCAAAGCGCAGGCGCTGCCAGGGCCAGACGCGACGGCCACTGCGCACCGCCTCCTGCACCCGCGACATCTCCGGCCACGGCCCGACCGCCTGGGCGCCCACCACCCGCCCCTGGCGCACCACCACGCGGCGATAGCCGTCGCCGTCGGGGTCGGCAAAAGCGGTGGCGCGGGCGGTATCGGCCGCTCCCTGACGATCGAGCTCACCGATGCTGAACACCGCGCAGCCCATCACCTTGAGCCGGGTAGCGGCGACGCTGCCTTCATACACCGCCTCGCCACCGCAGATGCGGTTGGCCGCCACCGCAGCCTGCTCCAGCCCCGGCGCAATCAGCCCGTACACCTCGCCGCGGTGCTCGGCGCACTCGCCGACCGCATGGATGCGCGGGTCGGCGGTGAGGGTGGCGTCGTCGATCTTGATGCCGCGCCCGACCGGCAAGCCGGCGCGCAGCGCCAGTTCGATATTGGGGCGGATGCCGGTGGCGACGATCACCGTGTCACAGGCGATCACTTCGCCCGTGCGCAGCAGCACGCCGGACACCTCGCGCCCGCCCTCGATGCCCTTCACCGCCGCCGACACGCGCACCTCGATGCCCGCTTCGCTCACCGACTTGGCCAGCCAGGCGGCCCCCTCGGCGTCGAGCTGGCGCGGCATCAGGCGGTCGGCATGCTCGATGACGATCACCCGGGTGTTGTAGCGGCGCACCGCGCGGGCCGCCTCCAGCCCGAGCAGGCCGCCGCCGATCACCACCGTCACCCGGCTGCGCACGCTTCGCGCCTGCAGGCACTGGGCGTCGTTCAGGTCGCGGAAGGTAAACACGCCGGGCAGCTTGGCGCCGGGGATGTCCGGCACATGGGCGCGCGAGCCGGTGGCGAGCACCAGGGTGCCGTACGACTGGCGCACGCCCTGCGCATCGATCACCTCGGCGGCGGCGCGGTCGATGCGCGCGATGCGGCAGCCGAAGCGTGTGTCGACCGCCTCCCGCACCGGCGACTCGGCGGTGAGCGCCTCCCAGCGGGTGTCGCCGGCCAGCAGCGAGGACAGCTTGATCCGGTTGTAGGGCGCCCACGGCTCGTCGCCGTACCACACCACCGGCCGCGCGGGGTCGAGCCGGCCGATGGCCTGCACCACGCGAAGGCCGGCGGGGCCGCTGCCCACCACCACCACCGGGTTGTCTGCATTCGCCGGATCTGGCTGCATGCCTGTCTGCCTCCGAATCGCTCACACCGCAGAAACAACAAAAGGCGCCACATCTCCAGGCGGCGCCGTGCTCGGCCCTGCCTGAAAATGGACGCCTTTGTCCGTATCCTGCCCAACGCACACCGCCGTTGGCGTGCTCACCCAGCTCTAAGCGAGGGTTGTGCCAGTTGCTGTAACTTTTTGATTCAAATCAATTTATGACAAACGCAATGGCGCCAACACGGAGAAACCCCGGTCGCCATGCACTGCTGCGGTGCAACATCCGCACTCGGCATGCACCACGACACGTCCACACTCGCCGCGGCCCACAGGCGCTGCTACGATGAGATCAGTCGGTCGGCCATCGTCTCGAGGAGCCGCTTGCATGGATACGCTGCACTTTGCCGTCCTCGCGCTGTGCGCGGGCACCGTTACCGCCGCCGGCCTGCCCCCCGGCGACTGCCTGCGGCCCGCGGCCGGGCAGGACCTGACCGCCTGCGATTTTTCCGGTCGCGACCTGTCGGGCCTCGACCTGAGCGGTGCATTGCTCGACAACGTCCGCCTGACCGGCGCCCGCCTCGAGGGCACGCGCCTGACCAAGGCCTCGGCCAAATGGGCCAATTTCCGCGGCGCACGGCTCAAGTCGGCCCAGCTCGACGGGGCCGACCTGTTTCACGCCGTGTTCGACGACGCCGACCTGAGCGACGCCAATCTCCAGCACGCCAACCTGTTCGGTGCCAACCTCATTGCCACCCGGGCGCCGGGCGCGAACTTCTCGAACGCCTTCCTGAAAGACCTGTTGATGCCCGAGGCCGACCTGCGCGGCGCGATCCTGCGCGACTGCAATGCCTTCCGCGCCGTCCTGACCGACGCGCAGCTCAATGGAGCCGACCTGTCGGGCAGCAACCTGACCGGCGCCGACGGCGAATCGGCCGATTTCTCCTCGGCGATCCTCAAAGGCACCCGGCTGGCCGGCGCCTCGCTGCGCGCCGCCATCTTCCGCGGCGCCGACCTGAGCCAAGCCGACTTCAGTCACGCCACCGTCACCCAGAGCGATTTCAGCGACGCCAAGAACCTGCCGCAGACCGTCACCGACCTGCTCATTGCCCCCCATCTCGGCGTATTCGCCCGCTGAGAACGTGTGAAGAAATCGTAGCGAGCAGGGCCGAGTGCAAGGCCGCATTTGGCAACTACGCGAGCGAACGACGAGACATATCAAATGGATAGGCGAGGCGTGAGCGAGTGAGCAACGCAGCAATCGGCACGCGCAGTCGATTTATTCACAAGTTCTGAACGACCAGCGCGGGCCGAGGCGGCTCAGGACAGCGCGCCCTGCAGCATCTGGTAGTCGGCCTCGATCTCGTCGGCCAGCGCAGCCAGCGGCGCATCATCCAGCGGCGGGTGGGCCACGGCGGGCGCATCGCCCGCCAGCCAGCCCGCCAGTCCGCCCGAGAGCTGGTTGGCCACATAGACGACATCGGCCAGCGTGCGCACACCGTGCTCAAGCACACGCGGCTGGTCATGCTCGCGCGTGGCCGCGATGATGTGCTCGGGCACGCCGAGCGAGCCCATCAGCGACTCGCCGATGCTTTCATGCCATTGCGCAATGAGGTGGCGCACCGAATCGGGCCGGATGCGCAGCTCTTCGTACTGCGCGGCACGGTAAAGCATGTAGAACGCGCCCAGGTCGTGCACCAGGCCGGCCATCATGGCGTCCTCGCGATTGACGCGGGTCAGCCGCGTGGCGATCACGCGCGCCGCGGCCGCCGTGCGCAGGGAGTGCAGCCACAGGGTTTTGGGCAGCTCGCCAAAGCAGACCAGGTCTTTTGAACGCAGCAGCTGATCCATTGCCGTCGAGATGGCAATGGTCCGCGCCGCCTCCAGCCCCACCCGGGTGACCGCCGCCTCGATATGGGTCACCGTGCGGCCCCCGGCGTTGTAGGCCACCGAGTTGGCCACCCGCAGCAGCTTGGCCACCACCAGCGGCTCGAGGCCGACCGCCTGGGCGATCCGGCGCATCGGCAGATCCGGGTCGCGCAGCGCATTACGGATCTTCAGCGCCGCATCGAAGCAGGTCGGGAAGGTGATGTCCCGCGCCGACAGCTCGCGGGCGATATCCTCGAGCATGCCGAAACGCTGCGCCTTGAGCGCCGCGCCGGTCTTGTCGATCACGGGATCGTCGGTCGGGTTGCCGGTCATGGCCGGTGCCTGTGCAAACGACTCACGCCTTGGCGCCTCACCCGGCGACCGCGATCAGCGCGGGGTCGTCGCCATGGTCGATCAGGATCGCCCGCACCCGCGCCTGCCACAGCGCGCGAAACTGCGCCGCCTCGTCCGGCGAGGCCTGCCCGGAGACTACCCGCGCCATCAGGGGGCGCATCGCCGGATCGGCCGGGACCACGCTGGCGTCGTAGCGCAAGGTCACGCTGGCGCCGGTGTCGCGCCGGGTCAGGCGCAGTGACGGCACGCCGGCCTGGGCAAAGAACAGCAGCGCGCGCCGGTCGAACTGCCCGGCCAGGCCATGGAAGCCGCTGCGCTCGGTGGCCCCGGTGATGAAGGACAGCACGTTGGCGATCACCCCCGTCACCCCCTCATCGACCGGCGCCGGCAGGTCCACCCGCAGTTCGCCGCGCACCGGCAAGGCCTCGCCATACAGCGCCTGCAAGCCCTTGCGCGCCATCAGGAAGGCGCCCGCCACCGTGGGGCAGGAATGCCCGGCAAGCTTCACCACCTCGCGGTAGCCAATCTCGTAGATGCCGTCGTCAAAGGCGCCCAGCACCGCCGCAAGCGGGTCCCGCAGCCGGATGGGCGCGACCTGGTCATAGAAAGCCGGTGCCATGGCACACTCTCCCCGAAAACAATCGTTCATGCGCCGATCATGACACAGACGCGGCCAAGGGCGCAGCCGCCGCAGACACCGCCCCGGCACACGCACGGACACCCCGGCGGCGATCTCTCTTGCGCTGTGTCAAACCGTCGCGGCAAGGCTCACGCCATACTTCAGCGATCCCTTATTCTGCGTTTTGCCATGCTCATCCGCCCCCGCCACCTCGCCCTGATCGCCCTCTGCCTGCCAGCACTCGCCTTCGCCGACGAGCCCAACCTGGACAACGGCCGCGACATCAACGGCACCTGTGCGGCCTGTCACGGCGAAAACGGCCAGGGCGGCAAGCAGGGCGAATATCCGCGCATCGCCGGCCAGAGCGCCAAGTTCATCGAGTTCACGCTCAAGAGCTTCCGCGCCCGCGAACGCATCAACCTGCCGATGTTCCCCTACACCCAGGACCGCGAACTGCCCGACGAGGACATCCGCGACATCGCCGCCTACCTCGCCGCCATCGAGCTGCCCACCAAGCCGCCCAAGTTCAAGGACACCGACGACGCCCTGACCCGCCTCACCGCCATGCAGAAGGTGATGATCATCCCGCGTGTCGAAGGCGATATCGCTGCCGGCAAGGTCCGCTACGAAGAACGCTGCACCACCTGCCACGGCGACGACGGCCGTGGCAAGCGCATCGTGCCGATGCTGACCGGCCAGTACACCAACTACCTCATGCGCCAGATGCAGAGCTTCCAGGCGGGCGAGCGCCCGCATGACGAAGAAACCCCGGGCGAAGGCGTGCTCAAGGGGCTCAAGGAAGCCGAACTGCAGAACATGCTGGCCTACATCACCACCCTTCAGAACACCGAGGACAAGTAATGAAAACCACGCTCCATGTCGCCATCCTGCTGGCGCTGTCAGCCCTGTTCGCCGCCACGCCGGCCCGCGCCGACGCCGGCAACGACCTGATCGCCGAACTGGGCGCCGCCAACGGCATCGCCCTGGCCTGCAAGCAGACCACCAGCATCTCCGCCATCAAGGTGGTGATGATCCACACCGTCCCGAAAACCCGCGCCAACGGCGAAGTGTTCGAGGCCGCCACCAACGAAGCCTTCCTCGGCCAGAGCGGCGAGCCCTGCCCGACCGAAACCGAACTCTCGCAACGGGTGCACGGCATCGACACCCGCCTCAAGGCCCACTTCAAATCACAGGGCTGATGCGCCGCCTCCCGTCCCTTGCCGCCGCCGCGCTGCTGGCGCTGGCCAGCCTGGGTGCCGCCGCGGCCGCCCCGGATGACGACGTCCAGCATCTGCGCCCGCGTTACCTGCTGATGGACGCCAAGGGGCGCGCCGTCACCAACGAGACCTTCCCCGACCAGTTCCAGCTGCTCAGCTTCGGCTACACCTTCTGCCCCGACGTGTGCCCGACCACGCTGGCCGAGGTGGCCGACATCATGAAGCAGCTCGGCCCGCTGGCCGAGCGGGTGCAGCCGGTGTTCATCACCGTCGACCCGGCCCGCGACACCCCGGCCCACCTGCAGCAGTACGCCGATTTCTTCGATCCGCGCATCATCGGCCTGTCCGGCTCACCGGCGCTGGTGGCCAAGGTGGCCCAGAATTACAAGGTGCGCTACGAGATCGTTCGCGAGCCCAACGCCGCGCCCGACGCCTACACCGTCGACCACTCGGCCGGCATGTATGTCCTCGCCCCCGGCGGCAGCTTCGTCAAGAAGTTCGCCTTCGGCACCCCCGTCAGCCAGATCGTCGACGCCCTGCGCCAGCTCATCGACCAGGCGCCCGCGCCGCGCCAATGACCCGGCGCACGTTACAATCGGCCCGAGTCCGCGGCCCCGCCGCCGCGCCCGGCCACCGACCCGCTCCGCGCCCATGACCGCTCCCCTGGACGACACCTTCGGCTACCAGCACGTCGCCCCCGCCGAACGCCAGCGCCGCATCCGCCGCGTGTTCAACGCCGTGGCCGGCCGCTACGACCTGATGAACGACATGATGAGCTTCGGCATCCACCGCCTCTGGAAGCGCCGCTTCGTGCGCGACCTGCCGCGCGAGGGGCTGATCGTCGACCTGGCCGGCGGCACCGGCGACGTCGCCCGGCTGATGGCCGGCGAACCCGGCCGCACCCTGGTGGTGTGCGACCCCAGCCTGGCCATGATGCAGGCCGGTCGCGCCCGCGGCGATGCCCCCGCGCTGCGCTGGCTCGGCGGCGAAGCCGAGCGCCTGCCGTTCGCCGACGGCAGCGTGCGCGCGCTCACCGTCGCCTTCGGCCTGCGCAACACCACCCACCTGGCCGCCGCGCTGGCCGAGATCCACCGCGTGCTGGTGCCGGGCGGCACCTTCGCCTGTCTCGAATTCTCGCGCCCGCAGTGGTGGCTCAAGCCCTTCTACGACGCCTACTCCTTCCTGGTCATCCCGCGCCTCGGCGCCTGGGTGGCCAAGGCACCGGCCGCCTACCAGTACCTGGTCGAATCGATCCGCCGCTTCCCCGACCAGCGCGCCTTCGCGCAGATGGTGAGCGAGGCCGGCTTTGACGCGGTGCGCTGGCGCAACGTCTCCTTCGGCATCGCCTGCATCCACACCGCCATCAAGCCGGCGCGGGAGGGCGCATGAATCTGCGCTCCGGCACCCGCCTGGCCGACACCGGCCGCCGCGGCCTCCGGCTCGGCCTGTGGTGGATGGCGATCCGTCCGCGCACCCTGTCGCTATCGGCTATTCCGGTGGTCGCCGGCAGCGCACTGGCCTGGCACGAAGGCGCCGGCATCGCCTGGCTGCCGCTGATCGTGGCGCTGCTCTGCGCGCTGCTCATCCAGGCCGGCACCAACCTGTTCAACGACGTCGGCGACGCGCTGCGCGGCAACGACGGTCCCACCCGCCTCGGTCCGGCACGGGTCACCGCCTCCGGCCTGGCCACGCCCGGCCAGGTGCGCCGCGCCGCGCTGGCCACCTTCCTCGCCGCACTGCTCGGCGGCATCTATCTGGTGGTGGTCGGCGGCTGGCCGATCCTCGCCATCGGGCTGGCCTCGCTGGCCGCCGGCTGGGCCTATTCCGGCGGGCCGCGGCCGCTGTCCTACACCGCCTGGGGCGAAGTCTTCGTGATGCTGTTCTTCGGCCTGGTGGCCGTGGCTGGCAGCCACTACCTGCAAAGCGGCACCTTCACCGGCTCGGCCCTGTGGCTGGGCCTGGCGCTGGGCTGCCATGCCGCCGCCGTGCTGCTGGTCAACAACGTGCGCGACCTCGAAGCCGACCGCCGCGCCGGCCGGCGCACCCTGGCCTCGGTGCTGGGCACCGGCCCGGCGCGCACGCTCTACGCCGTGCTCATGCTGGCGCCGTTTCCGCTGCTCGCCCGGCAACTTGGCGTGAGCGGTGTCGGCGCCGCCTGGCTGGCCTTGCCGGCCTGCCTGTGGCTGGCCCTGCGCTTTCGCCACCAGCCGCCCGGCGCACAGATGAACCTTCACCTGGCCCGCACGGCCCAGGCCCAACTGCTGCTCGGCGCCTTGCTGAGCATCGCCCTGCTGTGGTGATCCGGACCCGCCCGCCATGATCAAACTCCTGCTGCCCCTCGGCCTCGCCTTCATCATGTTCAGCCTCGGGCTGGGCCTCAAGCTGGCCGATTTCCGCCGTGTGCTGACCCGCCCCGATGCCATCGCCCTCGGCCTGCTGGCGCAAGTCCTGCTGCTGCCAGCCACCGCCTGGCTGATCGCCACCGGCCTCGCGCTGGCCCCCGAGGCCGCCGTCGGGCTGATGATCCTCGCGGCCTGCCCGGGCGGCGTCACCGCCGGCATGGTCACCCACCTGGCACGCGGCGAGACGGCGCTGTCGATCAGCCTGACCGCGCTCACCAGCATGGTGGCCTTCGTCAGCGTGCCGCTGATCGTCGGCGGCAGCCTGAGCTATTTCATGGGCGATGCGGCCAGTGTCAGCCTGCCGGTCGGCCAGACGGTCGGCGGCCTGTTCCTGATCACCCTGCTGCCGGTCGCCGTCGGCCTGTGGCTGAACGAGACCGGCCGGATCGGCGTGCGCCATGCGCAGACCATCCACCGTGTCGCCACCGGCGTCTTCCTGCTGATCGTGCTGTTCACCTTCGCCAGCCAGTGGCCGGCCATGGCGCGGCACTTCCCCAGCGTCGGCCCGGCCGCCTTGCTGCTCAACCTGCTCACCATGGGCACCGGCGCCGTGCTCGGCGCCCTGGTCCGCCTCGACGGCGCCGGCCGGGTGGCGCTGGCCATGGAGTGCGGCATGCAGAACAGCGCCCTGGGCATCACCCTGGCAGTCAGCCTGCTGGCCGCCCCGGCCCTGGCCGTGCCGGCGGTGATCTACGCCTTCCTGATGAACCTCACCGCCTTCGCGGTGATTGCCGTGCGCCGGATGCAACACCGCCCGGTCACCGGTTAGGCCAGCCCCAGCAACACCACGCCGAGCACCATCAAACCCGCCCCGGCCAGCCGCGCCGGGCTGACCGCCTCGCGCAGCACCCGGGCGCCGATCAGCACCCCGACCAGCATCGACACCTCGCGCACCGGCGCCACATAGCTCACCGGCGCCAGCGTCATGGCCACCAGCACCAGCAGATAGGCCGCCGGCGAGAGCACCCCGATACTCAGGATATGCCGACGGTTGCGCTGCCATTCGGCCCGCAGCGCCGCCCGCCCGGCCAGCACCTGCGGCGTCAGGAAAACGGTACGCACGGCCAGGCCCAGGCAGTAGTACAACACCACCGGCACCGCCAGGGTCTTGACCGCCCAGGCATCGACCAGCGTGTAGCCGGCAATGCACACCCCGGTGAGCAGCCCCCAGCGGATGCCCGGCAACAGCGCGGGCGACGCCACCACGGTGCGCACCACACCGCCGATCAGGAGCAGGCCGGCGAGCACCGCAGCGATCCCCGACCAGCCAAGCAGCGAGGGCGACTCGCCAAACCACAGCAGGGCACCGACCACGGCAAACATCGGCCCGCTGCCGCGCGCGACCGGATAGACCACCGAGAAGTCGCCCAGCCGGTAGCCCGTCAGCAAGACCAGGTTATAGGCCACATGCACCAGCGCGCTGACGCCGATCGCCAGCCAGGCCGCCGCTCCGAGCGCCTGCGGCAACGCCAGCCACTGCCACACGGCCAGCGGCGCGGTCACCAGCACGCTGACGAAATTGAACGCCCACACGAAGGCCACGCCGCCGCCGGCCCGCTTGGCCGACAGGTTCCACAGCGCGTGCAGCAACGCGCCGCCCACCACCAGCACCAGCGCCTCCAGGCTCACCACGCCCTCCCGTCTCGCAAGCGACACCGCCATCATGCCGTTCGCGTGGCCGGCCGACCAGCCTCGCGAGCGGCTAGAATGCCGTTTTTTTGCCCGCCACCCGCCGACATGCCGATCGACGTCGTCATCCTCACCGAAGACCGCTACGCCACCCCCAACCCCGCCAACTGGTATGAACGCCAGATCGCCACCGAGGACGGCCTGGTGGCCGACGCCCTGCGCAGCCACGGCCTGCAGGTCGAACGGCGCTCCTGGGCCGACCCCGACATGGACTGGCGCGACACCCGCTGCGCCCTGTTTCGCAGCACCTGGGACTACTTCGACCGCTTCGCCGCGTTCAGCCGCTGGTTCGACCAGGCGGCCGCGCAAACCCGCTTCTTCAACGACGCCGCCACCCTGCGCTGGAACATGGACAAGCGCTACCTGGCGGCGCTGCGCGAGGCCGGCGTGGCCATCGTGCCAACGGTGTATGTCGCGTGCGGGGCCACCACGACGCTCGGCGACATCCTGGCCGCCCAGGGCTGGCCGGAGGCAGTGTTCAAGCCCGTGGTGTCGGGCGCGGCCCGGCTCACCTACCGGGTCGACCGCGCCAACGCAGCGGCGCACGAGGCCATCTTTGCCACCTGCGTGGCCGCCGAGGCCATGATGGTGCAGGCCTTCGAGCCGGCCATCGTCAGCGACGGCGAGCTGTCGCTGATCGTGATCGACGGCGTCACCACCCACGCCATCCGCAAGACCGCCAAGGCCGGCGACTTCCGCGTGCAGGACGACCACGGCGGCACGGTGCACGCCCACACCCCCGACGACGCGGAACGCGCCTTTGCCGAAGCGGCGGTGCGCGCCTGCCCCGAGCTGCCGGTGTACGCGCGGGTGGACTTCGTCCGCCGCGGGCCGGGCGACTACCGCCTGATGGAGCTCGAGCTGCTCGAACCGGAGCTGTTTTTCCGCTTCCACCCGCCCGCAGCCGGGGCGCTGGCCGAGGCCATCGTGCGCCGGCTGGGCATGCCGGCGCTGGCCGCCTGAGAATCGATTTCTGCCCGGAGCGCTGGATTTCGACGGTTTTTTCCGCCAGATTGACATTCGGCGCGCGTTTTTTTCTTTCCCCGGCGTGCGCATTGAGCCAACGGGGTGATCCTGCGATCATGCGGCCCACGCGCCGCCGCCCACAAGGCTGACGCGGCACAGATCCGAACAAGATGACAGGAGACACCATGATCCGACGCATCGTCCTGATGGCCGCCCTGGCCGCCCTCAGCCAGTCCGCCCTCGCCAAGGACTGGACCAAGATCCGCTTCGCCACCGAGGGCGCCTACCCCCCGTTCAACATGACCGCGCCGGACGGCTCGGTGCAGGGCTTCGACGTGGACATCGCCAACGCCCTGTGCCAGCAGATGCAGGCCGAGTGCACCTGGGTCAAGCAGGAGTGGGACGGCATGATCCCGGCGCTGATGGGCCGCAAGTTCGACGCCATCGCCGCCTCGATGTCGATCACCGAAGACCGCAAGAAGAAGGTCGACTTCTCCGACAAGTACTACGCCACCCCGCTCGGCCTGGTGGCCCCCGCCGGCAGCGCCCTGCGCCCCGAGCTGACCAGCCTCAAGGGCAAGCGCATCGGCGTGCAGCGCGGCACCGTGGCCGACAACTTCGCCACCCGCTTCTGGGCCAACGACGGTATCGAGCTGGTGCGCTACGCCAAGCAGGAAGAGGTCTATCTCGATCTGGCCGCCGGCCGGCTCGACGCCACCTGGGTGGACGCGCTCGAAGCCGAGGGCGGCTTCCTGACCAAGCCGGCGGGCAAGGACTATGCCTTTGCCGGGCAGACGATCTTCGGCCGCAACGCCGAGGAGAAGGCGGTGATCGGCGAAGGCGTGGGCATCGCCGTGCGCAAGAAAGACACCGAGCTGAAGGCCAAGATCAACAAGGCCCTGGCCGAGATCCGCGCCAATGGCACCTACGACACCCTCCGCAAGAAATACTTCGCCCAGGACATCTACGGCGAATGATGTCCGGCACGCGCCCCCGCCGCCTGCCCGCCCGCCGCGCCCCCGCGCGGGGCGGCGCGGTTTGATTCCATGCTGCACGGCTACACCGGCTCGCTGCTCGACGGCGCCTGGCTGACCTTCCAGGTCGCCGTGTGCTCGCTCGCGCTGGCGCTGGCGCTGGGCCTGGCCGGGGCCTCGGCCAAGTTGTCGAAACTGCGCCTGCTGCGCGCGCCGGCGGTGGCCTACACCACCGTGGTGCGCGGCATCCCCGACCTGGTGATGATGCTGCTGGTGTTCTACGGCGGGCAGATGCTGATCAACGCGGCCACCGACGCGCTCGAATGGGACTATGTCGAGGTCAACCCCTTCACCGCCGGCGTGGCGACGCTGGGCTTCATCTTCGGCGCCTACTTCACCGAGACCTTCCGCGGCGCCTTCCTCGCCGTGCCGGCCGGCCAGCTCGAAGCCGGCGCGGCCTATGGCATGAGCCGCTGGCAGGTGTTCCGCCGCATCCTCTTCCCGCAGATGCTGCGCCACGCGCTGCCGGGCCTGGGCAACAACTGGCAGGTGATGCAGAAGAGCACCGCGCTGGTGTCGATCATCGGCCTGTCGGACATCACCTGGCTGGCCGACCAGGCCGGCCGCAGCACCCACCAGCCCTTCCTGTTCTACGCCGTGGTCTGTGCCTTCTACCTGGCGATGACGGCATTGTCGGCGCTGGTCTTCAACGCCCTCGAGCGGCGCTACTCGGTCGGCGTCCGGCGGGCCGCGGCATGATGGACTGGCACATCATCGTCGACAGCCTGCCGCAGTATGTGGACGGCCTGTGGCTGACCGTGCAGCTCACCGTGCTCTCGCTGCTGGCCGGCCTGGTGCTGGCGATCCCTTTCGCGGTCGCGCGCATCTCGGCCAACCCGCTGCTGGCCAAGCCGGTGTGGGTGTTCACCTACTTCTTCCGCGGCACGCCGATGCTGATCCAGTTGCTGCTGATCTACTACGGCCTCGGCCAGTTCGAGTGGATCCAGCAGCAATGGCAGGACGGCAGCCGCTTCTGGCTCGTCTTCCGCGAACCCTATGGTTGCGCGCTGGTCACCTTCGCGCTCAACACCTGCGCCTACACCACCGAGATCCTCGCCGGCGCGCTGCGCGCCACGCCGCATGGCGAGATCGAGGCCGCACAGGCCTGCGGCATGAGCCGCGCCACGATGCTGCGCCGCATCCTCATCCCCGGCGCGCTGCGCCGCGCCCTGCCGGCCTACAGCAACGAAGCCATCTTCATGCTGCACGGCACGGCCATTGCCTCGACGATCACCCTGGTCGACCTCACCGGCGTGGCGCGCAATGTCTACTCCCAGCATTTTGCGCCCTTCGAGGCCTTCCTCTTCGCCGGCTTCATCTACCTGCTGCTGACCTTCGGCCTCGTCGGCCTGTTCCGACTCGCCGAGCGCCGCTGGCTGGCCCACCTGCAACCGCGCAAAGCCGTCAAGGACGCCGCATGACCCAACTCACCGTCGAAGACCTGCACAAGCGCTACGGCGACCACGAGGTGCTCAAGGGCATTTCGTTGTCGGCCGAGGCCGGCGACGTGATCAGCATCATCGGCTCGTCGGGCTCGGGCAAGAGCACCTTCCTGCGCTGCATCAACTTCCTCGAGCAGCCCGACGCCGGACGCATCGCCGTGGCCGGCGAGGAGATCGGCCTGGTGCGCGGCCGCGACGGTCACCTGAAGGTGGCCGACGCCAAACAGCTCCAGCGCCTGCGGACCCGGCTGGCGATGGTCTTCCAGCACTTCAACCTGTGGGCGCACATGACGGTGATCGAAAACGTCATGGAAGCGCCGGTGCATGTCCTCGGCCTGAGCAAGGCCGAGGCCCGTGAGCGTGCCGAGGCCTACCTGGACAAGGTCGGCATCGCGCGGCTCCGCGACGCCTATCCGGCGCACATGTCGGGCGGGCAGCAACAACGGGTGGCCATTGCCCGCGCCCTGGCCATGGAGCCGGCGGTGCTGCTGTTCGACGAGCCGACCTCGGCGCTCGACCCCGAACTGGTCGGCGAGGTGCTCAAGGTGATGCGCGCGCTGGCCGAGGAAGGCCGCACCATGGTGGTGGTGACGCATGAGATGGGCTTCGCCCGTGAAGTGTCCAGCCAGGTGATGTTCCTGCACCAGGGCCTGGCCGAGGAAGTCGGCGCCCCGGCGGAGGTGTTTGACCGCCCGCGCAGTGAGCGGCTGCGCCAGTTCTTGTCGGGCAGCCTGAAGTAGCGGGCGTCAGGCGGGGTGGGCGGCCGGGTAGCGGATCGGCAGCCAGATCCTGAACTCGGTGCCTTCACCGACCTGGCTGTCGACCGCGATGCGCCCGCCGTGGCGCTCGACGATGCTGTAGGACACCGACAGCCCCAGACCGGTACCGGTGCCGACCGGCTTGGTGGTGTAGAAGGGGTCGAAGATGCGCTTCTTGACCTCTGGCGGGATGCCCGCGCCGGTGTCGCGCACCGCCACGAACACGCCCTCGCCCTCGGTGCCGGTGGTGATGGTGATGGTGCCGTGCTCGGCAATCGCCTGGGCCGCGTTGACCACCAGGTTCATGAACACCTGGTTGAGCTGCGAGGCCACGCACTCGACCTCGGGCAGCGCGCCGTAGTGCTTGACGACATCGGCCTTGTACTTGATCTCGTTGGCAACCACGTTGAGCGTGGTGTCGAGGCAGTGGTGCAGATCGGCCCAGGCCGCCTCGCTCTCGCCCATGCGCGAGAAGTCCTTCAGGTCCTGCACGATCTTCTTCACCCGGTCGAGCCCGTCGCGGCTCTCGGTGACCAGGCTGACCAGATCCTCGCGCAGGTAGTCGAGGTCGACGCCCTTGATCTGTGCATCGATGGCCGTGCGCAGGGCCTCGGGGAGCTGGTCGTGCGCGCCGGTATAGGCGTCGAGCACCACCATCAGTTCGTCCACATAGCTGGCCAGCGTGCCGAGGTTGGAATTGACGAAGCCGATCGGATTGTTGATTTCATGCGCCACACCGGCCGCCAGCTGGCCGATGGAGGCCAGCTTCTCGGATTGCAGGAGCTGGTTCTGCGCCTGGGCCAGCTCGCCGATCAGCTTGCGCTGCTCGGCCTTTTCGCGCTCGATCTCGGCCATGCTGGCCGCCAGCTCCTCGTGGGCGATGGCGTTGTCGGTCACGTCCTGCACCGTCACGCACACCTGCACCACCTCGCCGGCTTCGTTCTTGACCGGCAGAAAGGTGCAGTTCTGGCGCATCGCATCGACCCCGCCGGTAATCGGCCGGTTGTGGTCGAAGCGGAACAGGTAGGGGCGCTGTGTCCACGAGGTGAAGGCGTAGTTGCGCAACGCCTGCACATGGCGCACCTTGCGCTCGAGCCAGGGCTGCGGCAGGTCGGGGAAGCACTCGAACAGGTTGCGGCCGATCACCTCCGCCGCCGGCCGGCGGCTGTGGGTGGCCATGAAGCGGTTCCACAGCGTGATGTTGAACGCCGCGTCCACGGCAAAGACCCCGACCTCGACCCGGTCGGCGATGAATCCGCCCAGTTCGGCGTGGGTCAGCTCGCTCATGTCACAGGCTCGCCAGGAACCGGTCGATCGCGTCGCGCAGCACGAGGATCTGGTCTTCCGGCAGGAGCATCACCAGATGGCAGGCAAAGGAACGCTTCTCGAGGCTGAAGTTCACCTCGACGAACAAGGCGCACGGTGAATCCATGCGTTCGACGTCGAGCAGGCTGCCCACTTCGGCCCCGGTCGCCATCAACGACGGCGCCGAGAAGCCCATCTCGGCGTCGATCTGCTCGGCCAGGCCGCCCAGGCAGGCGCCGACCAGCACATTGCTTACATCGAGCAGCAGTTCGCGCTCGGTGGCTTCATCGAGCGCATCGTCATAGCCCATCAGGTCGGCCAGCTCGCGGCAGTGGGCCGCGCCATACACCACCACGGCTTCGCCGCGCAGGTCGCCATGAAAGCCCTGGCGCACCGCCGTGACCGGCTCGGGGCCGACAATGCGTTCGAGCGCGGCCGGAATCAGCGTCGGCTTGAGCACCAGAATACGGGGCACCGACAGTTGCACGAACTCGCCCAGCACGGCCGCCACCGAGGCACCGGCCTGGCCCATGCCGATATTGGTCAGCTCCTGCAATGCGTCGCGCTGGTCTTCGGAAAACAGGGTGGCCGTCATAGCGACACTCCGTACTCTTTGAGCACGACGCCAAGTTTTTCGGCATCGACCGGTTTTTTCACGAAAGCGATGGCGCCAAGCCGCTTCACCCGCTCCTGCGCCTCGGGCTGGATATCCGCCGACACCACCACCACCAGGCAGTTGAGCCCCTCGGCGCGCAAGGTCTCGAGCACCTGGAAGCCGTCCATCTCGGGCATGGTGAGGTCCAGGAACATCACATCGACATCGCCCTGCCGATAGGCCGCCAGCGCCTCCACGCCGTTCGTCGCCTGACGGACCTCGACATCCCAGGACGCCGGCAGCGAGCGGATAAGCATCTTGCGCGCCATTGCCGAATCGTCCACCACCAACACCGTCGACGCCATCGAATTCTCCTCTGCCAGAACCAGCCGGGGCGCACGCGATGCGCTGTGTTCCCCGCGTCGTATAGAGCAGACTACGGCGCGTCGCCGTCGGACTTTAGGCCGGCCATCCGCCCGGCTACCACTTTCGTGCTAGATCCCGCGGCAAGGCCTTGTCCGCGGGCCGCGCCTGCCACGCACACGCGGATCGGCCTCACGGCAGCACACCGGTCAGACTGCGTCGCAGCGTGCTCACCGCCAGTTGCGGCAGGTAGCGGCTGCGGTAGAAGCGGCCGCCCCGGCCCAGGCGGAACACCTGCCCGGCCGGGGTGTACGGCGGCAGGCTGACCCCGTCGGCGGCCAGTGCGGCGCGCACCTGCTGCCAGTAGTCCGCCACGTCGATTCCGCCGCGCTTGAGCGCCGGCGGCATGATGAACACGGTCTTGCCCAACAGACCCTGCGCCACCAGCTGCTGCACCTCCCACCGTGTCTCGCCCTGGTCACTGGGGATCATCACGATCCAGCGCGCCGCGCCGGCCAGGCGCTGGAACATCGCCTTCCACACCGTATCGCCCACCGCAATCCGCCCGGCACCGATCGCTTCGCCGGGCCGCCCCAGCGCCACCAGCGGCAGCGCCGGCGCCAGCGCCGAGGCCAGCACCCGCTCGAACTCCATCTCGGCCTCGTGAGCGTAGTAGCCACGCATGAACGGCAGGCCGCGCAGCCGCCGATTCACCACGGTCAGCCGGCCGGTCACCGAGAACGGTCGCAGATACAGGGCGAACGGCGGCACCGGCCCGTCCGGCGCCGTCAGCAGCTGCGCCAGCACCGCCTCT
>QQUN01000042.1 GCA_008501585.1 Pseudomonadota bacterium | reverse complement strand
GTCGGCAGCGAAACGCGCGCAGTCGCCCAGCTCCTGCCGGCCGTAGTGGAAGCCCTCGGGCAGGGCGCTGTGCCGGGCGTGGTGGGCAA
The DNA here is from genome assembly GCA_008501585.1 of Pseudomonadota bacterium. Lineage (GTDB taxonomy): Bacteria > Pseudomonadota > Gammaproteobacteria > Burkholderiales > Rhodocyclaceae > Nitrogeniibacter. The sequence continues at coordinate 42,448 of QQUN01000042.1, read as the reverse complement.
TGGCGGCCTCGCCTTCGACGATGCTCGAGGTGCTGGTGCCGAGCACCACGCCGATGCGGTGGGCGCCGAAGCGTGCGATGGCGGCGTGCAACTCGGCGCGGATCTGCGCGAGCGCGGCCAGCAGCAGGCGGTTGTTGCGGCTGTCCCGGGCGGCAAGGCCGGCCGGCAGCGCGGGCAGTTCGGCCATGCGTGCGCGGCCGACCCGGGCGCTGCGTCCGGGCAGCCAGCCCGTCTCGGTCACCATGCCGCGTGTGTCACCACTGAACAGGCCCGCGCTGATGCCGGCGAGATCCTCGCCCAGTGCATTCACCATGCCCAGCGCAGGCAGGTAACAGGTCGGCGCCATGGTCAATCCTCCAGCGGCGTGATGCGGATGCGCGCATCCAGTTGGGTGAAGCGGGCGTCAATCGCGCCCTCGGCCGGTGTGCTTGCCGACTGCCGGGACGTCAGCAGCAGCGTGTCGTCGCCGCTCAGGCGGCGTTCGTGGGCAGACACCGCCAGCGTGGCGCCCGCCGAGAGGCCCTCGCGCACGGCGGCTTCGGGCCACAGCATGAGCTGGATCAGGGCCGGGAGCTGGCGCCCCAGCGCTTCGGCGGCCTGCGGGCCGTCCCAGCGCAGTGTGCCGTGGTCGGTCGTCACGCGAAACACCTTCTGGCCCAGCGGGCTGAGGCCGACCACATCCATCCGTGCGCCGGCCGCGTCGATGGCAAAGACCAGTCGCTCGCCGGCCGGCCGGTCTGCCACGCTGATCTCCACCCACTGGTTGACCGCGAGCACCTGGCCGGCGGGCAGCGGCTGCAGACAGTAGCGCACCCCCGCGCCGAGCGCCGTGCAGGCGCTGTGCTGCGGCACCGTGGCGCAGCCGGCGAGGCTGAGCAGGGCGACGATCAGCCCGGCTCTCATGCGGCGGGCACCAGGTGCGGGCGATCGGCCCGCGCCAGCGGCGAGGCACAGAACGCGGTGACGACCCCCATGAACAAGGTCAGGCCGAAGCTGGCAATTGCCGGGGTGCTGCTGAAGGCCAGCAGGCCAAAGCCGAGGACGGTGGTGATGGCGGCGAGCAGCACCCCGAACGCGGCCTCGCCCTGTGCGCCGCCCTCGCGGGTGAAGATGCCGTAGTCGGCACCGATGCCGAACACCAGCATCAGCGCCAGCCAGTGGAACAGCGTGACCGGCACGCCGAGCATGCCCAGCGCCGCCAGCGGCAGCGCCACGGCGAGGATGCAGGGGGTCAGCGTGGCGGCGGCCCCGCGCCAGCCGTGGCGCCGGCTGAGCAGGAGCAGCGACAGGCCGATGGCGCAGGCCAGCGCCCAGGCCATGCCCTGGCGGTACTGCCCCATCAGGGTCGAGACGGCGGCCGGCTTGTCGAGCAGGGTGACGCCCGGCACCGCCTGCGCGGCGGCCTCGAGCGCATCGGCCGGCCAGGCGCCGCTGAGCGTGATCACGCTGGCGACGCCACCCGCAGTGGCGCCGAGCCAGAGGTGACGGTAAGGCGTGGACACGGGCTGGGCCAGCCAGTGGTCGATCGTGAGCGTGGCCTCGCTGCGCAGCGCCTCGCTCAGGCTGTGTGCGACCTCGGGGCGGTAGCCGACCTCGTCGAGCAGGGCGTTGCCCCAGCCAGCGTCGTCGAGCAGCACGCGGGCCAGCGCCTGCCGGTTGTCCGCCTGCCGCCGGGCGGAGGGCACAAAGGCCGACACCGCGGTGAAGCCGCTCTCGGGCGAGGGGGCACGGCTGCGCAACGCGGCGGTGAGGTGCTCTTCGCGCTGGAGCACGGCGTCGGCGGTGTCGGCCTCGATCAGGAACAGCCGGCTGCCCTGGTCGAGCCGGGTCAGCGCGCGGATGGCCGCCTCCTGCTGCGCCAGTGCGGGGTCCGGCGTGCTCAGCAGGCGGACATCGTCATTGTGGGTCAGGCGGGCGAGGCCGGGCAGGCTGGCGATGACGAGGACGGCCAGCAGCGCGCGGCGCCAGCGCGGCATTGCCAGCGGTCCGGCCGGTGAGCGGCGCCGGGCCGCGGCGGGCGTATGGCGTGCGGGGCGCCGGGCGAACAGGGGCAGCAGCGTAAGCGTTGCAACATAGGCGGTGAGCAGCCCGGCCATCGAGAACAGCGCGATCTGCCGCAGACCGGGGAAGGGCATGGCCAGCAGGGCGGCAAAGCCGAGCAGGCTGGTGAGCAGGCCCTGGGTGAGGGCCGGGCGCATCTCGGCCATGGCCGCTTCGGCCTGCCACTGCGCGCCGGCCCGCTGACGCCTGGCGAAGTAGTGCAGGGGGTAGTCCACCGCGATGCCGAGCAGGCTGGTGCCGCACACCAGGGTCAGCAGGTGCAGTCGGCCGTCGACCGCCAGCACCACGGCCATGCCCGCCGCCACGCCGAGGGCGATGCAGGCGATGCCGAGCAGCACCGGGCGCAGGGAGCGGAACGCCACCAGCAGCAACAGGGTGATGCCCAGCAGCGAGACCCCGCCGATGAGCGACATCTCGTGCTTCGCCGTGTGCTGGGCGGCGGCGGCATACAGCACCAGACCGGTGGCGAGCACCTCGGCGTCCGGGGTGTGCTCGGCCGCATCCGAGCGCGCCTGGGCCAGCGCGGCGACGACGGCTTGCTGGGTGTTTGTGGCATGCGGGCTGCCGGCGGTCTCGGCGCTGAGCAGGACATGGCTGCGGCCTGCATGGTGCGCCATGAGCATGCCCTGTTCGGGGGTGAAGCGTCCGCCGGCGAAGGGCAGCTCGGCCAGAAAGCCGGCCAGGGTGCCGAAGGGGTCCGCCGCAGGGTCGAGCGGCACGCCGGCGGGCAGGGGTGCGCTCAGTGAGCGGTACAGCGCCTGAGCCAGTGCCTCGCGGCCGTTCAGTGCCAGCGCCTCGCGCATGGGCGCGGCGAGCAGGCCGGCGCGGTAGGGCAGGTAGGTGTCGCGCAGCGCATCGAGTGCGGCGGGCGGCACCTCGAGCGTGACGTGCTCGAAGGCCGCCGAGGCGCGCAGGGTCGATGCCAGCGTGCTGGCAGCACGGCGCGCCTGCGCGGCGTCGTCGGCGCTGGCGATGAGGACGATTCGCCGTTCATGGGCCCGGGCGATGTGCGCCATGGCCTGTTCTGCCGCCGGGTTGCGTTCGGTGGCCGGCAGCATGGCGAGCAGGTCGGTCTCGACCGGCACCTTGTCGAGCAGGGCCAGGGTAAGGATGCCGGCGACCAGCGCCGCCCCGAGGAGGACGAAGAGGCGGCGCAGCATCATTCGGGCCGGGCGAACAGCGCCGCCTCGGCCTCGCTCAGACGGGTGTCGTGCGTGATCGCGGTGAAGCGGATCTCGGTGTGGTCGCCGGTCGCTTCAAGGATGTCGACCTGCTCGACCGCCGTGTCGCCGCGCACCACGATGCGGGCCAGATGGCGCGCCAGGTCGGCACGGTGCGGCGTGAGCGTCACCTGCCAGCCAGCGTCCTGGCGGATGGGCGCGAGCGCGAAGCTCGATTGCAGCGGGGCCAGATCGGCGCCGAGCAGGGCCTGCATGATCCGGGCCGCCTGCGCCGCGCCGGCGTTGTCTCCGCCACCGCCGGCCTTGCGCTGGCCGCTGGCGTCGATCTCGGCGGCGCCGCGGGCGTCGATGAGGTAGGTCACCGCGTAAGGTGCGGTCACCTGCCACAGCACGCCGGCATCGCGGGCGTAGGTGACATGGCCGGCGATGCGAAAGGGCTTGCGCATGGCGGCGAGGGTTTTGGTCTGGCTGAAATCGGCGCGCAAGACCGGGCTGCTTGCCACGCGGGTGGTGATCTGCGCCAGCAGGGCGTCGTCGGCGCGGGCCGGCAGGCTCAGGCACAGGCCGAGCAGGGCCAGCAGGACAAGGCCGCGTCGCGTCATTCGGCGCATCCGAGGCGCTCGAGCAGGGCGGCCGGCGAGACGAACTGCAGCTCGCCGCTGGCCATGTCGACCGCCACCTGCACGGTGTAGGCGCGGGTCAGGCGCTGGCCGGTGGCGGCGTCGCGGATGGTGTAGTCGATCTTGAGCCGGTTCTGGTATTCGACCAGCGCCGCTTCGATGCGGATCTTCTGGCCGTAGCGGGCCGGGCGCACATACTTGATGTGGCACTCGACCACCGGCCAGGCGTAGCCGGAGGCGCGCATCTGCGGGTAGTCGTAGTCGATGCGGCGCAGCAGAACGGTGCGCGCCTGCTCGAAATACTGCACATAGTGGCCATGCCAGACCACCTCCATGGCGTCGACATGGAAGAAGGGGACGTCGGTCTCCACCTCGACCTTGAGCAGGGCGCTCATGCGTAGAGCGTCCAGGCTTTGGCGCGCATGGCCGCCAGGGTGGCGCGCAGGTCGGCTTCGAGCGGGCGGTCTTCGGTGACCAGGGCCGACAGTGCCGACACCTGCTGGTGGAAGGCGAGCACCGGCGCGGGCAGCGCCTCGGCGGCCAGGTCGCCGCGCTGCAGGCGCAGCGCCAGGCCCTGGTTGGCGGCCAGCAGGGCGGCGGCGGCCACCTGTTCGCTCAGTTCGAGCACGCGCAGGCAGTCGCGCGCGGCGATGGTGCCCATGCTGACCTTGTCCTGGTTGTGGCACTCGGTCGAGCGCGAGAACACCGAGGCCGGCATGGTCAGCTTGAGTGCTTCGGCGGTCCACGCCGAGGCGCCGATCTGCACCGCCTTGAAGCCGTGGTTGATCATCGCGCGCTCGGCGCTGGCGCCGGAGAGGTTCTGCGGCAGGCCGTGGTTGAACTTGCTGTCGACCATCAGCGCCACCTGCCGGTCGAGCAGGTCGGCGAGGTTGGCCACCGCGGTCTTCATGGCGTCCATGACGAAGGCGATGTGGCCGCCGTAGAAGTGGCCGCCATGCAGCACCCAGTCGTCGTCGGGGTCGATCAGCGGGTTGTCGTTGGCGCTGTTGAGCTCGTTCTCGATGTCGCGGCGCATCCACGGCAGGGCGTCGCGCAGCACGCCGATCACATGCGGGGCGCAGCGGATCGAGTAGCGGTCCTGCAGGCGCATGATGCCGTCGTCGGTGTCGGCCGGCAGGTCGGCGAAGATCCACGCCGCCGCTTCGGCCTGGCCAGCATGCGGCTTGGCGGCGAACAGGCGCGGGTCGAAATGGCCGCGGTTGCCCTGCATGGCCATCGAGGCCAGGGCCGTGATGCGGGTGGCCAAGCGGCTCAGGTAGTCGGCGCGCGACCAGGCCTGGCAGGCCAGCGCGGTCATTACCGAGGTGCCGTTCATGATCGCCAGCCCCTCCTTGGGCTTGAGCTGGAGCGGGGCGATGTCGAGCGCTTCGAGCACCGCTCGCGCCGGGCGGACCTCGCCGCGATAGCGCACTTCGCGCTCGCCGACCAGGGCGGCGGCCACATAGGACAGCGGGGTCAGGTCGCCGCTGGCGCCGACCGAGCCCTCCTCGGGGATCTGCGGCAGGATGTCGTGCGCCAGCAGGTGCTCGATCTGTTCGAGCAGCGCCAGGCGCACGCCGGACACGCCCTGGGCCAGTGAGTTGAGGCGGGTGACCAGCACCGCGCGGGTGGCCGCGTCGTCCAGATGCCGGCCCAGGCCGCAGCCGTGATAGCGGGTCAGGTGCAGCGGCAGTTCCTGCACCAGGTCGGCGGGGACGGTGACGGTGCACGATTCGCCATAGCCGGTGTTCACGCCATACACGGTGCCGTTGTTGGCCAGCAGGCGTTCGAGATAGGCGCCGCCGCGGGCGATGCGGCCACGGAAGGCGGTGTCGTCAGACAGGCGGACCGGGCGGCGTCCGTCGGCGGCGTCCACCACGTCATCAAGGCGCAGGCGGCCGGCGCCGATGACGACGGGGGCGAGGGTATGTGAATGCACGGTGTCTTTCATGGTTTTGAAGGTCGGAGCGCGGCCCCTTCCTCCCAGAAGTCGAAGAAGTTGAACCACTGCAGCGGCGCTTGCCCGCAGTAGTGTTCGAGCCGCCGGGCGTAGGCGCCCATGTGCTGCAGCAAGGCGGCGTCGCGCTGCTTGCGCGGTAGCGCGATGCGCTCGGCGAAAGGTTCGAAATACAGTTGGTGGCTGCCGCCGTGTTCCAGGCAGAAGAACAGGAACACCGGGCATTCGAGCAGGTGTGCCAGCACGAAGGGGCCTTGCGCGAAGGGCGCCGGCCGGCCGAGGAAGGGCAGGCGTTGGGTGCGGCCGTTCTCGGCCACCGGCGTGCGGTCGCCGACGATGAACAGCAACTCGCCGCGGTCGATCTTGTCCTTGAAGGCGATGGCGGTGTCGGGGCCGAAGTCGCTCACCTGGATGAGGTTGAAGGCGAAGTCCGGATTGGCCTCGGCCATCATCGCGTTGAAGCGCACCGCATGCTCGGTGTAGACCACCGCGTTGATGGTGGTGAAGCGCGCCGCCACGCCGAGCGCGCGTGCCATCTCGAGATTGCCCAGGTGCGAGCCGATGATCAGCGCGCCGCGGCCGCTGGCGATCAGGGCGTCGAAATCCGCCCGGCCGTGAAAGGCCACCTCGCGCCCATCGACGGCGCCGCTCCAGGCGGCGAGCTTGTCCAGCCCGGCGCGGGCGAAGGCCAGCATGTGGCGATAGCTGTCGCGCCAGCCCGGCGGCTGCGGTAGCGCGGCGCTGGGGCCGAAGTGGCGATAGACCCGGTCCAGATACGTCTGCGAGGCCTGGCGCGCGTTGCGCCCGGTGAGCAGGAAGTAGCCGACGATGGGGTAGAGCAGCAGCGTGGCCATGCGCCGGCCGAGCAGGCGGTAGGTGGCGAGCACGGTGGACAGCCCCAACGAACTGCCGCGCTCGGCCAGACGCGACCAGTGCCGCGTGGTGTCGCCCCCGCGCAGGCGGCGCCACAGCAGGGCCGGCGCGCGCCACAGCATGCCGGCCACCAGCCGGGTGTGGGTCGCCGAGATGCGCAGGTTGTCGGCGAGCATGGCGAAGTGAGAGATGCCGTCTTTGGGGTAGGTGACGCGGGTGGGCACGTTGATGATCGGCCCGCCGAGCCAGGCCAGGCGCACCAGGATCTCGATGTCGAAGGCCATGCGCCGGGCGATGTGCGGGCCGAGCACGCGCATCGTGGCGGCCAGCGGGTAGAGGCGGAAGCCGCACATCGAGTCGGGCACGTCGCGCGACAGCGTCTCGACGCCGACCCAGAAATGGGTGATCGCGCGGCCATACAGGCGCGCCTTGGGCACGCTGCCGTCGTAGATCGGCCGGCCGCACACCACGGCCTCGGGCGTGGCGGCGCCAAGCGCGAGAAAGCGCGGCACGTCGGCCAGGTCGTGCTGGCCGTCGGCGTCGACCTGCAGCGCGTGGGTCAGCCCGTCGGCATGCGCCTGCTCGAAACCGGCGATCACCGCCGCGCCCTTGCCGCCATTGACCGGCAGGGTGATCAGCCGCGCCAGCGGGCAGGCGGCGACGGTCTGCGCCAGTGCCGCGCGCGTCGGCGCGTCGCTGCCGTCGTCGATCAGGTAGATCGGCAGATCGAAGGCGGCCAGGCGTTCGACCACCCGGCCGACGGTGTGCGGGTGGTTGTACACCGGCACCAGGAAGCAGGGGCGAAAACTCATGGGTTGAAGACCACTTTGCCGCTCGACTTCGCCTGCCCGTCGGCAGTGTAGGCGAAGCGCAGCGTGGCCTTGTCGGCCGACCAGTCGAGCCTCAGTTCCAGCGTTTCGCCGGGCAGCACGCGGTCGTTGAACTTCAGTGCCTCGATGCGCTCGCAGCTGCCGGCCGGGCTGAAATACTGCTGGGCAAAACGGATCGCCCAGTCCACCTGCGCCACGCCGGGCAGGATCGGGGTGCCGGGGAAGTGGCCCTGGAAATGCACCAGGCCGGCCTCGGCGAGGATGCGCAGGCGCACCGCGGTGTCGCCGTGTTCGATGAGTTGGGCGTCCGGCAGGCTCATGGGGTCATCGTCTCTTCGAAGAGGCGCTGCAGCGCGTCGAGCGGCAGTTTGCCGCGGTCGTTGTAGGGCAGGGTGGCGGGGAAGCGCCAGCGGCGCGGCAGGGTGACACGTTCGAAGTGGGCGAGCAGATGGGTGCGCAGGGTGTCGGCGACGGCGCGCCGCCCCTCGGCGGCCAGCGCCTGCTGTCCGGCGGCCGAGAGGCTGGCCACGGCGCCCAGGCGGTCGCGCTGGCCGGGCAGCAGGACGATGGCACAGGCCGCCACCCAGGGATGCTCGGTCAGGCGTTGCTCCATGGCCGGCAGCGCCACGCGCTTGCCTTCGAGCTTGAGGATGCGGTCGGCGCGGCCGCGCAGCGTAAAGCGGCCGTCGGCCAGCACCTCGGCCAGATCGCCGGTGGCCACCGGCGTGTCGCCGTCGGCAAACGGTGAGCGCACCTGCAGGACGCCGGCTTCATCCACTGCAACATTGACGCCGGGCAGCGGCTGCCAGGCCGACCCGGCCTGCGGCCACTGGCGGCGCCAGGCGATGCCGCCGGTCTCGGTGCTGCCATAGACCTCGATCGGCGCCTGCCCGAGGGCGGTGCCGAGGGTGGCCGCGGTGTCGGCTCCGAGCGGGGCGCCGGAGGAGATGATGGCCGTCGTGTAGGGCGCCAGTTCCGCCGGATCGAGCAGGTCGTCCAGGCGCGACAGGTGGGCCGGGCTGGAGATGACGGTGCCGCGGCCGAGCGCGCGCAGGCGGTTGAGCAGGGCGTGCGGGGTGGCGGCTACGGCGGTGTCAAAGGGCCGGCCGGCGCTCAACGGCCCGAGCAGCCGGAACAGCAGGCCGTAGATGTGGAAGTGCGGCACGGTGGCAAGCACCGGGTCGGCGCCGAGCAGCGCGCCCCATTGCACCTCGTGCGCGAGCACTTCGGCGTCGAGCTGGATGAGGCGCTTGATGATCGGCTTCGGCGTGCCGCTGCTGCCGGAGGTGGTCAGTTCGATCCGTGCGTCGGTCGGCAGCGGCGCGGCGGGCGTCCAGGTTTCAACGCCCGGCAGCTGGCGGATGGCGTTGGTATCGAGGACGCCATCGCAGCTGTCGGCACACTGCGCCACCGACGCGTGCTGGAAGTTGGCCGGGATCACCACCTGCTGGCCGGCGTGCAGCAGGCCGAGCAGGCCGGCGAGGAAGTCGGCGGCGTCCGGTGCCGTGAGTGCGATGCGACGGCCTGGCTGGGCCGCCTGGGCGATGGCGCCGACGCGGGACCAGAAGGCGCCCCAGTGCAGCGCGCTGCCGTCTTCGCGCAGGGCGACGAGCGTGTCGCCCGGCCGGTCGGCCGGGGCCAGGTGGCGCAGCGATCGGGCCCGGCTCATCGGGGCGTTCCGAACTGCTGGCGGCGGTACAGCCATTCGCCGGCAAACAGCAGGCCCATCAGCGCGTAGGCCACGCCGCCGTTGTACCAGACCCAGGTCTCGCGGCTGGCCAGCACGGCGGTGTAGGCGGCGATGGCGCCGTTGACGATGAAAAAGCCGCACCACAGCTGCGTGACCTTGCGGGTGTAGGCCACGCCGGCAGCGGGCAGATCGGGTTGGCGCAGGCGGGCGATGCGCTCGATGACGGTGGGCGGATGGACCAGCGAGTGGGCGAACAGGGCCAGCATGGCCAGGTTCACCAGCACCGGGTAAAGACGCAGCACCGCTTCGCTGTTGCTGATGGCGACCAGCGCGGCGAGGGTCAGCAGTGCGCCGGCCAGCAGCCAGCGTTGCGCGCCACGCGGCGCGGTGGTGTTGCGGCGGCCGGTGAGCAGGCGCAGGCCGGCGAGCAGCAGCAACAGCGGAATCACCTGCCGGGGTTCGAAGTGCGCCAGTGCCAGGTAGATGGCGACGGGCGTGGCCGCGAACAGCAGCGTGCGAACGACCGGCAGCATGCGCAGCTCAGCGGGCGAGCAGGGCCTGCACGGCACGGACCACATCGGCCACGGTGCGTACGGTCTTGAACTCGTCGGCCTTGATGCGCTTGCCGGTCAGGGTTTGCAGTTTCACGGCGAGGTCGACCGCGTCGATGCTGTCCAGGTCGAGGTCTTCGTAGAGGTTGGCCTCCAGCGTGATCTGCTCTTCGGGCGTCTCGAACGCATCCATGAGGATGGTTTTCAGTTCGTTGAAGATTGCCTCTTCGCTCAGTGCCATGACGTTGTCCATTTTCATGCGGTGCGCTCGCTATGCTGGCGGACCAGCTCGACCAGGGTGTTGACGGAGTGGAAGTGGCGCTTGACGCTCGGGTCGTCGCCATCGAGGCGCACCTGATAGCGCTTGCGCAGGGCGACGCCCAGCTCGAGCGCGTCGATCGAGTCGAGCCCGAGGCCATCGCCGAACAGCGGGGCGGCCGGGTCGATGTCCTCGGCGGTCATGTCCTCGAGATCGAGGGCGTCGATGATCAGTTGCCTGATCTCAGTTTGCAGGTTGTCCATGAACGGCCAGTTCCAGTGCGAAATGGGTTTGCAGAGCGTCGGTCAGGCGCCGGACCGCGAGCGTGTCGGGCAGGTCGGGCGCGATCAGCTGGTTGACGGAAAGGGGGGATTTTACTTCGAGTCGGTACTCGAATCGACGGGGGGGGATGTCATACCACGGCCGACCCTTCGACAGCGTGGGCGGATCGCAGGTCAGCACCACCGGCAGGATGGGCTGGTCGCTGCCGAGCGCAATGTGGGCCGCGCCGCGCAGGAAACGCAGCGGCTGGCCGGGCTGGGTGCGCGTGCCTTCGGGGAAGATGATCAGCGCGCCGCCTTCTCGCAGCGCGCCGACACACGCGTCGACCAGTTCTTCGGACGACTTGGCATTGCTGATGTAGCCGGCCGCGCGTACCACGCCGCCGAGGAAGGGGCTGTTCCACAAGGCGGCCTTGACCACGCAGTCGGAGCGCGGCATGAGCGAGATCATCACCACCACGTCGATCAGGGTCGGATGGTTGGCCAGCACCAGCACGCCACGCGCCTGGCTCAGCGCCTCGGCGTTCTTCAGGTGCAGGCGCATGATGCCCACCGTACACATGAAGCCCACGAACAGGCCGAACATCTTGTGGATGACCCACTGCATGCGCTGCCGGCGGCGCTGCCGGCCGCCGGGCAGCAGGCGAACGACCGGAAAGGCCAGCAGGGTGATGGCCAGGCCGCCCACGCTGAACAGGCTGAAGGCCAGCCCGGTCATCACCAGGCGCCACAGATAGTTGAGCTTACGCATCGTCGAGCGTCCATTCCCAGCGGGCGTGCGTGCCGCTCCAGGCGGCGTCGGGGCGGTGGCCCGCGAGCAGATCGGCCAGGGGCAGGCTCATCATGCTGTTTGAGGGCGTGCCACTGGACGCGTGCCGGGCGACATGCAGGCGGCGGCTCTGGTGCAGGTCGAACAGCAAGGCCAGCGCATGGGCCGATTCGGTGGTGGTGATGTCGTCCTGGTACAGCTCGGGGGCCGGGGCGTCGGCACAGACCAGCAGCAGCTGGGGATGCGCCTCCGACAGGCGCGCGCGCGCTTCGACCAGGGCCATGCCGAGGGTCTCGTCGCCGGCGGCGATGGCCGTGGCGGGGGCGGTGTCGTGCCGCGCAATCGAGAAGACGCCGGCCGCCGCATTGTGAACGCTCAGGCTGAAGGCCGCCGGTGACACCTCTTCGCCGGCCGCGAGGTCGTGCAGCATGGCCAGCGTGCGGGCCAGTTCGCCGTGGCGCGAGGCAAAGACCATCGGCACGCCGGTGCGTTCGCCGAGGCAGCGGTGGGCGACGTTGAGCGCCATGCGGGCCACCGGGCCGAGGCGACGGCGCAGCATCGGGTCAACAAAGGCGATGTCCACGGCGCCGGGGGGCGGAGGGCTGTCGGTGGGTGCCGCACAGCCCGGCGCGTGGGTGGGCCAGGCGGCCCAGGCAGCGAGAGGCAAAGAGAACGAATCCATGCGTCCGGGCGCGATCGGGGGAGTCAAACCGCGGGATTCTATCAGGGTAGTGTTACGTGTTGTAACACCGTCGGGCTTCTCGTGTGTCATGCGGTGCAGGCGGGGCCGGCCGGACGCCAACGCGTCCATGCCAGCTCGGTGGCGACGAAGCGGCCGTCGCGCCATGCCCAGAGCGGCGGTGCCTGGGGCGCGTCGGAGGCGGTCCAGCCCAGCGTGAGCGCGCCGGGCAGGGTGGCGGTGCCTGCGGCCCATGCGCCGGCCTCGTGCGAGGCGGCGTGGCCGACGGCCCAGGTGCTGTCCTTGAGCGCGGTGAGCAGCGGAGTGCCGGTGGCTTTGGCCCAGGCCTCCTTCAGCACCCAGAGCTGATGGAAGGCGTGGTCGGGATCGGGTTGGCGGCGAAGCCAGGTGTTGGCGTGGGCGTCGAAAAACTCGCGGGCGATGGCCGCGGTGCCGTCGCGGCGGGCTTGCACATCGATGCCGCAAGGCGTGTCGCGACCGATGATGCAGGCGAGATGGTCGCCTGAATGACTGAGGCTGAAACAGAGGCCGTCGTCCGTTGCGAGCACCGGGCGAGCGTCATGCAGTACCAGCGGCCAGGCGTCGGCCGGGGTGGCGGCGCTGTGATGGCTCAGGGCGTGCCGCAGCAGGCGGCGCCCGGCGCTGAACTGCCGGCGGCGGCGCGCCGAGCCCATGGCCTGCAGCCGGGCGTGTTCGTCGGCTGAGAGGACGTCGGGGGCGCGAAGCGCGTCGTCGAGGGTGGCAATGTAGATTGCCAGGGGGGCGGTCATGACGGCGGGTGTCTGCATCGTGGTGAGGGCGTGGCGTCGGACAACGATACCGGGAGCGTGCGGCGCTGGGCAGTACCGGGTGTCGGATGGCGGCGGCCGGCCCGCCGGGGCGTGTGTCATCAAATATCGGGGGGTGCTGCGCTACTATCGGGCAATCATCCTCACTTGAGCCAAGGAAGCTGCCCATGGCGCGTGCGCCAATCGTCACACTGATTTCGCAAAAAGGGGGCGCGGGCAAAACCACCGTGACCATGCAACTGGCCGCGGGGCTGGCGCGGCGGGGGCGCCAGGTGGAAGTTGTCGATCTCGACATGCAGGAGTCGGCCAGCCGCTGGGCGGCAGCGGCGCTGCCGGGGCATCCGTTTCCGGCCAAAGTGCATTTGTTCACCCAGGCGCCGCTCGAGCTGCCGGACAAGCTCGCCAAATGGCGCAAGCGGGCGGATGTGATCCTGCTCGACTGCCCGCCGTCGATCGACCACCCCCGCACGTTGGCAGCCCTCAACCATACCGACCTGGCGATCATCCCTGTGGTGCCCAGCCCGACCGACCTGTGGTCGACCCGCGCCGTCGAGCGCCTGATCGTCAGTCTGCAGGCGACCCGCCCCGGTTTGCGGGGCGTGCTGGTGCCCAACCGGGTGATGCGCACCTCGCTCGCGTCGGACGTGATGGCGGTGATGCAGGAGTTCGATCTGCCGGTGCTCTCCACCCTGCTCAACCAGCGTACGGCCTACGCGCAGAGCGCCGCGATCGGCGGTTCGGTGTTCGACCTGGGCAGCGCGGCCCAGCCGGCGCAACTGGAGGTGCTGCGCCTGGTCAGCGCCGTGGTGAAACAACTCGGAGTCAAGGCATGAGCATCCGCACCCCCATCAAGGACGCCCTGCGCTCGAGCATCGAGGACGAAGACGCCGCGCTGGCCCGGCGGCTGCCCTCGCGGGCAGTCAAGCGCCGCGCCGCGGTCAAGCTCGGCACCAAGGCGGCCAAGCGCCTGCTGGCGGACGACGCGCCGGGGCGTGACAAGCCGGCCAAGCCGTTCGACGTGACGCTCTCGCTGACCGAGGCTGCGCAACTCAAGGCGCTGCGCGACCGCTTGCGTGCCGAGGGGGAGACGGTGAGCCGACGCGACTTGATGCGCGTCGCCGTGGCGGTGCTGGCGGTGATCGAACCGGAGCTGCTGCGCGCGCAATTGAAGGCGCTGCCGGTGCTGTCGAAGAAAGACGACGCGTGAGCCGGCCTGCGGCGGTGGTCTCCCCGACAGGAATCGAACCTGTATCTAGCGCTTAGGAGGCGCGATGAGCTTCCTTTTGTAGTGGGGCTTGCGGGCCCGTGCTACACTTTTTGGCACACTCTTGGCACAGTGGCTTTGACATGGCAACAATCCGTAAACGCGGTGATTTCCAGTGGCATGTCCAGGTTCGGAAAAAAGGTTTCCCGACCCAAACACGAACGTTTCTCCAGCGAGTCGATGCTGAACGCTGGGCGAAGGAAACTGAAATCCAGATGGAAAGGGGGCTATTTTTTGATAGGTCTGTCGCCGAGAAGACCTCGGTCTCTGATCTAACTGGAATCTATCGTGACCAGATTCTTCCGACAAAAAGGGGAAATCACTTCGTTGCCTGCCTGAAGGCCATAGATGCGGAGTTTGGAGAATCAGCGGTGGTCAGGGTAACAAGTAAGTCAGTAGCTACATGGCGTGATCGGATGGCAGCGTCCGGTCTTGCGGCCGGTACGATTCGAAAGCGTCTCGCCGTACTCTCCAAGCTACTCGATTTGGCTCACAGGGAGTGGGGGGTGGCTCTTGCGTCAAATCCAGTTGGCTCCGTGAGCCGACCTGTGGAGCGTAATCACCGGGACCGACGGTTGGTGGCAGACGAGGAAGAGCGCTTGCTGGCGGCAGTGACGCCCGCTCAGCCCGCAGCTGGACCGCTGATTCGCCTAGCGCTAGCCACGGGCGCGCGTCAAGGAGAGCTCTGGGCGCTGGAATGGTCGGATATTGAGCTCTCGCGCCGGGTGATGCGCGTCCGAGGTCTGAGTGGCGAGGGAAGCAAGAACGGGGAGGTGCGAGAAGTACCGCTATCATCCTCCGCAATGGCTGTATTTGAATCAATGCCTCGGCCGCTTCATGGGGGGCGAGTGTTCGCTTGCTGGGGATCCAGCCAGGCAGCACATCACATGTGGGCGGCACTGCTTCGACGTGCTCGACGTAACTACGTCGACGAGTGCAAAGACAAGGGGGCCGATCCGGACGGTCGTCTCAGCGGGCTTAGGTTTCATGACTTGAGGCATGAGGCTGCGAGCCGGATGGCGGAAAAGCTCAGCGTTCACGAATTGGCAAAGATCATGGGTTGGCGATCAATCCAGATGGCGATGCGGTACTACCACCCAAGAGTTGAAGAATTGGCTCGGAAGTTGGGTTAGTTGGCCAAGTAACGAAAAAGCAAGATGGCACGGACCTCGGTAATGCTGCGCCTCATGTGCGCTTGCTCAGAGAACGATTTCGTGTATGGCTTCATCAAGGGTGCAAAGGAAACACCGAAAGGCTATTTCGCGCCAGTCATTGCCATTTGGCGGTTACTGATCGAGGTGTCGGAATCTCTGACCAAAGACAAGCCGGTCTGACCGTCGTGCCAGTATCAGCACCGTCTAGCTCCGCTGCAAGCTTTGACTGGAGTGGGAACGTAATTCAATGGAGGGAAGCACGATGAGAGTCCTGGACGTCGTTGCCACTTTGCGAACGTTTCCTCACAAGCGTTTGGGAAACGGCCAAGTTGGCACGGTCGTTGAGGAGCTTGACCATGACCATGTGCTCGTCGAGTTCTCCGACCTGAACGGTGTCGCCTTTGCGATTGAGCCCATCGCCAAACTGCACCTGATGAGGCTGAAGTTCGCCCCCGACAATGCACAAACATGAGTCAGAGATCAGATTCGCCAAACTCGAGAGAGGTTTGACTCGCGCCCTCGCTGCAACGAGGCGCAGGCATGGCGAACGTCGAAGAGAGTCGCCCGTCCTCTATCCCATGTATTCATTGCACGCCTTTGCGTGACAGGATCGCCAGCATGGAATGAATCAGGCGCTGCCAAGCGTCACTCCGCCTTTTCCCGGCCAACGGACGGCATTGCTTCCCAATCTTCGAGAAGAGGCATCCCGACAGGCACTTGGTCCGTCTCGGCGATCAGGTCCGACAGCTTGTATCGTAAACGGGTCTTCCCTATACCGGCTTCGGCTGGTTTTGCGCTGAGACACTTCGATTGCGAGTCGCGGGGGTCACTCATCGATTCCCTCCCGGATGGATTGACGCCCATACAAAGGGGCGGCAAACAACCTGCGCACTGAAAGAGTTACCCCTTCCTTCCCACCCAATGCAGCGCCCCGCCACGCGCGGGGCTCCTGGCGCTGGAGTGGGCAACAACTTTGCGATTCACTGGGCGACGTTTGGACTCAGCCCGATGAGCCGTCCATAGGAACAGAACCACGCTGACGGTCGCAAACACGACAAAACCCGACAAAATCGTAATGATCTGCACTGCGGCGTCAGACACCTCGCCCTCCTCGCTAGGCTTACCAGTCCAAACTAGTGTAGCTGCAGCACATGCGAGCCTCAACGCATGAACAAGGCCACCACTGCCATTCTTGACCGGCGGCTGCATTACTTCTTCGTGTCGCTCGACGCTCCTTCCCTGTCTTCGGCACGATGAGTAGAGGCGTACCAAGCCAATCCCACCAGAAAAGCCGTGGCGAAACCCAGCCCACACAACGATTCAGTTGCCATTCCGCCCCTCCCTTTCCCAACCTGACACTCAACGCTGTAAGTAAACTAGCACCTCGAACACACACTTGTGCGGCTTCGAACTTCACCGACGCATATTAGTATTGCCGCAGGAGCAGCACCGTGGGAGCTTGGTATTGTGCGTGCACCGACAAGCAAGAAGGGTCGGTCACCGGTAGGCGCCGCATTTACATTCACAGCAGGGCCTGACGCACGCGAGTGACGCCCTCCGGTGTCGTCAGCAAAAACGCGGGTCGCTGCTTGGCTTTTGGGTCGTCGGTGATGTGGATCTTGGGGCCTATCCCCGCGGGTGCGGGGGAACCGCCCGATGGCGGAGCGTCCGGCGGGCGTAAGAGGGCCTATCCCCGCGGGTGCGGGGGAACCGGTGCTGGTGGCGGGGGTACCTCAATGAACCAGGGCCTATCCCCGCGGGTGCGGGGGAACCGGCAGGGGTGTCGGCCCTGGCCAGGCGCGCCAGGGCCTATCCCCGCGGGTGCGGGGGAACCTCAATGGGGGTGAAATCGCCATACCACATGAGGGGCCTATCCCCGCGGGTGCGGGGGAACCGTGGCCGCTAGCGGGGCAGCAGCATACAAGTGGGGCCTATCCCCGCGGGTGCGGGGGAACCCATGGTGCGCACCAACGTGGTCGGCCCCAACGGGGCCTATCCCCGCGGGTGCGGGGGAACCTTTCTCGCGCAAATTGCCCACGAATCAGAGTCGGGCCTATCCCCGCGGGTGCGGGGGAACCTACATGGCCAGCTCGCGCACGAAGGTGTCCAGGGGCCTATCCCCGCGGGTGCGGGGGAACCGTTGAGCCACAGCACGCGCGAATGCCACCACGGGGCCTATCCCCGCGGGTGCGGGGGAACCCACGCACCTGGCGCGCGACCGCACGGTCAGCTGGGCCTATCCCCGCGGGTGCGGGGGAACCTCCAGGATCACCCGTCCCTGCTTGCCGCGCAGGGGCCTATCCCCGCGGGTGCGGGGGAACCGGCGTGCCGGCGGTGACGCGCACCGCCGGTGAGGGCCTATCCCCGCGGGTGCGGGGGAACCCGGGGCGCCCTGGGCGAGGTGTATCGCGGCGACGGCCTATCCCCGCGGGTGCGGGGGAACCACGGGGGATGTGTCAAACGATAACCGGGTGATGGGCCTATCCCCGCGGGTGCGGGGGAACCGCATGCTCGCCAATGGTCTGGACCCGTCGGGCGGGCCTATCCCCGCGGGTGCGGGGGAACCGTCCTTGCAAAACTTCAGTTTCTCGCTCATTGGGGCCTATCCCCGCGGGTGCGGGGGAACCGGGGACGAATCAAGCTGCGGAAGGGAGGCTAGGGGCCTATCCCCGCGGGTGCGGGGGAACCAACGTGACAAACACCCCCTTTACGATTGCCGGGGGCCTATCCCCGCGGGTGCGGGGGAACCTCGCGGCCCGTACTGCGGCCTGGATGATTTCGGGGCCTATCCCCGCGGGTGCGGGGGAACCTACGGAGACCGCGCGAGCCAGATCACCGCGAAGGGCCTATCCCCGCGGGTGCGGGGGAACCGCACCAGCCACCCCGTGATTGTCGCCGATCAAGGGCCTATCCCCGCGGGTGCGGGGGAACCGCGTCCGATTCGGCCTGCTGCTGCGCTTTCTTGGGCCTATCCCCGCGGGTGCGGGGGAACCGAGGCGTGCCGCGGCTACGCGTCCGGCGGCGACGGCCTATCCCCGCGGGTGCGGGGGAACCCTCGGGCTGACGCGTGACGGGGTGGCAGATACGGGCCTATCCCCGCGGGTGCGGGGGAACCGCGTCGTGGCGTCGAACGATTTCGTGACGTGGGGGCCTATCCCCGCGGGTGCGGGGGAACCCGCAACGTGGTCGAGACCGAAGCGCAATACCGGGGCCTATCCCCGCGGGTGCGGGGGAACCAGCTACTACGACGGCGACAAGATCGCCCGCGAGGGCCTATCCCCGCGGGTGCGGGGGAACCACGTCATCCCAGCGCACGCGGGCGGGCAGCATGGGCCTATCCCCGCGGGTGCGGGGGAACCACAACCACCCAGGAGCAAAGATGAAAATCACAGGGCCTATCCCCGCGGGTGCGGGGGAACCAACGCAACGCGCATTCAGGTAGCGGTCGATACGGGCCTATCCCCGCGGGTGCGGGGGAACCCAGCGCAGCACCCACTCATACACCTCGGCGCCGGGCCTATCCCCGCGGGTGCGGGGGAACCTCACCGCCATCACCGCCGCCGTGCTGCTGCCCGGGCCTATCCCCGCGGGTGCGGGGGAACCCCCACCTCGGCATCCACCCAGGCGCGCGGTGCGGGCCTATCCCCGCGGGTGCGGGGGAACCGCGCCTTGACCTTGGAACGGCGCGGGTGACAGGGGCCTATCCCCGCGGGTGCGGGGGAACCCGGCGCGCGAGACATCGCCCGCGCCGCACTGATGGCCTATCCCCGCGGGTGCGGGGGAACCAGGCGCGGTGGTCAGCAACGCGCTGTCCATGGGGGCCTATCCCCGCGGGTGCGGGGGAACCATCACCCAGTCCCGGAACCCGACCAGCGCCTCGGGCCTATCCCCGCGGGTGCGGGGGAACCACCGTGGCCCACGAGCTGGCAGCGTCGTGTCTGGGCCTATCCCCGCGGGTGCGGGGGAACCGAACGCGTCGATGAGGTGCTGGCATGAGCGTAGGGCCTATCCCCGCGGGTGCGGGGGAACCACGTGCGCAAGGCAACCGGGCTTGAGCACCATGGGCCTATCCCCGCGGGTGCGGGGGAACCCAGCCTGAGAGGTCAGCATCGGCCGAGACCGGGGGCCTATCCCCGCGGGTGCGGGGGAACCGGCGGAACATGCGAAGGCATGGAAGGTATTGAGGGCCTATCCCCGCGGGTGCGGGGGAACCGAGCCGGGCGAGCGCGTGCCGGTGCAAAGCCAGGGCCTATCCCCGCGGGTGCGGGGGAACCTGCAGCCAAAGCGCCATGGCAACGAGCAGGCAGGGCCTATCCCCGCGGGTGCGGGGGAACCCCCGGGCGGATGCGCCGGGCCACTGACGCCGCGGGCCTATCCCCGCGGGTGCGGGGGAACCGCGGCGCGAGACCTGCGCGCGCTCTCGACGCCGGGCCTATCCCCGCGGGTGCGGGGGAACCTCAGGCAGCCCGTCAATCGTCGCCGAAACTGCGGGTCTATCCCCGCGGGTGCGGGGGAACCCGCTTTATCGGCATTGAACTTGAGCGCCGCTGGGGCCTATCCCCGCGGGTGCGGGGGAACCACTCCCAGCGCTCATGGGTTGGGGTGTCAACTGGCCTATCCCCGCGGGTGCGGGGGAACCTCGAGAAGACCCCCGCACCGACCGCAGCACCGGGGCCTATCCCCGCGGGTGCGGGGGAACCAACATGACCCGGCTTGGCAAGGCCGTGGACGGGGGCCTATCCCCGCGGGTGCGGGGGAACCGTGCTTGACTTGCCAACCCACAGCATCACCCGGGGCCTATCCCCGCGGGTGCGGGGGAACCCATCACGCGGCGGGCGGCGAGATGGTCGCGCAGGGCCTATCCCCGCGGGTGCGGGGGAACCCATCGACGGCCTGCCGTTCTGCCCCTGCGCCAGGGCCTATCCCCGCGGGTGCGGGGGAACCGGCAAGCCCGGCCGGGGGCGCCTGTACATGAGGGGCCTATCCCCGCGGGTGCGGGGGAACCCATCTCACCGGCGTCGCGCGTCAGCACATCCCGGGCCTATCCCCGCGGGTGCGGGGGAACCCCCCGAAGACCGCCGCCCCGGCACCGTCAAGTGGGCCTATCCCCGCGGGTGCGGGGGAACCAACGCCGGAGTGCCAGCTACGACCGTGGCGTTGGGCCTATCCCCGCGGGTGCGGGGGAACCTCGTCGCTGGCCGGGTTGGCCGGGTCTTCCATGGGCCTATCCCCGCGGGTGCGGGGGAACCGGGTTGACGCGCACCCACTCGCCGGTGATGAAGGGCCTATCCCCGCGGGTGCGGGGGAACCCCCACTACCTCCGTACCGATGGCGCGCATTGCGGGCCTATCCCCGCGGGTGCGGGGGAACCGCCGCCACATGCGCCTCATCGTCCGGCTGTTGCGGCCTATCCCCGCGGGTGCGGGGGAACCGCCGAAAACGATTGTGGCGTGGCAGGCCGATGGGGCCTATCCCCGCGGGTGCGGGGGAACCCGGGACGCTGGGGCTGCTGGCAGCCGATATGGGGGCCTATCCCCGCGGGTGCGGGGGAACCAGCAGGTCATATGACACGCCCGCAAAAGTCGCGGGCCTATCCCCGCGGGTGCGGGGGAACCATGCCCGAGGTCTGCAGCACGCCGCGCGGCTGGGGCCTATCCCCGCGGGTGCGGGGGAACCGGCTGCAACATGGAACAAGCGCTATAACTCCAGGGCCTATCCCCGCGGGTGCGGGGGAACCGACACCGAGAACGCCGACCGTGATGCCGACTGGGGCCTATCCCCGCGGGTGCGGGGGAACCCCGAACTGGACGGCCGTGTCGATGCGGGTGACGGGCCTATCCCCGCGGGTGCGGGGGAACCCGTCGACTTTGGAGTAGAGGCAGTGCCAGCACGGGCCTATCCCCGCGGGTGCGGGGGAACCGCCATGACGTCGCGCATCGGCCTGGCGATCACGGGCCTATCCCCGCGGGTGCGGGGGAACCTCTTCGAGTCAAGCTCATGACTCCAAAAGGGAAACTCGAAAACCCATCATTCGAATTGTTAAAGAATACGGGCTTGCCGTCTACCTCGTGCCACCCACATGCCGTCCATCTCGACCAACTCTTTTGGCGGGTCGCCGAGGTGGGCGAGCCCGACGCCGCCCGTTTCGTTGTTGTCGCGCCAGATCAGCACGACGCTGCCGCGCGGCTCGGCGCCGTGCCAGTCGCGGAGAACCTTCCAGGTCCGCTCCCGCACGCCCTTGCTCATGCGCGGCGAGACATAAACCGTTGGCGCGACCTCCAGCATGACGGAGGCGAGAAAACCGCGGAAGCGGTCGGCGACGTCACGCGTCACTATCACTGCCAGCGGCATTCGCTTCCTCCATACGCAAGACAGTCTTAATACTGTCGATCATCGACGGAATCACCGACTGTTTGCGAAATACGGTCGCCGCTTCACGCCTCACCAGGCGGTCGATGGAGTCCGGCGCGCCGTCGAGTGCCTTGCGTGCCGCCGCGAACGCGATGGGCAGCGTAATCGAATCGCGGAACAGGTCGGCAATGTCGAGGACGAAGGACTGGCCCGAGTCTTCGTGGATGAAGCCGAGTTGCGGAATCGCCGCGAGTGATTGCACGGCGATGGCTGCTGCTGCCTGCACTGCGGTCGCCGCGTGATTGATGGCCTGGTTGGGAGTGTCGGACGCTTCGGGATCGGCCCGATCGTAACGGCGACCATTCCAGGGAATGCCGTAGCGCTCGGCGGTGAGCCGGTAAAGTGTTTTCACGCGCGAGCCTTCGATGCCGCGCAGCGTGTCCAGATCGCGGTGCGGCAGGATCTCCCCCAAGCGCAGGGCGTACATTCGGCGAGCCACCGCGATGCGCCGGCGCGGACTGCCCCACAATTCCGCTTGTCGGCGCGCAATGTCCGACCGGTCGGGTAGCAGCGGTGGCGCAGTGTAGCTGCGCACGCCGTCCATGCCGACCGCCGCCATCAGCGTGCCGTGGCGCGCGAGCAGGCGCAACGCGTCGTGGGTGACGCTGCTGCCGGGGCCGAGCAGGATCATCGATACGGCCTGGTGCGGGATCTGGTCGACGTAGGGCGTGAGGCTTTCCTTGCCGGCCATGAAGTGCAGGCAGCCGTCGATCACGCACAGCTCGCCGCGTTCCAGCCACAGCAGACCGTGGCGGTCCGCGTGGGGGATGCGGGCCGTCTCCAGGCCCAGGCGGCCCTTCAGCATGGTGCGGGCGGGCGCAGCAGCAGCATGCCGAAGCCGAAGGCGCGATGGCGACCGAGGCCGCGCGCGAGCAAGGCTGCGAAGCCGGCCGGATCGCGCACGGTGAGTTCGCCGGAAAAGACTGCGTCGGGGCCGGCCACGCGCTGCGCAGGGCGCTTGCCGCCCGCGGCGTTGCCCTTGCGCAGGCTTGCCGTCAGGTGGAATCCGTCGAGTTGCACGCGCTCGAGCTGAGCGGCATTACCGCGCGCCAGTTCTTGCGTCAGCCATTCGGCGTAGACCGCTTCGCGCGTTTGCTCGAACTCGCCGGCGGTCGACCTCTCGGCCGCGATCTGGAAGACGTCGCGCTCGCGGCCCTCGCGGGTGCGCAGCACCGGGCGCACGCGCACTTCGAAGCCGGCGCGTCGACCGGAAGCCCATTCGGTCGGGAAGCTGCGCGTCGCGAAGCGCTCCAGTCCCAACGTAGCGTGTACGTCGGGCGCGGCCGTCTGGGCGGCCAGTTGCAGTGTTTCGGGGTCGTGTTCGCTATACGCCAGCAGTCCGCGTACGTCACCGAAGTGGCGGAAGGGCTTGGGTGCGGCCTCGCCAAAGGCGGCCGCGAGCAGGGTGTGCAGCGCGTAGCCGAGGTCGTCGCCGCCTGCGGTCAGGCCGAAGCGCGTGGCCCAGGTGGCCAGCCGGCGCGGATCCGGGTGGCATTGCAGCAGGGTCAGCTTCATGTGCCGGCCTCCTGCGACAAGACGCCTTCGCATACCGGGCGCCAGCCACCGTGCACGCCGCTGGTCCAGTTGCGTTCGTCGCACACATCCAACTGCCGGCTGCCGCGCAGCTCGCCCTCACCGGCTGGCCACAGCACGCGCTGGCGTGTACTGGTGACCAGCGGGGCGACCTCCTGCAAAGCGGTGAGGATATTCGGCGCGTCGCACCACCCTGCGATCAGCGGTGCGGTGGGCAGGCAGGGCTTGCGGCCGAGGAACAGCGGACGCGCCGGGCGTTGCAGGGCGTCGGCGACGTCGTTGAGAGCCGGGAATTCATCGGCCGGGTCGAGGCGCAACGCGACAAGTACGGCTGCGTCGGCGTGGTGGTCACGATAGCGCTGCAGCGTGAGGGACTTATTCCCCAGTCGATCAATCTTGTATGAGGGGCTCGGTTCGCGACCCTCTGGAACACCGTGAGTCGTCCAACCGCTATCGTTCTGCAGAAGCCGTGCCGTCTGATACTCGGCAATACGTGTACCGGGTCGATCCAGCCTCGCACCGAACACCAGTCGAGCCTGCAGCCGGTCGTGCTCGCCGGCATCCTCGCGCCGCCAGCCGAGCGCGTTGGCGATCAGCCCGGTCAGCATCGACTGCGCGGGAAAGTCGCGGATTACGCCGAGGTTGTCGATGGTCTCGCCGCCGAAGGCCATCAGTGGGCCCTCCAGGCGGAGTAACAGATGCTTTGCCATCTCAGCACTCGCCGGCGCGGACGATTTGCGCGACCCACTCGCCCAGTTGCGTGAGCGTCGTGCGTTCCGCCGTCGGTACCGCGATATCGTCCAGCGACAGGAAGCGGCGCGTGGTGGGCATGCCGTAGGCTGCGTCGAATGCGCCGATCTCACTCGCCAGCTTGCCGGCGGCGCGGGCGCGAATCGGCGCGTCGCCTTTGAGCGGCAGCGGGTCGTGGAAGGCCGCGGCGAGGCTGCGCGGCTGCCAGTCGCCGGCCTCGACCAGAACGAACTTGGCCCAGTCGTACGGAGCGGTGGAGCCTCGTTTGGCGCCGGGGCTCACGGTGGCGATCAGGTGCAGCAGGTGTTGTGTGACCTTGCCGGCCAGTTCGCGCCTGCTGGTTTCCGTATCGCTGGCAAAGACGTCTTTCGGATTGATACCCTCAAGGTTGGCAACAAGCTGCGGCACGTCGACGACAACGTAACCGTAATAGAGGCCCGAGGCCAGCTCGGTGTCGAAGATGCCGGCCGAACCTGCTCCGTCTTCCTCCTGAGCGAAGTCGTCGACCACGGTGAAGTAGTCGTTCTCCACTTGCGCTTCGTGCACCGTGAAGGCGTGGGCGACCGAAATCGACGCATCCCGGTTGGCGAGCGCGTCGGAGGTGACCATGCGCCCGAACAGCGCCGATTCCAGGCCGCTGCCGAGCTTCATTGTCTCAATGTTCTTCTTCTCGTCCTTGAGGAACTTTGCGACGGCGGCCTTCAGTTCGCCCGGTTCGGCGATATCGCTGGCGATCTCGCGGCAGCGGCGGGTCAGGTAGGCGATTTCTTCGTTGCCGAAGAGCACCGCCTGGCCAGTCTGAAGTGCCTTCGCCCCTTCTTTTTTCTTGTCGGCCTTGTCGCCGAACAGGGCTTCGAGTAGTGCTTCGGCGGTTGCGAAGGCCCGCGTTTCGTCGATCTGTTGCGCGACGAGGCGCTGGCGAATCAGCTCTGCCACGTACCGCGTGCGTGTCGCCATCGGTGCGCCCAGCCGTTCCAGCGAAAAGGCGTCCTCGGCCACGCGCCAGTGGCGCTTGAGGCATTGCGAGGAGATGCGTGTGCGCACCGCACCGCCGTAAGGCAGGCGCTTGGCGAGACCGGCGTCGTCGCGGTTGATCAGGGCGGCCGGGTAGGTGTGCAGGGTGTGGATCTGGATGAAGCGCGGGAGACTCATGGTGTTGTCCTTGGCGAAGTCGATCGGGTGGATTCGGTTCAGCGATGGGCGGCGGCGTAGTAGCCGCCGGCGATGCGCAGGCGCAGCGTCTCGGCACGTGCCTCGTCGCGGTCCGTGGCGAGGATGAGCGCCCCGAAGTCGAGCCAGTTCGGGGCGATGCCGCGACTCGCCATCAGGCGCAGCAGGCGTGGCACCTGTTGGCGAAATGCGTCGCCATGGGCGGTGAGGAAGCGCGTGACGCGACTCTCGGAGACGGCACGCTTCGGGTCTCCGTGACCGGCGAGCTGTTTGCCAAGGCGAGTGGTTCCGTCGTGGCCGGCAAGTGCCATGCCATGTGCAATCAACGCCCAGCGCTGCCACGTCTCGGGCTGCCAGTCGTCGGCGCCGATTCCGGCGAGCACGAGTGCACGGGCTAGCGCGCCGACCTGATGCGGGCGGGGTGACTCGGGGTCGAGGCGTGCCAGCGCAGCCTGTTCGCCCTTGTCCAGGGCCGCCGCGTCGCCATGAAAGCGCTGAGCCCGTGCGATAACTTGTGCCAGGCGTACGAGCGCAGAGGTGGATGATTTCGGGTCTTGTTCGGTCATGACGCGGCCTCCTCTGCCGCAGGCTGAGTGCGAAGGTGTAGGGCGAGCGTGGGGAAGTGCTTGTCACCACGCAGGGCGCCGTGAAAGTAGGACAGCGCGCGCGAACGCGCGCGGTAACGCCGCTCGCCGCATTGCGGACCGATCGCGAAGGCGCTGCGCAGCACGGCCTCGGCACGCTCGGCGAGACCGACCTGCCAGGCAAGTCGTTCGGCAACGGGATCGTCGGCCTCGATTTCCCGGTTGAGATCGTCGAAGAAGCGGGCGTCTTCCGAGCGTTCGAAGGCTTGTATGAAGGGTTCGATCTGTTGCTTGGCGGTCCGGCGCTCGAAGTCGATCTTCTCAGTGCCGGCTTCGAGCAGGCAAAAGAGGGCCGTG
The DNA here is from genome assembly GCA_008501585.1 of Pseudomonadota bacterium. Taxonomy (GTDB): domain Bacteria; phylum Pseudomonadota; class Gammaproteobacteria; order Burkholderiales; family Rhodocyclaceae; genus Nitrogeniibacter. The sequence goes on along the minus strand of QQUN01000042.1, from coordinate 16,665 downwards.
CGCAGCACCGAACGGCGCATCGTCGCCACGTCTTCCACCCGAGCCTTCGCGATCTTCGCAGGAAGGTCAGTCTGTCCACTGCTCAGAAACCCGATCGTCTTCTTCGTGAGCGGAATGCGGCGTTCGTGGTAGCCCTCTGTCTTGCCATTGCCGCGTACGAGGCCTTGCGCTAGAAAACTGTTGCCGGACGAGAGATCATCAGGGCGGAGCGTTTGTGAAAGGGTCCGTCTGAACTTGCCACCCCAGAGAATATCGACGCAAAGGCTATAGTCGAATCCACCGGCTGGGAGGTTTAGCGCTTTGTCTTCCTCGAGGTTGATGGGTACCCAAGGGTCACCAGTCTTACCTTTTTGCTCTTCTCCAACGCTTACGCGCTTCGCCTTGCTCGTCGAGTCGTAGGCACGGACGCGGTTGCCCTCTTCCGACTCAAGCCGCACGCGCCGGCAGATCTCGATGTAGAAGGGATCAAGTTCTGCAAACCGCAGGCTCGTCGTTCCGTCCCACGGGACCACCCAAAGCAACGATGTGCCACCAGCCTCACGCAGTCCGAAATCGGCCGCCATCCCAGAGCGACCATCGAGAACGGCGCGCAGATCCCGACGCCAGCGGGCGCCTGCGGCCCCCGGAGGCGAAACGCCGACTGCCGGTCTGTTTCCATAGCCGCTGTTCATTCGCGAGATTCCGTACTTTCCGCTGCCCAATACACCTTCCTGTGTCTGCAAGCTCGCTAGTGCGAACAGCCAGTCGTCTGCCTCGGCACGCAACATCCGCTTGCCCTTAAGGTCGTGGTTCTTAGAAGTGACCAGCATGTCGAGCGCATCCGGCGTGGTGATTGGCTTCCAACCATCGAGCTTGCCGCCAGGCACCGGTGCCTGCAGGAACGCAGGCTGGTCGTGCGGTGCGAGTAGGCTGAAAGCGCAGCCGTCGGGGTGATCGTGCGTGAGCGCGAGCAGCGCGGCGCGCCAGTCGGCCGCGGTGTCCCATGGTTCTGTTTCGCCGGCCTCGTGCAGGGCGAGCGCGGCCAGTTGCACCAGAAGGGCGTGCCACGGGTGGCGCTGGTGGGGGCGCAGCGCGGGGTAGTCGCGCACGGTGTCGCGACCGAGTTGGACGAACAGCGCCGGGAGCGACAGTCGCTGCAGCGCGCCTTCCGTGTCGCGGATACGGATCAGGGGTTCGTCGAGCAGGTTCAGGTGGGGGCTGTCCATGCGTTACTCCGGGGTAGCGGCTGTCGAGAGTTTTTCGAGTCCAATGCGGCTGTAGCGGTAATGGGCATCGCCCAGGCTAAATGCGAAGCCACCGGGCGCCGGCGCCACGTTTTCGGGCTCGGCCTCCAATGACAGCCCCTGTGGCACCAAGTGGTGTCGAATAGGAAGTGCCTCAACTGGGTTACCAAAAGGGCCGGGAATCGGCGGATCGAACATCACGACGCGGTCGGCAGCACCGAGGCGGGTGGCAAGCTTTACGTCATTCGGGAAACTGAGTTCGGAGAACTCGGTGTCCAGCGGCAGTAGGCCAAGTTTGGCGCTGGTCCGGCGGGCGCCGGTATCTCCGTCGATCTGTCCTCCGTGAATTGCCCAGGCATCGCCCAGCGATTCAAGCGCGCACACGGCTTCGGGGTGCGTGGCTGACTCGACAAGTCGTCGGTTGTCGGCAGGGATGCAAACGGTTGGTTCGGTAGTGATTAACCTGCGCGTGGCTTCCAGGATCCTGACATCGGGATACACTCCACCGCCGTCGCGGAAACGGCCGAGTCCGTGGCGCGGGCGTGCCAGGCATGGGGTGAGATCGCCGCCCGGGGGCGTCAATACGACGACGCGCGCTTCGCGGAACGCATTCGGCCTTGCATTGGAAGGGCGCGTGTGGCGGTGCAGGCGGCCGATGCGCTGAAGCAACACGTCGATTGGGCACAGATCGGTGATCAGGTAATCAGCGTCAAGATCCAGGCTTTGCTCTAGCGTCTGTGTGCCGACCACAATTAACGGCCCGTTGGGACGATTTTTGCCAAGCGCGGCTTCGACGGCATCATCGAGTGCAGGGCGATCCTCACGTGAAAAGCGGCTGTGATGCAACGTGGCCGCTCCCGCCAGACTAAAAAGCCAGTCCGACTCAGGGGTGGCAGATTCGAGTGCGGCGAGCGTGGCAACTGCAGCCGGGACGGTGTTTCGGATCACAAGCACGCGCGCGCCTTGAGCTGCGGCATCAAGGGCAAGGGATGCGACGCGTTCTGGGTTGTCGATAATGTCCTCGCAGCGCCAAGCGACAGTTTTTTCGCGCTTGGCGCCTGCCGTGACGTGCAGCCCACGCTGGTCGCTGATAGCGGGGTAGGGGAGCGAACTGGCGAGATCCATAGAAGGAGGCCGTGGCGCAGGATGCATACCCGCATGCAGATAGCGTGTTCGGGCTACTGCGCCAAGCGTCGCGGAAAGCAACAGAGTATGGCCGCCGAGTGCTGTTTGAGCGGCAATCAGTTGCTCGACAAGGACGCCCATATAGGCGTCAGATGCATGCACCTCGTCAATGACTAGCAACGAACGAGATGCGAGCGCGTGGCGCAGGTGAGCGTGCTTGACTTGCAAGGTGCCAAGGAGGGCTTGGTCCACGGTGCCAACTGCAATCGGCGCGGCAAGAAAACGTTTGGAAGACTCTGCAGCCCAGCGCCGTTCAGCCTCCGCATCAGTCGGGTTGTCGCTCCAGAGCACTTTGAAATCTGGCAATGCTCGTGCTGTCTCGTCATCGGCAGCTGCGTAGCCAGCAAGAGCCCGAACTGCCATCGGCGCTCCTCCGCCGTCTGGCCAGGCACGGCACAGTGCTCGATGGATACGCTGATAGGCTTGGGTGGCGGCAACTCGGGTCGGCAGTGCGAAGTAGAGGCTATCGACCTTTCCCAGGGCAAAGAGGTGCAGGAAGCGCCAGAGTGCAGCCTCCGTTTTTCCGCTACCCGTTTCCGCCTCCAGGACAACGACCGGCCCCAGTGATTCGTCGGCCATTGCCGTTTGCGCAGGATAGGGAGCCGGGGTATCGAAAACGCCGGAAAAAACGGGTGGCTTGGTCTGCAGGTACTGCCGGTAGGGTTCAGCGTCGAGGCCGATGCTCCTCACCGCGTCGCGCGCACGTTCGCGGCAGGTTCTCAGACGGTCTTCGTCTGGGGCCGAAAACGGGAAAAACCGGGTGTCGGATCCCAGCCAGTCGGCAAGCTGTACCAAGCCGGCGAACAGGTGCGCGAAGCGTGGAGATTCTGGTAGCAACTCGTCGCTTGCGCAGAAGGCTTCCGGCACGAAACGCTGCATGGCGTCGCCAAGGGTTGAAAGCTGTTCCGCGGGATCGTAACCATCGTGGGGCTGCCAGTGGATGCGAACGTTGAACCAGTCTGGGGGATTGGCCAGTGGGCGCCCGTGGTGTGAGATGCTCGCGCGCAGCAAGGCGTCGATCGCGGAGGGAGACCCCCATTCGAGAATGGCTTCGATTGGAAGGCGCGACAGCAGCGTACGAGCTTCGCCGTCGCAGGCATAAGCGGCATCAAGCAGCGCGATCGCCTCGATTCCATGTCCCGCAGTTAACCAAGCACGGGGACGTTCGCTCTCAATCCATCGCTTGGCCTGGAACCCGGCATTAGCCTTTCCGAGGTCGTGCAGAAAAACGAGGGCCGCGAGTCGTGCGGTGTTGCCGTCGCCAAGCGGCCGGCCTGCGGCCGCGCTTAGCGCGCGACGAATGCTACGGCAACAGCATAGTGCCTCAAAGACCGCGGATACATCGGCTGCGTGGTCGACCAGCGAATGCCACTCGATGCCTCGGTCGGTTCGGTGCAGTTTTCCAAAGGCGTCAGTTTTCGTCAGATGCTGGGCCATCGGTGGAAAATTCGACTGAGCGTGATCAGAAAGAATGACGTTGGAAATGCTGAAGCACTATACCTCGCAAGTGAGGTGTTATCCAAATAGGGATTTTCTTCTGTTTCGCGCGGTTGCGCTACTCATGCTCAGGTTCTGCTGGCGCTGCGTTGGTCCAACGCCGTTCGAGCGTCGGTCAAGCGACACTCCTGCTACAGGCACCATCTTCAGCGCACTACCGCACCAGGGATAGATGGGTTCGCCGGGCGCTTACGACGTATCCCTGCGCGGCCGCAATCGAGGCTTGCGGAAATTGCCCAAGACACGGAATCTGAGTGAGAGGGTGGCCGTATGCAACCCTCTCGCGACGTTCGCAATCAATGGCTTCCGATTGTCACAATCTGAGCTTTTGGGTCGGGGCAAAGTCGAAAAGGCGAGTGAACCAGCCCTTCACTCCACGCGAGGCAATCTGCAGCAGCCGCCGAAGCGCGGCCAGCCATCGATCTCTTTTTTTGACCGCGCTACGGGCCAAGGCGGCCAGACGCCGCAGTCAGTAACTCAGGATCGCAGGGGCGAAGATGTTCCCTCATCTGTGCTTCATTGGCCGCGCCCAGCCAGCCCTCAATTTGGGCGCCATCCAAAATGATCGGAGTACGCTTCTCGTCGCCTGGCTTATGAAAGTGGCGCATCACGGGATGATCATCTGCGTTAACGGTCAGCATCGTGAACGACCAACTGGGCGTTCCTTCTCCCCAGAATTTGCGCTCCCAAAGGCCGGCCAGGGCCATTGGCTTCCCATCGACGCGTTGGATCGTCCACCAGACCGCTTTGCCGGTCTCATAGCACGGCTCGTAGAAGGCAGTGGCCGGGACGATGCAAAGCTGGCGTTTTCGCCAGGCGTTGCGAAATGACGGCTTCTCAGCAACGGTCTCGGAGCGCGCGTTGTATGTTCGCTTTGCAAAGGCCGGCTCCTTGGCCCAAACGGGAAGCAGTCCGAACGTGCCCAGGACAGCGGCGCGCGGTGCGCTGTCGCCCGGGCGGTAGATGAGTGGTGCGGCACTGCCCGGGTAAACGTCCCCCTCCGGGATGTCGTCGTCGATCGGCGGGACGTCAAAGAACGACAGTTCCTTGTGTCCGATTGGGCGATAGTTTGAGCACATGGATCAAGGATACCCCGGGCGCAGGTTTTGGTTCCTTCCTCGGTAGAGCGGCGTGCCCGTCCTTACCTGACGACGGGCAACTCGTCCCACCGCGTGGTGAATCGTGGCGATCGGTTTTCCGATCGCATGCTCCAGCGCTGCTGCGTGCCGCTGGCCCCGGTGCGTAACATGCCGCGCCCATAGAGGCGGTTGACCTGGTCCATGGCGGACATGAGCGCGGCCGATCGCGGGTGCTCTGCCACCGCATCAAACAGGCTGCCCTGCTGGATGCCCTTGTCCGAGAGCAGGGTAAGCATGATGCCGGCCTTCTTATAGCGAAAGCCCGGGCGGTATATCGACTTCAGGCCCTGCAGTGCAGCGGCTGTCAGCGCGAGCGTGTCATCACTTGGGGCAATCAGTGCGACTGTTGTCCCAGCGTTGTTCTGGGGCTCCTCGGGTCGGAAGGGGTTGCACTGCACGAACACGTGGACTGCGGCACACACTGAGCCTTGCTGGCGCAGTTTCTCCGCAGCGCGGCCAACGTATGAGGCGACCGCTTCGCTCAACTCCCCCAAAGCCTCGACGCTTTGCCCGAAGCTGCGCGATGACATGATTTGCTGTCGCGATGGCGCCACCTCTTCCAGCGCCAGACAGGGAATGCCGCGCAACTCGCTGCATACGCGTTCCATCACCACGCCGAAGTGGGTCCGCATCGCTTTGGGGGAGGCGTTGCGCAGATCGAGGACTGAACGAATGCCCATCTCGGCCAACCGAGGGGCAAGCTGCGGCCCAACGCCCCAGACTTCGCTCACGTCGATGTTTGCCATGTGGGCGAGGCGCTCCGGCCGGCTCAGCGCGTGGAGATCGCAGACGCCGTCGAAGACCGGGATCTTCTTTGCCATATGGTTCGCCAGCTTGGCCAGCGTCTTTGAGGGCCCGACCCCTACGCACACGGGCAGCCCCGTCCATTGCTTGACCCTGCTACGGATCTGCTGCCCCATCGCCCCCGGCCCGCCATGGAGGTGGGCGACCGTCTCGATGCGCAAAAACGCCTCATCGATACTGTAAATCTCAAGCTGGGGCGAGAATCCGCGCAGCACCATCGCCACCCGATTGCTCATGTCGCCGTACAGCGTGTAGTTCGAAGAGAAGGCTCGAATGCCGTGCTTGGCGGCCAGATCCTTCATCTTGAACCACGGCACCCCCATCTTGACGCCGAGCGCCTTGACCTCATTGCTGCGCGCCACCGCGCAGCCGTCATTGTTCGACAGCACCACCATAGGCACATGGGCCAGCGCGGGCTGAAAGACACGTTCGCACGAGACGTAGAAATTGTTCACGTCGACCAGTGCAAACTGGGGGGCGGTGCTCATGGTGCCTACCGTTTGGCCGGGTAGCGCCTGACCACGCCAACAACCACACCCCACACTTCGAGCTCGCGCCCCTCGGCGAAGCGGATCGCCGAAAACGCTGCGTTCTCAGGGCGCAGCTCGACCGTGCCGCCACGCATGAACAGGCGCTTGATCGTGTATTCCCCGTCCACCACCGCAACAACGATGTCGTTGTGCTGCGGTGCCTGCGAGCGGTCGACGACCACTTTGTCTCCATCTTCGATGCTGGCGCCGGTCATCGAGTCGCCTTTGACCGTGAACATGAAGGTGGCCGCCTTGTTGCGAACCAGGTAGTCGTTCAGGTCCAGGCCGTCCTCAACATAGTCGCTGGCCGGGGAGGGGAAGCCCGCGCTGATCCGATGGGAGATCAGCCGAACTTCACATGCCGGCGCGTCGTCGGGCATTTTGACGGGGGTCTGGGTGAGCGTTTGCATTGGCGCAGAGCGATGGTGCGTGTAGGGGCGGTTCGAGAGCACCAATTGTCTCACCATGCCGAGTTGCCGAGGACGCCTTGTGCGGTGGCGTAGCAAAAACGACGACATCCTGAATGGTGTGCTCGCCTAATTTTGGGGGCAATGACTGGTGGTGCCTCCCTGTCACTGCTGTGGGCCAAGCCAAGCACGAGCACATCGATGTGCGGCACGCCCATGTAGGAGATCGCCCCGCGCACGAGCGCCATGTAGACATCCGAGAGCGAAAACTTCGAATCGAGCACCCGGCCGTAGCTGGCGTCCTGGGCGAGCTTGGCGTCGCGCCCCACTTCATACAGCACGCCGTTCACGTCGACGGTCACCGTGTTGCGCTTCTGAAACACTCCGCCCGACAGGTCGGCGCCGACGCTCGCCTGAGGGGCGATCGAGGGGAAGACAGCGCACTGGACCTCCTGGCCACGCTCATGAAAGACCACGTACTTGGTATTGCCATAGCCACGTCGATGGCGCGGACGATTGCAGTCATTGGAAGCACTCCTTGTGTTTGAGTGCCCGAATCCTAGCCGTCGGCCCCTCGCCAACCACCTTGGGAAAACAGCGTTTTGCCTCGTTAATCGATTCTCGCGACGAATTGGCGTCGTTTAAACGTCGCCAATTCGACGTTAGGTTCCATGGCGCAAACCGCAGACGGCACTAACGTCGCCAATCCGACGCGAAACCGTCGCCAATTCGACGTTGGACCAATTCGCCCCGCCGCCGCCCGGTTCAAACGTCGCCAATTCGACGTCAGCGCGTCGCCTATGGGACTCGACGCTTCGCGCCCGCACCTGCCTTGGCGCTTGAAAGGGGAAAGCGGGTCGGCAATACAGCCTTCCGGAAACAGAATCGAGCACTTGAATTGTCCCTATTCGATCCCCGGAGAATTGGCCCAATCACTGGCATTCGCAAAAAGTGTTCAATAGAGAGTGATAGGGGAACCCAACAACGGCGCGAGAATCCGGCTCGGATTCAAAAGTGAATCTGCTGGTGAAACGGAAATTGAACGTGGCTTCGTTTGACAGTTGTCCGGCTCGGAAATAGTATTTGCACGTCTCTGACAGGATAGCTGCCATCCTCAACGCAGCCCTTCTCAAGCCCCGCATGCGGGCCCGCCTCACTGGCGACACACCAACTGCACCATCCGCCACGGACGAGACTCCCCGTCTCGCCCTCTGCATCAATCCGCTCGGACGTACTGATCTGATCGGACGCGGCGCTCCTTCGCTGGACGCCAAGCCGTCATGAGCCGACCTGGCTTTGACGGAGATGAGGCGCCTTTCCGGGCGCGTTCTTTCCTGACCGGGTCGCTCTGACCGCAAGTGCTGCTCATTCCTACCTGGATGGCGACACGCATCTCAATTTTCGACTGACGCATCGTCCGTGCATTACCGGCGCGAGGGCAGACCACGTGATCTGCTGACCGCCACCCTCGGAGCGGACGAAACAGCACTCCTCCTGGTGGCAGGGAGGACAGCGGGCTGGGTGTTCAGTGCAATGGATCTGTAGGAGGACGGACGAGCCTCCCGTTTCGTCACACCGCTTTAGTTGGGGTGGTGTTGGTCGGTACATCCGGCCGCGTTTGGTACGACAGAAATGCTCTGCCGGGCGGACTCTCGCATGCTCACGTATCGCCTTAGTTGCTGATGAGGGGTGTTCTGCGCTCCTGACCCTTGGGGTCGAACAGACGGGTAGGTCTGGTGCGGACAGGGCGACTGCGCGCGTCCAGATCGGAGGGGGTGGTGACGCCCGCTGCGCTCTGGGCGGACGCGGCGAATTTAGGTTTCCGGAAAGGAGATAGGCAGATGAAGGGCCACGGCTGGAAGAGTGAGCTTGTGGAGCTGCTCGCCGAGAGTGGTCGCCGCAGTGCGCCGCAGAAGGGTCGGATGAAGCCGGTGAGCGATCGGACGAAGGATGCGCGCCAGGCGGTGCTGTTTCAGGCGTTCCGGCAGCTTCACGAGATGGGGTACGCGATCAAGAGCATCTACGCGCTGCGCGAGAAGCACATTGAGGCGCTGGTGTCGCGCTGGGACGGGGAGGGGCTGTCGGCCTCTACGCTGCAGAACCGGATCAGTCATCTGCGTACGCTTGCCCAATGGCTTGGCAAGGGCGGGATGGTTCGTCGTTCGCATGAGTACGTCACGGACAGTGCGCGGGTGCGCCGCTCCGGGATGGCCACCTATGACCACTCGTGGAGCGCGGCGGGCGTGGATGTGGAGGGGGTGCTGGCGATGGTGTCCGCGATGGACGACTACGTGGGGTTCCAGCTGCGCCTGTGCCATGCGTTCTATCTGCGCCGGGAGGAGGCGGTGATGTTCAGGCCGCACCGGGCGGACAAGGGCGATCGGATCGAGGTGCTCGATGGTACGAAGGGCGGTCGGATGCGAATCGTGCCGCTGACCACGGACTACCAGCGCCGGGTGCTCGACGAAGCCAAGAGCCGTGTCCGGTCAAGAAATGGTCATGTAGGTGATCCGAACCGGAATCTGAAGCAGGCGCTCAATCGGTTCAGCTATGTGCTTCGCCGCTGCGGGGTGTCGAAGGAAGCGCTTGGGGTGACGCCTCACGGACTTCGCCACCAGGGGCTCAATGACACCTTCGAGTCCTTGGCTGGGATTCCTTCCCCGATCCGGTGCGCTGATCCGGCTCGGGTGCTGGCCGCGGCGGACCCGGACAAGGTGGATCACGCGCGCCAGGTGGTGGCCGAGATTGCCGGGCACAGCCGACTTTCTATTTCCGGTTCGTATATTGGCGGTCTTCGCGGGCGGAAGGTTGAGCTGAGTCCGGCCCAGCGCAAGCAGATGGAAGGCTGGCCGCGGCTGTTCCAGTTGCACGGGCGATCGGATTTGAGCGAGGCGGAGCGGGCTGAGAAGCTGCGGCTGATCCGGACGCTGGGGGTTCGCTCGATGGCGGCCGAGGCGGATGCGCTGGAGGCGGCCGGGGGCTGAACTCTCCGGTGGTCAAGGTCGCAGGGGGACGCTACCTTGCGCCGAGGGGTGAGCAGCAGCGTCGCACCTGGCTGCGGAAGTTGAGCAGCGCCCGCCTGTCGCTCGGCGAGTTGGGCACTGTCAGCACCGGGTGCCCATCGGGCGCTCTGAGCTTTCCGTGCTTTGCCCCATGGCGGTATGTCCAGCCCTGGCTGAGTAGTTGCCGGATGAGCACGTTGAACTCCTTGGACGATGTGTATTTCACTGTGCGGTCCATGCCGGTTTGCGGGGCATAAGAAGAAGGCAGGCATGTGCCCGCCCTCTGTCCGTGCTTACTTGCGCGGCGGGTTGTTGCCGCGTCCGCCACCCGAAGGATTGCCGGTCTTGCTTGGGCCGTTCTCAAGATATGCGTTCATGGTGTTGCTCCTGTATGCGTCCCTGGAAATGGGCGTGCGTGGGGCCGGGACGTACCTCGCGCACGTTGGGTTTCAGATTTAGGGAGGTGTGCCTGGTGCAGGCGGCCAGCGACGTGTCTTTCGCTGAGCGGCACCTTTACTCGTTGGCCGGGCAGGGCTCAAATGGTCGGCGCGGCTCGTCAGTCGTCCATGCGTGGTGGTTCGGGTCGGCAAGCAACTGCTCGATATCCGCTCCCAGGCGGTAGATGTCCGTAGTGCGCCATGGGACGGGTGCGTACTCGTTCTCGGCGATCTCCTCGACCAGTTCGATGCTGTACCGGGCTCCAACGAAGCACCCGGTGATCGGCTGTTTTCTGGCCAGGAACTCGTCCAGGTCAATGATCACTTTGCCCCCGCTGCGCACACTCCAGCACTTGCGTGGGTACTCCGAAAAATACGGGGCGAGCGAGCGCAGTAAGTCGCTGACGAGCCACTGGAACACCAGACTGTGCGTGTCGTTTTCTTTGCGGAAATTGTCGAAAACGGACTCGGGCATCTTGTCCAGATTCCCTGAGATGAGCATTCTTCCGGTTGGGGGCCGATCTCCTTGTCCGTGTTCGAATACGCGCAGCCGAAGGCGGCGAACATCGCCAGAGGGGGATTGCGTGCCATCGAAGCCTGTCACGAAGTTCGCTGTCGCGTAGGCCCACTCTCGGATGGCGTTTTCGAATACGAACCGGTCATACCATGTGGCCTTGGCCCAGGTGATTCCTTTTCCACCTGTGGGTTCGCAGCGCGCCAGGTCGATTCGGATCACATCATCCGCATGCGCGTTGCGTCGGATTTCCAGCCGGTACCACGGCTCATCGCGGCGCATGCGGATGGAGGTGTCGCTGCCGCTGCCGCGGTACTTCAGCAGATCCCCGACGATGTCAGCCACTCGGAATGCCAGCGAAGATGCGCCCCGAATCAACTCGGTCGCGTGGACTCCCCCTCCGTTGGCAACGATGATCCAGTGCCCGTGAACGTTGGCCGGGTTCAGCAGCTCAGTCTCAGGCAGTCCCGTAATGCTGGATAGCTCTTCAAGCTCGTGGGGATTGCAAGCCAGTTGTGCTGCCTCGATGCGCGCGGCAATGGCTCTCGCAAGATCGTTGATCGACTCGTCTGATGGCGTTCGCGTGTCTGTGATCTGCTCAAGCGCATCGAGAAGTGCGCAGTTCGAGCCGCTCGTGAGTTGTTTGTGGAGGCATGCGGCCAGATTGGCAACGTAGTCGACGGGGTCTGGAAGTGCTTTTCCTTGCAGCACTTCGACCGTCACGTTGAAGATCGTGGCGAGGGCTTCAGCGCGCTGCCGGCTCGTGTTGCCTGTTCGTTCGATGCGCTGGTAGCCGTTCGCCAACGTCGCGTCGTCCGAAGGGCTTTTCTTCCCGAGCTGCGCGTGGATCTCCTTGGCGACGGCCAGTTGCGTCTTGCCCGCCGCCTCGCGTAGATCCTTGAGTCGCGCTCCGTCAATGGTGAATGCCGGCCTGCCCATAGTCCCTCCATTTCGATGTGGGATCATGATGCGGGAGCATTAAAACGATGTGTACTGGCAAAAACACATCATTTACGGCCTCGCGCAGGCGGGCGGCCCTCGCAGGTGCTGCTCGCGGCGGGTGCTGCGTCCAATTCAGCGTCCGTTGCTGGATGTCCACTCACGCCATAGAGCACGGCTTCGTGCGTCCGGGCGTACGCGCCCGGTCAGTACTGACCTCTTACCTGGAGGCGCGCTGGTTGGATGGGAGGGCTTGAATGCGGGGCCGTCCGTGATGAGATGAGTCATCAGACACCGATAGTTCAGAACGGAGAGAAGATGAGCACTGACCAGGCCGATGGCGCTGTGGCGCGAGGCGAGGCGATGTGTCCCGACTGCGGGGCTGCGTCCGGCGCGCTTCACGAGGAGGGCTGCGACGTTGAGCGATGTCCCGAGTGCGGTGGTCAGCGCCTGTCGTGTGGTTGCGAGACCACCGCCCCGCCGCTGCCCTGGACGGGGCTGTGGCCGGGGGTGGCCGAGTGCCGCGAGTTTGGCTGGTACGCGAAGCTGGTACCGGGGAAGGGCTGGGTGCCGTGCGGCAAGGATGACCGGCAGGCGCACGAGGATCTGAACCGGCTGCACGCTGAGGCGATCTGGAGTCGCGAGCAGGGGCGGTTCGTCCTGCCTGATGGGGTAGGGGAGAGTCGCGCCTGAGCACCTCAAAGCGCGCTCCAAACGCGTCTGTATTTGGGGCTGGCGCCCTCATGGCTCCTTCGGGAGCCATTTCCTATTCCTGAGCCCGAGCAGCTTGCCTCGGCTATTGATCTGCCGCAGCCCTCGTGTCCTCGGTTACCACAAATCGGCTGTCCAAGCCCTCAGCTCCCTCAACCTCGTCGGCCAGGACATCATCCATGCCGAGGTCTTCGAGCACGCCTGTGACATGCATGTAGGCGCCGAGGCCCTCGCACTCGATGACTCGATAGATTTGACCCTCGGGGTTCTCGATGGCGACAACCATGGTGTGGCCGCCCCCCTCGAACTCGCTATCGGCAAGAGCTGTGGATATCGCGGGGTCGAAATCGGGGATGGCTACACCAGGCACGTAGGTGGATTCGATCATGTTGAATGCGGCTCTCAAGAAGGGGGCAGGGGATTCAGACAGCGTCCGATCCAGACATGAAGCACCGGGTCGGAACATGAGCGGGGAAGCATAACCCATAAGGGCGGAATCACTTGGCATTGCCCTCGCCACCATGGATTGAATGAATGCTTGCCAAGGGCTTGAACTGCCGCCCGCCTGTGGTGTGATGGATCAGTCGGCGGCCACGGTGCTGCCAGTCCGAAAGAGACGCACCTTCCATGCCCACGCGCTGCAGCCAGATCCCATCGCACCGGTACCGCAGCCCCCGATCCGCCTTCCGGGGCAAATCCGGTGGTACTACCACCTGGACGATATTCGCAAGCACCTGAAGCGGCACCACCCCGCCATGTTGGGCCGGCACGTCCGGGAGCAGATCGAGGCCTTGGGGCTTCTGGACGAGTTCGACGGTGGCACCGTCCTCATCCAGCTTCCCTACACCTTCACATAGGACACTGACGATGAGCGAGATGGGGGAACTGTTTGCCGAGAAGCGCCGCCATGACCAGCAGATGCGGGCGACCAGGCGGGCTTCGAGCACGGAACTGCTCACTGCTGCCTGTGTGTGTTTCGAGAGCAAGAACGATGGAGCGCACCTGATCGTGACCGGCGGGGCCAAGCGAATCGATTTCTGGCCAGGAACGGGCCTCTGGATCGTGCGCGGTGAGTCGAAGCGGCACTATGGCGTTCAGACGCTGCTCGGCCGCATCCAGCGGGAAAGCTAGAGGCTTGAAGGGAGTTTAGGCAGGTTTATCGGAAATCGATAATCCTGTCTAACTTCGCTTGATTTGGTTGTTGGTTCGGCCCCGCTGGCACCGGCACACTGGGGGCGTTCAGAAGCAGGGCAGGGGCGCAGTGGTGTGCGGACGCTAGGAATGCTAGTGCGGATAGCGCCATGTTGACGGAGTGAGGAGCGGGGAAGATGGGTTCGCTGTGAGCGACCGGCGGAATTGCCATGGGTGACAACCAACGTGTAAACTGACAACCGAAGTGTCAACAGGGCGCCTTGCGCACGCGTCTGCAATACAGGAGTTGAGCCGTGAGTGAGAAGATGTCCAATGCCCCCGTTTACTACGCTTTGGCTCAAGCGCAGTTCAGTCCCGTCGCTGCGATGGCGAAGTACGTGGACGAGATTCAGGATCTTCTGCGGCGTGAAGGTTATGCGCTCTTCGAGCCGCAGCAAATGACACACTTGCAGTTCTCGGCTACGCCTGGCCAGGCACCGACCGAGCCACAACTCGCGCACACGACTTCTTGGCTCATCACGAAGGCTGATCGATCCTCGGGATTCATTCTGAGCGCTTCTTCTATCATCTTTCATACGACGCACTATGAAACGCGGAATGAATTTATTCCGGAATTGCTGCGCGGCTTGCGTGCCGTTCATGAGGTGGTGAGCCTTGATCACGTCAGTCGCCTGGGGCTTCGTTACCTTGATGCTGTCTTGCCGGGGGCTGATGAAACAGTCGATCAGTATCTCGTCGGCGGATTACACGGCGTCCGCTTCGATGCCCGGCAGCGATATGGGCTGACTGAGTCGGTCTTCGAGACGGACACTGGCCCTCTCGTGCCGAAAGGTACACTGGTCGCCCGCGTTCACCGGATGGAGGCGCCCCTTGGGTACCCACCAGACATGGTTCCAAACGGCCTTGTGCCTATGCCTCGGTTCGCCATCACCGACAGTCGGTCGCATGCCATAATCGACACGGATCACTTCGTGGAAGGGCGCATGGCGTTGGAATTCGCTCTGATCGAAGAACAGTTGGCGGCTTTGCACGGGGCCATCAAGGTCGTGTTCGACGCCACAATTGGCGATCACGCGCGTGCTGTTTGGGCCTAAGACGATTGGAGGAGATGATGTATCCCGGTTCTATTTCCACCCGTCCGGGGCAACCGGCGGGGGCTGCCACAAAGACGGCATTCGCGTTGTTTAGTACCGTTCTGATCGGCACCGGCACTGTATATGGATTGAGTCGTGCTGACTCCTGGCGGCATCACGTCCAGCCGCGTGTACCGTTCGTTCTCGATACCGCGGGAGCGTCAGCAGACAATGCGGATCGTCCTGACGTCCGCACAGCGGCGGAGCATATCGAGAACATTCGAAACGTGCTGAATCCGCCGGTCGCTGATCTGGCTGCTGTCTTCGAAGTGTCCCGCCAGGCGGTTTATAAGTGGCTGTCTGGAAGCTCGACGCCTGAAGACGACAAACTCGGACGCATCAGGGAGCTAAGCAGGGTGGCCGATGAGTTTCAGGCCGCGGGCATTTCTCGTGCGGGAACCCTTCTGAAGATGAAAGCCTTTGCTGGGCGCTCCTTGATGGATCTCATCAAGTCGGGTGAGAGCCGCAACGAGCACGTCAGGGATCTGGTCGCTGAAGCCAGGGCAATGAAAGATTCGTATAGGGGCTCCGGTTTGGCTGCGTCCAAGTCAAGACCAACCAGTGATTGGCAATCGTCCGTCTCGATTCCCGGTGGCTCCGAGCAAGGCTGAACAAAGGAACCCTGCTTGATGCTCGGACGCGACACCGAATGGCGACAGGGCAATCTGCTGACCGACGAGGGTGCTCAAGCGCTCGGATTGGTCGAGGCTTGTAATTCGGGCAAGCGCGCCGTCGTAATCTCCCACGACTGCGACTTGCCGAACGACACGGAGTTGTTTGTCGAGGTCATTCTCGGTTCGCTTGTAGAGGACTCCAATCCGATGTTTGCCAACGCCAGAAACCCGCGTCGCTTGCACCTTTGCTATGTATCCGACGCGGGAGAGTCGCTCCACCTTGATCTACGGCATGCAGACAGGCAGCCGGTCTGCAAGGCTGAGTTTGCAAAGTACGGGGCCAGAGAAACGGTCTATGCGTTGCCAGCTGACGACAAGCGAGCCTTGAAGCAGTGGCTCGCTGCCAGATACGGGCGCCCGGCCTTTCCCAATGCTTTCGAGGGCAGATTGCGGAAGATGGTCGGGAAGCGCTCAGTCGAACAGCGAATCGCAAAAATACTGGAGCCAGTATCAAAGCAACTGGTGGCACTCTTCTTCGATCTGGGCGCGGAGCGGTCAGTTGAGATGCCTGATGGGGAAGCGTACTTCCTCTCCATTGCGGTCGTCTACGATGCGACGGAGGGTGGCCAAGTAGCCAGACAGAGCGCCGATATAGTTGCACAGGAACTGCGGGAGCTTTTTGAGCAAGCATACGGGCCGCCTGCAGAGGCAACAGAGATCGCGCTTGAGGCGTGTGCGTCCGTTGCGGACACCTTCATGACCTTGGCAGATCTAAGGAAGGTGGATCAGTGGCGCCTTGAGTACATTAGTTTGTGCGACGAGCCTGTGAGCGACTTTCTTCCCGCTGGGGCAGTGTCCGTCTAAAAGGCTCTGTGCTGGTGCAAGATCAGTAGCCCAGCCCCAGCTCATCCGCATTCCGGGTCATCTCATCAAGCGCTGCCTCTTGATCTGAACGCATCCGCAGGCTGTAGGCTTCAAGATCGGAGAACGCGATCCGGCGATGTGTGCCGACCTTCCGGCACGCGAGGCGACCGGCATCAATCTCCCGAATCAAGAACGGTCGTGACACGTTCAGGAAGTTGGCGGCCTCGACAGTCGAGAGCTCGTGATCGGCAGGCATGAGCGTGAACGGCTTGCCCTGGCTCATGAGCCCCAGAACCTCTCCGATGACGCGAAGCGCCGCCGGCGGCAGATCCACTGCAGGGCTGTCGTCCCCGTCGGCGATCAATCGGATCGTAGTGGCCTTCGAGCGTAAGCGCCCGGCAAACCCATCTGTCCTTCACGCGGTAGTGCGCTGAAGATCGTGTCCACCAATTTCGATGGTGGACACTATGGACGTCTTGATCCCGCGCCGGCGTCGGCGCACGCACAGCGAAGC